>DLMJ01000035.1 GCA_002479255.1 Candidatus Binatus soli | reverse complement strand
CAGCTCCACTTGGCGGATTCACACGCCGCGGCCGCGCACAGTTGAATCCGGCGCGCGTCTCACGCGCGTCCGTAAACCGCAATAATCGCGCCCGGCGTCACGCGGCAATCGTTCGAGCACAGATAAGCGATCGCATCCTGGGCGAAGGCGTCGCGCCTTGACTGTTGACTATTTGAAATTCGCGTTTGCGAAATCCCAGTTGGCCAGTTCCCACCACGCCTCGACGTACTTGGGACGCGCGTTGCGATAGTCAATGTAGTACGCATGCTCCCAAACGTCGCAGGTGATTATCGGGGTCTGACCTTCGCGTATCGGGCATCCCGCGTCATGGGTCGCGATGACTTGCAGCGAGCCGTCCTTCGCGCGCACCAGCCACGCCCATCCGCTGCCGAAGTGACCAGCGGCAACCTCGCTGAATTTTTTCTTGAACGCATCGAAATTGCCGAAGCCTTTTTTGATCGCATCGGCGACCGGACCTCCGGGTTCGCCGCCGCCCTTCGGACTCAAGGATTTCCAGTAGAAGGAATGATTCCAATGCTGCCCCGCGCTGTTGAAGAGCGGCCCCGGTTCCGCCGTCTTCACAATCTCTTCGAGCGAAGCGCTCGCGAATTTGGTGCCCACCACCAGTTCGTTGAGCTTGGTGACGTAGGCCTTGTGATGCTTGCCGTGATGATACTCGAGCGTCTCGGCGGAGATATGGGGTTTCAGCGCGTCCATACTGTATGGGAGATTTGGAAGTTCAAAAGCCATGGCGAAATATCCTTTCGGGCGGAGACGCCAAATGCGATACGGCGCCCGGTTGTGGGTAAAGATCGACCGTAAAATCCTACGCCCGATTCGGAGTTGAGGATACACTACCGAATTTCGGTCCCGCTTCGTCCCGGCTAGTCCGGCCTAGTCCACCTCACAATTTCAAAACCGCCCATCACCTAATTTCGAGTTCAGCCGAAGTTTCTCGCTAAAAAGAAAGCATAAGCAGCGCCAACCGCGGCTGCTTCATTTCTTCTTCGCTGCCTCGGCAAGAAAAGCCACCAAGTCGTCGATCTTATTCTTAAGCTGAGGCTGCGCACGCATGTTATGCGTCGTGCGCTTGGGTTTGTATCCGGGCGGATACTTGAGATACAGAATGCGATCGGCAACCAACTCGCGCGATGAACCCGCGATCGCCGGTCCCTTGCTGCCGGCCAGGTTGGGATCGCGGTTATGGCAAACCATGCAGGTGGTCACGTACGCGATTCGCCCCCTCTCTGCCGGCGTCAACGGCTTTGACGGACCGCACGCCGACAGTGCTATCGCAAATATCGCCGCGCACGCGCCGAGCCACGATTGCCGTCGCGCACGCGCCGCCGTTCCTGACCTGATGGGTTGGCCGAAGACTGTTTGCACGTGGGCTAGAGTTCGCGGCGGCCGCTGAGCGCACTGGTCAGAGTCGCGGAGTCGCTGTATTCGAGGTCGCCGCCGGCTGGCAGTCCGCGCGCCAGCCGCGTCGTCCTCACGCCGAGCGGTTTCAGCGCGCGCGCGATGTAAAGCGCGGTCGCCTCGCCCTCGACGGTCGCATTGGTCGCGATTATCACCTCGCGAACGACCGCGGGCGGGCTCACGCGGGCAATCAGTTCTTTCATCTTGATGTCGTCGGGGCCGATGCCGTCCAACGGTGCGAGCGCGCCATTGAGCACGTGATACACGCCTCCAAAACTGCGGGCTCGCTCGATAGCCATTAAGTCCGCCGGCCCTTCCACTACGCAAATCACCTCCCGTTCGCGTCCCTCGTCGTCGCAAATCTGACAGCGTGGATGGTCCGACAGCCCGAAGCATCCCGAGCACAGACCGACACGCTCTTTCATTTCGAGCAGCGCTTCGGCCAGCGCGATCACCTGGTCGCGCGGCCGATTGAGCAGATTGAACACCAGCCGCGACGCTGTCTTCTCGCCGATCCCGGGCAGCCGCGACAGTTCTTTGACAAGCCGCGTCATCGCAGGCGGCAGGCCGTCCTGGCGCTTCAGGTTTTCCGGCATCCCGCGCTCCGTCATTCGGTGCCGAAGCCGGGGATCTGCAGACCCTGGAGCGGACCGAGCTTGCCCATCTCGTCGGCGAGCATCCTCTGCGCGCGCGCCATCCCGTCGTTAACGGCGACCAGGATCAGATCTTCGAGCATCGACTTGTCGTTGGCCGCGACGATCGCGGCATCGATTTCTATTTTGCGCAGGCGCAGCGAGCCGTCAACGACCACGCGCACCATCCCGCCGCCCGATTGAGCCTCAACGGTTCTGGCTGACGCCGTTTCCTGCATCTCCTTCATTCGCAACTGCAGCGCTTGCGCCTGCTGCATCAATGCCGACAAGTCTATTTCTGCCATTCTGATTGCTCCTTGCCGCGTGCTCCCCTGCGCGGCGTACTACCTTGATTCCGGGTCGCCGCCTTCCCTCGCCGAAGCCGGCGCGAGATTCGGTATCCTGAGTTCCACCAGCCGCGCGTCCAGCGTATCAAACACTCTTCGCACCGCGGGATCCGCAAGCACCGCTTGCCGTTCCTCGGGTGTCGCTGCGCGCCGCGCAGCATCCATCGCCGGCGGCGTCGGCGCGATTTCTCCGGTTGGTTCAACAGGCTTCGATGCCGCCGTCTCTTTTTGCGCGTTCTTCGTCGCAATCGGATTATTTGTATCCGCCGCCGCTGCAGACGGCAATTCTCGCGTCAGGCCGTTGCCGCCGAGCGGGATCGTAGCGCGGCCGGCAGCAGCAAGCTTCGCCACCCCGTTGGTCGAAAGCTCGACTCGAATCGCGCGGCCAAGATGCTCGCTCGCAAGCTCCGCAATCACCGTCTTGTTGTCGTTCAGATAGCGGACGTAAATGTCGTTTCGCGCCGTGACCGTCAGCAGATCGCCGTCGAGCACAAGTCCCGCGCCCTGCTCCATGAAACCGGCCAGCGCAGCGCGTCGGCCCCGGATGAAATCGCGCAGCTCGGGAAGTTCACGCGGGCTGTTGTCTTGAACCTCGTGGCGAAGCGGCGCATCGGCCTTGACTTCGCCCTCGACGCGCAGCCGCCGCGCACCACTGGATTGTTCCTTCGATGCGGCCTCCGGCTTCGCCGCGCCCCGGCTGCTCGAGCCGCCGCCGGACGGCGCGGGTGGAGTCCCCGAGGCCGGCGGCGCCGCAGTCTTGTCCGAGCCGATCGCACGCAGCAACTCGTCGGCGTCGATCACCGCCGCCAGCGACGCCATCCGTACCACCGCCATTTCGAGCAGCAGGTCGGGATACGGCGAGCGAAGAATCTGTTCCTGCGAATCGGCCATCAGACGAAACAGCCGCATGAGGTCGCGCGAGCTCGCGCCCGCGGCCAGCCGCTTGAGCTCCGTCACTTCGTGATCGGGAATATCGTCGAGCGGGCTGTCCGCGTCGCTTGCGGGAAGTTTCGCGACCGCGAGATTTCTGAACGTCTCGAGCAGATCGCGCCCCAGCGATTCAAGGTTTGCGCCGCGGCTCTTAAGCTCGCGCACGTGCGCGAGCGCTCCGGCCGCGTTCTTCTCCAAAATCGCGTCGGCCAGTTTCAAAACCGTAGTCCGGCTCGCGACGCCGAGCGACGATGCCACCTCGGCCTCCGTCACCTTGCCCGACGCCGTTGCCGTTGCCATCGCGGTCTCGAGCATCCGCTCCGCATCGCGCATGCTGCCGCCGGCCTCGCGCGCGAGCAGCCGCAGCGCGCTCTCCTCGACCTCGAGCCCTTCGCGCCGTGCGAGATCCTTCAGCCGCTCGAGAATCGTGGCGTACGGGATGCGCCGAAAGTCGTAGCGCTGCAGGCGCGACAGGATCGTCTCCGGCATCTTCTGCGGCTCGGTCGTCGCGAGGATAAACTTGACGTGCGGCGGCGGCTCCTCGAGCGTCTTCAGCAGCGCGTTGAAGGCCGAATCGGTCAGCTGATGCGCCTCGTCGATAATGTAAATCTTGAAGCGGTCGCGCGCCGGGCGGTAGCTCAAGTTTTCGATTATCGCGCGCGCGTCCTCGATCTTGCGGTATGTAGCGCCGTCGATCTCACTGACGTCGAGCGAGCGGCCGCCGCGAATCTCCACGCACGCCGCACATTCGCCGCACGGCTCCGCGGTCGGACCCTTCTCGCAATTGAGGCATCGCGCGAGAATTCGTGCCGCCGTGGTCTTGCCGACGCCGCGAATCCCGGTGAATAGAAACGCGTGCGCTATTCGGCCCCGCTTCAGCGCTTCGCTGAGCGTGCGCGTCACGTGCTCCTGGCCCACCAGCTCCGAGAAGCGCTCCGGCCGCCATTTGCGCGCGAGTACGAGATGTGTCGTTAGGGATTCGGCCATCGCGAAATCTTTTCGCACTGGAACTGCCCGTCGAATGATAGCCAGGCACCCCTGCGGCACAGGGTGTCAGCCGGTACCGTTGCTTCCTTCCGGACCTGGCGGGGTTCGCGGCCTTCCCTTGCGCAGGACCCGGCTATCAGCGGCGGGCAGTTCCGATAAATTACTCCAAACGCGCGTTCCTTTTGCGCGCTTTATTAGAATATCACAGCGCCGTTCATGCAACTGCCAATGACGAAAATTTTTCGTGCCCCATGTAACTCGATTGTGCTGCAACCGACGCGAGTCTTCGAGCGTCGGAAGACGCCAGGGGTGATGGCGTGCGCGGCGCGCGGTTGCTATCACAATTGTCATGGGATCGCGCGCCGACAAGGTCGCTATTGGCCTCCTCCAGATGAGCTGTGCGCCCGAGCCGCGTCTCAATCTCGACAAGGCAATCGCCAAAATCGAGGAGGCCGCCCGGCGCGGCGCGCAAATCGTCTGCACCCAGGAGCTGTTCGGCGCGCACTACCCGTGTCAGACCGAGGACCCGAAATTTTTCGATCTCGCCGAACCGATTCCCGGACCCACCACCGAAGCGCTCGGCGCCGTGGCAAAGGCGCGGAAAATCATCATCGTCGCGTCGATCTTCGAGCGCCGCGCGGCGGGCCTCTATTACAACGCTGCCGCTGTTATCGATGAGGCCGGGAAAATCGTCGGCCGCTACCGCAAGATGCATATCCCCGACGATCCCCGCTATTACGAAAAATTCTACTTCACCCCCGGCGATCTCGATTTCGTCGCGCACCCCACCTCGCGTGGCCCGCTCGGCGTGCTCGTATGCTGGGATCAATGGTTCCCCGAGGCGGCCAGGCTCACCGCGATGGCTGGCGCGCAGATCCTGTTCTATCCGACCGCGATCGGATGGTGGCATGGCGAGCCGGAAACAGTCCGTCCCAAACAGCAAAACGCCTGGGAGACGATCCAGCGCAGCCACGCCATCGCCAACGGCGTCTTCGTCGCGGCCGTCAATCGCGTCGGCGTCGAGGGTGAACTCGAATTCTGGGGCGCTTCATTCGTCGCCGATCCATCGGGCGAGGTCATCGCGCGCGCAAGCACCACCGACGAGGAAACGCTGGTCGTCGAATGCGACCTGGCCAAGATCGAGGAAGTCCGCCGCAACTGGCCCTTCCTGCGCGATCGCCGAATCGACGCCTACGCGGACCTGACGCGCCGCTTTCGATCGTAACCGTGAATCCCATTTCACCTGAGCATCGCCGCCTGCTCGCGGCCTACCGGATGCCGCCCGAATGGGCGCCGCATCTCGCCTGTTACCTCGCATGGCCGCACAATCTCGACACCTGGCCCGGCAAGTTCGACGTTATCCCACCGATCTATGCGGATATGGTCGCGGCCATCGCGCAATTCGAGCCCGTCCGCCTGATGGTCAACAACGAAAATGAAACGCAGATCGATGAAGTGCGTGTGATGATTCGCGACGCGGCCCGCCGCCAGGGCAATAACGACGGCGCGGCGATTCGGGCTGTCGATATATTTTATCTGCCCACCAACGACGCATGGGCGCGCGACCACGGTCCCATTTTTGTCAACCGCCTCGCAACCGATTCGCCCGTCGGCCCAAATCAGATCGCGCTCGACTGGCGCTTCAACTCGTGGGGCCGGAAGTACGGCGCATTCGATCTCGACGACGTCGTCCCGCAAAAGCTAGGGCTCCGCTACGGCTTCGAAGTGATCGAACCGGGAATCGTGCTCGAAGGCGGCTCGATCGACGTCAACGGCGCCGGCGCCGTGCTCACCACCGAGTCATGCCTGCTCAACCCGAATCGAAATCCCGCGCTCAGCCGCGCCGACATCGAGGATTACCTCCGCACATATCTCGGCGTGACCAACGTGCTGTGGCTCGGCGACGGAATCGCCGGCGACGACACCGACGGCCACATCGACGACCTCGCGCGCTTCGTCGCCCCCGACACTATCGTCACTGTCCTCGAGGACGACCCCGCCGACGTGAACTACACGACGCTGCGCGACAACCTTAACCGCCTCCGCGCGATGCGCGATCAGGACGGCCGCCCCTTCAACATCGAAACTCTCCCGATGCCACCGGCCGTCATCTACGACGGCACGCGCCTGCCCGCCTCCTACGCGAACTTCTATATAGCCAACCGCGCAGTCCTGATGCCGACCTTCGAATCCCCGCGGGATTCCGTCGCGGCCGCGACGCTCTCCCGACTCTTCCCCGGCCGCCGCGTCGTCGCCGTCCCCTCGACGGACCTGGTCTGGGGCCTCGGCTCGGTTCATTGCCTGAGCCAGCAGCACCCCGTGCCGCATGCTTAGAGAATCGGGAAGAGGTCAGGGCTTGGCTGGTTCCGCGTTCGGGGATGAACTGTTCAGCCTGCCCCCGGCGGATTTGCTGTGCTACGCGAACAGCATGCACAAAGTCACGATACTGCACGCCTCACTCGAAAGCGGACTACTCGTGCTTTTGCCACGACCCCGGTGTCCAGTGAAAATTAATTTTGACGGAACGAAACTACCGATAGAGCATGGTCGTCCAAGAACCACAACCAGTTGTATGAATTGCTCGTTTTGCGTCGAAATCAATAGGTGAAAAAGACGGCTTGCGGCGCGCATCGCGGCTCTGTCGCCTGCGATTCAGGCAAGCCCGCTTGCCATCCGCGGTTTCAATGAAAAATTAAGAATCTTAATCTGAACTTGACAATCTTAATATTTAGGCGAATCTTACTCATCATGCGGCCAATAATTCTTAAATGCCCATCATGCGACGGAAATCTCACCGTCGCGCGCCTGCGATGCCCCGACTGCTCGATCTCGATCGATGGCGAATTCGCCCCGCCCGCCCTGCTCAAGCTCAGCGGTGCGCAGATTGATTTCGTCGAGGTCTTCGTCAAGAACCGCGGCGTAATCCGCGAAGTCGAGCGTGAACTCGGCGTCTCATACCCGACCGTGCGCGCGCGCCTCGACGAAGTCATCACCGCGCTCGGCTACTCCGCCAAGTCCGCTCCCGAGGCCGCGGCTTCCGGCGACGACGGCTCGCGGCGCCGCTCGGTCCTGGCCGATCTGAAGGGCGGCAAGCTCACGCCAGCGGAAGCACTCGCCGCGCTCAACGAGCCCGGCTCAAAAGACGACTGAACAGTCAATCAAGCAAAATCAACGGAGGAAATCCGCTATGGCCATCACGACGCTTGAAGGAGTTGAATCGATCCGCATCCTGCGCGCTGCCGGAAATCTGAAAATCTCCGGCGCAAACCGTTCTGCCGTCGAGATCGATACCAACACCGCGCCCGAGCTCGCTCGCGACGCGGGCGTCGCCGAAATGACGCTGCGCGGCAACGCCACCATCGCGGTCCCCGCCGGCGTCACCGTCGAAGTCGAAGATCTTGCCGGCGACCTGAACGTCTCCGATCTCGCCACCCCCTTCGCCGTCAAGCGCGTCCGCGGCAATCTCCACGCGCGCCGCATCGGCGCCATTTCCATTCGCGACACCGTCAGCGGCAACGTCTCCATCAAGGAAGCCGGTTCGGTTGAAGGCCTCAAAGTCCGCGGCGCGCTCTCGGTTGAATCCGCCCACGCGATCGCTTTCAGCCTGGTCGCCGGCGAATTCGATTGCCGCGCCATCGACGGCGAAGTGGCGATCGAAAAAATAGCCGGCGGCGCGCGGCTGCTTGGCCTGCACGGGCCGTTCATCGCCCGCATCGTCGGTGGACATCTCGAAATCGAAGATGGCGCCCACGTCGAGGCCGGCGTCGTCGGCGGCAAAGTGCGCGCCTCGAATCTGTCTGGCGCAATCCGGATCGGCAAAATAGGCGGCAAGCTCGCGGCCGACAGTATCGCCGGCGAAATCGCGGTGGGCTTTGTCGGCGGCAGCGCGCGGATCGGCCGCGTCGGCGGCGCGCTCAACCTCGAAGACGTGGGCGGCGCGGTCTATCTCGCCGGTCCCTTTCCGGCCGATAAAACCTGGAGCGTCAGAAGCCGCGGACGGGTCAACGTGGAAGTGGAAGCGAACGCCTCGCTCGAGCTCGACGCCTCCGCGGGATGGGGCCGAATCCGCACCTATGGCGTCGACGCCGCAGGACTCAAGTGGCTCGGCCGCAATCATGTTCACGGTCCGATCGGTCCCGACCCGGCCTCGGGTGCGCGCCTGAAACTTGCCGTTGAGACTCGCGGCGCCGACGTGATTGTCGCGAGCGCCGACGCGCGCGAGCGCGATTTCTCCGGCCGCGGCTACCGCTCGCGCATGAGCGGCGCATTCTCCGCCCCGTTCGAGGATCTCGCCGACGAGCTTGGCGGCGAGATTCCCGCCTTTGTGCGCAGCGTGCTCGACGCCGCCGGCCAGTTCGTTGCCGAGAGCGGCGGGATGTCCAGCACCATCGTGCGCGAAGTTACCCGCGACGTGAAACGCAGCGTCAGCGAGGGACTCCACGAAGTCGAGCGGGCGGTTGCCGAAATCGAAGAGTCGGTTCCCGGCGATGTCGGCGACAGGCTCGCGAAGCTGGGCAAGGAAATCGGCGACCTGGTGGCGGATGCCGTGCGCGGCGGATCGCGCGAGGCGCGCCACGAGATGCGCGAGCGGGTGCGCCACGCCGCGCGCGAGATGCGCGACAAGATCCGCGAAGCCGCGCGCAACGTGCGCGACCGTTCGCATGATCGGGCCGGCAGCACTACTCAGTCAGCGACCGGATCAACTACTCAATCGAATACTCAGTCGGATGCTGAAACGCCGGCCTCCGATAGTCAGTCGGCGAAATTCACCCCCGGCGCAACTGAAAAACTGAGTCGCGATGACGCGATCCTTGAGATTCTCGCCGCCGTGAAAGATGGCCGCCTCGAGCCCGACGAGGCCGACGATCTGATCAACGCCTGGATGGAGGTATCCCGCGGTGCCGACGCCCGCCGCTGACGCGTCGGACTACTCACTTCGAAGGGAACTGAGTTAGCGACAGAGTATTGCCGTCGGGGTCCTTGAACCAGCATACCTTAGTGCCATCCGGAGTCGTCCAGACGCCGGCGTCATCTTGCGGCATCTCTTTGTAACGCTCGAACTTGACGCCCTTGTGCGCGAGTCTCGCCACGGTCGCGGCGATGTCGGCGACGGTCCAGCCCATCGCCGTGAACGGCAAAGGCGAAAACTGCTTCACCTTCTGAATATGGAGCCTCGTGCCTCCGGCCGTGAACACAATCGCGAACCATCCGTCTTCGACCAGCTTGAGCCCCAGCACGTCCGAATAGAAGTGTTTGGCGCGCTCCGGCTGCGTCGTCGCGATCATCGCTATCACTGGGTAGTCGCCTAGCATCTGTTATTCTCCTCGCGGCGCTTAGCCGGCCCAGACCCTTATAGCGCTTTGGCAGGGATGCGTCTTGCGCTGGATTGCCCGCAGCGGAGCCGCTGGCCGTCGATTGCAGTTATGGGGTAGACTCGCGCGGAGGTTAGTGGGTAGTTCGATACTCGACTTCTTCAGACGAGCGCCGTGGCTCACACGCCGGCGCCTCGTCATATATCCGAAACTGTTCCTCGCAGCTTACGCCATAAGCGCCGTCGTCTGGCTGATGCGCAGCAAAGGTCTCGTCGATCCCGCCGGACATGCCATCGGCGCCGACTTCATCGACCCGTGGTCTGCGTCGTGGCTGACGCTCCACGGCGCTCCGGCCGCCGTTTACAACGTCGCACGCCTGTGGACCGTCGAACGCTCGGCGGTAGCCGACCCGGCGCTTGGCTTTGCCGGCTTTCACTACCCGCCAATGTATCTGCTGATAGTGTTGCCGCTGGCGATGCTGCCGTACGCCTGGTCTTTGATCGCATGGACCGCGGCAAGCTTCGCCGCTTATTTCGGAGTCTTGTGGAAGATCGACCCCGAGCGCGATTCGCTTTGGCTCGCGATCGCTTTTCCCGGCGCGCTGGTCAATCTGACCAACGGGCAGAATGGATTTCTCACTCTCGCTTTGCTCGGAGCCGCCCTGCTGACGCTTAAGCGACGCCCGATTCTTGCCGGCGTGATGTTCGGACTGATGAGTTACAAGCCGCAATACGGCGTGCTCGTGCCGATATTTCTACTCGCCACCGGCCGCTGGCGCGCGATCGGATCGGCGTCGGTCACGGTGGTATTGTTCGCAGCTCTGTCACTCGCGATATTCGGTGAACAAACTTGGCAGGCTTTTTTTGCCAGCGTCAGCTTTACCCGCCACGTCGTGCTCGAGCAGGGCGGCAGCGGATTCGAGAAGCTACAGAGCGGCTTCGCGGCCGCGCGCCTGTTGGGATTCGATGTCGCGGCATCTTACGCCTTCCAAGCCGCGGTAAGCTTGATAACCGCGCTCGCCGTCATCTGGATATGGCGGCGAACCGCGAAATTCGAGCTTCACGCCGCCGCGCTCGCAACCGGCATATTGCTGGCGACGCCCTACATAATGGACTACGACCTGGTCGTGCTTGCGCTGCCCATAGCATGGATTGCGATTGAAGGCCGGCGCTCGGGTTTCCTCCCGTGGGAAAAATCGCTGCTCGCCTTCCTCTGGCTCCTGCCGCTGTTCGCGCGCTCACTCGCCGGTCGCGCGATGATTCCAATCGCACCCCTCGCGATGCTCCTGCTGTTGGCCGACATCGCCCGCCGCGCGCAGGCGCCAGCCCCTGCACCGGGTTTCGGCGCGATTGTCAGTGAAGGAGGGCGCGCGCGTGGCGGAACATAAAAAACTTTCGGGCGTTGCAATCGGCCTGATGTCGTTCGGGCCCTTTGTCCTCTACGGCTTTGCTTCCGGCGCCAATCACTGGCGCGTGGCGACCGGCGGCGGGTTAATCCTCTGTCTGGTATTTATCGCCGTGCGGCTGCGCCGCGGCATCTCGATCAGACTGATGGACTGGACCACGCTGACCTTCTTCGTGATCGGCTCAGTCCTGATGATAGGCCTGCACTCGACCGTGTTCCCGGCCTACAACGTGGTCGTCATCTGGTCATGCTTCGCGGTTGCCGCGTGGAGCTCGGTCGTGATCGGCCATCCGTTCACCGCCGCCTACGCCCGCGAAAACGCGCCGTCCGAATTTTGGGATCATCCGATCTTCATCCGGCTTAACCTGGTGATGACTCTTGTCTGGTGCGGACTGATGACCGTCAACGTCGGCTTCGCTGTGACCGGCGTCGTCATCGGCGGCAACTTCGGCAAGCTGGTACCCGGATTTGCGCTGCCGACGGCATTGTTGATTGCCGGGTTCGTCTTCAACAGTCGTTTCCCCGCCCGCTACCTGGCGCGATCCGGCTACCAGGGCGACGGCGCAAGCCCGACGGTTCCCAGGTAAGGGATTTCGCTTTCTTGCAAGCGCAGGCGAAGCGGGCAAGCGAGATGGTCGCGATGAAAATTCGTCCGGCGGAGAAATAGTACGGCGCCCGGACGGCGCGGCTACAGCTTCACAGCCTTGAGCGCATCCAGGACTCTCGCCGTCAGCTTCGGGTTCATCGTCTTGCCCTGGAGAGCCATCGCTTCGAGGATCAGGAACGCGATGTGCGGGATCAGCTCATAGTCGGCGCCGGCCGAATCGGGACGCGGGAAGAGTTCCTTGAAGGATTGATCGATGAAATCCGCCATCCGATCGTTCGCTGCGCTCACCGACTCGCGCAGATACGAATCGGTGCGGCTCGCGACAACCAGCTCGAGCCATGCGGTCGCCAGCCGGCCGTTGGCAATCTCCCACAACAAATCGATCGCCACGGTGCGCCGATCATTCTCACTGGTCAGGCGGCTGACCTTCTCCTTCATCTCGCCGAACATCAACCCGAAAAGGTGCTCGACCGCGCTGGTGAGCAATTCCTCTTTCTTGGGGAAATGGTAGAGCTGTGCACCGCGGGAAAGGCCGGCGCACTCCGCGATTTCGGAAGTCGTCGTGTTCGCGTAGCCGCGATCGATCAGGCACACAATAGCCGCGTCGAGAAGGCGGCGCCGCGTTTCCGCGGTTTTCTCGTCCTGCGTCAGCCGCGGCCTGAAACTATTTCCGGTTGGTGAAGAGGCGCCCATAGCGGCGACAATCGTAGCAGACCGGGAATCGCGATCAAGGAAGCGCTGTCCGAGCCGAACGGATCGTGAAGACGTTTACGCGCGATATCGGCATTTCAGGCGATATGAAGTCAGCAGCGCACGGCGCCGTGGGAATTTGACGCAGACGCGCAAGGAAGAGGCAAATGGACAGTTGTTGTGATACGGTCATCGCCGAGGAGGATGGAGAGCGGGGTGGCGAAGCCGTATAGCTCTGCGGAACCTTCGCAATGAGCGCAAGTCGGGGGGTTGGTGCGCCGGCTGCCGGATCGATAAACGTCGAAACGGCGGCGCCGTCGCGGCTGAAGAGGGTCTCACTTCTCCATTACTCACCTGCCTTAATCTTCATAGCCATCGTCGTTGCGGATTCGACGCGGCTGGCGGACCCGGACCTATGGGGGCACGTGCGATTCGGACAGGACGTGCTCGCGCAGCGGCGCCTGATTTTTTACGATCAGTATTCGTATTCGGCGCCGGGGCATCTGTGGCTCAACCATGAATGGCTGACCGAAGTTCTGATGGGTGCGATATACAACGCTTTCGGCACGGTCGGACTCAACCTGATGAAGTTCGCCTGCTCCGCTGCGACGATCCTTTTCCTCGCGGTGGCAATGGAGGAAACCGAATCGCCGGCGCGCGTCCAGTTCGCAATCCTGATCGCCGCAAGCGCGCCGTTGGCTATGCACATCCAGTTCAGACCTCAGATCTTCACATTTGCCCTGATGAGTGCCCTGCTCGCGATTCTTTCGCGGTACAACTATCGTGGCCGCGCCCCCGTATGGCTCGCGATTCCGATTCTCGCGATCTGGGCGAATTTGCATGGCGGCTTCATCATGGGTCTCGCCGCCCTGGGCACGTTCACCGCCGTGGTATTCGGTCAGGACCTGGTCCTTGGCCGCGGGATGCGTCGGGCGATGTGGCTGTTGGCGATCACCGCCGCTTCCACGATAGCGACGCTCGCGACTCCGTACGGCGTCGGTACCTGGCAGGCCGTCCTCCATGCGCTTCAGAACCCTCACACGCGCACGGCCATCGTCGATTGGCTATCGCTCCCACAGTCATTGCTTTTCCACTGGAGACAGAGCCACGGGTGGGGCGTCGCCTGCAAGATCCTGGCGTTAGCGATGTTCGTGGCGCTCGGTGTGACCTTCATTCAGACGCCACGCGGTGGCGACATTGCGCTGATTTCCATCGCGGCTCTGATGATCGCAGCCGCGTTGCTTGCGGTCAGAAATCTTCCGCTTGCAGTGATCGCCACGGTTACTCCGCTCGCGCGGCATACGACGCTGGCGCTCGAGGCTCGTCGCGAGCGCTTGGGGTTGCCGGTGGCGCATGCGAAAGAGCGCTCTGCAACGATAAATCAGTTGATGGTCGCGGTTGCGGCGTTTGAGTTGCTGATCCTGACCGGGCTCTTCTCGAAAAAGATGGCGGCAAACGATCCTTATCCGGTCGGCGCAATCTCCTACATGAAGGAGCATCGCTTGAGCGGCAACATCCTGGCCGACTTCCAATGGGGCGAGTACGTCATCTGGCACATGCCGCCCGCGAGCAAGGTCTTCATCGACGGGCGCTACGACACCGTGTATCCGCCCAAGGTTATTGACGATTACCTGGCGTTCGCCAATGGGAAAGTCGCCGGCAAAGAAACCCTGGCCAACTATCCGCACGATTTCGTCCTCGTCGGGCAAAAGAACGACCCCCCGTACAAACTGGTCATCGCGCAACCCGGGTGGAAGCAGATCTATCGCGACGGTTCCTGTGTCCTGTTCGCCCGTGACACTTCGGCCGCGGCAAAGATTGCGCCCATAACCGTTTCAGTCAAAGACACCCCTGAGAATTCTTTCCCTTGATTTTCCCTCCCGCCTTCGCGGCGACAACCGTAGCAGACAGGAAATCGCGATTTTACGTGCGATATCGGCATTTCAGGTGATATAAAGTCAGCATGCCGGGATTACAGGGTGTGACAAGCGAAGCGAAGGGCATGAATCCCTGGCGGCGTTCATTGGCGGATTACACCGATCGGCGCGTGCTGCTGATCCTGCCGCTCGGCTTCGCCAGCGGCATCCCGCTGCTGCTGACCTTTTCGACACTGTCAGCCTGGTTCGCCACCGCCGGCGTGAGCCGTGCAGCCATCGGCGCCTTCGCCCTGGTCGGGACGCCATACGCCTTCAAGTTCCTGTGGTCACCGCTGATCGATCGGCTGCCGCCGCCGATTCCGCTTGGGCGACGGCGCGGGTGGGGCATCGCCATTCAGCTCGCACTCGTCGCCGCGACGCTCGCCTTGGGCTCTTGTCAACCAAAGTTCGATCTCGCGCTCATGGGGGCGCTGGCGCTGCTGGTCGCATTCCTTTCCGCGAGCCAGGACGTCGTTATCGACGCGTATCGGGTCGAGATCCTCACGCCCGAGCAGCAGGGCCCCGGCGCCGCCATGATCCAGACCGGGTACCGGATCGCCATGCTGGTCTCGGGCGCCGGCGCGCTGATCGTTGCGGCCCGCTACGGTTGGTTCGCGGCCTATGCCACGATGGCGGCGCTGCTGGGTGTGGGGATGCTCGTGTTCATCCTCGGGCCCGAGCCAACGACGCCGCCAGAGGCCGAGCCGCATACCGCAACGGGGGGATGGGATGCGCTCCGCGATTGGCTCGCTACTGCGGTTACGGGGCCGTTCGCCGACTTCATGCGGCGGCCGATGTGGCCGGCGATCGTCCTTTTCATCGTCGGTTACAAGCTCGGCGAAGCGATGGCGGGCGTGATGGCGATGCCGCTCTACATCTCGCTCGGTTTCTCACTCAACGAGATCGCCGCCGTCTCCAAACTGGTCGGATTCGTCGCGACTGTTGTCGGCGCCCTGGTCGGTGGCGTGGTGACGTCGAAGCTCGGTGTGATGCGCGCCCTCATACTGTGCGGGGCCCTCCAGTCGGCCGGCAATTTGTTCTACGTGCTGCAGGCGGTGGGCGGCCATCGGCTCGACTATCTCGCGCTGTGCGTCGCCGCCGAGAATCTGACGGGCGCGATGGCGGGCACTGCCCTGGTGGCCTACCTCTCCGGCCTGTGCTCACCCGCGTTCACCGCTACTCAGTACGCGCTGCTGTCTTCACTGGCAGCGGTGGGGCGCACGATGGTCGCGTCTTCGGGGGGCGTGCTGGCAGACAAGCTCGGTTGGGTGCCGTTCTTCATCCTCACCACAGTCGCGACGATCCCGGCGCTTGTGCTGCTGATCTGGATCGCACGGCGCGACGCCGGGCCATTGCTTGGGAGCAGGAACACTACATTTGTGTGATCTGCACAGCGATTGAGCGTCAGCGCGAATTTGTTACATAGATAACAACATTCGTCGAATGAACTTTATGTCGCGGGCGTTATTCTGCTCGCGCGCCAATCCGCCTGCTAGATTCGAAAGATGCGCCCTGTTCGAGCATCCGGCAGCCGAAGACTGCGGGGCCTCAAGAATATCTCCTGGCTCACGGCGCGCCAGCTCGAAAAGCTCTCCAACGCGCTGACGGTCAGCACAGTCGAAAAACGCACGATCATTTTCGACGAAAAACATTCACCCGATTCCGCATATATCTTGCTGGCAGGAGTGGCGCGAATCACATGCCGCAATCGCAAGGGTCAGCGTACATTGGTGATCATGGTCGCGCCCGGCATGATACCCGGCTTCCCGCCGCCGGTCCCCGGCATCAGTTACAACTTTCGCTGCGAAGCGGTCACCCCTTGTCAGATAGGCACGATTGACCTCGAGTCGTTCGTCGAAATATCGCTGGGAATCGCATCGGCGGACTTCAAACAATTGGCAGCGAGCTATATGGGCCGCTGGGATTTGGTTCAATTGCGCTGCGCAAATTTCATGAGCTGCACTTTGGAAGAGCGCCTGGCTCTGATTCTGCTGGAATTGAGTGAAAATTTCGGCATCCCCGATGGAAAAAGGATCCGGCTGACATTGCCGGCCCGGCACAGGGACCTGGCTGACCTAGTCGGCGCCTCGCGGCCCCGAATTACCGAACATTTGAATTTGTTCGAGCGAAAGCATCTGATTTCGCGCGACAATCGTCAACTCATTGTCAATCGCGATCGATTGGAAAGTTTTCTGGCGCAAACTCATATTTCTGCTGATAAACACGAGTTCGAAAAAGTACGCCGTAGTTTGCATTAACGAGTAGTTGGCGACTGCTGCCTATTGCTGCATAGGGAATTTTCCGTTCTCGTTCTCAAGTGCTCTAGAGCACAAGACATATGTTATGCGGGTGACATCGCATTTCCTTTTTCGGCGCCAATGGAGTATGGTTTATTCTCTCTTGCGGTGCAATTCTGCACGAGGTGCGATCTTGAATGAAAGAAACACTTCCCGCGAAACCGACCTCGACAGACTAAGCAGGCTTAAGGCTCTGTCGTGGCTCTCACCGCCTGAGCTTGCGCTTCTGGTCGGCGCGCTTGCGCTGGCCAATTACAAACGGCACGCGGTGATTCTACGCGAGGTTGCGCTCGCCCAGGATGCTCACATCCTGTTAGCAGGAATTGCGCGGATCACCTGCTTAAACGCGCGCAATGAGCGGGTCACGGTGGCGATGCTCGCGCCGGGACCGATTCCCGAATTCCCTGCGCTGCCGATCAGCCAGTCCAGTTTCCAGTGCGAGGCTTACAACGATTGCCGCGTTGGCACCGTCAGTTGGGATGATTTCGACGGCATTACCGTAAATGCTCCCGAGTCCGCCTTCAAGCAATTTCATCGCAACGATTTGAAGCAGTGGTATCGCCTCCTGCTGCGCAGCTCGAGTTTCCTGAACCTTGGTCTGCACGAACGAATAGCGATTGCGCTGCTGGAACTATGTTCAGACTTTGGAATCGAAGAATCGCGCGGCACGCTGCTGCGCGTATCTTTCAGCCATAAGGACATCGCCAACCTGGTCGGCGCCTCGCGGCCAAGAGTGACCGAGCATCTGGCGCGATTGGAGCGCGAAAAGTTCGTGATTCGCCAGGGACGACAGATGGTCGTGCAGGTCGCCAAGCTCTTCGATTCCATGAATGCGCAAGCTGGTGCGCATCTAACTGATGCGCATCTGAATTGAGTGACGCCCACCGATAAACAGGTGGCGGCTTAAAGGCGCACGATCCGAAATCGCCGACCGAGGGCGTCGCAAAAGGAATCGCAAGGCTTGGCTCCGTGTGATCCGCGAGTTTACGGGGAAAGCTTTGGAAACTGACCCCAACTTTGTACGGGTCGAGTTGATCGACGATCCAGCCGCGATTGCTGAGTTCGGGTTTGAAGCCCGCTGCGAGGGCGACGACTTGATTTGCCGTCGCTGTGGAAATGCGAAGCTGTCGATCGCGGCGATCCTGGTTGTGCCGGCGGGCGGACACGCGCGATGGGCGCTGTGCGCCAATTGTTTGCTCGAGATGCCCTGAAGCAGCGCCGGTACAAGAAGCGATACTACCTCAGTCTCCGAGCGGTTCAGAGCTCCCAGGTAGGATCTTTGAGGGCACGCCGTGCTCCTTGATATGTTAAAGCAGTGTCGTGAAGAGAACCATCTGCCTGGCGATGATCGCCTGCTTATTTTCATGCGGCAGCGTGACCAAGGATAGCGTCGCGCCGGCTGCATGCGGGCCATTTGGCGATCCGTCAGCGGCGGTATTTTCGGAAGTCAAACCCAATTGCGGCGAAGGCAAGTTGATCGGTCCATGGAAAGACGCGGACCGCATCGATCGCTACGCTTGCCTCTACGAGCCCAAATCCACAGGCGCAAATCGCAAGTTACCAATGATCGTATACTTGCATCCGTCGCTGTTTTCGGCTGGATGGATTACTCAGACCAATATACTTGACCTCCAGGATTCCGTCTCACTCACCGACGATCCGAAGAATGTCGGATACATCGTGTTGGCTCCCCAGGGACGCAAAACGACGCACTATTACCCATTTCCGGACAACAAGGGGGTTGGATGGGATAATTGGTATCGCCAGTTGAACCCAACCGGTGACGTAAAGACCGGAGACACGACCTGGCGGGAAAATGCGGACGCGGCCGCGATCGATCATTTCATTGCGGCCGAGGTCGCGACCGGGAAGGTCGATGTTACCCGGATTTACGTCTCCGGATGGTCCAACGGAGCCGCGATGGGCTATCTGTACGCGGTGAATCGTCCGAACATAGCGGCGGCGGCGGTTTATTCGGGACCCGATCCGTTCGGCGCGTTCGACGATCCTTGTCAGCAGCGGCCGGTCGCCGGATCGCCCGAAAACAAACAACAGATTCAGATCTTCAATCCGGCCGCACGGACCATGCAAATCCACAACGCTTGCGACATCGGCGGCATCTGTCCCAACGGCGAGCAACTGGCGAGTGAATTAAACGCAGCCGGAGTAGTTGTCGATGACGTGATCCTCGACAATCACCATCGCCGGGTTTACTCATGTACCGATTCGTGCGGAACCGATCCAAAGGCTCCCGAGAAATCAACGGCCAGTACTATGGGATCTATAATTGGTCTTGGTAATCACATGCGATGGCCCAAAGAATGGACGACTACGATGCTGGACTTTTTCAGGAATCATCCGCTGAAGACTACGCCTTAGGTTGACCTGCCCTCTCGATTCCAGGCATCGATCGACTGCGCGATTCCATCTTCCAGAGTCGAAAAGGGCTCGGTGTAGGCGGCATTCCTCAGCGCCGAGATCTCGGCTTGCGTGAAGCTTTGATACTTGCCCGCCAGGTTCTCGGGAAACGGTACATACTCGATCCCGCCCGCACCGATCTGCGCGATTATTATTCTGGCGACGTCGTTGAAGCTGCGCGACTGTCCGGTGCCGGCGTTAAAGATGCCGTTGCGCACGGGACCTTCGGCAAGCGCCAGGTTTACGCGAACGATGTCGCCGACAAAAGTAAAATCGCGCCGTTGCTCTCCGTCGGCGTATCCGTCGGTGCCCTTGAACAGCCGTGCGCGTCCGCTCGCCTTCAACTGCCGGTAGAGCTGATACACCATCGACGCCATTTTGCCCTTGTGGGATTCGCGTGGACCATAGACGTTGAAGTATCGCAGCCCGGCCACAGTACTCTCGGACTTGGCGGCAACGCTGCGGACATGATTGTCGAAAGCGAGTTTGGACAGCCCGTAGAGGTTGAGTGGGCGTTCGTTTTCGCGTGACGGCGCGAATGCGCGCGATGAGCCGTACACGGCTGCGCTTGACGCGTACACCAGTGGAACTTTGCTCGAGAGAGCGAAGTGCAGAATCGACTTCGAAAACGTGAAATTGTTTTCGATCATGTAGCGGCCGTCGTCGCAGGTGGTGTCGGCGCATGCGCCCTGATGAAAAATCGCTTCGATTCGGTCAGGGAGAATCCTGCGCTCGATTGCCCGGGCGAATTCCCCGGGCTGCATGAAGTCCGAAAACCGCAGATCGCAAAGGTTGCGGAAATTATCGCCCAAGCGATCGACTACCAGAACGTCGGTGATGCTCTTGGCATTCAGCGCGTGTAGCAGATTGCTGCCGATGAAGCCCGCAGCGCCGGTTAGGATGATCATGGGTTGCCCGCCCGCAAGCATATAATGGATTTCGCCATTGCACTAACTGGCGCGGTAAAGACGCGCTGCTCCAGCATGGCGCTGTGCAATTTCTTTGCGCAGAGAGGCGGGCTTGAGCACCTCGATCCACGGCCCCATGCTCATTATCCAGTTCGCCAACTCCGTCGTACCCCTGACAGTCATCGTCATGATCGTCGTACCGTCGCGGCGATGCGAGAAACGCTGGCTGCGATGAATCGTGCGCGAACGAACGTACGCTTCGGTTTGTTCGCTATGAATCTTCAGTTCGACCTTGGTCTCGGGGCCTTCGACAATTCCGAAAGTCCCTTCAGTGTGCGCCGCCGGGTCGAAGCCGCGCGGATAGATGAACCGCGCCGGGGTCCCATCGGGTTGACGAATGAATTCGACCGAGCGGATTCGCTCCACCGCGAGATAGATGATCGCGCTGCTTCGATGGCTGTAGCCGAGAATGTAGAGACCGCCGCGGTAGGCGATCAGCGAGTATGGATCGAAGTCGTGCTGCCGGCCTTCGCCGGTCAGACCGGCATAGTCGACTTTGAGCCGAATCTGATCCAGCAGCGCTCGCAAAATTACGTCGAGTTGCTCGCTGAACTCACCGTAGTCCTTGGGCGCGTAAGGGACGGCGTAGAACTTGCGCTCGAGGTCGGACAGCCGCGTCTGCTGCGTGAGGCTCAGGTTCTGGTAAATCTTCTCCCACAATCCTTCCACGCCTTCTTCCAACACCGTGCCCTCCAGGAACTTGAGCACGGTCAGCGAGAAATACAGCAGCGCGACCTGGTACGAAGATGCCTCCGCGGCTTTCATCGAACTGACCAGCCGAAGTTTGCGCTCGCCGCCCGTGCCGACAACTTCAACCAGCGGATCGCCGCGCCAGTCGAGCAGATCGCTGCGCAGCACCGACACGTAGCGGGCAAGTGTGCGCCCGGAAATTTCCAGACTTTCCTCGATCGCCCTGAAACTCCAGCCGTATGGTTTCGAGAACAACCCGGCGGCGATTCGTGCCAGCCGAATCGCGGCGCCGTAGGTGGGTTTGCGGCGAAGTTTCTTCATGAATCGCCTCTGCTCCGAAGGTCTGCTGATCCAATCATCCCGCTTATTCGATGACAACGGTTGTCAGAAAGACAATATATGTTCCTCAAGTGTAAAACGCGTATAGCTGTGCCGCGATGATTCGTCTTTACTATTCCAATCGCCTCGAGAATCTGATCGCACCCCTGGCCAACGCCGTAGCCGCGCATCAGAGGCGCGAGCCGCTCGAGCCGGTCTCGATTGTCGTACCCAATCGCGTCGTCGAACAATTCGTCCGGTATCGGCTGGCCGAATCGATCGGCGTCGCGGCGAATCTGGAATTCCCGTTCCTGCGGAATTATCTGGCCGAACTTCTCCAATCGACGGATAAGAACCTGAAGATCCTGGACGCCGATGAGCTCCAACTGATCCTGTTCGAGTGCCTTCGAAGTTCGAGCCATCGCGACGACCTCGACTTGAAGCCGGCGCGCGACTACATCCAGGCGGGATCCAAAACTGACGCCGATGTCGAGCTCAGAACGATCCTGCTTGCCGCACAGTTGGCGCGGCTGTTTCGCGAGTATTCGATTTCGAGGCGGCGCATGATCGAGAAATGGCGCACTGCCCGGCGATCTGACGTTGATGCGATGGGCGAGACTGAGCGATGGCAGCGGCATTTGTGGCAGTCGGTATTCGATTCGCACGGCCGCGTGCGCGAGCAATGGTTGTTGGAGCGCGAGACTCGATTGATGATGTTGCCCGATGCATTCGAGGCGGGCGATGGCGGGCGCCTCAAATCTGCCCTGCCGGCGACGCTTCACGTGTTCGGTTCCTCGTACGCGGGGAATGCTTATGCGGAAATTTTCGCGAGACTCGGCGCGCTCGGCGATATTCGGATCTACGCGCTCAATCCGTGCCGCGAGTTTTGGGACGATGTGGACAGTCCCCGTCGCGGCGCGCTCACCTTGTGGGCTCATCGTCAAGACAAAGTCGGAGAACAACTCGCTGAATCCGAAGACCCGTTCGCGTTGAATGAATCGTCCGACCCGCCTGCTCTGAGGCTCTGGGGGCGGCCGGGCCGTGAATACGTTCGGCTGCTCAACGAGCTGTCTCAATGCGATTTCGCGCCGCTCTTCTCCGATCCGGTTTCTCGCGAACCACCGACGCTGCTCGAAGCTCTTCAGCAAAGCATCCTCGATCGAGAACCGCAGCCCCCGGACGTCGAGGATGGAGACGGCAAGCCATACGAAGCGCGAATCCGGTTTCTTGCCTGCCCGGGAATTAGACGCGAGGCCGAAATCGTCGCCAACGAGATCTGGCCGATCGTTCGCGACAACGAGAAGCTTGCCGCCAGCGGCAGCGCCGAGCGCATTCGGTTTCACGAAATCGCAGTGCTGATTCCTGACGCGGCGGTTGACGACTATATACCCCACATCGAGAGCGTTTTTCGAAAGCAGCACCGAATTCCAATCGATCTCGTCAGCCGCAGCATCGCTGGCGCGAGCCGCGTCGCCGAGGCCGTCGAGTTGCTTCTCAATCTGCCGCGCGGCCGCTTTTCGCGCGCGGAAATGATCCGGCTGCTGACGCATCCCGCGTTGAACAGCGAAAGCGAAACCCGAATCGACGTCGAGATGTGGCCTCGATGGAGCGAGGCGCTGGGCATTTTCTTCGGCGCCGACGATGCCGAATTGGAAGAAACGTACATTCCGCACGGCCTCTATCACTGGGATCAGGCGATCAAACGCCTCGCGCTGGGCGCCATGATGACCGGTCAGCGCGGCGGGATTCCCGCATTTTACGAGACCGGAGCAACAGCCCCCGGCTACCTGCCCTTTGAAGTTGCGCAGGATGAACTCGAGACGGCGGCGCGGTTCATGCGCAGGGCACGCTCGCTCATCGCCGATGCGCTCTCGATGCGCAATGCGCGGCTCACGCCCCGGCAATGGTCGCGAATGCTCATCGAATTTTTGAACACATACCTCCGCCCGGCGACCGCGCTCGATGAACGGGTTAGGGATAGTTTCCTCGAGGCGATCGAGTCTATCGGCGACTCAGAACTGAACATTGGTCCAATGTCGTACGAATCGGCGCGCGAGATGATCGCAACGCGAATCACCGATCTCGAATCGCGTCGCGGGCAATTTTCGGGGCGGGGTGTTGCGGTTGGATCGCTTTCCTCGCTGCGGTCGATCCCGT
This sequence comes from Candidatus Binatus soli, assembly GCA_002479255.1. Classification (GTDB taxonomy): domain Bacteria; phylum Desulfobacterota; class Binatia; order Binatales; family Binataceae; genus Binatus; species Binatus soli. The sequence goes on along the minus strand of DLMJ01000035.1, from coordinate 59,703 downwards.
TCAAAGTCATCTTTGCGCTCGGGCTGAACGAAGCTGTCTTTCCTGAGCGCGACCGTCGCGACCCGCTTGATTTGCGGATGCTCAAGCGCGGCGCGGGCGACGTCACTCCGGCTGAGCGGGACCGTTATCTATTCCTCGAGACGATCCTGGCCGCGCGCGAGCGGATTTTTTTCTCCTACATTGCTCGCGATGCGAAAACCGGCGACGCCCTCGAACCCTCGTCCGTCATTCGCGAACTGCAATACATGCTGCGGGGATTCATCGATGAAAAGACGCTCGCGAAGCTGACGGTGAAACATCCGGTCAGCCGTTATGATTTGAAATATTTTCCTGAATTCGCCGATCGCGCAACTCCGGACAGCGATCACGAATTCGCGAGCTTCGATCCTGACGCGCGCCGCGGCGCACGGATGCTCGCGCTCCGGCAAAAACTCGATGCCCCTGCAACGCATCGAGCAAAGCCGCACCGTGAGCGTTTGCTGGATCGTCTCGGCGGGAAGTTGCGCGAGCGCGTGCAGGAGGATTTGCAATTCGCCGAATTCGAAACAGCGCCTGCCGCGGCACGCCACGCGCCGATGGAGGAGCTCGCGCTTCCGATAGCCGCGATTCGAAAATATCTCGAATGTCCTTTGCAGGGCGCCGCGCGTTATTCGCTCGGAATGCTGGAGGACGAAGATGCGCCTGAGCAGGCGGAAGACGAGCCGCTCCAGCAGTCGCGGCTCGATCGTACTGTGATGCTGCGCGATGTCTTCTGGCGCGCTCGCGCCAAGCTCAAGGTTCTCGACGAAGAGTACGCGCGCCAGGTTCGGATTGCGCAGGCCAATGGGCACGCACCCGCGGGACAATTTGCGCAGGCCGCTGCAACGGCTGACGCTGCGGCGCTTCGTCAATGGATCGCGCGGGCTTCCCAGGCCGGCGTAACCGATTTCGACGGATGGAAGGACATCCGGATCGGACGCGCCGACGAATTCGCCGACGTCGGCGAGATTCTTGCTCCAATCGCACTGAATGCCAGCGTCCGCCGCCACGACGGAACGATAGTGACGCAGCGCGTGAGTCTCTACGGCACGATTCGGGGCGCGTCGCCGCAGGCAGGCGCAGCGATCAACTGCGTGCTTCATAAGAACGTCAGGCCAAAAGATTTTCTCCCGGCGTTTCTAAACGCAATTGTCCTTGCCGCCAGCGGAGCGAAACTGCCCGAAAGATTTCGCGCGATCGTGATCGGAACACAGTCAACGAAGCAGAACGAATGGATTCGCGAGTTCCGGCCGATGGACCGGGATTCGGCGCTCGGCTTCCTGAACACGGTCGTCGGCGATCTGCTTTCGACGGGCAATGACTACTTTCTGCCGATCGAAGCGGTTGAAGAAGTCGTCAAGGAATCGCGCGAGCCCCCGAATCGTCGCGACTTGGTCGAAGCTGTCGAGCGCATCCGCTTCAATGAGTTCTCGAAGAGCAGTTCCGAATACGGACCAGTGCGAAACGCGACCCGTTTCGATCCGCCGGACGAAGAAGAGATCGAGAAAATCGTCGCGCGCCGCTTCGACTCGATAATCGGGATATTCAAATGAGCGCGACCGCATCTCCGGCAAACATCGAATATTATCGGCCCGCGATCCTCGATGAAATTCTCGACGGCGGGCACAAGGTTATCGACGCGTGCGCCGGTACCGGCAAGACGTTTACGATTGAGCATATCGTCGTTGACCTTCTCCTCACCGGCCCCGTTCTCCTCGATCAGATCCTGGTCGTGACGTTTACCGAAAAGGCGACGGCCGAGCTGCGCTCGCGAATCCGCGCGACGATCGAAGCCGTCCTGTCCGGGCATAGTGCGGACGCCACGCATACGTCGCAGCGCAAGCGCTTGGGTGACGACGAACGGCAAAGACTGACGACCGCGTTGTTTTCGTTTCATCATTCGCCCATCCACACGATTCACAGCTTTTGCCGTCGAATGCTCACGGAGCTCGCTTTTGACAGCGGAGTGCGTTTTGGAATTGACCTCACCAGCGGCCGTCTCGAGTTCCACGAGGCCCTGCGCGCTGTATTGCGCGAGCGGCTGAAGTCGGATGATCGCGTCGCGCGGCTCATTGACGAGTGGCTCTCGGATGAGAAACGCACTTCAGATGAACTCGAGGAACTGCTCTGGCAGGCTCACTCTCAACGCTACTTGCGAACGGCGGGGCGCGAACTCAATCAACAGGCGTTGACCGATTTGGAGAACGCGTTCGATGCAAACACGTTGGTGGACGCCTTCCGCGTCGCGGCGATCACAGATGATGCCCGGCACGATGCGATCGCCGCGACGCGTGAACTCGAGCTGCTCGTCAATCGTGCCGATGGATCGACCGCGATTCTGGCCGAAGGCTTGTGCGGCTTCGATCTCGATCGCATCTGCCGTCCCAGAAGCGCACGTCGCACGCGAACCGAAACGCGGCCGATTTTCCCCGACGAGATGCCCGACCGCGTGCGCACGATCGTCAACGCGGGGGATCGGGTTCAGGCAGCGCTGGCTATCGAGCAACGCGTGGTTGACGAACTGCTGCCCGCTATCGCTGCGCGAATGGACGCGCGAAAACGCGAGCGCGGGACACTGGACTACGAGGACATGCTGGCGTGGCTTGCAGACGCACTCGACGGTCCTCGCGGCAAATCGCTCGCGGCGACCCTGCGCGAGCGCTATCGGGTGACGCTGATCGACGAATTCCAGGACACGGACGAACTTCAGTGGAAGATCTTCCGACAGGTGTTCATCGAAGGCGGCGCCGGCAACACCGTCTTCGTAATCGGGGATCCCAAGCAGGCGATTTACGGATTCCGCGGCGCCGACGTGCACGCTTACCTGGAAGCGCGCGAGCAACTCTCCAAATCAGGAGCCACGGTTGTTCGCTTGCGCGAAAATTTCCGTTCGACCGGCGACATGATCGAGGCGTGCAACCTGATGTTCGATCAGAATGCTGCGGCGCCATTGTTCACCGGTGAGATCGCCTATACCCATCCGGTCAAATGCGGGCGTCCCGCTCTGCGAGCCGTCGCGGCGAACGGCCAGCCGATCGCACCCGTGACGCTCATGAAGTTCCAGCCGCGTAACGATCGATACAAGTCTTCGCGGCCGATGCGCGAAGCGATAGGGCCGCGAATCGCGCAAGCGATACGGCGAATTATTGCGGAACCGGATCACGCGATAGAAATTTGTGGCGACGGGCAGGCGCCGCGCAAGATTACAGCCAAAGACGTTTACGTCCTTACTCGGACCAACCGCGACAGCGCGGAAATTGGCAAGTATCTGCGCCACGCGGGAGTCCCGTTTGCCTTTTACAAGCAGGACGGGCTGTTCCAGACCTGCGAGGCCGCCGACATTCTCGACCTGCTCAGAGGAATTGACGAACCCGGCCGCCGCTCGAACCGCCTCAAGGCGTGGGCTTCGCCCTTCTTCGCGGTTGAATACGGGGACCTGGCGCGGCTTGACGACGAGCGCAACTCGCACCCGATGCTCGAAAGACTGTTCGAATGGCGCGCACTTGCCGAGGCCGGGCGTTTCGCCGACTTGTTCGACGCCTTGCTCCATCAAAGCGGACTGGTCGAACGTGAATTGCTGTTGTCAGACGACCGTCGCGAACTCACCAACTACGAACACATCTTCGAGATTCTAACTCAGCAAGCATCGCGGCACGGAATCTCGCTCGCGGAAATAATCGAACTTCTCGACGCCTACATCACGGGGCGCGCGGCGCCGGCGGGCGACGATCCGGATGTGCAACGTTCCGAAGACGATCGCGACGCCGTGCAAATCATGACGATTCACAAAAGCAAAGGACTCGAAGCCGGCGTCGTAGCTCTCTACGGAGGATTTTTCGCAAACAACCGGCGCGATTGGGTCAGCATCTACCACGACGGAAAGCAACGGCGCCTTGCGATTGGCAAACCGGCGCGGGACGTTGAAAGGACGGCGCTCAAGAAAGAGCAGGACGAGGAGGATCAGCGGTTGCTCTACGTCGCGCTGACACGCGCGCGCGCCAAGCTGATACTGCCCTACGTCCCGGACGGAACGCTGAATCGAGACCTGTCGGGCTCCTATGCGCAACTGAACAATCGGCTGCGCACCCTCGATCGCGAAGCTCGATTGGAGACGCTCTTCACGACGGAAACTGTGGTCGCTCCAGCGTCAATCGATTCACAAAGTGAAAAAGAGGACGACGAAACGGCGCCTGACGAGAATGCCTTGTGTGACTGGCTCGCATCCGCGTCCGACACCGGCGGCCTTGACCGCGAATTCGCCGAGCTGGGCGTTGGGCATCGCGGCTTGATGATCGAATCTTACACCTCGCTTCAGACGGCGCGCGAAACTGGGGTGGCCACCGCTTTCGATCCCGATGAATTCAAAACCAGCGTCGATGCCATCGATGCGCGTGCCGACAACCTCGATTTGCCCGGCGGCCGCCACGTCGGCATTTTCCTGCATGAGGCGATCGAGAAGCTCGATTTCAAATCCTTTGGCGATGCCCCGGATATGGAATCCTGGATGGCGCGGGATGACGTGCGCGAGTTGTTCGCGAGCGCCATGCGCCGCCACGGCGTGAATGATCCGCGATGGCTGGCCCGCGGACGCGAGATGGTTTTCAACGCGCTCACCTCGCCGGTCGCGCTGGGCGAAACGGTACTCGAGCGCGCACTGTACCGGCTGCCCGCCGTCCGCGAAATGGAATTCGCGTATCCAATTCCCGAGAAACATCACTCGTTGCTCGGCGACGGCCCGGACGGCGCGTGGATCGTCGGACGGGGCTACATAAAGGGTTTTATCGACTTGGTATTCCAGCGCGACAAGCTAATATACTTCGCCGACTGGAAGGGCGATCTTCTGCCATCGTATGAGCCTGCCGCAGTCGCACGGCACGTCGAACGCCACTATCGGTTGCAGGCGCGAATTTACTCAGTCGGTATCGTGCGCCTGCTCGCAATCCACAGCGAGCGCGACTACGACTCGAGGTTTGGCGGTCTTTTGTACGTCTTTCTTCGTGGCGTCTCGCAGGCCGGTGACGGAAAATCCGGATTTTACTTCGCAAGACCATCGTGGAATGAAATAGTCACTTATGAATCCGACCTATTGACTCGCGAACCCGGCTCCGAGCTCCGCGCTTGAAAGAGAAATACTCATTACTCGGAATGGATACCGCGTGGCGACGCTTCGATTCAGCCCGTGACGGCGGCCGTTCCGCGTTCAACGCTCGCATGCGCGCGCTCGAAGTCTCGGCGTCCGGGCTTAATCTTGCGCCTGAGTCGGTTCACTTGGCGGCCGAGCTCGCGGCCCTTGAACCGGTTCTGAAAGACGATGACCGAATCGCACTCATCGTGCTCATCCTCGTCTCGCTGGTAGCGCTTCAGGACGGAAGTACCCGCTTTCCGGTAGCTGGTCCGCTTTCGCGAGGGCCTATGCGGCGCGTGCTCGGTTCGCTCTGTGCCGATGGCTTTGGTGACGACGCCATCGCTACGATCGCTGCTTCGATCGAAGGCCTTATACAGTCCGACCGCGCATCAGCAGTAGTCGGTCGGCGGGAGGATGAATACAAACCCTTATTATATATCGCGCCTTACATAGTTCATCACCGCATTTATCACTACGAGTGTGAACTGGCTATTCGACTCGCTGCACTATTGACTACGGGTACGCAAGAAGAGGTGGACGCGGAAAACCTTAATCGCGCGCTTCAGGGTGTGATTGCTCGCCCCGTTATTGTGCAGGGCGAACAGATTGTGATGTCTGATGAACAGTGCAACGTCGTTGCCGCTTCGGCGCACGCCGGACTAACAGTTGTTTCAGGTGGCCCGGGCACCGGTAAGACTTCGATTATCGTCGCGATCATGCGTCTGATGGTGCGGCTCGGGGTCGACCCGTCCCAGATTGCCCTGGCGGCCCCAACGGGAAAAGCCGCCTATCGGATGGGCGAGTGCATCGGCGAGTCGCTGACGCGAATAGAACGGCTCGACAATGTAGATCAGGCACTCCTGGATGCGCATCTCGAGCCCGCGACGATTCATCGCATGCTCGGCTACTCGCCTGATTCCGGGCGCTTCCGCCATCATCGCAACAACCCGCTCTCCGCGAAGGTGGTGATCGTCGACGAAGGATCGATGCTTGATGTCACCTTGATGGAACGACTGACGAACGCGATTCAGCCTGGAGCGCGGCTGATCCTGCTCGGCGATGCGGATCAATTGCCGTCGGTCGCTGCGGGTTCCGTGTTTCGCGATCTCGTCCCGTCTGCCGGGGACGATACCGGTCCGCTCACCACGGCATCGATGCGGCTCGAAGTGAACCATCGGATGAACAGCGAAAGCAGCGCCGGCCGATGCATTTTGCTCGCGGCCCGGTCGATTAACGACGGCGATGCCCAGCTCCTGAATTCAATCGACGAATCGAATACTCCGATTGTGGCGCGGCGCTCATCACCGGATCAACTCACGTTCGCCGGCGTCGAATTTATTACAACCGCGTCGCGCGAACTCGGCCCGTTTCTGGATCGCTGGTACGCCGATCGAGTGCGCGGCGGCCCGGAAATGGAAGAATTGGTTGCGCATGAATACGTCGAACGCGATGGCCGTTTCGATGACGCCGACTGCGAGCGATTACGGTGCCTGTTCGCGCACGCCGGAAAATCACGCATCTTGTGCGTGACGCGCGTCTTCGAGACCGGCGCCGAGCGAATAAACGCGCGTCTTCATTCGCGCGCCGCCGAATCCGCGGGCGTCGCGGCAGAGCGCGCCCCATTGGTGGTTGGCGAGCCGCTAATCGTGCTGCGTAACGACTATGAACGCGGACTCTTCAACGGCGACAATGGAATCAGGCTGTGGGTCCGGCGCCGCAACGGCTCGCAAGTCCCGATGGCGATATTTCCGCGCGGCGACAACTTCGTCGCATTCCGATTCGAGGCGCTACGCGAATTCGTCGAGCTCAGCTACGCGATGACGGTGCACAAGGCGCAGGGCTCCGAGTTCGATTCCATCGCCATCGTTCTTCCCGAGAAACCCGTCGCTGTTTTGACCCGCGAGCTCATCTACACCGCCGTCAGCCGCAGCAGAACCTCGGTCGTCATCGTCGGCGACGAATCGACGCTCAACCACGCAATCGCCTCTCGCGTCGAGCGATTCTCGGGACTCGCCGATCGGATCAAACTGGCGCTCGCCGGTTAACTCTTCGGCGTGTGCGAGATCAGGAATTCTCTCGCGCGCTTCACCGTCGCGCCAATCACGTCAGGCGTCTTCCAGTTGTCGATAAGTTCGGAGTTCGGTGCGAGCGCGGCGATTTCCTTCGAGGTTTCCGCCGGATGATAGTCGTCGTTGCCGCAAAGAATCAGCATCGGCGTTTTGCACGAGCGCACAAATTCGCGCGAAACGTTGAACACGAAATCGCCGCCATACATCCGGTCGCGGAACTGCCGCAGCGCGGAGTCGTCAAGCTTTGGACGATGCGCCTTCAGCGCCTGCGCCCATCCGTCGAACATCGCGAAGAACATCTCGCGATTGCGCTGGCTGAGTCCGATTGGATTCTGCAGAATCGCGGCGCTGACCCGTAGCGGCGCGGCTTTGATCGTTCCGAGGCAGTACGACGATCCGATGCATCCGCCCATCACGTGGCATTGCTCGATCCCAAGATGATCGAGCAGTGCAATATGATCGCCCGTGTAAGTGTCCCATCCATCATCGCCGCTGATCGGCCCGGCCGACTTGCCGGCGTTGCGCTGGTCCATCGCGATCACGCGGAAGTTGGCCGCGAGTTCCTTGGTCGGATCGAACGGGCTCGTGGCCCAGAACTCGATACTCGAGCGCATCCCGCCGGGCGCGAATAGCAGAATCGGATACCCCGTGCCGTACTCCTCGTAGTATATTGATACATCGGCGCGCTTGAACGTTGGCATCTTCAGACTCCTTGCAAATGCTTGGAATGGATTCTCCACGCACGCGCGCTCGCCGACCCCGGCTTCTCAGCTATGCCACGGCTCGACCAGGATCTTCGCGTGCGTCTCCGGTGACGCGAGGTCCTCGAACGCCTTCGCTACTCCTTCCACGCCGACCTTGCCCGTGATCATCGGGTCGCCGTTGATCCGTCCTTCGGCGAGATGGCTCAGCGTCGCCGCGAACTCTTCGGGCGAATAGCCGAGCACGAACTGGATATTCAGCTCTTTGCTGATTCCTGTGAGCGGCTCGATCTGGTCGCGCTCCACGCATACTCCAACCACCACGATCCGCGCATTGCCCGGCGCCGCCAACATGATCGATTCGATCACGCCCGGCACCCCCACGCATTCGAAGATCACCGCGGGCCTGAGCGCCGGTCCCGGCATCCACGGCGGCAGCATCGGCGCCTTCGCGGGATCGCTGTACGTAGCCATCTGCCGCCAGCTCTCGTACGGTGACTTCTCTTTTGGATCGACGACGAGGTCTGCGCCCATCTGCCGCGCCAGCTCGCGCCGTCGCGGCGAAAAATCCGCCGCCACGATCGGATGCACGCCGCCGAGCTTGAGAGCCGCAATCACCGCAAGGCCCACCGGCCCGCATCCTATAACCAGCGGCGCGTCATCTCTGTCCAGCCGCGCTTTCTGCACCGCGTGATAGCCGACCGCCATCGGCTCCGTCATCGCCGCGCGCTCGGTGGAAAGCCCGTTGGGCACCTCGAGCAGCAGAAACTCCGTCAGCCGCATCAGTTCGCCGTATCCGCCCGGATATTCGTTCGAGTAGCCAACCGATTCGACGCCGGTCGCCTTGATCAGCACCGGCATCGCACACACGCGCGTCCCCGCCTTCAATCGCTTTTGCGTCTGCGGCCCGTAATCGACCACCTCCGCGCAGAACTCGTGACCCATCACGACGTCGCGAGTGAGATCCATCACGAACGGCGCTCCGGATTTTCGCGACGCCTCGACCAGCTTCTCGGCATGCTTGAGCGTGTGCAGATCGGACCCGCATATTCCGCACGCGAGCGTTTTAACCAGCGCCTCGCCCGCTCCAGGAGCCGGTGTGGGAATGTTATCGACGACGAGCTTTTTGCCTCGCATTACGGCAGCGCGCATTACTCTTCTCCTTCATCCTTTCCCGATCGAAATGATTTCAGTGCGGTTCCGGGCGGCGGTTTGAACGATCGGTCAAGCCCCCGCTCCGTTACTCTAGCAGGGTTGTTCCATCGCTCGTAAAGTCCCCGCTCCCGCGATTCTATTTCTGTTGCTTGTATTTGCACGGTGACTGTAACATCTCTCTCCGGGGATACAGCGATGGGCCGCAAGATTCTTTTCATTACCACCGATCAGCAGCGTTACGACGCGCTCGGATGCAACGGCGGCCGTATCGCGCGCACGCCGGTCGCCGACTCGCTCGCCGCCGCCGGAATCAATTATCGCCGCGCCTACAATCAGAACACCGTCTGCATGCCCGCGCGCTCGACCATGATCACCGGCCAGTACGTCCGCACTCACGGCGTGTTCTCCAACGGCGTCCCTCTTCCCTTGGACGCGCCCAGCGTCGCCGCGTGGCTTCACGACCGGGCTGGCTATCGCACCGCACTCATCGGCAAGGCGCACTTCGAGCCGATGTTCGATCCTGCCGGGCGATGGGCTGAGAACCGCATGGGCCGCGAACGCTCTCATGGACCGTATCGCGGATTCGATTGGATGGAACTTGCGATGCACGGGCCGATGGCCTTCTTCCACTACTCGATGTGGTTGCGCGAGAACTATCCCGCGGAGGTCGGCGGCTTCGTCACGATGTTGTCCGGCAGCCCCGGCGGCGACAGCGGCGCGCCCGAAGTCGCCTACAATCCGATTCCGCGCGAGCACTATCACACCGATTGGGTTGCCGACCGCACCATCGCCTATCTGCGCACGCTCTCGCCCGACGACGACTGGTTCGTGTGGATGAGTTTTCCCGATCCGCATCATCCATGGGATCCTCCGGCTTCCGAGGCGCGTCGAATCAACTGGCGCGATCTCGATCTCCCGCCCGGCCATCCCGGCTCGCGCGAGAAAATCGAAAAAATCCTTGCACAGAAGCCGCGCCATTGGCTCGATTGGTATCAGGGCCGCTTCCGCAACGAGGAGGGCGGCCCGTGGAACTTCGTGCCGTGCCAGATGACTCACGACCAGGTGCGCGAGATCAACGCGCTCGTCCACGTCAAGAATGAACTGATCGACCAGGCCTGCGGCCGCGTGCTCGCCGCCGTCGCCGCGCGCGGCTGGGAGGCTGACACCGACGTCTTTTTCACCACCGATCACGGCGAGCTGCAGGGCGACTTCGGCCTGATGTTCAAGGGCCCCTATCACGTGGACGCGCTGATGCGCGTGCCTCTCATCTGGCGTCCCGCACCGTCGGCAAAATTATCCGCCGCCGAAGTCTCCGAGCCCGTCGGACATCTCGATCTCGCGCCGACGTTTTGCGCCATCGCCGGCGCGCCAATCCCCGATTGGATGCAGGGTTCCGCTCTGCCCACCGCCGCCGGCTCGCCGCGCCAGCGCGCAATCACCGAGTGGGATAGCCAATTCGCGCAGCTCGGGATGCGTCTGCGGAGCATCTATCGCGACGGTTTCGTCTGCACCGTGTACGAGCCTTCGACCCGTGACATCGGCTTTGACCTCGTGCGCGCGTACCAGGCGCTTCGCATCGCAACTCCACTCCCCGACATCCGCTACGACGGTACCGAGGGCGAGCTTTACGATTTGCGCGAGGATCCCCTGCAATGGCGCAATCTCTGGAATGACGCCGGCCACGCCAGGCTCAAATCCGATCTCATCGCCGACCTCTACGGCCATCTTGCGCCCGAGCGGACTCCGCGGCTGACCGTCGACGCCCCCGCTTAACGATCCAACCCGTTCGCCGCATGCCGGGAGGGGATTCAACGCGCCCGCCAGTGCGCGGCTCTGGGAGCTGGCGTGGGTTCGACTCGCGTGGCAGGTGGACGTGCGCAGTCTCGTCGCGTACACAGTAGCCAAGGCTCGCGACGTTTCAGGCGGCGGAGCGGCAGCGCTGATGCCAGCAAAAATCAAACGCGCGATCGCATTGTCAATTGCTACGTGTGCAATTGCGCTCGCGGGATGCTGGCCGTTCCATTCCAATCAGGAAACGCAGCAGCAAAAATTTATCGAAGCGATGAATCACGGCAATGGCGCGCAGGCCAGCCAGATCTGGCTCAACATGGACGCCAGGAGCCGCGCCGACTTTGAACACAGCCAGGGAATGCGGCCGAACTTGTCGCCCGATGAAGTGCAGAAGCAAGTGATGCAACACTACCAGGACAAAATGGGCGCCGACGACAGCAACGAATCGATCGAACGGCCGACCCCCTACGTCGATCTCGGTGGGCTGGAGAGTCTTCCCGGGTATGTCGGCCCGTCGGGCGCGCCGCCCCAGTCCGTGACGGTGCCGACACAGAACGCGCCGTCCAGGTGAGGGTTACGACGATGGAGTTTGCGCTGACAGCCGAGCAGAAGTTGCTGCAGGAAACGCTGCGTGACTTCGCGCAGCGCGAACTGCTTCCCAATTACGCGTCGCGCGACGCGGATAGAGACCTGCCGCCGGCGCTGGTGAGGAAACTCGGCGAGCTGGGAGTGCTTGCGCCGACGGTCGGTGCGCAACTCGGCGGTTCCAGCCTCGATTATGTGTCGCTTGGAATCGCGCACGAGGAAATCGCGCGCGGCGATTTCAACGCCGCGTACGTCCTGCTGCTTGCGGCGCTGACCGCCGCAATAATCTCCCGCAGCGGCGACGCGCGTCAGCAGGCCGCGTTTCTTCCTCCGATTTGCCGAGGCGAAATTATCGCGGCGCTGGCTGTGACCGAACCCGGCGGCGGCTCCGACGCCGCACATGTCATGATGCAAGCGCGTCGCGATGGCGACAACTACGTCTTGAGTGGCGAGAAAACTTCCATCTCATTCTCATCATCGGCCGGCGCTGCCCTCGTCCTGGCCCGAACCGGCACGGCGCAACAGTCCGCTCGAGGTGTGAGCGCATTTTACGTCGATCTCAACTCACCGGGCGTATCGCGCACGCGCTTTCGCGATATGGGCTCGCGTGCCATCGGCCGCGGTCAGCTCTTTTTTGACGGCGTCCGCGTGCCCGCTGCCGCCCGCATCGGCGCGGAAGGCGCAGGCTTCGCCGAGGTGATGCAGGGATTCGATTTCAGCCGCTCGTTGATTGGCCTGATGTGCATCGGCGCGGCCGAGCAGAGCGTCGATGAGACTTGCGCCTACGTCGCCGAGCGCCAGGCGTTCGGCGCCCCGCTTGCACGGTTCGAGGGGGTATCGTTTCCGCTCGCAGAGGCGGCAGTTCGGCTGCGCGCCGCGCGTCTGCTCTGCTACGAAGCGCTGTGGCTCAAGGATCGCGGAGAGCCGCACGGATGGCTCGCGGCCGGAGCCAAGTGGCTCGCGCCCGAGCTGGCCGTCGAGGTCTTGCATCAATGCCTTCTGCTCCACGGGCATCTCGGGTTCAGCCTCGACCTGCCGCATCAGCAGCGAATGCGCGATGTGATCGGACTCGAGATCGGCGACGGCACCGCGCAGATCATGAAGACGATTGTCGCGCGCGAGATTATCGGCAAGACTGCTCGCCCGTACTAGATGGTGGCGTCTAGATGGCTGGATCGAAATGGCCGATTACCTGGGATGCGCGATGGATTTGGGCCGGGCCCGCGCCCTTGCCGGTTTCGCCGATCGATCCGGTCGGACTTCCGCCGAAAGAAACCTGGAACCGATTTTGCTACTTGCGCCGGACGGTTCACCTCGGATCGATCCCTGCGTCAGTTCCCGCACGAGTGACGGCCGACTCGCGCTTCGTGATGTTCGTCAACGGCGTCGAGGTTGCTCGCGGACCGGCGCGTTCGATACCCGAGCGTCTGGCATGGACGGAGATCGATCTCGCGCCGTATCTTCACGCGGGCCGAAACGCAATTGCGTCACTGGCGCGCTTCTACGGCTTGCCGGGACCGTGGTGGCGGCCCGCGACGCCGAGCTTCCTTCTCGGTTTTGGATCATTCGCGTTCGAATCGCCGGCCATCGGCGTGATTTCGGATGCCACGTGGAAAGGACGTGCCGCGCCGTATCGGCAGGATGTGGTCCGGATCGCGGCTCTGCCGGTGCCGCCGATCGAAATCCTCGACGGCGCCGCAATTCCCGCTGGATGGAACGACGCAGCGTTCGATGATTCCGATTGGCAGCCTGCTGTCGAATTGTCGGCCGGCACTCTTTCGCCCAATCGCACGCGAATTCCGGTCGAGCCTTTCACCGCGCCCGAGCCCGGGGAAATAGCGCAGCTGACTTCGATTCCGATCGCACTGAATGAACTCTCCCGCCGTGGCGTCGCGACTCTCAATAGCGATGACCCACGCAGCGCGTATCCAACGGCGGAGCAATCCACCGATGGTCCCGACACCATCGTTAATTTCGACGCAGGAATGATCACGCTCGCGACGCCTTGGGCCGTCGTTCGCGGTCCTGCAGGTTCAATCATCGACTTGTACTGCGGCGAGGACCTGCGTGCCGACGGCAGCGCGGAAATGAATCCGCGCCAATTTGCGATGCGCTATATCCTGCGCGGCGGCGCGGCAGAACGGCTCGAGTCCTACGAATCGGTCGGTTTCCGCCATCTGTCGATCGTCACGCGCGGCGGTGCGCAGATCGAATCGGCCGGCGCGATCGAGCGGCGCTATCCGCGCGGTGACGAGGCGTATTTCGAATGCGACGATCCGGCGCTCAACAAAATCTGGCGCGTTGGTGCGCGCACGCTGGAACTCTGTTCGACCGACGCCTTCATCGACTGTCCCGGCCGCGAACAACGCGCGTGGCTCGGCGATTCCTACATCCACGCCCTGCTGACGTACGCGACCAACGCCGATTGGCGCCTGGTGCGCCGCCATCTGCGAATCTGCGCGCATTCGCGCCGCGGCGACGGTCTGCTGGCGATGGCCGCTGCCTGCGACTTCTCGATATCTTCGACCACCATCCCCGACTACTCATTGCACTGGATACGCGCGCTCGCCCGCTACTTCGAATATTCCGGCGACGCCACGACGGTTCGCGAACTGATGCCGACCGCGGCCGGCGTGCTGCCGGCCTTCGAGCGTTATCGCGCACCCGACGGACTGATTCGCGGGATGCCGGGTTGGATTTTCATCGACTGGGCGATGACCGAGCGATCGGAAGTAACCGGCGCGCTCGATGCGCTTTACGCGGCGGCCCTCGATGATTTCGCGTCGCTCGCCGATACTGTCATGGCCGATTCGCGTGCTGCCGCCGATGCTCGTGCGTGCGCTCAGCGGACCCGGCGGGCATTCGAATTGCTGTGGGACGAGGCCGCGGGCGTGTATGTGGACGCCGCCGACCGGCGCGGCGCCGGCAGGCGAGTCAGTCAGCATACCAACGCGATGGCGATCGTAGCGGGATGCGCCCCGCGACACCGCTGGCCCCGGATGCTCGACTACATCCTCGATGAATCGCGCGTCATCGTCACGCCCACGATTTCCGATAACCTCGCAGCGTACTTGAGCCAACGTATGGACCCCGGCGAGCACATGACCTTCGACGCCGGGCACGACGTGGTCGCGGCGCAACCGTTTTTTTCCCACTTCCTTCACGATGCGATGGTCCGCGCCGGCCGCCGCGACCTGATTCCTGCGCGATGCATGAAATGGTGGCCACAGATCGAACGGGGTGGCACTGCGTTCGAGGAGTACTGGGACGCGCGCCCCGGCGCCGGCAGCAGATGTCACGCATGGTCCGCGACGCCAACCTGCGATTTGACCACTTGGGTTCTCGGCGTGAGGCCGGCCGCTCCCGGCTACTCGCGCGCGGAAATCGCGCCGCGGTTCGGATCGCTTAGGCATCTCGAAGGCCGCGTCCCAACCCCGCACGGGCTTATCGAGGTGAATCTGGATCGCGAAGGCGGCGGCGAGGTCGTGATTCCGGACGATGTGGCCGCCCTCGTGCGCTTCGACGACGCGCCTCTCACCGGCGGCGAATTCGGCCCCGGGCGCCATCGCATTCCCCGTTGACGCCTGCCCGTGCGATAGTGGTAAAAATCGCGTCGGCCCTTCGGCTTCGCATCAGCCAGGACAACCGGCTGCGTAGCGTCTGGAATTGCCGCCATGAGTATCGACCGCACAGAGCAAAATCGAGGCAGGGACACGTCGAAGATTCCCGGCGATTTTCCGGCCGCACCTCTTACGCTCGAAGGTTACAGCATTCTCCATCAGATGTTCCGCGTGCGGCGCCGCGAATTGCGGATGCTCGACGCCGCCAAACGCAACGCTGCTCTCAAGGACGCGTCGCAGCTGTTCGGCGAGATGGCCCGGCGCGAAGACGGTGAAACCGCGCTCTTCTCCGCGCTCGGCCACAAGGGCGATCTGATGGTCGTCCACTTCCGCCGCAGCTTCGAGGAACTTGGCCAGGCCGAACTCGCCGTCGCCGGGCTCGCACTCACCGACTACCTGGAACCGACTACGTCGTATCTGTCGGTGATCGAAATCGGCCTCTACGAAGCGACGGTCGCGCTCTATCGCCGGCTCGTCGACAATGGGGTCGGACCGCGCTCGCCGCAATGGAAGTCTGAAATCGAGTCCGAGATCGCCCGGCAGCGGGAGAAGATTTCGCCGCGCTTGTTTCCGAAAATCCCCGCGCGTCCCTACTTGTGCTTCTATCCGATGGACAAGAAGCGCGAAGGCGCCGACAACTGGTATCGCCTGCCGATCGAGGATCGCCAGCGTCTCATGCACGAACACGGCATGGTCGGGCGCCGTTTCGCCGGCGAAGTGACGCAGATCATCTCGGGCTCGATTGGATTTGACGATTGGGAATGGGGCGTCGATCTTTTCGCCGACGATCCGCTCGTGTTCAAGAAACTCGTTTACGAGATGCGCTTTGACGAGGCCAGCTCGTCGTATGCGAAGTTCGGCCCCTTTTACGTCGGCATCCGTCTCGAGGCGGCCGAACTCGGCAAACTGTTTTCGATCTGATCGACCAACGCATTTCAACTCATGCCGGGAGACAACCATGATCACGCAAGGCGACGAATATCCGATTCATCAGACGCCGGAGCCGGTCCAGCAGGTCTTCACCAGCGACCGCAACTTTTACGATCGATTTTTTTTCAATGGCTGCTTCCCCGAGGGCGAGCCGTACTTCGCCGTCGGGATGGGAATCTATCCGAACCTCGGAATCATCGATTCCGCATTCGGCGTAACCGTCGGCGGCGTGCAGCATAGCGTGCGCGCGTCGCGGGTGCTCGGCGCAGAGCGGATGGACACGCGCGTCGGCCCGATCTCAATCGAGGTCCTGCGCCCGATGCAATCGATGCGCGTTCGCGTCGACCATGAAGCCGTGAAGGCCGACCTGATATTCGAGGCGCGCGCCGCGGTAATAGAGGAGCCGCGCTTTACCCGCCGCGCCGGTCCGCGGATCGTAATGGACATGACGCGGTTCACGCAGCACGGCGGTTACAGTGGAAGCCTGACGGTCGCCGGCAAGACCTACGAGGCAAAACCGTCGCGAGTGTGGGGTGCGCGCGATCGCTCCTGGGGCGTGCGCGGAATCGGACCGCAGGACCCGGCGGGAGTGCCCTCGTCCGCGATGGGCCAGTACTACTGGCTGTGGTCGCCGGCCAATTTCGAGGATGTCTGCACGCTTTGGGACGTCAATGAAAACGCCGACGGCTCGCGATGGCACGAGCACGGCGCCGTCACGCGCGCACAGCCCGGCGCCCCGCTCGATCTCTCGACCGGGGGCCTCGACTTCAACATCAACTATGCTTCCGGAACGCGCCACGCCAAAAGCGCCGAAATAATTTTGCGCACCCCGCAAGCCGGCGAAAGCCGCATCGAGTTGGAAATTCTGTACAACTTCTACATGCAGGGCATCGGCTACTTTCATCCGAAGTGGGGGCACGCAATGTACGTCGGCCCCGACGTCTCGACCTACGACTCGCTCAAAACCGCCGACGTCGACCAGCGCGATTTCTTTAATCAGCACATCGAGGCTGTATGCCGGGCGAAAATGGGTTCGCGCAAGGGGATGGCAATTCTCGAGATGTTAATCCTGGGTCCGCACACTCCGAGCGGCTTCAAGGATTTACTCGACATGCATCCGTAGCGGATTGATTTTTTGTCAGGACGGTTCGCGGCCGGCCCCTGATTCGCTCACTTCCCGAGCTTTCCGAGCATGCGCCCGACGAAGCCTTGCCGTTTCTTTTCTTCTACCGGCGCAGGCTCGCGGCCTTCTTTGAGAGCCGCGAAGATCTCTTCGACTTCGCCGTCAACCGGGAATCGGCCGGTACTCGATTTCGAGAAGACCAGCCGCCCGTTCACGATCACGTCGAACTGACCCGTTTTGCCGGCCGTGATTTCCGCCTTCTCGCCGAACCTGGAACCTAATGACGCGGCCAGACTGGCCGCGCGCGGCTTATAGCCTCAAGCTGCGCAGTAGAGAATTTCTGTAGCCATGATCAAAGCCTACCCGCCGGTCTCGCGCCGTTCAAACGCGCGTTGTGGTTCGCTCGCGAACTACTTGCCGTTGGGGATATCGACGAACACCGCCGCGGCGACCACCGACGACCACAGCCCGTCGCGATCGCCTATCGCCGACTGCGTGACGTTGCGCGTCGTTACGATTTTGTCCGACATCCGCCACAGATCCTTGCGCTCGTCGTAGCTCAGATTCGGATCGAAATCGATGCCAAGAATTGTCGCCAGCATCATCGCCGCCAGATCCTCCGCGTAGTCGCCCGCCTTCTGATCCGTTTCTCCCGTGCTGTGATGCTCGGACAGGTATCCGTACTGCGCCGGATTGCTGGGAAGCGCGACCCCCACCGACGATGCTATGAGCCGATGCGGTTCGTTGGTCGCGTTATCGCTCATCACGGCAAAAACGATCTGCCCCGGCGTCAGGTACTTCAAGCCTTCCTGCTGGCTGAGCAGTTTGCAGTTGGGCGGGAAAATCGATTTGACGCGCACGAGGTTGAACTCGGCGATTCCCGCCGAACGCAGCGCCAGCTCGAAAGAAGTCAGCTTCTCGCGATGCCGGCCCACGCCCTTGGTCAAGAATGTCCCCTTCGGAATCGGCCCCATTTATTTTCTCTCCCATCGATTGCGCGGGTGGCCGCGGTTGGTTGCCACAATTCCAGTTGGTTTGCGACGCTCGCGAAATCCGCTGCGCGCCGCCCCTTCTCCGGTTCCGGTCTCCTTGCTATGAATCCGCCCGCCCAACGCCGTGCTACACCGTGTTCACCGGTATGTACTCACCGAATACCTTGCGCATCGCGTCCGATATTTCTCCAAGCGTGCACCATCCGCGCACTGCATCGATTATCGGCGGCATCAGATTCTGCCCGCCGCCGGCAGCCGCCTCGACCCGCGCGAGCGCTTTCGTCGCCGTCTGCGCGTTTCTTTCTGCCCGCACGCGCGCAACGCCTGCCTTCTGCTTCTCCTCCAGCTCCGGCTTGACCCGCAGGATTTCCCCCGGCGGTTCGCCGCCCCCGGTGAACTGGTTTACGCCTACGATAATTCGCTGCATGGTTTCAATCTCGCGCTGGTAAATAAATGCGGCGTTCTGAATTTCGCGCTGCATGTAGCCGCGCTCGATTGCGGCGACTGCGCCGCCGAAGTCGTCGATCTTTGACAGGTACTCGACCGCCTTTTCTTCCAACTCGGTCGTCAGCCGTTCGACGTAGTACGAACCGCCGAGCGGATCGATCGTGTCCGCGACCTCCGACTCGTGCGCGATAAGCTGCTGTGTGCGCAGCGCGAGCAGCACCGAGGATTCCGTCGGCAGCGCGAGCGCCTCGTCTTTGGAGTTGGTGTGCAGCGATTGCGCTCCGCCCAGCACCGCCGCCAACGCCTGCATCGTCACGCGCACGACATTGTTGTCCACCTGCTGCGCGGTCAGCGTCGAGCCCGCCGTTTGCGCATGAAACCGCATCATCATCGAGCGTTCATCCTTCGCTCCGAAGCGCTCCTTCATTATTTTCGCCCACAGCCGCCGCGCCGCCCGGAACTTCGCGACTTCCTCGAAGAAGTTGTTGTGCACGTTGAAGAAGAACGACAGCCGGCTCGCAAACGCGTCGAGTTGCAACCCCGCTTTCAGCGCGGCGTCAACGTATGCGATCCCGTCGGCAATCGTGAACGCGAGTTCCTGCGCCGCGGTCGAGCCGGCCTCGCGGATGTGGTAGCCCGAAATCGATATCGTGTTCCAGTTCGGAACTTCCTTCGTCGCAAAACTGAAAATGTCGGTGATGATCCGCATCGAGCCGCGCGGCGGATAGATGTACGTCCCGCGCGCGACGTATTCCTTCAGGACGTCGTTCTGGATGGTGCCGTTGACCTTGTCCCAGCCCACACCCCGGCGCTCCGCCACCACCAGGTACAACGCCAGCAGGATCGACGCGGTCGCGTTGATCGTCATCGAGGTCGAAATCTTGTCCAGCGGCAGCTCGGCGAGCATCGTCTCCATGTCGGCGATCGAGCATATCGGCACGCCGACCCGTCCGACTTCGCCCTCGGCCAGCGGATGGTCCGAGTCGCGGCCCATCTGCGTGGGCAGGTCGAACGCGACCGACAGCCCCGTCTGGCCCTGCTCGAACAGGTAGCGGTAGCGGCGGTTCGATTCCTCCGCGCTGCCGAAGCCTGCGTACTGGCGCATCGTCCACAGGCGCCCGCGATACATCGTCGGCTGCACGCCGCGTGTAAACGGATACTCGCCTGGGAAGCCCAGCTCGTTCACAAAATCGAAGTCGTTCAGGTCTTCGGGATCGTACGCTCGCTTGATTTCGATTCCCGAGCTCGTGACGAACTTCGCCTTGCGCTCGGCGCCGCGCTTCAAAGAAGGATTGAGTTTGCGTTCCTCCCAGGTCTTGCGCGCGTCCCCGATTTTGCGATCGTCTTCAGCCATCGTAACTTGCCTCTAACAGGATGTTGAACGGTTCAGGACACGAATTGCCCTTCGATAGGAGTGTTTCAACACCCTGCTAAGGTACGCGGTAGCCTTCCAGTTCGGCGCCGTCACGCAATAGAACCACGTATGTGACCTCGCCGCTCGTGGCAAGCACGCCGGAAAACTGCGGGCGGCCCCACATGTTGCTGCGCGGCAGCTTCAAATCCATGATTTGTGTTCCATTCGCGAGTTTGAAAACCCTGAACCCACGATAATACGAGGGGTCAAGTTCGAACATAACGTGGCTCTGGTCGCAATCGAGCAGCTCATATCTCAGGTCCCCGGACAGATCCGGGCATGTGCAACCCCAAGGCGACTGGGGTGGAACCCTCCTCGAGTAGGCCGCGATGCGTGTCATCCGTCCAAAGGGGTTGAGATTGTTATGCAAATCGTCTAACGAGGAGAAACCAAGCGGAGCGAGTTTCGGCCCACATGCCTTTTCTTCCGGCGTCGAAGCGCTCTCGGCGAGCCAGAGTTTGTTGATAATGGTATAAGTACACACCGTTTCAGGCTTCAGGCCGGGAAGAGTTAAGGTTTCCACCGCATACTGGCCGGTAAGGGTCACGTTGCCGTCGATCGTTTCGCGCTTATACTCCTGAAGGCCGCTCACTACGAAGGCCCCGCTGGGGCTGAAACCCATGTCGCCTGCGGCCAGCAGAGGATCGGTGACCACGACGCGGCTGAGCAGCTTGAACCCGTGGAGATCGATAATGTTCAGGACAGATAGCGGCTTTGCAGATTCGCCGGGGAGAGCCTCGTTCCATTTGTCTGCGTTCTGGCTCAAACGGACCACGAGATAATTCGCTGCGGGGTCCATTAAGAGCTGATCGTTCCGATCCACCCGGTCTCCTTGAAAATTTGAATCGATTGGTTCATCATTCGGCCCCACGTCGACATCCAGCTCGTCCTCACGCGGTTGCGAGGTGGCCCAGTCCGCGATGCGCCGCAGCTTCCAGATTTGCTTGGGCTGTTCGCGCTGCTTGGTGACCACCAGCAAGGCACCATCGGGCATCGAATGCAGGGTCGAGAACTCCTGGTTATTCTGTGGCTTGTGCAACCTGTAGGTGAAGGATCTTGCGTTCCCCTGGCCGGGGCAGACCGTCAAGAAGAAAGCAACCACCAGGAAAAGAGTCCGTCGCTCAAGCATTGCGCAATCGTATCACTCCGGAATCTTCTTTTTGAGAACCGTTCCGGCCAAATTGTATCCCTCAGCAGGCGGTCGCATGCGGCTGGCGCTGCTACTCGATGACCATCATCAGTTGGCCCTTCTCGACCGCCTGCCCCGCGACCACCTTCACTTCCACGACCTTGCCGGCCTTGGGCGCCTTGACTTCGTTTTCCATCTTCATCGCTTCGACGATGATAATTCCCTGTTCCGCTTTGACTTCGTCTCCCGGCGCGACCAGCACGTTAACCACCCGGCCCGGCATCGCGGATTTTATTTCCACGCGGCCGCTGACCTCGCGCCGCTTGCCGGCCGCGCGCGCCGTCCGTCGCGCCGCATCGGCGACCGTGAGCCGCGTCGATCCGCTCCGCGACGCAACCACAGTTTCCTCGCCGTCGCGCGCCACGTCAAAATCGAACGAGCGATTGTTGATAATCACCGAAAAGGACACCGGCCCGACCGTGCGCAAATCGGCTTCGAAACGATTCTCACCGAAACGAATCGCGAACGAGTCCGCGGCGAGCTCTTCAATCTCGATTTCGTGTTCCTGAGCGCCAAGCGTCACGAGGTACCGCATCGGTAACAGTCCCGGCTATCTCCTCAGCGTGTCGAACCGGCCGATCGCCCGCCATGCGGACGCCTGCGGCGCGGCCACCGGCTGTGCGCCGGCGCCATTGCCGTGGTTGGCATTTTTCTGCGCTGCGATCGCCGCGAGAAATATCGCCGCCAGTTCCGCACCGCGCGGCGCGGCGCCGTTTTCATTCGGATGATACTCGCGGTCGATAAAATAGGTATCGAATTCACCTTTCAAAAACTTGGGATGCGTCATAATCCAGCGATGGAAGTCGAGGTTGGTGCGCAGATCGCCGGAAATTACGAATTCGCCGAGCGCCCGCCGCATCCTGTCGATCGCCTGCTCGCGATTCGCGCCCCACACCGCCAGCTTCGAGATCATCGGGTCGTAAAATACCGGCACTTCGGCGCCCGGATAAACTCCCGTGTCGTTGCGCACCCCCGGACCGTCGGGAAATCTGAGCGTCTCGATCTTTCCCGGCGCCGGTGCGAAGCCGGCCGCCGGATCTTCCGCGTAGATTCGGCACTCGATCGCCCAGCCGCGTTGGGTGAGATCTTTTTGCTTGAACGGCAGCTTCGCGCCCGCGGCGATTTCGATTTGCGCGCGCACCAGGTCCACGCCCGTCACCAGCTCGGTCACCGGATGCTCGACCTGGATGCGCGTGTTCATCTCGAGGAAGTAAAAGTTGCGCTCTGCGTCGACCAGGAACTCGATCGTTCCCGCGCTGACGTAGTTCACCGCCTTGGCCGCGCGCACCGCGACCTCGCCCATCTCCGCCCGCATCTTCGCCGTGATAAACGGCGACGGCGATTCCTCGACGACCTTCTGATGGCGCCGCTGAATCGAGCATTCGCGCTCGAAGACATGGACGATGTTGCCGTGCGCGTCGGCGAGCACCTGCACTTCGATATGGCGCGGTCGCTTCAGAAATTTCTCGACGTAAAAGCGCCCGTCGCCGAACGACGACTTGGCCTCGCTTGAGACCGTGCGCACCACTGACGCGAGGTCTTTGCCGTTCTCGACGAAGCGCAGCCCCTTGCCGCCGCCGCCCGCGGCCGCCTTCACCATGATTGGAAACCCGATCTTTTTCGCGAACGCGGCTACTTCCGCCTCGGTCTCCAACGTCCCCGGCGAGCCCGGCACGACCGGCACTCCCGCCGCCGACATCAATTTGCGCGCCTCGACCTTGTCGCCCATCCGCTCGATCGCGTCCGCCGGCGGCCCGATCCAGGTCAGGCCGGCCCGCTGCACCGAGCGCGCAAACGCGGCGCGTTCGGAGAAAAAGCCGTAACCCGGATGAACCGCGTCGGCCTTGGAAGATTTCGCGGCCTCAAGAATTTTCGCGGTGTTAAGATAGCTCTCGGCAGCCGGCGCCGGACCGACCGGGTAGGCATGATCGGCTTCGCGCACGTGCAGCGCGGCGCGATCGGCGTCCGAGTAGACGGCGACCGACTCGATTCCCAACTCGCGGCATGCGCGGATGATCCGCACCGCGATCTCTCCGCGGTTGGCGATTAGAATCCGCTTGAACATCAATTTTCCCTGGCGCCGACCTTCTTTCAGACCGCGCTCACGTTCTCCAAATTGTATACTGAATCCAGCCCACGCGAGCTAACCGCGCGCGGCGGCCGGTGCGGACGCTTTTGGTCAAAGTGGAATATTGCCGTGCTTGCGCGGCGGATTCTTGTCGCGCTTGTTCGCGAGCGCCTTGAGCGCGCCGATCAGCCTGGGGCGCGTGTCGCGCGGCATGATCACTTCATCGATATAGCCGAGCTCAGCCGCCTTGAACGGATTCGCAAAAGTTTTGCGATAGTCCTCGGCCAGCCGCGCGCGCTCGGCGACTGCATCTTTGGCCTTGGCGAGCTCGTTGCGAAAAACAATGTTGATGGCCTGCTCGGGTCCCATCACCGCGATCTCGGCGCTCGGATACGCAAAGTTGAAATCGCCGCGAATATGCTTCGACGACATGACGTCGTACGCACCGCCGTAAGCCTTGCGCGTTATCACCGTCACCTTGGGCACGGTGGCCTCGCAGAACGCGTAGAGCAGCTTCGCACCATGCCTGATAATTCCGGCGAACTCCTGCGAGGTACCGGGCAGAAAGCCCGGCACATCCACGAACGTGACAAGCGGAAT
Organism: Candidatus Binatus soli; assembly: GCA_002479255.1. Classification (GTDB taxonomy): domain Bacteria; phylum Desulfobacterota; class Binatia; order Binatales; family Binataceae; genus Binatus; species Binatus soli. Next base: position 35,876 of record DLMJ01000035.1, on the reverse strand, counting down.
GTTGAACGCGTCGCAGAAGCGCACAAATCGCGCCGCCTTCACCGACGAGTCGATATCGAGGCATCCCGCCAGAAAGGCCGGCTGATTCGCGACCACGCCGACCGAGTAGCCGCCGAGCCGCGCGAACCCGATCAGCATGTTGTGCGCGTAATCCTTCTGCACTTCCAGGAACTGGCCCTCATCGACCACGCGCCGGATAATCCCGCCCATGTCGTAAGCCTTGTTGGGATTTTCGGGGACGATCGAATCGAGCGCGGCATCGCAGCGGGCGGGGTCGTCACCGCTCGCGACGAATGGCGGGTCTTCGACATTGTTCGACGGAATATATGAAAGCAGCTCGCGGATCATCGCGAGCGCGCCCGCGTCGTCGTCGGCCTCAAGATGGCACACGCCCGACTTCTGGCTATGCGTATCTGCGCCGCCAAGCTCCTGCATCGTGACCTCTTCGTGCGTGGTCGCCCGGATCACGTCGGGCCCGGTGATGAACATGTACGAGGTATCGCGCACCATCACGATGAAGTCCGTCATCGCCGGCGAATACACCGCGCCGCCGGCGCACGGTCCCATGATCGCGGAAATTTGCGGGATCACTCCCGACGACATTACGTTGCGCAGAAAAATATCCGCGTAGCCCGCCAGCGACACGACGCCCTCCTGGATTCGCGCGCCGCTGCCGTCGTTGAGCCCGATCACCGGGCATCCGGTCTTCATCGCGAGGTCCATCACCTTGCAGACTTTCTCCGCGAACGCGCCCGACAGGCTGCCGCCGAAGACCGTGAAATCGTGGCTGAAGATGCACACCTGCCGCCCGCCGATCGTGCCGTAGCCTGTCACGACCCCATCGCCGGGGATTTTTTTCTCCGCCATGTCGAAGTCTGTGATTCGATGCGTCTTGAACTTGTCGATCTCGACGAACGAGTCACGGTCGAGGAGAAACTCGACACGCTCGCGCGCGGTCATGCGGCCCTGTGCGCGTTGCTTCTTGAGCCGGTCCTGGCCGCCGGCCGCCTCCGCCTCGCGCGTGAGCCGCTTGAGTTGTTCGAGATTTTCTTTAAGGCCCATTTGTCACAACCGCGATAAAGCGAGATAGACGCCAAACAAAAAGGCGCCAGTCACGCGCCACCGGCAAGATAGATACCGCATGTTCGCCGCCGGTTAAAGCGCCCGATTATTCCGAGGTGCGGGGTGAAAACCCGGAGAAATCGAATCGGTCGCCGGCCTTGATCCCGTTCTTTGCGCAGAAACCGCCGTTCACTTCGAGCACATACTGCGAGTCGCCTTCGACGCCGACCAGCTTGTCGGAAAACGGCTCCGCGTTCACGACGATTCCAATCACCCGGCGCGCCGCATCCGCGAAAATCATGTCGAGCGGAATCGGCGTATTGTGCATCCAGTAATTCCGGCGCGCCGTATCCGGGAAAACAAAGATCATCCCCGCATTCTCGTCGAGATGCTTGCGATACATCAGGCCGAGCTCGCGCTGCGCGTCCGTGTTCGCCACTTCGACCGCAACTGTGGCGCGCGGCTTGCCGTCAGCGCCGACTATCGTGACGCATGGACCGCGCGCGCATCCGAGCAACGCGAGCAGGATGACCACGGGCGCAAATGGGCCGAATCGGAGGCGCAAGCGGCGACGCAACGTTGCTCCCATGGCTGGGCGCAAATCTAGCGCGTCGATGAGCCGCGGGGAATCAGATCAGGTTGTTTCCGGCGAGATATCCTCGAGCTCTCGTCCCGAGGTCTCCGGAAAGAACAATATGATCGCCGGCGCGATTATCCAGAAGACCGTCACGTAGCAGATCGCTCGCGCGTGCGAGCCGGTGAACCGGAACAGCACGCCCTCCAGGAACAACCCCAGTGCGCCGCCGGTCGTGCCCGCGACCAGGAGCGCGCTCCCCGCGGTCGAACGATAAGAGGTCGGAAACAACTCCGCGCTGTAGGCAGCCAGAATGTTGCCCGACGCGATGTCGAAAAATATTTCCAACATCCATACTGGAACAATCGACCAGCCCGGCGCCGTATACATCCAGATAGTCAACAGCGGCGACAGGAACGTGAACGCCGCCCCCATCACGCGCCGCCCATAGCGATCGCTCAGGCGGCCCGCGACGATCGAGCCCAATATTCCGAAAGCACCGCCGAACAGAAACAACGACGAGACGTTGCCCGGCGACCAATGATGCGTCTCCTGCAGAAACTTCGGAAACAGAAAGCCTGACACGTTGCCGCCCATCGAGCTCAGAAACGCCACCGACAGTATCATGACGAGCCGTCCCGGGTACGCGCTGTACAACTGCACGAGCGGCTGCCAGATCTTCACCGGCTGCAGCCCTTCGAGCTTCTCTTTCTCGAAGCGCGCGCTTTCGGGCAGCAAGCGCCGCAGCGGAATGATCAGCACCAGCGGCACCAGCGCGATCACGTACAGTCCGCGCCATCCGTAAGGAATCACATTGATAAACGCGAACACGATCGCGGCCAGGCCGTAGCCCATCGACGACACCGCGCCGAGCAGTCCAATCGCCCATCCGCGATTGGCAGCGTCAACTTCCTCCGCCACTATCACCATCGCGATTGCGGCTTCGGCGCCGGCGAACGCGCGCGCAATTATTTCAAACGCTGCAAAGCTCCGCTCGCCCGGCGCGATCGCGATAAGGCCGGTGAAAATCGTGTAGCCGAAGACCGTGTAGAGCAGCAGCCGGCGGCGCCCGAACACGTCGGCAAAGGGAGTCATCAGCAACGCCAGCAGGTAGCCGAGCCGGATCACCGAGAGCACGGCGCCAAGGTGCGCCTCCGCGATCTTGAGCCCCGCCTGAATTTGCTTGAGCGCGAGACTCAGCAGGGCGCGATCGTATTGATCGAAAAAGCCCGCGGTTGATGCGATCCAGAATACCCGGCGCTGGCGCTTGGTGAACGGCGGCGTCCTGCCCAGCAGACCAAGGTTGACACTCCGGCGGCCTGCTTCCTCAGCCACATGCCCGGTTTCGGGTTTCAAATCGGGCGCGCTGGCGGGATCGGTCATCTGGATTCAATCGATCGCGACCGGCAATGACTCGAGACCGCGCAAAAAGTACGACCCCTTGTAAACCGGTTTCATCGCGGGGTCTTTCAGCCGCAGCCGCGGGAAGCGCTCGAGCATCGCGCCGATCGCGATCGCACCCTCCATCCGCGCCAGCGGCGCGCCGATGCAGAAGTGGATTCCCTCGCCGAACGCAAAGTGGTCGCGAGGCTCGCGCGTGATGTCGAAACGATCGGGATCTTCGAACTGCGCCGGATCGCGATTTGCCGCGGCAAGGATTATGAAGCAACCGAGATTGGCCGGCAGCTCGGTCCCGCCGAGTATCGTATCTTCCTTCGTGAAGCGAACGGTGGACTGCACCGGTCCGTCGTAGCGCAGGATCTCCTCGATCGCCCTGGCCATCAGCTCCGGCCTTTGCCTCAGTAGATTCATCTGCGCGGGATTGCGCCCGAGCGCGAGCATCCCGTTGCCGATCAGATTGGTCGTGGTCTCGTTACCGGCCAGCAGCAGGAGCAGCACGAACGCCAGCAATTCGCCCGCGTTCATCGCTTCGGCGTCGTCGTGCGCGGCGACCAGCGCGCTTATCAGGTCGGCGCCGGGATTCTTGCGCCGCCGCTCAATCTGCTCGGCGAAATAGCTGCGCAGCGCCTTGGTCGCGGTGTGAAATTGCTGCGGCAGCGGAGTCCCGGGCAGAGTGTTGTCGCCCGATACCACCGTGTCGGACCAGTGCTTGAACTGTTCGTAATGGTCCGGCGGCACGCCGAGCATCTCTGCGATAACCATCACCGGCAGCGCGTTCGCAAACCCGCTCATCACGTCGAGCTCGCCCTTGCGCTGGGCATGGTTGATGAGATTTTTCGCGATCTCGCGGATTCGCGGCTCGAGATCGCGGATTCGCCGCGGCGTGAAATCACGCGACACCAGGCGGCGCAGCCGGGTATGCATCGGCGGATCGGAAAACAGCATCGTGCGTGCGCCGGCAAACGGCCCCTCGTTCGGAGGTTCGGCGGGATCGCGCGGCCGCTCGCTCGAGAAATGGGCATGGTCGCGCAGCACCGCCATCACGTCGCCGTAGCGAGTGACCATCGCGATCGGCCCGAACAAATCGAGAATACGCGGCGGACCGGCGAGCAACGGCTTGTAATGCGGATACGGATTGGCGCGGAAGTTCTCGTCCCACGGATTGAAGTAGAAATCCTGCGACGCCCCAAGCGCGGTTGCTTCGCTCATCGTCAGATTACCTCCCGCTCGATTCGATCGAATGAATCCAGCTACTCAGCGGCCCTTGAAATTCGGCCGACGCTTTTCCAGAAATGCGCGCACGCCCTCGCGATAATCCTCGCTGTCGAAGCATCGCGCGACCATCGTCGAAACCGCCTTCACGTCGCGCTCCTCGCGATCTTTCAGGCTCTCGCCAATCGCCAGCTTGGCAGCCGCCATCGTCAGCGGCGCGTTGCCAGCCATCTTGAGCACGTAGTCGCGCACGTTTTCCTCGAGCTTTTCGGGATCGACCACGCGGTTGATTAGCCCCATCTGCAGAGCCTCTTCCGCGTCGAACAGCCGCGCCGACAGGAGGATATCGCGCGCGTTGGCGGGACCCACGGTATGCGCGAGCATGGTGACGCCTTCCAGCGGATACGCCAGTCCAAGCTGCGCGGCTGGAATCCCGAAGCGCGTCCCGCGCGCCGCTATTCGGATGTCGCATGCGAGCGCGACCTGCATGCCGCCCCCGATGCATACCCCGGAAATCATCGCGACGATCGGCTTGCGGCATTCGACAATCGCCGCGATTGCACTGTTGGGCGCGTCGCGATACGCACGCGCCTGCGCCGCATCGGCCCGCATCGCAGGGAACTCCGAGATATCCGCGCCCGCGATAAACGCCTGCGGCGTCCCGCCGCGCATGACGATCACGCGGACCGCGTCGTCGCTCGCCAGTTCCGCGACGCCTTCCGCAATCCGCAGCCAGGTCCTAAGATTGAGCGCGTTGCGAACTTGCGGGCGGTTCAGCACCAGCCATCCAATCGGCGCCTCGTCGTGGCGAACTATCAACGGATCGGCTGAAGTTTCATCGTTCACGGATATCGTACCTCTGGCGAGATTTATGACGATAATCGAGCGGGCTTCTAGTCAGGATTTTGAGCACATTTGCGCGCTGGACGAAACCGTCCATGCAGGCGCCCCACGGCGCAGATTTATCGGCGAGGCTTGCGCCCACGGCCGCGTCGCAGTGGCGCGCGTCGACGGAATCGTGCGCGGCTTCGTCATCGCGGATGAAAGTTTCTTCGAGCAATGTTTCGTGCGCCTGCTGCTCGTGCATCCCGATTTCCGCCGCCGCGGACTCGCGAGCGCCCTGATGCGCGCAGCCGAGCTCGATTGTCAGACTGAAAAGCTGTTCACTTCGACTAATCAGTCGAACATCGCGATGCAGCGGCTGTGCGATCGATTGGGCTTCGTCAAATCCGGCTACATCGAGAATCTCGACGAGGGCGACCCGGAACTCATCTATGTAAAGATTCTAGCGCCGGTTCCGAGCGCGCCGCCCCGCGACACCGGCGAAGAGTGAAGAAGTGAAACACTGAACTCAAACGGGACGGAAGACGAAGAAGTCTACCGGCTCTACCACCGGCTCGTACATACAATCAAGTTTTTCCTTCTCGCCTCCTTGTTCAAATTTCGCAGGCGCGTTACTTACTAGAGCCATGGATATTGGGAAAGTTGGAATATGGTTCTTCCTCGACGCGATGGCCGCGGCGGACACCGCCGAGTTCGCCAAACTGGTCGAGAAGCTCGGTTACAAAGCGCTCTGGATCCCCGAGGCCGTCGGCCGCGAGCCGTTCGCACACGCCGCGTACCTGCTCAGCCATACCGATCGCCTCGCCATCGCAACCGGCATCGCGAACATCTGGGCCCGCGACGCGTTTACGATGGCGGCCGCGTCGAAGACCGTGGCCGAGCTTTCCGGCGGCCGCTTCGTGCTCGGCATCGGCGTCAGCCACAAGCCTCTCGTCTCCAACCTGCGCGGCCACAACTACGACAAGCCCTACAGCTACATGAAAGAGTATCTGCCCAAGATGAAGAACGCGCTCTACTTGGCGCCGGCGCCCAAAGAGCCGGTGCCCGTGGTGCTCGCCGCGCTGCATCCCAAGATGCTCGCGCTGTCGGCCGCCGAGGCCAACGGCACGCACACCTACTTCGTTCCGCCCGAGCACACCGCAAAAGCACGCGCGCAAATCGGACCGAACGCGATGCTATGCGCGGCGCAGGCCGTCATCCTCGAAACCGACGCGGCCAAAGCCCGCACCGCAGCGCGCGAGTACATGAAGACCTACGTTCCACGCCTGCCCAACTACACCAACAACCTGAAAGCGCTCGGATGGGCTGACAAGGAATTCGAAAACGGATGCTCCGATCGGCTGGTCGACGCCATCGTGGCGTGGGGCGCCGAGGACAAGATTCGCGATCGCATCGACGCGCACCTGAAGGCCGGCGCCTCTCACGTCTGCATCCTGCCGATCCGTTCCGACGGCACGCCGCAGCCCGACCTTCGCGCTGTCCAGGCGTTCGCTCAACGCTGAGGAGTGTCGTCGATGCGCCAACTTTCTTCCAATTTGGCTGTCCTTGTCCTCGCGATCGCTGTGGCCGGATGCGCGTCGCAAGGCGAGCCGCAGGCCCGGCAGGCCGAAGCCGCGGCAGCCAAGGCTCAGGAAGCCGCCGCGCGCGCCGAAGAGTCCGCGACCAAAGCGCTCGACGCCGCCAACAAAGCGACCGAGGCCGCAGATCGCGCGACCAGGGCCGTCGAAGACGCGACCCGCGAAATCAACCGCGTCGCCGATCATCTCGATCAAATGGAACGCGACCGCGAAGCGGCAATTCACGGGCGTCGGATCTCGCACGTGACGAAGTCAGCCAGGAAGGCGGCGGCTGCGTCGGAGGCCTCCGCGTCGGCGTCTGCGTCTTCGGGCGGCGCCCCGGCGGCGGAAGCCTCGGCGTCGCCTGGCGCGGCTGCCGCCGCATCCGCGACCTCCGACGGCGTCACGTCATCGGCCGTGGCGCCAGCGGCCGTGCCGCCCGCGCCGGGGGTGCCTGCGCCGGGGGCGATAGCGCCGCCACCGAAGAAATAGCGGCCATCGGTCGAGCGCAAGTGGCTGAGCCAATCAAATCGCAACCAGCCCGCACGCCGACCGAAGCCGACATTCGCGCCGAGAATCTCACTCCGCAAGTCCGCCGCCACACCTGGATCAATATCGCGGGTCCGCTCGCCGCCGTCTTTCTCGGAATTTTCGCGGCTGCGATGTACCTGCGGCCCGTCGATGTCCTCCGATGGATTCAGATCACGCGCCTGGGATGGTCTGGGGTAACGCAGAACGATCTTGCGCTCAAGGACGGCCTCATCACTTACTTGATCACCGGCGGCTATTCGGAAATGGAGCCGGTCGTGATGATTCACGGGCTCGGTCCGGACGCCGCGCTCGTGTGGCGCGGGATCATGCCGCCGGTTGCCGACGCGCACTACAAAGTTATCGCGCCCAACCTGCCCGGCTTCGCCTCATCCGATCACAAGCAGGTCAACTATTCGATCGCGTACCAGGCTGCGGCGGTCGCGCAGATGATCGACGAGATGAAGCTCGATCACGTCAACCTGGTCGGCAACGATCTCGGCGCCGACGTCGCGCTCTACTACGCCGTCGAGCACCCCGATAAAGTCGAACGGATGGTCCTGGTGTCGGGCGGCCTGGTGGGTGCGCGCGGCGCTGAAAAGCTTCGCAAGGGGATGTTGCCGACGACGGTCGAGGCGATTCGCGCGCAGGTCGAGGCGAGCTTCTTCGATTTGCCCCCGATGCCCGAATTCATTTACCAGCGCATGATGGCTGAACTCAGCAGCGACCTTCAGGCCGAGACCGACATGATCAATTCCGTGCCTCGCGACGAGGCGCACATCCGCTCCAAACTGGGCCAGGTCTTCAACACGCTCACCATCATAATGTGGGGCGCGAAAAATCCGTTCTTCTCGGCCGCCGAAGGCGAGGCGCTGCACGCCGCGATGCCCGGTTCGGCCACTGTGGTCTTCAAGACCTCCGGCACCTACCCTCAACTCGAGCATCCCGACGATTTCGCCGAGTCGCTGATCTTTGTAATCAAGCAGGAAGAAGGCGGCCGGTAACTGACGGCTTGCGCGGCGCGCGGTCGTCTGCGATAAGCCAGTTTGAATTTTAAGCCCGCGAGGAATCGACGACGATGAAGCTCTACAACATGAATCTCTCCAACTTTGCCACCAAGTGCCGGCTCGTCATCTACGAAAAGGGACTCAACATCGAGATGGCGCCGATTCCCGGCGGCGATCTCCACTCCGCCGAATACGCGAAGGTCAATCCGCTCGGTAAAACCCCGGCGCTCGACGTTGACGGTCTGCTCATCCCCGAGTCCGAGGTCATCAACGAGTATCTCGAGGACAAGTACCCGACTCCGCCGCTGCTTCCCAAGAGTCCCGAGGGCCGCGCCAAAGTGCGAATCCTGACCCGATTCCACGACCTCTACCTCGAGCCTCCCCTGCGTGCGCTGTTCTTCCAGATGGATCCGAAAACTCGCGACGAAAAGCTCGTCGGCGAGAAGGTGGCCGACTTCAAAAACCGCGTCGACCAGCTCGAAAAGATGCTCGCCGACGGCGGCTTCGCGTGCGGCGCCAACTTCACGCTCGCCGATTGTGCGCTGGCGCCGACGATGTTCTTCGTGACCAACCTGATGCCCGTCTTCGGGGTCAACGCGCTCGACGGACATCCGAAACTCACGGCATGGTGGACCCACGTCCAGACCCGCCCGTCGGTAAAGAAGGGCCTCGCCGAGATGGGCGAAGCGCTGGCTGCGATGCAGCGCGGCGGCGGCATCCGCTAAGGATTCGTCCGGCGATTTTTCACCGCTCAAAAAAAGCGGGGGCATCCGCCACAATGCGCCCGCTTTCGCTGCCCGGCAAGGATGAACTAACTATGGCTTATCTCGATCGCGATGGCGTGCGCATCTACTACGAACAACGCGGCGCCGGGCCCGCCGTTTTGCTCTCGCACGGCTACAGCGCCAGCGCGCGCATGTGGCAAGGTCAGATGGATGCGCTGTCGGACCGCTACCATCTGATCGCCTGGGATATGCGCGGCCACGACCGCTCCGATTCGCCCGACGATCCGGCGCTCTATTCGCACGAAGCCACCATCGCCGATATGGCCGCGGTGCTCGACGCTTGCGGCGCGAATCGCGCCGTCATCGCCGGCTTGTCGCTGGGCGGCTTCATGTCGCTGGCGTTTCATCTGGCGCATCCCGCGCGCACGACCGCACTGATGCTGTTCGACACCGGCCCCGGCTACAAGAAAGACGACGGGCGCGAGGGATGGAACCGGCTCGCGGAAAGCATCGCAGTGGCGTACGAGAAAAAAGGACTCGCGGCGGCCGGCGCCGGCGCCGAAGTGAGCGTCGCCCGCCATCGCAGCGCGCAGGGCCTTGCGCATGCGGCGCGCGGGATGCTTGCGCAGAAGGACGGCCGCGTGATCGAGTCGCTACCGGCAATCGCGGTGCCGACGCTGGTGCTGGTCGGCGAAAACGACAAGCAGTTCCGGCCGTCGGCCGATTACATGTCAGCAAAGATTCCCGGCGCGGAGAAAGTGATCCTCGAGCAAGCGGGTCACGCCGCCAATATCGATCAGCCCGCCGCGTTCAACGCCGCCGTGCGCGCATTTCTCGATCGCGTGACCGCGTAGCCGCAATCGTCAAGCGTCAGTCCGCTTCATTGTCGATGACCGTCTGGAGAACGGCGCTGCGAATCGGCATTATGTAGATGGGTTGCCGATATCGGTTCCACGATCCGATTGGCGACAAGTTTGCAAACCTGATTGATCATCCAGGAGGCTGCTCCGAGATTCCTCGAGGACCGATGCAAGAATGGCTGTTCCTCCACTTTCCGAAATCAATCGCAACCTGTTCAACAAGCTTACCGATCATCACATCCGTTTCTCGCTGGCCAAGCGGCGGAGCGAGTTGTCGAAGCATGACTGGTATCGCGCGATGGCGCTGGTGGTTCGCGACATGTTGGTCGAAAAAATGCTGGCGACGCGCTTGCGTTTCGATCGCAACAATTCCAAGAAGCTCTATTATCTGTCGCTCGAATTTCTGATCGGCCGCTCGCTGGAAAACAATCTCTTCAACCTCAGCATCATCGACACATGCCGCGATTTTCTGGCCGAGAACGGAATCGACCTGCAGATCCTGTTCGATGAGGAGCCCGACGCGGCGCTGGGCAACGGCGGCCTGGGCCGGCTGGCTGCATGTTTTCTCGATTCGTTGGCGACGCTCGATCTGCCCGGCTACGCGTATGGCATCAACTACGAGTACGGGCTGTTCCGCCAGGAGATTCGCGGGGGTTACCAGCTCGAGCGACCCGACGCATGGCAGCGCGAAACCTCGCCGTGGCTGGTGGCGCGCCCCGAGCAGTCATGCCGGATTCCGGTTTACGGGCGAATCGAGCACCGCATCGATCGCAACGGCGAATACAATCCGGCCTGGGTGGATCGGCGCGTGTTGGTCGGCGTGCCGTCCGATCTGCCAATCGCGGGATTCGGCGGGCGCACGGTGAACTTTGTCCGCCTGTATTCAGCCGGCGCATCAGATGAATTCGATATGCAGATCTTCAACGCCGGCGATTACATGAAGGCCGTCGAGCAGAAGATGCTTTCCGAGACCATCTCGAAAGTGCTGTACCCATCCGATGCGGTGGCTGCGGGCCGCGAGCTCAGGCTATTGCAGGAATATTTCTTTGTGGCCTGCGCGGTGCACGATATAGTAGGGGGATTTGTCGCTCGTGGTGAAGACTTCAGTGCTTTCCCATCGCAAGTGGCTATTCAGCTGAACGACACTCATCCCGCATTGACTATTGCGGAGCTGATGCGCGTTTTCATCGACGAGTACGATCTGCAGTGGGCAATGGCGTGGGAGATTACGCGCGACACGGTCGCATATACCAACCACACTCTTCTGCCTGAAGCGCTGGAAAAATGGCCGGTGAGCCTGCTTGAACGAGTCGTGCCGCGCCATCTGCAGATCATTTACGAGATCAATCGGCGCTTTCTGGCGGACGCGGAGTCGGTCTGGCGCAACGACCCCGAACGCCTCGAGCGCGTATCGATCGTCCAGCAGGGCTACGAAGTCCAGGTCCGCATGGCGCATCTGGCGATCGTCGGCAGCCATTCGGTGAACGGCGTGTCAAAGTTGCACACGGAACTCGTCAAGACGCGCCTGGTGCCCGATTTTTATCAACTCTGGCCCGAGCGGTTCAGCAACAAGACCAACGGCGTCACGCAGCGGCGATGGCTGTTGATGGCCAATCCGGGTCTTGCAAGCCTGCTCGACACGACCATCGGTGCGGGATGGGCGACCGACCTCACGCAGTTGAGCGCGGTCGAGAAATTCGCGGACGACGTCGAGTTTCAGCGCCTCTTCAGGGAAATCAAGCGCGCCAACAAGGAGCGGTTGGCCAGAATCGTGAATCGGCTCGCCGCCGTGGACGTCGATCCTGCCGCGATGTTCGACATACAGGCCAAACGCATCCACGAATACAAACGCCAGCTCCTGATGGCGCTGGGAATCGTGCATCAGTACCTGCGGCTCGTGGATGACGGCGTCGAACCGCCGGTGCCGCGCACCTACCTGCTCGCGGGCAAGGCGGCGCCCGGCTATTGGGCGGCGAAAATGATCATCAAGTTGATCAACAACCTCGGTCAAGTGATCAACAACGATCCGAAAACACGCGAATTGATCAAGGTCGCCTTCCTGCCGGACTACCGGGTCTCGCTCGCGGAAAAAATCATCCCGGCTGCCGACGTTTCCGAACAGATTTCCACCGCCGGCCGCGAAGCATCCGGCACCGGCAACATGAAGTTCGCGATGAATGGTGCGCTGACGGTGGGGACTCTCGATGGCGCGAATATCGAGATTCGAGAAGCCGTCGGCGCGGAAAATATATTCATTTTTGGCCTGACCTCCGGCCAGATCGAGGAACTCACGGTGAAGGGTGGATATCGGCCGCGCGATTACTACGAGGCTGACCCGCGACTCAAGCGGGTGCTCGATGAGTTGGCGTCCGATCGCTTTTCTCCCGGCGAGGCGGGACTGTTCAGGTGGGTTCGCGACGCGCTGGTCAACCGCGACGACTATTTCCTGATGGCGGACTTCGGCGCATATATCGACATCCAGTCAGAGGTATCGACTGAGTATCAACATCCGGAGGTCTGGACGCGCAAGGCTATACTCAATCTCGCGCGGATTGGCGCGTTTTCGAGCGATCGGGCAGTTGCGGAATACGCTCGCGAGATATGGCATCTCGGCCAATCATGACTTGACCGGCGGCGATCGAGGAAGATCAAAGATCGCCGACGCGACGCAACTTTTCGGAAACTTCCTTCATCACTGTCTGAGGCAGGCGGCCAAGCGGCCGAAGCAACCGCCGGCGATCAATCGCGCGGGACTGATCGATCATGACCTCGCAGGCGCGAGCGTTGCCAGCCATCCTTTTCGGCAGCTCAACACGCAGGACGTTCTCTCCGGCCAGCCGGGTTGTGCAGGGAAGGATCCACGTGCTCGGATGGTCCGTCTCGTTCAGGAGGTCCGACTGGACTACGACAACGGGCCGGACCTTTCCAGGCTCGCTACCGCGGCGGGGATTCAGGTCCGCCGCCCAGAGCTCGCCCCGGCGCGGTGACCGGTCAGGCATCTTCGAGGCCGTCGCCCACCAACGGGTCCAGTTCCTGCACCTCCTCGAGAGCGGAGGATCGCACGCGCGCCGAAGCCACCCGGAATTGCCGGCGAAGTTCCTCTCGAGAAATGGATTCCTCCAGCAGCCTGAGCGAGCGGCGAATAACTTCTGTATTGGACGGGGCCTTGAGCAGCCGGCGTAATCGCAGGACTTGTGCGTGCTCCGCCGCTGCCAAGGTGAAAGACGATTTCCGCGCGGTATTAGATTTCATGCTTATCTCATACCTCGAACACATCTCGGATTCAAACGCGATGCCGACACGCAACGATAGACCAAGCGGGAGAGGACGATCGCCTAAGTTTGCTTCCGGACCGGCCGCAGAATCTTTTGCAGCCATTCGCCGCCGATCGCGCCAGTCATCGACGGCCTTTTGCCAGGTGGCATCACAGGCTCAGGGGTGGCACGGCGGCCGGTAATCTCCACGATGTGAATGCGGAAGAAAAACGCCGCCAGCGGGCGTTCTGTCTCGTGCAATATCGTTTTCGCGTAACCAGGCTCCCACCAGATGGCGTTGCGTTCCAGCAGTTTTTTGCGGGCGTATTCGCGAGCGACGCGCCATTCGGGGATATTCGGCAGTTCCTCGTAGCGACCGAAGACGATGACGCTCACCCACTGCTGCGGATTTACCACCTCGTCTGCTTCGACGCAGACCTTGGGGTTAGCGCGCATCCACTCGATCTTTTGCCCGACGGTGGAGAAGCTATATAGGTATTCATTGTCATAGGCGAAATAGAACGGCACGACGTATGGCTGGCTCTTGTGGGCGCACGCCAGTCTCCCGAGATGCGCACGGGCCAGCAGGTCCAGACTCTCCTCCCTGCTCAGTTCCTGGATCAGCACGACTATGACTCTCCGGCCTCGGCCGCTATGAGGCGGCATTTATTTGCGGTGCTGGCGAATAGGAATACACATACAAATGGTTGATGACTAGGATTGCAATACTAAGAGAGTTCGAAAATACGATCAGGTTGCATTGAAAGGGGCGATAAAACTGCGAGTCGCGGCCACTGACCCGTTCAGCGGCCTCAGTAGCGACGAGGCGGCGCGGCGCCTGAAGAGGTACGGGCCGAATCGTTTTGTGCGCGCAGCACGCGGCGCTGCAATCCTGGCATTTATCAGAACCGCCGCGGACCCGATGGCAGTAATGCTGGCCGCGGCCGGCGCGGTTTACTACGCGCTGGGCGAGCGGACCGACGCTTACGTCCTGTTCGCAGCGATCGTTCCTGTCCTTGCCGTCGATGTAATCCTTGAGGCGCGATCGCGCACCGCCCTCAAGAAGCTTGCGGGCGTCGTCGCGCCGCGTGCGCGAGTGGTTCGCAATGGTGTCCAGACCGAGACTCCGACTGCGGACCTTGTCCCCGGTGATCTGCTGCTCCTGAAAGAGGGCGACATCGTTCACGCCGATGCGGTTGTGCGTTCGAGTTCCAATCTCGCGCTCGACGAATCGCAGCTCACTGGCGAAGCAGAGCCCGTTTCGAAGCGGCCATGCGAAATACCTGGAGCCATGGCGGATGCACCGGAGGCCAGCCGCGTGTATGCGGGTTCGCGCGTGCTCGAAGGCCAGGGGTTTGCCGAGGTAACGGCGACCGGGGAGCGCACCCGCTATGGCGATCTGGCGCGACTGGTCGCCGAGGTAGGTCCGCGTCCGACACCGCTTGAGCGCAAGACGGCGCGGATGGTGCGCTGGATGGTCGGCGTGGCGATTACCGTTTCGGCTCTGCTGTTTGTCTTGCGCGTGCTCGGCGGGGCGCCAGCGGGCAATGCGTTTCTGTATGCGGTCAGCCTCGCGATGTCCGCCGTTGGCGAAGAGTTCTTGCTGGTGCTGACGATGTTCCTCAGCATCGGAGCATATCGCCTTAGCCAGCACGGAGTCCTGGTGCGTCGGTTGGCCAGCGTCGAGACGCTCGGCTCAACTACCGTCATCTGCCTCGACAAGACCGGCACTCTGACGGCTGGCGAGTTCGTGCTCGAGGAGCATCTGCCGCTGGGGCCGGAGATGTCGGAGGACGCGCTGCTCGAAGCGGCCGCGCTCGCGTGTGAGCCCCAGGCCGCCGACACGATGGAGCGAAAGATTCTTGCCCATTGCACGGAGCACGGGATCAACGTCGATGCGCTTCACTCGCGATGGCGTCTGGTGCACGACTACGCTTTCGACGCGGTTGGCAAACACATGTCGCACGTCTGGAGCAGCGCACAAGGCGACGGCGCCGGGAGCGCACAGCGAATCGTAGCGAAGGGCGCTCTGGAGGGGATAATCGAGCATTGCGATCTGGCGCAGGCGGATTTCGCTCGCGCCGAGAGCGCCAATGCCGAGATGGCGGGGCGCGGAATGCGCGTGCTTGCCGTCGCCGGACGCGATGCGCGGGCGGGCGGATTCACGGGGGTGCGCGCGTCGGACGAGCGCGGGTTTCGTCTGTTCGGCCTGCTCGGGTTTCGCGATCCTCTGAGAGCTGCGGTTCCGGACGCGGTGGCGCAATGTCAGCGCGCCGGGGTGGAACTCAAGCTGATTACCGGCGACCACGCGCTCACCGCGCATGCGATCGCCGACGCCGCCGGAATCGCGCATAGCGACGACGGCATCGTCACCGGCGCGCAACTCGACGGCGTTGACCAGCCGGCCTTCGACCGGCTGGTCCGCCGCTGCAGCATCTTCGCGCGCATCCGCCCCGAACAAAAGTATGCGATCGTCGAGGCCCTGAGGCGGGCGGGCGAAGTCGTCGCGATGACCGGCGACGGGATAAACGACGCGCCTGCCCTGCGCCGGGCGGACATTGGCGTGGCGATGGGCCGGCGCGGAACGGAGGTCGCACGCGCGGCTGCGGACATCGTGCTGCTCGAGGACGATTTCTCCGCGATGGTCGCAACGATTCGCGAAGGCCGCGTTCTGCTCGACAACATTCAGCGCGCATTCCTTTATCTGATCGGCTTCAAGGTAATGCTGGTGTCGCTCACGCTGTTGGCCCCGGTCTTCGGCCTTCCGCTGCTGCTGTTGCCGGTGAATTTGGTTTGGCTCGAGATGATCGTACATCCTGTCTCCGCTCTCGCCTTCGAGGGCGAACCTGCGGTCGATGATGTGATGCGACGGCCGCCGCGTCCGCCAGCATCGCCGATTGTCGAGAGACCGGCGGCTTACCGTGCGGCTCTATCCGGGGCGCTGCTGACGGTCATGGCGCTTGCGCTCTTCGCACTTCGACTCCGCGAGGGCGAGAACTATGCCCGCAGCGTCGCGATGGTCGTCACCGTGGTGGGAAGCCTGTTTCTCGTCTGGGCGGAGTACGCAGGGACCCGTCGATGGTGGCGGGTTCGCGCGCCGCAGCAGCGGCGATTTTGGGTTGTGATCTTTGCCGTAGCCGCCAGTCTGCCGGTATTCATGCTGACGCCGCCGCTGGCCGCGGTGCTGATGATCCGCCCGATTGCTCCCGCCGATTGGGGGATCGCAATATTGGCGGCGGCGATCGCCGTCGGTTGGCGCGCGTTCGGTACGCGCAGTGTCAGCCCTTCGGTAAGCCCAGCACGCGTTCGCCGATGATGTTGCGCTGGATTTCGCTGGTGCCGCCGGCGATCGTAAACTCCCGGGCGGCGATTATGCGGCTGGCCCATTTGCCACCCTGGACAGTTCCAGGCGACCCGCTTTCGAGATTCGCGTATGGACCGAGCATCTCGTCCGCGAACATTGCCAGGCGCAGGCTGAGTTCTGTCGCGCACAGTTTTCCGATCGAACTCTCCGGTCCGGGCACTCGCCCCTTGAGCTGCGCGGTCATCGCACGATAACGGCCAAGCCGGATGCATCGCGCCTCCGCGGCAAATTGCGCGAGCTTCTGGCGGATGTACGGACTGTTCCACGCGGGCATGCCGTCAAAAGCGACGGTCTTTGCAAGCGCGATCAATTCGCCCATCGTGCGTTCCACCGGATGGCGCACTCCGCCCGAGGCCCGCTGAAACATCAGCGTCGCGATCGACACTTGCCACCCTTCGTTCAGCTTGCCGACCAGGTTCTGCTTCGGCACTCGCACTCCGTCGTAAAAGACCTCGTTGAATCCCATCTCGCCGGTAATCTGCATGAGCGGCCGGATCGTGATTCCCGGACTGCGCAGGTCAACCAGCAGATACGAAATTCCTCTGTGCTTGGGCGCCGCCGGATCGGTGCGGACCAGCAGGACCTGGTAATCCGCGCGATGCGCGTTGCTGGTCCATACCTTCTGGCCGTCGAGCACAAAGCAGTCGCCGTCGAGCACCGCCCGCGTCTGAAGTCCCGCCAGATCGGAACCTGCGTTGGGTTCGGAGTATCCCTGGCACCAAATTTCTTCGCCGGTCAGCATCGGAGCCAGATACCGCTTCTTTTGCTCCTCGCTGCCCAACAGCATAATCGTCGGACCAATCCGATCGATCGCGAAATTGTTCGCGCCGTACAACGGCAGCCCCAGACGCAAAGCCTCGTCCTGGTAAATCGATTGCTCGACCACCCCGGCTTCGCTCCCGCCCCAATCCTTCGGCCAGTGAAGCGCGAGGTACCCGGCGTCGTGGAGCCGCCGATGGTATGTGAGTATCTTCTGCCAGAGTTGATCGTCCCGGCTGTAGAGCAGGCTTTCGACAGTTACACTCGGCGAGTCGACAAGATCGCCAAAAAGTTCCGACGCCGTCGCCTCCATCCATGCGCGAACCCGGCTGCGGAATTGCTCCTGCTCCGGTGTGTAGTCGAAGTCCATCGAAATAGACGTTTGGAAGCAGACCCCGGGCAGTTGGTCCTAAACCTACGCGAACAACATCTTTCTGAGCGCCGGCAGCAGGCGCATTTCCTCGCTATCGATCAAATCGTCGAGCTTCACCACGAGCACACACAGAGCCTTGCCCGCCACGGCGACAACTTTGTCTGGATCTTCTTTGAACGACACTCCGTTAAGCTTGCTGATCAGCGAGCGCATTTCGAGGTGGCTCTTCTTGATTCGATCCATGACCTCGGGAGGAAGACCGCCCGCAACTTCCGCCCAGGGCAGCACTGTTTCATCTTCGCTCAACAGATGCTGATTAAGTTGCGGCTTCAGAATTTCCCAACAGCGCTGCGCCTGCGCACGCATCTCGCGATCCGACGGCCTGAAGCCGAGAATGGCGCCTGCCACCGCTGCGTCGAGCAGCGGCATCCCGAGGCTGTATTCTTCACGGCTCAGTTTTTCCGTGAGGTTTTTGATCTTGCCCGTGTCGGAGAAGTTTTCGGCCGGGATTGCTGACGGCTTCTTGGCGTTGGTCATATTCATCGTCCTCGTACTCACAATTGCATGCGGACTCCAGATTTCCAATTCATTCTTTGTGCCGAAGGGTGGCCGTGATGCGACCCCTGATATCCGGCGGAATTCGGGCGGCAAGCTGAGCATTTGTATCGTTCCGACACAGGACTGCTGCCCTTGGCAACAGCGATCGGATTAAACCGACCGATGAGCGATTTCGGCATCAAGACCAAGCAGCGCCGGCGTTGGGTGCTTTCGATGGAAATAAGATCGTCTGATAATCGAATTGCGCGATACTTGCAGGAATCCGATCGTTCTGTCAGAAATTTCCGGAGATTTAGTTCGATGCTCGGTGATGCCGGGCACAAATGTTGCTCCGACACGGATGGTTGCCGAATGTTTAGACGTTGATTGGGGGAATTATGCCAGCCAGACGAATTTTCTCGATGTTTCTGTTTGCACTTGGCGTCGCGGCGCTATCACTGGTGAGCCTGGCGCGCGCGGCCGACAGCGACGGCAGCGACGCCGCCGCGATGAAGGAAATCAGAAGCGAGCTGCGTCAGATGCGGGAGGAGCGCAAGCGTGACCGCGAAGTAATTCGCTCGCTCGAGATCAAGGTTCAGCAACTCGAGACGAAGGATTCAAGGGTCGAGGCCACCACGCAGCAGTTGCACAACACCGATCAAAAGCTGAAGGAGACAACCCTCGAGCTTCAGCAGACCAACGCCCAAGTGAAGACTTTGCAGACCAAGGTCGATGCGCCGATCGCGTCGTCAGAGTTTGGCGATGCCGTTCAGCGATACCTCGGAACGCACTCGTTCACTGTGAGCGGGGCGGCCGGCGGCAACTACATCTTTGACCAGCAACCCGGCGCCCTCGACGGCCTTTATCATGCGTCGCAGAACTCATTCTTTTTCGATTGGGAGCCGATGATTCTGTACCGCCCGACTGACTGGATCATGTTCGAGGGCGTGATCAGCACGGCGTTTGGAAGTACCGGAACGGGGGTCGACCTGTCGACCGCTGATTTTCAGCTCTTTCTTAACGACTATATGACGGTCGTGGCCGGGCTTTTCGACCAACCGTTCGGTGATTGGTACGAGAACCAGAGCCCGATGTGGGTGAACCGGTTTGTCACGGCGCCGCTGCCGTTTGGAGTTGAGCCGGTGGTTCCACCGTCGGAGATTGGAGTCCAGCTTCGGGGCGGCATGCAATTCGGCGCGCTCGGCCAGGATTTCGACTACACAGTATGGGGCGGAAACGGTCCCAACTTCAGCTCGCCAGTCCTTGGCGCCGTGGTCTCAAGTCCAACCGCGGTCGCAAACAGCCAGACCAACGGCAAATCGATCGGCGCGCGTTTTCGCATCTATCCGCTCCCGGTTGATTCTGAAATGGGCCGGCTCGAGCTTGGAGCGTCCACCTACAACGGCAAGTGGGCAAATGGAAATTGGTACAACTCGTGGGGCGTGGATTTCAACTACTTCATCGGCAACTTGCAGACCCGCGGTGAATGGGTGCAATCGTACCGCCAACTGCCCGACGAACTCGGGACCGACAATCGCCAGGGATGGTACCTGCAAGCCGGTTACTTCCTGACCAATCTCAACGTCCCGGGCCTTCCCGACATGCTCAACAGCTATCTCCATCGATTCGAGCCGCTGGTGCGCTATTCGGGAGTTAACCAGCGCGGCGTTTCAACCGGCGACATCCCCGCCGCCATCGGCACGCAGGTCGGACTGGTCCCCGATTTCGGCATCAACGGGTCGCCGGCCACGTATGCGCCGCACGCTCGCGAAGTGGCGTTGGCTCTCGACTATTGGATTGCACCATCGATCGTTTGGCAGAACGAATTCGACATCGAGTTGCCGCGCGCTGGAGGACTATTCGTCTCACCCGAAACCGGCGCCGAGACACCCGCGGGTTCAATTCCGAACGATCGCGCCTTCCTAAGCCAATTCACGATCGGATTCTGAGCGGAGTCATGGCCATGAGAAAAATATTCGCCGCAATCGTACTTGCGACTCTTGCGCTCGGATTTGTGGGTGCCCCCGCTTCGGCGGTTGAGAATGTTTCCCCGGCCGAGCATCGCCGCCTGTTCCGGGAGGGTGCCCAGCTGTGGCCGGTTTACTGCAACACCTGTCATAATGCGCGACCGGGATCCGAGAAGGCTCCCTACGAGTGGGACCTGATCATCATGCATATGCGTACGCTCGGAAACTTACCGGCCGGCGACGTCAGGGCGCTGGTGGAATTCCTCAAGAGCCGTTGATTCGGCCCGGGCTGCGCGAACCTTGAAACGGAGGACGACGACAACGTGAATCGACTCATCTCGACAATTGGTGTGTGCGCGATCATCGCATGCGCGTTTGTGCCTGTGCGCGCGGCCGACATGGCTGCCGCCAAGCAGAACTTCGATATGTTTTGCATGAAGTGTCACGGCGCCAACGGCAAGGGCGACGGTCCCGCCGCGGCTACCCTTGCCACCAACCCTCGCAATTTCACTGATTGCGGCACGATGGGCAAGATTGACGACGCTACGCTGTTCAACGTGATCAAGAACGGCGGCGCCTCCATAGGTCTCAGCAAAGACATGCAGGCGTGGAGCACGGGTTTCTCGGACGACGAGATCCACGACCTCGTCGCCTACGTCAAGACCTTCTGCAAGAAGTAAGCGCGACCGCGATGCGCGATGGAAATTCGATCGACGCGGTTCCGCGCGATTTGTGGTGGTTCCGCAAGAATGTGCCGTGCCTTGATGCGTGCCCGGTCAAGACCGACGCGGGCCGCTACGTTCAACTGGTCGCCGAAGGACGCCTGGCCGAAGCATATCGCGTCGCGCGATCGCCCAATCCGATCGCGTCCATATGCGGCCGCGCTTGCGGCGCTCCATGCGAGGACGCGTGCCGCCGCGGCAAGATCGACGCGCCCGTGACGATTCGCGCACTCAAGCGTTTTCTCACCGAGCAATTCGGCCCCGAAGCACTCTCAGCCAGGGGAATCCGCGACATGATCGCCGGACCATCCGGCGGCGGCAGCGTCACTCCGGGTCATCTCGATATTCTCGGCGCGCGGCCCGATGCCGCGGCGTCCAGGCGCAAAGTCGCAGTCGTCGGCGCGGGGCCGGCCGGGCTGGCATGCGCACACGATCTGGCCGTGATGGGCTACAGCGTGACCGTATTCGAGGCGATGCCGCATCCGGGCGGGATGCTTCGGTACGGAATTCCCGCCTACCGGCTTCCGCGCGACGTTATCGACTGCCAGGTCGGCGAGATCGAAGCGCTGGGTGTCGAGTTTCGCTACTCGACGCCGCTTCGACCCGGCTTCGGAGTTCAAGAACTGAAAGAGCAGGGTTATGAAGCTATTTTTCTCGCCGTTGGAGCGTCGCGCGGCCGCGCAGTGCCGATCGAGGGCAGCGATGCCGACGGGGTGATCAAGGCGATCGACTACTTGCTCAATATCCATCGCGGCTTCCGCGTTCCGCTGGGCGGCAAGGTTGTCGTGATCGGCGGCGGCCTGGTCGCGATCGATGCGGCCCGAACCGCGGTTCGCACCCTTCTGCCCGGACTCGTCATGTCGCAAGAGGAAGAACAGAGCGTCGCGGTAGGCACGATGCGCGTGGCGCTCGATGCGGCGCGCGAGGCGGCGCGGCGCGGTGCGCTCGAAGTTACGGTCGCCAGTCTTGAGTCCGAGCTCGAGATGCCGGCGATGAAATCTGCGCAGGGTCGCGAGGAACTCGATATCGCGCGCGACGAGGGAGTCACTTTTCTGCCCGGTTGGGGCCCCAAGCGAATCGTCAGCCGCGACGGCCACGCGGTCGGAATCGAATTAGTCAAATGCGTCAGGGTATTCGATGACGCGGGCCGCTTCCGGCCGCAATTTGACGAGAACGATCGCCGTGTCGTTGACGCCGACGGGGTGATCCTCGCCATCGGGCAGGCGCCGGACCTGTCGTTTATCAAGCCCGAAGACGGAGTCACGATCACGCCCGCCGGAACGCTCAAGATCGACCCGGTCACTCTCGAGACTGGCATCGCCGGCGTATTCGCGGGCGGCGATGCGGCCTTTCCACCGTCGCTGCTGATCACCTGTGCACAGCACGGCAAGGTCGCCGCGCGCGGCATCGACGCGTATCTCCGCGGCAAGCCGCTCGGCCAGCCGCGGATGCACGTCACAATCGAGGAGCTGCCGACCGACACCTACGGGATGGTCGAACACTATGACCAAAAGCGGCGCGAGGTTCCACTGGTTCCGCTCTCGCGCCGCACCGGAATCACGGAAGTTGAGTCCGTGTTTACTCCGGGCGATGCGCGCGAGCAGGCGGAGCGATGCCTCTACTGCCATATCCATCCGATCTACGACGGGTCGAAATGCATTCTGTGCAATCGATGCGTGGACATTTGTCCGGAGCACTGCCTGCATTTCGCGCCCTCGGGGGAAATCGCCGATCAAGAGCGGGTTGCCGGCGTGATGACGGATGCGCAGACGCTCAGCGCTTTTCTCTACGACGAGGCCAAATGCATCCGTTGCGGCCTGTGCGCGATCAGGTGCCCGACCTCGGCGATTACCATGGAACGCTTTCAGTTCGAAGAGACGGCCGCCTGATGGACGCGGATCGGCGAAAGATTCTGCGCTTCATCGGCAAAGGGTCGGTGTTGGCCGCGTTCCTCGGCCAGATCGGCGCGGCCGGCAGGGCATTCTTTCCCAACGTGCTCTACGAGCCGCCGAGCCGCTTCAAGCTCAAGCGGCCCAACGATTATCCCAACGGCTACACCCTTGACGCAGCGCACCGGCTCTTTGTGATTCGTCAGAAGGATGCGTTCCACGTGATCTCCGCCATATGCACTCATCTCGGATGCAACGTGCAGTGGAAAGATACCGAGTTCGATTGTCCGTGCCACGGCAGCCGCTTTAATCCCGACGGCACGGTGATTTCGGGCCCTGCACCGCGTCCGCTCGATTGGTTTGCGACGACGGTTTCGCCCGATGGGTTCCTCGAAGTCGATAGCGCAACCGACGTTGCGCGCGACTTCAGGCTGGTCATCGGCGGAAAAGGCAAGGCCTGATCGGTGGGCGACAAGATCAAGGCGTTCTGGCGCAAGATTTCCTGGGCATGGTCCCCTGAAAGCGAGCGCGAATCGTCGGAAGCGATCGTCAAGAACTTCTGGCTCCACTGGTTTCCGGCCAAAGTCGCGCGCGCCAGCATGGACTGGAACTACTCGTTCTGGCTCGGCACCGCGTCGGCAGCACTGCTGCTGATCCTGACCGTCACGGGCGTGATGCTGATGTTTTTCTACGTGCCCTCCACCGAGCGCGCATACGGAAGCATCAAGGACCTGGAGTACGCCGTCAGCTTCGGCCGTCTGCTCAGAAATCAGCATCGATGGGCGGCGGAAGGGATGGTTGCCATCGTGTACATCCACATGGCGCGAGTGTTCTTCACGAGCGCGTACCGCGGCGCCCGGGCGATCAACTGGGTGGTCGGGGTAATTCTCTTCCTCGCGACTTTGCTTCTGTCCTTCACCGGTTACCTGTTGCCGTGGGATCAGCTCGCATTCTGGGCAATCACGGTAGGGACCAGTATCGCGAAGCAGGCGCCGCTGGTCGGGCCGACGATTCAATTCATTCTTCTTGGCGGCCATGAAATTGGGCAGCAGACCTTGCTGCGCTTTTACGTGCTGCACGTTTTCTTCCTGCCGGTCCTCGCGTTGGTGCTGTTCGGCTATCACATGTGGCGGGTGCGCAAGGACGGCGGTCTCGCGGTGATCGAGCGCGTTCGCAATGAGCGCGCAATGGCGCCGAAGGCGACCCCGAAGACCAAAAGTTACTCGCTGTTCGGACTTACGCCGGGCACCTCCGTGCAGGTGATGAGTTCGACCGAACTCGAAGAGTCCGATCAGGTTTTCTCGTCGCCGAATATGTCGCGGCGAATCGCGCTGGTCTTCCTGATCGTGTTCAACATCACGCTGCTGGCCGCGTTGCTGTTCAACGCACCGCTGGAGGGTCTCGCCAATCCATCGGTGACGCCGAATCCCGCGAAAGCGCCGTGGTATTTCGTCTGGCTGCAGGAGTTGGTCGCTTCAACGACTGTTCGCATGGGCGGGTTTACAATCAGCGGCGCGTTGCTGGGCGGAATACTGCTGCCTGGATTTCTCCTCGCCGTGCTGACGCTATGGCCATGGCTCGATCGTTCTCCACTTCGGACCGAAGGGCGATGGCTCGCCCCCGAGCGCAAGCGGCAGAACGCAACCTTCGCCGTCGCGACGCTCGTGATCATCGTGCTGATCATGGTCGGGGTTTACTTGCGCGGCCCCTACTGGCGGATCTACTGGCCCGGCCAGCCGCGTCCAGAGATACCGCAGCTTTACTGAAATGGCGGAAAAGAACGAATCGTTCGAGGTGAAGGACTTCGGCTGGCTGGTCGCGATGTCGATCCTGTTCTTCGCGCTGGTGGTGGTTGGCTTCTGGATTGAGTTCAGCACCGAGTGGGGACCTTATCAGCAGGAGTTTCCCCAACTGCTCGGGCACTACGGTAAAGTCGAAGACGCGCGCGACTTCCGCGCGGGCATCAAACAGATCTGGATACCCAAGATCGGCGTCACCGACCGCTGCATCACATGCCATCTCGGCTACGAATGGTCTTCGGTTCTTCCGGCCACGATCGCCGAGCCGCTGAAACCGCATCCGATGAACGATTGGCTCGTGAAGCATGAATTCTCAAGGTTCGGATGCACGCCATGCCACGGCGGCGACGGATCGGCAACGACTGTCGCGGGGGCTCATCAAGGCGGACGGGGATGGGACGACCCCATGCTCTCGCGCGCACTGGCGGGACAAAACGGGCTCACGATGAACGAGATGATTCAGATGCGATGCAACTTTTGCCATCGCCATGATGCCGCCACGCCCGCGATGGAGGAGATCAATCTCGCCAAGCAGCTGGTCAAAAAGAAAAAGTGCATGGTCTGCCATGTCGTAGAAGGGAGCGGCGGCACCACCGGACCCGAGCTGACCTACGAGGGAGACCGAAACCCCGAGTTGCTGAACTTCGCGCACGTGCGCGGCGAACGCACGATGTTCAATTGGAACGTGCAGCATCTGACGCAGGCGAGCGTAGTTTCGCCGCACACGCAGATGCCCGATTTCAACATGAAGCCCGAGGAATCGAGAGCGCTGACGCTCCTGCTGTTGAGCTGGCGGCGGCTTCCGTATCCCCCGGAATACATCCCGGATCCCGAGGTGGCCGCAGCGGCGATGCAACCGTCGCCTACATCAACCGCGACTCCGACTCCGACCGCGACGCCTATCGCGCGTTGAGCATACCGAGTTAAATATTCCTGGGTGAATCGATGAAGCTAAAAGCGTTGTGGTCGATGTTTGCGCTAGGCGTCGTGCTGTCCGTCTCTCAGCCCGCGCTATCTGCGGGCAATGACGTGAGCGACGGGCACCGCTATTTCATTCGTTACTGCGCGTCATGTCATGGTCTGGACGGTCTCGGAGACGGTCCGGTGGCGAAGAGCCTGTCCACGCCGCCGACAAGTCTCCGCAAGCTCAGCGACAAATATGGCATACCACTGCCGGCGCATCGCATCGCCGAACTGATAGACGGTCGAGATACACCCAGAGCGCATGGGACTCACGAGATGCCGGTATGGGGAGAGCGCCTTTACGAGCTTGGTCAGGGTGAAAGAGGCGAATACGGGATCGGGGAGGTGATCGGCAAAATAATCGCCTACCTCAACACGATTCAGGATCGCCGAATGGCGGTACGATAACGCTGCGCACGCGCCTTGACGCCTTCGTGGCGCTTGCAGCGCCAAATCGAAAGAGGAGCGAGCGATGAAACGTGGAAAGGGCATGATTCGGAGTCTTGACCGGCGCGGCACGCGCGCCAACCAGAAGCCGCCGGTCGCGCTCAAAACACCGGAGCCATTCGACCCGACTGTGTGCCAGCGATGCGGCGCAGTGTATTCGCTAGAGACCTGGCGTCGGAATCACCCCCTTACAGGCAGGCTGCTCGAGCGTGCGCAATGGGGAACCTGCCCAGGATGCACGCAGGCCGTGGGCGGCGAGTATCACGGCCGAGTGATCGCGCGAGGCGCAGCAGTGGCCGCCAAGCTCGACGCCATCCGCAAAAGAATCCACAACGTCGCCGAGCGGGCGGGTTTCACGCAGCCGGAGCGGCAGATCGTTTCCATCGAATGGGATGGCGCCACATTGGAGATTCTGACGACCTCGCAAAAGCTTGCGCATCGAATCGCGCACGAACTCGCAAAGGCGTTTGGCGGGCGCGCGAAGTACGAATGGAGCCGCGGCGACGGGGGCGAGGCGGGATTGCTCGCGACCTGGCAGTCCGAGGCCAAGCGCAAATGATGCTGCTGCCGATCCTCGTTTCCGAAGGCTGCGGTCTCAATTGGCGTCTGAGTTGCGATGTTCGCAGGGCATACGATGCAGCAGGTGATCGAGGGCATCGTCGATTTCGGCGGCAAGGTATTCGCGCTCCCGGGTGGTGTCGATGCGCACGTGGTTTTGCGGCGGAATCTCGCGAAGCGGCTCGAACTCGGCGCGCTGCCGCTCGTACACCTCCGGTGTAGCGTCTGACACTTCACCGGGTATCGATCCGCGCCGCTCCAGCCGGCGTATCGCCTCGTCTTCGCTGACCACGCATTCGACGAAGAGCACCGGCACGCCGCGCCGTGCCGCTATCGCCAGCGCGAGCTGCCGATCGGCAGACGCCTTGAACGTCGCGTCAAGAATTGCTCCGCGGCCGTCGCTCAGGAGGCTCTCCGCTTCGCCGAGCATCGCGTCATAGGTGATTCTCGTAAATCGATCGGAATATATGTCCGTTCCGTAATCCGTGCGGACGTGCTCGTGCGCGGAGACCGCTGCCAGACGCTTGCGGACGCGGTCCGAGTTGATGATTTTGAAGCCTTTGCGGTGCTGAAGCATGCGGGCGACGGTCGATTTGCCCGTGCCCGAAAGCCCGCACACTACGATCAGAGCCGGCGATGCGCCACGCGCATAGCGCCATGCAAGCTCGAAGTAACTACGCGCGAGCCGGCGGGCGCGCTCGCTCTCCGCGGCGCCAACCTCGCGCTCGAGGCTTCTCAGGCTCTCGACCTTGCCGCGCACGCATGCGCGATAGCATTTGTAGAACGGGACGAACACCGCAAGCTCTTCGTCGCCGGTGATCTCGGCGTAGGCCTCGACTAACTCCTCGGCGAGCCGGGGCGCGCCGAGCCGTTCGAGGTCCATCGCCAGGAATGCGATCTCCGAAGCGACGTCGCCGTAGCGCAGCCGCTCGCTGAACTCGACGCAATCGATCACATCAATTTCGCTTCCGTCGCCCGCAATGCAGATGTGTTCGGCGCGCAAGTCGCCGTGGCCTTCGCGGACGCGGCCCTCGTGCGCCCGCTCGTTCAATGGCCGCCAATGAGCCGTGATAAAGGCGCGGCAGAAGGCGTCAATCGCCGTGAATTGGTCTTGGCGAAGCGTGTGACCGATAAAACCCTCGTTCTGCGCGATGTCCTCGATCACGCCGCGCCAGATTGCCGCGGCTGAACCGTAGGTCCATCCACGATTCGACGGCACGCTCGCGTGGAAATCCGCAATACGCGTCGCAATAGCGCGGATCGTGGCGCTGTCCACCCGGCCAGCGGCGAGGAGCCGATCGAGCATTCGGTCTTCGGGCAGCCGGCGCATCTTGACCGCGTACTCGACGGCTTCGGGATGCTCCACACGAACCTCGGGTCCGAGGACGAAGGAGTCCGCACGCTTAAGAATCGCGAACACGCCGAGGTACACGCGCGGCGAAAGACGCGCATTCAGACGCACCTCCTCGGTGCAGTAGTGGAACCGACGCGCGAGCTTGGAACAGTCTAGAAATGCAAAATGAACCGGCTTTTTGACCTTGAAAACCGTCTCTCCGGCGACAAAGACGTAAGATATGTGTGTCTGCTTGAGTTCGACACGAGCGGGCGAATCCGGGTAGAAGCCCGGCCGCATCATTGCCTCGACCAGCGTCGAGACGCCGCCGGTTGGATGTCCGTCAGGCCTTGGCGTCCCGCATGTTTCCATCATTTCACCCGGGTCCGCGCATCGCTCCTGACTAGTCGCCGTGCTCAGACTCGTGTGGTCAGCGCCTCAAGCACGTCGTCGGTGGTTATCACGCCGACGAGCTTACCATCTCCCAGCACTGGCAGCCCTCCGATCTTCCGCTCGCGCAGCAAGCGCGCGGCCTCTTGAATATCGGACGACGGCGTTACAGTTATCAGCGCTTCGCTCATCGCCTTGCAGGCTTCGATTTGATCCAGGGAGCCCGTGTGCTGGCGGATGTCACGGTCGGTCACAATGCCGACCGGGGCGCCTGCGTCATTCAGGATCGGCACGCATCGAAAACCTCCCGCGTGCATCTTTGCCGCGATGGAGGCGAGCTTCTCGTGCGGAGTCGCGGTGACCGGATTTTTCGTCATCCAAGTGCCGACCAGTCCGTTTTGCGCCGGAGTGCAGCGCACGGTCAGGACAGGGCAGGTGGATTCGCGCAAGACGACTTCGGCGATGCTGCCAAGGAAAAAGCGCTTGAAGCCTCGCCGCCCATGCGTGGCCATAACGATCACGTCGGCGCTCATCTTCTTTTCGGCGTTTAAGATGGCGCCGGCCGGCTCGCCCGTATGGGTCAGGAGTTCGTACTTGAGGCCGGCCAGCCGCTTGTGTGCGATCTCGAGCAGCTTGTCGCGAGCAGTCTCTTCCTGCCCCTTGTAGAGATCAACATAGACCGGCATTCCCGTCGGCGCGATGATCATCGGAACCACGTGCAAGACAAATACAGTGCCGTTGTTCTCGCGGGCGAAATTCGCGGCAGTATCGAGCGCTTGCATCGAGTTATCGTCGAAATCCACCGGGCAAAGAATCCTGCGGAATGGATATGCCATAAGAATGCGCTCCTCCGTGGTCAGCCGCACTCATATACTAGCACAATGCCGTACCATCGTCCGGGTTTTGTTTTTTGCGGCTCGCAACTAGCGATTCGATTGCTTGTCGCGTTGACCTGTGTCCGATCGCAGCACTCAAAAAATTTCAATGCCGCTTCCTGCACGATCGTGAAGGTGTATCGGATCGCGACATCTC
This sequence comes from Candidatus Binatus soli, assembly GCA_002479255.1. GTDB lineage: Bacteria > Desulfobacterota > Binatia > Binatales > Binataceae > Binatus > Binatus soli. The sequence goes on along the minus strand of DLMJ01000035.1, from coordinate 6,721 downwards.
GCAAATGTCGATGCGGCTGACGTGCAGGTGAGACAGGGTGCAGCTCACAAAAGCCTTCATCTTCATCACGGCCCGCGAGCATCGATGCTTAACCGCCGATGGCAAGCGAATTGCAGTCTCACCAACTGACTGCCTTGGAGGACAACCATGCAGATTGTCAACCTGATGACCTCGGACCCCATCGTAATCAACCCTGATGACACACTGGCGAACGCAAAGGCAGTTATGGACGACGGCCGGTTCAGGCGTTTGCCGGTGGTGGAGGACGGGCGGCTGGTCGGGATCCTCACCGAGCGCGACATACGCGAGCACATGGGCTATCTGGGATCCACGCGTGTGAATGCGGCGATGCGCACCGGGCTCATCACCGTCACGCCGTATAACACGGTGGAAGACGCGGCCCGCCTGATGCTGAAGCACAAGATCGGTGGACTGCCGATTGTCGCCGACAACGGCAAGCTGGTCGGCATCGTCACCACGACCGATTTGCTAAGGGCGTTCTTACTGGTCGTTGCCGGAGCCAGCCAGATCATGAACGGCTAAGGGCAGGTTCGAGGTGCTGACCACGTCGCAAAAGCTCGCGCATCGTATCGCCCGCGAACTGCAGAAAGCTTTCGGCGGACGCGCGCGTTACACGTGGTCTGACCAGGACGGCGCCCTCACGGCCATCTGGCAGGGTGAAACGCGTCGGCCGCGCGCCTGATCATTCGATTCCGTACTTCACGATCTTGGCGTAGAGCTTCTTACGAGAGATCTTCAGCAGCTTGGCAGCCTGCACCTTGTTGCCTTCAGTCGCCTCAAGCGCGCGGCGGATAAGGGCGTGCTCGGCATCGGCGAAACTGCCAACCGGGTTTTTCCTGGCGATGGGCACGCGTTCGGCGGCGCGCGCACCGGCGATCGATGCCGGCAGGTCCTGCAATCGGATCACGGGCGAGCGGCTGAAGGTGAATGCGGTCTCAATCGCGTTGGCAAGTTCGCGCACGTTGCCCGGCCACGGATACCGTCGCATGGCCTCGATCGCTTCGTCCTCGGCCCCCGTGACGGGAACTCCCCGCATCTGCCTTGCGTTGAAGAGCTCAATGAAATGCTCGACCAGCAGCGCAACATCCTCAAGGCGCTCTCGGAGCGGCGGTATGTGAATGACGCCCGCCTGAAGACGGTAGTAGAGGTCGTCTCGAAGGCGCCCCACCTTCACCTCCTCCTGGGGATCGCGGTTGGTCGAGGCGATCAGGCGTACGTCCACTGCAACCTCTCTGGTCGAGCCTACAGGACGCACCGCGCGCTCCTGAATAGCGCGCAGCAGCTTGCTCTGCGTGTCGGTACTCATCTCCGTGACTTCGTCCAGGAACAGAGTTCCGCCGTCAGCTGCGCGGAACAGCCCCAGATACTCGGCGTTCGCTCCGCTGAACGCACCGCGCTTGTATCCAAACAGCTCGCTTTCGATCAGGTCCTTGGGTATAGCCGCGCAGTTGAGCGCGACGAACGGCGCCCCCGGCTGCGGGCCGCATTCATGAATGGCGTGCGCTACCAGCTCCTTGCCCGTGCCGCTCTCGCCGACGATTAAAATCGTGCCGCGCGTGACGCCAGCAGCTTCCACCCGGTCGTACAGCTGCCGCATCGTCGCACTGGCACCGACCATCCCGTGGAACCGGCTGCGAGAATGATACGGAAGCGCCTCGGCCTCGCGTTCGAGCGCCAGGATTCGCGCTCCGGAGACGGCGGTCTTCGACCGGAAGTAGGTATCTGCAAGCACCACGATTCGGATATGACTCAGCTTGTCGAACGACTGGTACGTCCGCGGCATTAGTGGCGGGGACGACGGAAACACGGTGGCCGCGCTCTCCTCGAAAAGGTGAATCGAGACGATTAGCTCCGAGAATGGCACGCCCCGTTCGGCGAGCTGTTCCCCGATTCGTGCAACGTCGGCGGCGAAGGCGTCCATGTCTTTGTCGAGTAGATCCTTCATCGTGGCGTCGAGTTCGCTGCCGAAGATCTCCATGAATTCCGTCTTCGTCAGCGCGCGGCTGTCGGCAAAGTGCAGCATGTAGAGCTGGTACCAGTGTTCCAGCACGCGGTTGCGATTTTTCTCGATGGACTCCAGCAGCGGACGGAGCTCGTCGAGTTCCGTGTCCCACAGCAAGTGAAAATAACGTGGCCCCCCGCTGGGCAGAGGGGCCGGAGGCGGTGGGTTGGTGTTTGTCTTCATTCGTTGGCTTTCCGGGTGAACTGGCTCCAAAGGCGTCAAACCGGTCAAAAACTGCGTTCAACGGGGACGAATCTTTTTAACATATGTCCCTCCAAAAACCAAAATCGTCGGATTTCAGCGGAGTTTTGCCCGAGCAATGGCGCTGGCATGCTTCAAGCAAGAGCTGGGATAGCAGGTTGCTAGCGTGGGACATCAATGCTCCGGCGGCACAACCAACTGAAACTCGAATCAGCCTCCTCGCAGGGCAAGGTAAGCCGCAAGTCTGCGCACCGGGTTACGCTTGCATCGCCGGCGGACCCGGCAGGAACCGCGGTCGAAAGGCGTTGGGCGGCAGCGGTTTTTTCGCGCGACGAATCGGTCGTGAAGACGATCGCCGAGGGCATGAGCGATTCCTGGGTCATGGAGAAATTTACCGATCCGCATGAGGGGCACGCGTTTCTGCTGAAGCCGGATGCCAGGATAGTTGTAATCGACGACGAGGCTATCGATGAATCGACGTGCGGCTGGCTTCTTGGCCAAGTGCGAAAACACGCCCCCCGCGCACTCGTAGCCTACATCGCCGCGGTTCACAGTCCCGAGACCGAACGGCGCGCGCGTGCATATAACGTCCAGTATTACACCTCGAAACCGATGGATCGAGAACGCACGCTCAGGGTTTTGCATTCGTTCGAGAACGCGGCTCATTAGGCCGCCAAATAACTGTTTTGCTTGGCGCTGCGGGCGAAGCCACTAACGGATAAGCGCTCGCGTGTTGCGTCACCTCTGCTGGAGGCTCTCGACGTATCGCGCCATCGATTCGATTCTTTTCTTCACCTCGGCATCGCTTTCGGCCGTGAACTCCTTGCCCGGTTTCTGAAGGGTCGTCCCCCAAAAAGGCATCTGGAGTCGCGCGTGCGACGGTATATTCTTGCGGCCGTCGATCGAGTCCACGACCTCATCGAAGGGAAATTTTCCGCCATTTTTCTTTGCCATCTGAGTGAGATCGTTCGGTGGCGGGTTCATCGGAATGGTCAAGCGTGAGGGGCCGTCACCCTTACCGCCAAGCCCATGGCACTCAGCGCAGTAATTTTGATAATCCTGTATTCCGGACTGCGCTGCGGCGGTCCGGGCAGTAGCCGCGAGCACCAGGATCAGCAACAGGAACGCGGTCGACGTCTGCGCCGTTGCGGTGAGTACGCTGCTTAGGAGCGCAATCGCGACGCGATCATCTGCGCCTATCATTGTGCGGGGGGTCCTTTCAGTGTTCATTTGAAATCGCCTTTATACCCAGCTCATTAGGCACTCTTTGCGTCTTTTCAGCAACCATCAACCGGCCGGCGTTTAGAACTCACGAGTCTTGATTTCCCCGCCAAGCTTTTTTTGAGGCTCCATTCATTTGCTCTGCTAACCGCCGCATTACTACGGGCGCACGGGAGAGGCGCCCGACGAATCATGACGCCAACGGCACCACCGGGTGGCGCGATCGGCTGCATGATTCGATCTATCTCTGCCACGACCGATTCTGTGGAAAGAGGGAAAGAGTCTCAATATTTTCGCCACAAGATGTGCTACGAGCGCGAAACATCCCGTTGAGGCAAGAAGGCTGCCTGACACAAGTCGGCAGCGAGGAGCAAAAGCCGCGAAAAATCTTTTGTTTATGAGAGGAAGAATGGTGGATGATCCAGTCCGATGTGTACTGCTCTCCGCGTCAAATTCCCTGATCATCAGGGAAAATACAGGGAATTATCGCGATTTCGGCTGCCTTGGAGTCGAATTGAGACCAAATAAGTCTTGTCTTCTCTCGGGTTTTTGACGAAATTCCCTACTCAACCGAACAGGGAATTATTTTGGAGGAACAGAGAATTTTTTCGACGTAACAGGGAATTTTCAGGGCGAAGCAGGGAAATTCATCTGGCGGGCGGCGCGGCGCGAAACTCCCGTGTTTTCGGCGTGGATGGAGTTTTGAGGAGGCACCGGTCGAGGCCGGGGTGTCGCCGGGCAAGATGGATCGCTAGACTTTTCGAGACCTTGGGAGTTTTCAGTTGATGGGACAGGGGCATCACCAAGACCGCGGTCGCGCGCGACTCAGGAAGTTACTTTCCGCGTGGACCAGGTTTTGAGAAGGCTCAGGTGGTATAAGGTTGGGAAAGTCGGCGCGGGCCGGGCGATGGCGTCAGCAATGAGGTGAGCTATGGCTACCAGAATCCGACCAGAAGAAAAGCGCGCGAGTCCGCTGATGGAAGGCGCCGAGGCTCCGGTAAGGGCCGAGGGCTTCAACCATCTGCACATCAATGTGCGCGACCTCGCCCGCTCGATACGTTTCTATGGGGAGGCATTCGGGCTGAAAGTCGGTTTCAGCGCGGGCAAAGGCCTGATCTTCATGGTGCCGGAAGCAAGAGGGCACTCACTGGCATTGCACCAGGTTGGGCCGGATGAACCGGTCGGCATGGCGGGCGGATTCCAGCACTTTGGATTCAAGCTGGACGTCAAAGATCACGACCGGGTGATCAAGCAGGTCGAAAAGGCGGGCGGCAAGCTGGTCTCGCGCGGCAAGCACGGCGGGCAATTCCCGTACGCATACGTCGCCGATCCCGACGGCTACGTAATCGAGCTATAGCGGACGGATCAAATACGAGGGCGGCAACGCGTTCGCATTGTGCGCCGATGCTTCGAAGTCCGCCGGCGCCAGCGCGATGGTCGATGAGACGATCAGACGCTTCGGCGTGCCGAACATCGTCTACATCGATTCAGGTCGGCCGAAGGCGCACTGTCTTTTTCGCAGGCCCAAGGGAGGTCCGTTCATGAGCGGGTTTTTCGGAGAAATGCGACAGATCGCGTTCGTCGTGCGCGACCTCGAAAAAGCGCTCGACTATTGGACGCGCACGCTCGGCGTCGGCCCCTTCTTCATGATGCGCGATGTTACGCCGGACAACTATCGCTATCGCGGCAGGCCTGCCCCGCCGCCGCGAATCTCTCTCGCGTTAGGTTTCTCGGGCGAGTTCCAGATGGAGATCATCCAGCAGCTCGACGACAACCCAAGCGCCTATCGCGATTACCTTGCCGCCGGTCATGAAGGCTTCCAGCACGTCTCCTCATGGATGACGCGCGCGGAATACGATCGCGTGTGTGGCGAATTGCTGATTCTGGGAAAATCAGTAATTCGCCACACACACGCTCCGGCGCATATGGCCTGATCTTCAACCGCGATTGCCGGCGATTCACTCCGCGACGACGCGGAATACGGGATAGCGCGCCGCCACCTTCTCGAACTCCGCCAGCGGTGCGTCAGGATTTACGTCGAAGTGCGGGCGGCCGCCTGGAGCCCGTTGAAGATAGGCCTTGAGGATCGGCGGACGCCGCGACGCCGGCACCTCCTCCAGCCTCACCCTTTCCGTTCTCCGATGGCGGAGCACGGCGGCGCCCGCGCTAGCGCGCACGTTGCGCACCCAGTCGGCGTTCTCGCCCAGCATCGACACCAGGTATCGTTCCGTGCCGACCTGAGCCACGACCAGCTGGACCAAGCAGACCCTGCCGCTTCGCCGCCCCCTCGTTTCCAGGGCGACCATCAGTGTCGGCAAAACTCCGAGCGCGGATAGCCGCGCCTGTCCAGAGTTGAGACGTCTCGAGAGCGCGTTCGGCCTGCCGCCGGGATAGAAGAGCGCCCTGTACCACGAGTGCGGCAAGGTCCACGGCAGGGTGAAAAAAACGACCGCTGCGCCGAGGACGATCGCCACCGCCAGAAGATACGGACTCATTGCTTGCCCAGCATCTTATTTAAAGTTAGCCACCCGCGTACAGCATGGCTCAAACGACGCCAGTACCTGTCTGTGTCGAATTACTGATTTTCCCAGAGTCAGCAATTCGCCACACACTGGTCAGGAGTTTTGCGACTCGCCGTTCTCCTCAATAAAAACTCCAAACGTGGTAATAGATCTGGATTTTTCGCCGCTATTAGAAGGCCAAGGCTTCCCTGCTGTTCGAAGAAAATTCCCTGTTCCCCTGAAATAATTCCCTGACGTTACCGGAGAGGCTGGCGAGATCGCAATTCGCCGATTGTCGCTGCGCCGAAGACTCTGACCCAGCCCGGGTTTAGGGGCCGGATGAACGGCGCGCGAAATCGCACAGCGTTCCGCTGCACCACAGATCTACGGACTTCACGACCTGGGCTGCATTAGGGCCCGTTCGGCCCGGGACTCGGCAATCGCCTGCTCGAACATCGCGTCGGTGACTTGGGTGAGGGCCGCGGCCGAGTCCTTAAGCTCCGTATGCTCGACGGCGCGCGAAAGGGTCTCCGCCGGGGTGGCTCCGCGACGCTGGCCCATGAAGGGCTTGAGAATCAGGTAAACCACGTCGCGCATCGGCATGAAGCGCGTGAAGCGGCGCAGCAGCCGAACGGTCTGCAGCGGATAATGAAGCAGCTTGTAAAGGAATATTCTGCGGAAACCCGCGCTGCGCTCGCGGTTGATCACCTCGCCCGGCAGGCAGGTCCGATCGATCTCGGAGCACTTGAAATACTTGAACCAGTCTCGGGCCTCG
>DLMJ01000019.1:0-92500 GCA_002479255.1 Candidatus Binatus soli | reverse complement strand
CGCCGTCTGGCGGCGTAGATCGCGGACGGTCGCATTCAGAGCAGCTACGCGGCGATTCACATAGTTGGTGCGTCGCGCGAGCGAGCCGGCGAGTTCGGACATCACGATGAGTGACGCGAGTGCGACGGCAACAGACATCCCCGCGATCGCCTGCCAGAGCCTGACGCGGAGGAGTCGCGGCGGCCGGCCGACTGCAGGCGGTTCGCCGCTCTTATGCCGCCCTTCTGGGTTCGGTTGCGGTTCGCCCTTTTCTTCCATCACGGCATTCTGCGTCGGGTCCAGGGATTCGATTCGAACGGTATTATGCCCAATAGGCAGCGGCTTTGTTAGCCGCGTCCTTTCGGATAAAAATAGGGGCCATCTATGCGTCAAATTCAGGATGTCCACGTTCTCGCCACCGAACCGCTGATCGCGCCGAATCTGCTCAAGAACGAGATGCCGGTGGACGAGGGAATTGCGCAGACCGTGGTCGAGGCGCGCCAGACGATTCGCGAAATCCTGGCGGGGCGGGACCGCAGGATGCTGTGCATAGTCGGCCCGTGTTCGATACACGACCCCGACGCCGCGATCGATTATGCCCGGCGGCTGGCGAAGCTGAAGGACGCCACCTCGGATCGGCTCCACGTGATCATGCGCGTGTACTTCGAAAAGCCGCGCACGACCGTGGGATGGAAGGGGCTCATCAACGATCCGCACATGGACGACAGCTGCGATATGCGTGAAGGATTGCGCATCGCACGCCGATTGTTGATCGAAATAAATCGGATGGGCCTCGCGGCGGGGACCGAACTGCTCGATCCGATCACGCCGCAGTATATCGCGGACCTGGTCGCGTGGGCCGCGATCGGCGCACGCACGACCGAGTCGCAGACCCATCGCGAGATGGCGAGCGGGTTGTCGATGCCGGTCGGATTCAAGAACACGACGGAAGGAAATCTGCAGGTTGCGATCAACGCAATTCAATCGGCGCGCCGGCCGCATTCTTTTCTCGGCATCACCCAGGACGGAATCTCGGCTGTGATCCGCACCTCGGGAAATCCCGATACTCACATCGTGCTCCGCGGCGGACGCAAGCCGAACTACGACGCCGCCAGTATCGAGGAATGCCGCCGGATGCTCGCGAGCGCCGCGCTGGAGCCGCGCATGATGGTGGATTGCTCGCACGCGCAGACGAGCAAGGACTTCACCAAACAGCCCGCGGTGCTGCGGACGCTGATTGATCAGGTGCGCGCTGGCAGTCGCGCGATCATGGGCGCGATGCTCGAGAGCAATATCGAAGCCGGTAACCAACCGCTCAGCTCGGATCGCACCAAGCTCAAGTACGGCGTCTCCGTCACCGACCCGTGCATCGATTGGCCGACGACCGAGCAATGCATCCTCGACGCCGCCTCCGCACTGGACGCCACAGGCGCGACCTCAGCCACGAGTCATCGCGCATAGCTTCGCGCCCCTCCTAACATAATGGCTCACGTCAATAGCCACTACGGCCGATATGAGCGGACCGCAGCCTTCGTGTTCTTTCTCGCCTTGTCGATTCTTCTGTTTGGGCGTGGTCTCGCAGGCCATCTGACGACCGCTTACATCGGGCGTGAAGCCGACCCTCCCATATACATGTGGTTCATGCGATGGTGGCGGTACGCGCTTGATCATCGTGTCAACCCTTTTTTGACTGATCTGTTGTGGGCGCCGCTCGGATTCAATCTCGCATGGTCAGCGTTCATACCGCTTCCGGCATGGGTCGCAATTCCGATTGGGTGCTGGTTCGGCGAAGCCGCAGCTTACAACATTCTCTGTCTCGTCGCGCTCCCGCTCGCCACGCTTTCGGCATTTCTGCTATGCCGTCGCGTCACCGGCGCCTTCTGGCCGTCAATCCTCGGCGGTTACATCTTCGGCTTCTCGCCGTACATGTTGGGTCAGATGCTGGGGGGCCATTTGAATTTGATACTTGCCTTTCCGGTTCCGCTCGCAGCGTTGACAGGGCTTCGCCGCCTCGACGGCGAGATTTCAGCGCGGCGCTTCACGCTCGAGATTGCGGCGCTCCTGATAGTGCAATTTCTCTGCGGGATCGAACTCTTCGCGACCATGACCGTCTTCGGCGGATTCGCCCTGTTGATCGCCATCGTTTTTTTCGGCGGCGAAACGCGGGCAAGATTACTCGGCCTGATTGGTTCTCTGGCTGCGGCTTACGCGATCGCGATGATCGTCGTCTCGCCATACCTCTACTATCTCTTCGCTCTCGGCTTCCCTCACGGTCCGATTTGGTCACCCGGCAATTTCACCGCAGACCTGCTCAATTTCTTCATTCCCACTGAGACGAATCTCCTCGGCGCCTTTGGATTCGCGCGGGCAATAACAGGAACGTTTGGCGCGGACATTTACGAGAACGCAGCTTACATCGGAATCCCGCTGCTCATCGTAATCGAGGCTTACTGGCGGGCTGCGTGGCGCACATCGGCGGGCAGCTTCCTGATTACGATGCTCGCGATTGCCATTGTCGCTTCGCTCGGGCCAGCGCTGCGCGTGGGGGGATCTGCGATATTTCCGATGCCGTGGGCGATTGTCGGGCGGTTGCCGCTGATTTCGATCGCGCTGCCGGTGAGATTCTCTGTGTACACGGCGCTCTTAATTTCGCTGATCGCGGCTATCTGGCTCAGCAGTGCGTCGGTACGGTCATCAACGAAAAATTTAACTGCCGCGTTGATCGTTTTGTTCTTCGCGCCAAATCCGAGCACCTCCTTCTGGGTAAGCAGGCTCGACCCTCCCGCGTTCTTCGCCGATAGACTGTATGAAAAAGAACTCTCACCACGCGAGATCATCCTACCATTGCCGTTCCCGCACACTGGCAAAAGCATGTACTGGCAGGCGCAGAGCGACATGTACTTCAGGATGGCCGGCGGATGGACGAGAAACTCGCCATTCGAGTTCGTGCGGATGCCGATCGTGGATCTATTTTACGGCCAGACAGACCTGCCGGAAGCCGGCGATCAGCTCAAAGCGTACCTGGCGCGGTTCGATGTGACCGCTATCGTCGCCGACCCATCATACGAACGATTCGACACACTCGAACCGGCGCTCGCATCGCTCGGAGTGGCCGCCGAACAGTCCGGCGGTGTGTTAATTTACAAAATTCCGCCGGGAAAATTCGCGGCATATGCGAAATTGACCGGAGCCGAGATCGAGGCGCGTGCGCTCGCGCTCAGGTTTGATACTGTTCTCGCAGCCACGGCAGACTATATCGCCGGTGGAAACGATCCCCTCAAGCTATCCGCACCGGAACTGAAGCGCCTCAATCTTTTGCCGCCCGACTGGCAGATAGCCACCGCGCCCAATTCGGTCAGCAGTTGGTCAGTCGGTGTTTTGGCAGATAAGCGGATCGGGATCGCCTTGTGGGGTTCTCCTCAAGGCGTGAAGCCTCTGCTGGACCGCTATTTGGACAAAGCCGAGTTGCTGTATCCAGCGCCGTCGCGATGGAATCCCCGGTCTTCGCCGTCCGAGGATCAGCTCGCCCCGATCCTGGTTATTTTCGATCGCGCTCAAGTCGAGGCTGCGGCCAGGCAACTTAAATCTTCGCCGCCGCCCGAGATGACGACGCCATTCCTCGGCGCGGATTCCCGCTGATGACTTCGTCGGATCGCGCGCGACATCGATTGCAGTCGTTCGGAGCGTTCGCGCTTTACTTCTCACTAGCGGTTCTTTTGCTTGATCGCGGGCTCATCGGACATTCGGGCTACTACATCGGGCGCGATACCGATCCGCCGCAGACGATGTGGTTTTTCAACTGGTGGCGGTTTTCGATCGCGCACGGGCTCAACCCGTTCGTCACCGACTTCGTCTGGGCGCCGCTCGGAATCAACCTGGCGTGGACGACCTTCGTCCCGATCCCCGCCTGGGTCTCGATCCCTCTGCAAGTCACGGTGGGCGAGCCCGCAACCTACAACATCATCGTAACGCTGATGTCGCCGCTCGCGGCATTTGCCGCGTTTCTGCTATGCCGGCGCGTGACGGGAGCATTCTGGCCTTCCGTTCTGGGCGGATACATCTTCGGTTTTTCTCCCTACATGCTTGGCCAGGTACTCGGCCACCTCGTTTGTATCGCGATTTTTCCGGCGCCGCTGATCGCGCTGATCGCGCTCAAGCGCCTCGACGACGAGATCTCGGCGGCACGTTTTGCCGTGATGCTGGCGGCGCTGCTGGTCACTCTATTTTTGTGTTCGGTTGATCTCTTCGCGACCACAACGCTGGTCAGCGGATTCTCACTGCTGCTTGCGCTTGTGCTTTTCGATGGCGGCGCCCGCATCCGGCTCCGACGCCTAATCATTCCCACCGTCGGCGGATACTTGATCTCTACAGCCGTACTCTCAGCTTACTTCTATTACTTGCTCGCCCTCGGTCATCCGAGTGGGCCGATCTGGCCGCCCAGCAAGTATAGTGCGGATTTGATTGGATTCCTCGTGCCGTGGCACACCATCTGGTGGGGCGCCGCCGATTTTGCGACCGCGATCACGGGCCGCTTCACAGGCACTATCATGGAGAACGGCGACTATCTCGGCGTCGTGTTGATCGTGTTCGCCGAGATATTCCGGCGCCGCTTCTGGCCGACGCCGGCGGGTAAGTTTCTCACAATTTTGTTTCTTGCGATCATCATCGCCGCCATCGGCCCGACTCTGCACATTGCTGGAGTGCAGGGGTTTCCGATGCCCTGGGCCATCTTCCAACACCTTCCCCTAATCGAGAATATCCTGCCGGTGCGCTTCATGATGTACGCGTTTCTGGTCGTGGCCGTGATGATTGCCATGTGGTTCGCGTCGTCGTCGGCGCGCGGAGTTTCCAAACTCGCGGTGGCGGCGATCATCGTGGCATCAATCGCGCCGAATCCGCATGCATCGTTTTGGGTGAGCAGGCTCGACATCCCCGCATTCTTCACCGACCGAACATACGCAAATGAACTTGAACCGCGCGAGATCATTTTGCCATTGCCATGGGGGTACAAGGGCAACAGCATGTACTGGCAATTGCAGAGCGAAATGTACTTCCGGATGGCCGGCGGATGGACAGGATTCTCGCCGTTCGAGTTCCGTCGAATGCCGGTGGTTAGCTACTTTTACGGCAGTATCGATCTGCCCGAGCCTGCCGATCAGCTCAAGGCCTACATCGCCCGCTTCGGCGTGCGGGCCGTAATCGCGGACCCGAAGGAAGCAAATTTTCCGATCTGGCAGCGGACCCTCGCATCGCTCGGAGTCGCGGCACTGAACGAAAAAGGCGTGTGGATTTACAAAATCCCGCGCGATTCGTTCGGATCTTACGCCAAGCTTCCAGCCGCGCAGGTCGAAGCGCGCGCCGACGCGCTGCGATTCGATACGATCCTCGAGGCAGCCGGAAAGTATCTCGCCGACGGACACGATCTCTCGAAGCTGTCTGCGCTTGAACTCAAACGGCTCGACCTCATTCCGCGCGACTGGCTTGTCGATGCGGCGCCCCACGCCTATACCGACTGGCAAATCGTCCTGGCGCCCGGCGGCCAGGTCGCCATCGTGATCGTTGGCACGTACGAGGGCGTGAGACCGCTGATGGAGCGCTACCGTGCAATCGCCTCCGAAATCGATTATCCCGCGCCGACGCGATGGACGCCCGATTCCCGTCCTCGCCTGGATCTCATCAAGCCATTGCTCTTGACTTTCGACTCCGCCCATCTGGCCGCCGCCGCGCACAGTCTGCGGGATTCACCGCCACCCGAGCGGACGACGCCGTTTGTTGCCGGCGTGTCGTCAGGCTTGGGACCGTCGAATCCGTAGCAGAGCTGCGATCTAATCCTGGCGTTTATCCGCGCGCAGTTTTTCGCTGATCACCAGCGCGCCGAGCGCCGCGGTCTGTCGCACCGGAAACTCCGCCGGCCGCCGGATCGTCTTGTAGCGGGCATCGAGGGCCGTCAGTCCATTCATCAGCCGCTCGCGCGCCGCGGCCAGTGTCGGACGGGGCATGATCCGGCGGCCTTTGTCCAAAACCGTCTCCATCAGTTGAACCGTTTTCGCCGGGATCGGCTTAAACTCGCGCGCCACGGTAGTCGCGCCCTCGTCCACAATTCCGATCAAGTCCGCAAAGAACGATCCGCTCGGCGCATAAGCGCGGAACAACTGCTTGCGGCCCGGCGTTGAAATTTTTCCGGCCGAGGTCTTGAGCCGGCCGTGATCCTTGTAATCGACGAGCTGGTAGGTGAAGTCAGCCGCCGGCGCGTCGTCGCTGACCGCGAGCGCGGCGCCGACCCCGAACGCATCGATCGGCGCATCTGCGTCGGTGAGTTCCGCGATTCGGTATTCGTCGAGGTTGCCGCTCGCGACGATTGCGATGTCGCCGAAGCCGGCCTGATCGAGAATCCGCCGCGTCTTGCGGCTGAGTTCGTGGAGGTCGCCGCTGTCCAACCGCACGCCCTGGATTTTCACGCCCGCCTCGCGAAATTTCGCGCCGACCGCGGCCGCATTCTCGACGCCATGCACCGTGTCGTAGGTGTCAACAAGCAGCGTGCTGAGCGCCGGGAAGCTCGAGACAAAATCGCTGAACGCGTCGCGCTCGCGCTCGTGCGCCATCACGAAGCTGTGGCTCATCGTGCCGAAAACGGGGATTCCGTAGCGCTTGCCCGCGAGCACGTTGGCGGTGCCGTGAAAGCCCGCCAGGTAGCTCGAGCGCGCCGCGATAAGAGCCGCATCGGCGCCCTGCGCGCGGCGCGGACCGAAGTCGACCAACCGCCTGCCGCCCGCGACGACGAAGCATCGCGCGGCTTTGGTCGCGACAATCGAAGCGAATCCGAGTTGGTTGAGCGCCAGCGTCTCGATCAGCTGGCCTTCGATCAGCGGCGCGCGGATCTCCACGATCGGTTCGCCGGCGAAATAAATCGTGCCTTCGGGAATCGCCCGGATCGAACCGGTAAAGCGGAGTTTCGAAAGAAATTCAAGAAAATCCGGCTTGAAAAGTTGCAGCGACTCGAGATGCCCGATCGCGGCGGCGTCGAAACGATATTCCTCCAGCGCCTCGGCCAGCCGTTCGATGCCGGCTGCGACCATGAATCCGCGGCCCGGCGGCATCCGGCGCATCGCGACTTCGAACGACGCGGTATCGTTGAATCCGTGCTCGAAGAACGCCGCGCTGACTGTAAGCTCGTAGAGATCGGTGAGCAGCGCGACCTCGGCGGGGTCGAGCCGGAGATCGATCGTCATCGGCGATGTCTCCTTCTTCCCCGCCTCACCGGCAGTTCCGGGCGGCGCGGTAACCCGAGGCCTCGGCCGTTGCGGCGTCTGCGAACTCGACTCTGTTTCTAGGTGAAATCGTCTTGTACGCGGGACATCCGGGCCACTCGTAAATTCCGGTCCTCCGATTGCCGACCACGCCGCCGGCAGGAGGCGCGCCAGATCTCGGCGCTTTGTCGGGAGCCGCGCCCTGCGTATTGGAAAGCTGAAGGGGATGCGACCTCTCGGCTCGGTCTCTCCAATTCTCTTCGTACGATGCGGCTGTCTTCGCGTCTCGAATGATCAGCAAATTTTCAGCGTTACGGGCCTCGGCAGACTTACTGAAATTATAGCTGCCCGTGATCACGATTTCGCGGTCAATAAGAATCACCTTGCTGTGAGCAATTCCCGATTCCGGCGAATCCACGAGCACTCTAATGCCGGCAGCTTCAAGGCGGAGTACTGCATTGGCCTCCTTGCGATCTGCACGGAGCTGAGAGCGATCGACGATCACCTGCACGTCCCGGCGGTTTTGTTTCGCGGCGATTAGGGCCGCAGTGATTTTGCCGGAGGTGAGAGAGTAGGCTTGCACCAAAACGGAGCGCTGCGCGGACCCGATCGCAGACAAAATCGCCACCTGGGGATCGCAACCGCCAGGCAGGGGCGGACTGAAACAAACCTGAGTCGTCGGCTGGGCGGAGGAACTCCCCGCCTCGGCCCGGACCGCTCCAGCCGTGGCTAACACGCAGAAGACGGTTGCGACAACGAGCGACTCCAGGCGCATACGTGAGAGCATATCAGCGCGACGGTACGGTGCGTGAGCGCCGCCCGACGCCCGGCGCGAGGATTCGAGTTCATCCTATCGCGCGCTGCGCGAGCCTCTGTTGATGTCTCCTTCCCAGCGGACAGAAATGCGCCGCGCCCCTTCCAGCAGGATGCGGAAAAACGGTCGTCGGATACGTCCAACAAATCCAACGCACGCGAGTATACCCGGCTACCCGCTTAGCTGATCCAACGGCGGAGAAGGCTTGCTCGATCGTGGCGAACGCCTCTTCCATCTGACCGGCGCGCGCTGGTGGAGTCGGTGCGCTGGAAATGCGCGCGCTGGTAGCAGAAACCCCACGCCAGAGCGCGATTTTGCCATGTGGGGGGCGCAATTGGGATCAAATTGGGATCGCGCGGGGTTGCTGCCGATTTCAACAGGCGCGGCTTTCGCCAAGGCGCTCCGGCTCGATAACCGGAGCCCCGAGATGATACTCTCGATCCTTAGGGAGATTTTGATTGAAAGAGAAACCGAAGCCGCCGCGCCCGCGCCGGACAGTCTTTCAAGTGGGCTCGACCACTCACACCCTGCGCCAAGGCGATGCGCGAGAACTCGACTGGATCGAGGATGAATCGGTCCATCTGGTTCTGACCTCGCCACCGTATTGGACTCTCAAGCAATACCCTATGTGCGAGGGCCAGCTCGGGATGATCGCCAATTACGAGCAGTTTCACGACGAATTGGAAAAGGTCTGGAAGCATTGCTTTCGCGTGCTGGTTCCGGGCGGCAGGATCGTTTGCGTGGTGGGCGATGTTTGTTTACCGCGCCGCGTACATGGTCGCCATATGGTGATGCCCCTGCACGCCGATATCATCGTGCGTGCTCGGCGCTTGGGCTTTGATAACCTTACGCCGATCTTTTGGTACAAGATCGCAAACGCCAGCTACGAAGTCGAAAACGGGTCGAGCTTCTTGGGCAAACCTTACGAACCCAACGCCATCATCAAGAACGATATCGAGTTTATCCTGATGCTGCGGAAACCCGGTGGATATCGCAAGCCGACCCAAACGCAACGGGACGAATCGCGACTCACGAAGGAAGAACATGCAGCTTGGTTCCAACAGGTATGGACGACGCTGAACGGCGCTTCTACCCGCGACCACCCCGCACCGTATCCAAAAGAACTGGCCTATCGCCTGATTCGGATGTTCTCTTTCACCGGCGATACCGTGCTCGATCCGTTCGCGGGCACGGGAACCAGCATGATTGCTGCCGCGCGATGCTTTCGCAACAGCATTGGCGTGGAGATAGACAACAGCTATGTGGACAAGGCGCTAGATCGTTTGGAGGACGAACTGACAGGCTTGTTCAACCAAGTCACTGTGCCGGTTGGTTAAAACGCTTCTCGTACAATATCGCGATCCGTTTCAAGAAGCTGCCGTAATGGATTGATTCGCCAAGCTGAGGCGCTGGCAGCTCCGTTACCAGTTTCGATGGATTTCCACCGTCGTAATCGACCACAATCACCGCCAATGCTTCTGGTTGGTCTGACGGTTCGTCGGGATCGTCCCTGAGCGGCATTCCGGCGAACAGCTTGACCGTCGCCGCCACTACCTTTTGCATATCGAATTTCGCGCGCACCATACCCTTGGCGAAGGGATCGGGATTCTCGTAGGTGGGCGAGATGTTCACGATCACGATGCCAGCCGCTATGCAATCACGGCGATGATTGTGCATGTGATTCGAGTACGCGATCAGATCGCCGTAGCGGTTCTTTCGGGCCTTACCGTGCGCCGCCATGATGGACTTGTTCTCAACCGACGTAACGACCGAGATTACTGGGGCTGTGCCCGTGTGAAGAATCAGGTCCACATTGCGATTGGCGACCTTGGTATAAACTTCGGCGTTTTTCTTTTCGTGTAGCAGACCAGACGCGAGTCCGATCTGAATCGAGGGAGATGCCGCGCATAGGTCTGCAACCACAAAGCCCGACAGAGCGTTCGAGTTTTGCTGAGCACGCGGATTGAACCCGGGATGCTGGTTCATCCATTCGACGTAAGACTCTGGAGCCGACAAAGCGACGGCATTCTATCGTTTCCAGAAGCCGGGGCACAGATGCCCAAGGTTGCCGCCAGCGCCCGGATGCCGCCGCCGGTCGATTGCACGATATAGCCGTCGTAGCGACGTGCGCCTGCTAGCGGGGGGGCTCGGGCGGGGCGGGCGGTTTGGGCGCGGGCGGGTTCGGCGCCGGCTCCTGCACCACGCGAGTTTCGCCCAGCGGGCGTTCGCGCAGGATATCAGCCATGCGCTTGAGCTGCCGATCGACGAGATGGTTGATCGTTCCGGGCTCGTCGATCGTTCCCGCGCGCACCCCGGTCAAAGCCTCGATTCCGCGATCGATCGTATCGATCGGATAGATGTGGAATTCCCCCCGCTCGATCGCGCCGGTGGTCTCCGGATCGAGCATCAGGTTCGAGACGTTGGTGCGCGGCACAATCACGCCCTGCGTGCCGGTCAGACCGATCGCCTTGCAGACGCGATAGAAGCCCTCGACCTTCTGGTTGACGCCGCCAATCGCCTGCACGGTTCCGTATTGATCGACCGACCCCGTCACCGCCAGGTCCTGCCGAAGCGGCACTCCCGACAGAGCCGACAGGAGAGCGTACAGCTCGGTCGAGCTGGCGCTGTCGCCGTCGATTCCCGAGTAGGATTGCTCGAAGCAGATGCCCGCCGTCATCGCGATCGGGTGCTGCTGTCCGAACCGGGCGCGGATAAATCCGCTCAGGATCATGATTCCCTTGTCGTGCGTCGATCCCGACATCCGCGCCTCGCGCTCGATGTTGATCACGCCCGCCTGCCCAAGCGCCACGGTCGCGGTTACGCGCGCCGGCCGCCCGAAACTGTAACCGCCGACGTCCAGCACGGCCAGCCCGTTGATCTGTCCAACGCTGGCGCCGCGAATATGAACGATGAGGGTGCCTTCGCCGATCAGCCGGCGGATTTCCTCCTCGATAAAATTGAGCCGCAGCATCCGCTCGCCAAGCGCCCGCTCGACGTGCGCGCCGGTAACGCGCTTAGCCATTTCGATCCGCGCGAAGTACCCCGACTCGCGCGCGAGATCGTCTATCGGTTCCAGCATCGCGAGCACTCGCGACCTGTCGCCCGCCATCCGCATGCCGAATTCCACGATCCTGGCCAGTGCGCCCGCCTCGAACGGCGGCAGATTCTCCCTGCGCGCCAGGGCGCCCACGTGCGCGGCATAATGCGCGGCAGCCGCGCCGTCGGCCGCCACCGAGGGCCGCATCTCGGCCTTGACCTTGAACAGGTCCGCGAAGTCCGGCTCGTAGAAGTAAAGCACGCTGTAAAGATACGCGCCGCCCAGCACCACGACCTTGTTGCGAATCTCGATCGGTTCGGGCTTCAGTCCGCTCATCGAGAAAAACGGCAGCGGCTCGAAAGTCTCCGGCGTCATGCGCCCCGACTTGAGGCTGCGCTTGAGCGTTTTCCAGACGCTCGGCTCGACCACCGCATCCTCGAGATCGAAGACCAGAAAACCGCCGTGCGATTTCAGAAACGATCCGCCTATGATCCGCGTGAAGTTGGTCCCCGACCGCCCCAGCGGATCGATCCATCGCTCGATCGTCCCGAACAGGTTGCGATACGTGGGCGCATCCTCGAGCACCACCGGCGCTCCGCGGGTGGCCGAGTTATCGACCATCACGTTGACCTGGTAGTCGAACCATCGCGCGCCGTCCTCGATTCCCGGCGGCCTTGCGCCCTGCTCGGGCGGCGGTTCGCGGAAGCGATCGAGATTGCCGAGCATGTGATCCGCGACTTCATGGAGGTAGGCGTCGACCGCGGGATTATTAAAGTGATGCTTTAACTCTTCAATTGACGGCGTGATCAGCCGCGCCGCGAACGCGCGCTCGATTGCGCGGATGTCGTCGATCAGCTCGTGCATCATTTCCTGCTGCTTGAGCATCAACGTGCCGAGTTCGTCCTGCAGATCACCCTGCACCTTCGCCAGCTGCTCGCGCTCGGCGTCGGTCTTTGCCGCCATCGCTTTGCCGAGCACTTCGGGCGACTCGGGCATCTTGCCGTCGATCAGCGGGATGAATATCACCTGTCCGGTCGGCGCGCTCTGGAGCGCGAAGCCGCGCTCGCGGGCGCGCGTCTCGAGATTTCCGAACAGTTCCTGCGCGCGCTTGTTGTACTTGTCGCGCAGCGCCGCGCGCTCCTGATCGAAGTCCTCGCGCCGAAAGGCTTTCGGCAACTGCTCGAGCACGAAGCCGATCAGCTCCGTCATCCGCGTGCGCAGCTCGACCCCCTGGCCCGGCTGCAAGCAGATGGCGACCGGAGACTCGGGATTTCGAAAATTGTTTACGTACACCCAGTCGCCGGGCGTCGGCATCGTCGCGGCCTTTTCGCGGAGCAGGCGCAGGACCGATTCGCGCTCATGGCGCGAGCGCAGGCCGCTTACGAAAACGTTGTAGCCGGCCGCGTCGATTCCGATCGCGAGCCGTATCGCGTCAAGCGCGCGGCCCTGCCCAAACAGCTCGAGGTCGCCATCGCCGGACGCGGCGCGCTCCAGTGAGGCTGCATCGAGCAGTACCTGTGCCTTGAGTTCGGCAGCGTCAAGCTCGGCGGGCGGCGGTACGTGAATCAGCGCGGCACCGGCGTCGGTAGCGATGAGGTCGCCCTTGTCAGCCATATTGGTAGCGGCATTCGCGGCGCGCGATCACGAAGCCTTGAGCGCGATTCGCCGGCCTTTCTTTTTCGGCAGGGTGATAAGCAGCGTGCCCTCGGACCACTTCGCGGTCGAGGTGTCGGCGTCGATCGAGTTGGAGAACGCAAATGAACTCTCGAGCGTCCCGCCGAGTTTGTCCGGCACGCGAACCGCCAGCCGCTGGCCCGAGACCTCGGCCTGGATCTTTGCGGGATCGACGCCGACCGCCGCGACTCGCACTTCGTAACGATCGCGATGCTCGATGACCTGCGCGCGTTCGAATTCAACGCTGGGCGCCGCGCATTTCCATCGGTCGATCAACATTTCGTCGAAGAACTCGTCGAAGGCGCGCTCGAAGTCTGCAATCCCGAATCCGCGGCTGGTAGCCATAGAATCTCAGTTTCCCACGATTTTGGGCAAATTGTAATGCAGCGCTAATCCGTCGGTCGAGTCCGCGCGCAGGCGCATCCGTCCCTTGCCACGATCGCCGTCCCGGCGTTATGGTTGCTGCGTGCCAACTTTTTCAAAAATTGTCGCCGCAACCGATTTCTCCGAAGACTCGACCCTGGCGCTTACCTACGCCCAGGAGCTCGCTCTCAAGTTCTCGGCCGAGATCGTGCTGGTACATGTCGATCAACCGCTCGCGCCGGTAATGATGACGCCGGAACTGGGCCCCGCGATGGACGTCGGCGCGATGGGCCGGATTGCCGAAGAGCAACGGATGCTCGCGCAGAAGGAGCTCGACAAGATTGCCGGCAAGCTGCGCGAGGGAGGCCTCAAGGTCAAGGTCCAGCTCAAGGTTGGTTCGCCGTTCCTGGAAATTCTGCACGCGGCCCAGAGCGAGAACGCCGATCTGATCGTGCTCGGCACCCACGGACGCACCGGATTGGCGCACGTTCTGATGGGCAGCGTGGCCGAACGCGTCGTCCAGAAGTCGTCCTGCCCGGTGCTTACGATTCGTCATCCCGACCGCAAGTTCAAGCATCCGCTCGACAAGTAGCCGCAGGGATCAGGCTGGCGCGCGTTCCCGCGCTTCGCTACTTGCCGGTGAACTTCGGCGCGCGCTTCTCTAAAAACGCTTTCACGCCCTCTTTGAAGTCCTGCGAATGCGTCATCATCTCCATCGATGCGTCGTCGTCGCGCACGGCGGTGGCGAGATCGGTGAACAGATGCTGGTAGATCATCTTCTTCGCCTGCGCGACCCCGAGCGGGGAGCATTTGTTCGCGATCGCCGACGCGGTCTCGCGCGCCGTCGCCATCAGCTTGTCCTGCGGCACGACCCGGCTGACCAACCCCATCTCGAGCGCCTCGTTCGCATCCATCAGCCGGCCGGTAAGCGCCAGCTCCATCGCGCGGGCCAGGCCGACGATTCGCGGCAACATCCAACTGCTGCCGTGCTCGATCGCAAGCCCGCGCTGGGTGAAGATCAAACCCATCCGCGCGTTGTCCGACGCGATCCTGACGTCGTGGTACAGACAGGTGGTGAAACCCAGGCCCACGCACGCGCCGTTGATCGCGCCGATCACCGGAGTGTTGAACGCCATCGGCCACGAGTACGCCGTACGGTAATCGGCGCGTTGCGTGTCCAGCCATTCATCAGGCGCCTTCGCCCCGAGCCCGCGCGCCGACGCAGTTCCCGCGGCGACATCAGACAGCCCGCCCATGTCGGCGCCGGCGCAGTACGCGCGACCCGCACCGGTGACGATTATCGCGCCGATCGAGGGATCGCGCTCGGCATCCAGCATCGCGGTGCGCATCTCCGCGCCCATCTTTGGCGTCCACGCGTTGAGCTTCGCGGGCCGGTTCATCGTTACCGTGGCGACGCGATCCTTCTTGTCGTAGATGATTTCGGCGAAGTCCATTTTTCCCTCCGGTTCTCATAGGGTGCTGCGTCCAGCGATCAAAGCACTTCCCATCTGCTAAATCTAACGGGCCGTTGCGACGGCAGCGCAGGCTCTTTGCACGCTTGTGCTCGTCTGGACGTTAGTCTGTACGTTCGCCCGGTCGCTGCTTTCATCCGTCGGCGATGGCTGTTAGTAAAGCCGTGATGCCGATGCCACGCCGGATTCAACTTTGGGCCGATTATTCGCGCGCGACGGCTGTCTCGCTCGCACTGGCGATCGCGATGTTCGTTGCGGCGCCCTCCCATGCGGCCGGCGCGGCTCCCGATACCTCCGCGGTCGGCGTCCATGGAATGGTCGTGTCGGAAAGCGAGGACGCGGCGCGCGCCGGCGTCGAGATACTCAAACACGGCGGCAACGCCGTCGATTCTGCCGTGGCTGCCGCGTTGGCAGTGGGGGTTACCAATCCGGCGGCGTGCGGAATTGGCGGCGGCGGCTTCATGCTGATCTACATCGCGAAGACCCACGCTTTCTACGCGCTCGATTATCGCGAAACCGCGCCGCTGCAAGCCCGTCCCGACATGTACCTTCGCGACGGCAAGCCCGACGAGGAATTGGCGCGCGATGGCGTGCTGGCGGTGGGGGTGCCGGGTGAGATCGCGGGCATCGACGCCGCGCTCAGGCGCTTCGGCACCATGAAGTTTCAGCAAATCGCGGCGCCTGCGGAGAAACTCGCCGACGGCGGTTTCGCCGCGAGTCCGCATCTGGCGGGCGAAATCGAACGGCTCGCCGCGAAGCTCAAAAACGATCCCGGACTGAGCCAGGTTTTCCTGAAGCCCGACGGCTCCGCGCCCAAGGCCGGCGACATGATCGTCGAAAAGAATCTCGCCGCGACGCTCAGACACCTCGGTGACGATCCGGTCGCGAATTTCTATCACGGCGAAGTCGCAACCGCGCTCGCCGCGTTCATGAAGGCGCACGGCGGACTGATCGGCGCCGCCGACCTCGCCAACTATCGTCCCGTCTGGCGCGACCCCATTCGCCGCCGCTACGAGGGCTATGAAGTCTATGTGATGCCGCCGCCGTCGTCGGGCGGCGTGGTCCTCGAGATGCTCGGGGCGCTCGAATCAGGGCATCTCCCCGGCCTCGGCATCAACTCGCCACCGTACCTGGCGCGTTTGATCGAAGTGATGCGCCAGGGTTTTATCGATCGCGAGCAATACGCCGATCCATCTTTCGTAGGCGTCCAGACCGAGCGGCTGCTGACCGACGCCCACATTCAGGAATTGCGCGAGCGTGCTCTGCACAGAAAGTCACCGCCGCCACCGCCAGCGCCTGCGCACGATCATGGCACATCGAATCTGCTCGTCGCGGACAAAGACGGCAACGTCGTTGCGCTGACCACCACCATCAACACCGTGTTCGGCGCCAAGATGAGCGTGCCGGCGCTCGGCCTCATCCTCAACGATGAGATGGACGATTTCGCCGTCGCGGCCGGCGTGCCCAACGCGTATCGCCTCGAAGGCGAGCGCGCCAATGAGGTGAGGCCCGGCAAGCGCCCGCTCTCGTCGATGACGCCGATAATCGTCACCAGGAGCGGCCTGCCCGTCATGACGGCCGGCGGGTCCGGCGGTCCTACCATCGTCAGCGGCGTGTTGCAGGTCGCGCTCGACATCCTTTCCTTTCATCTTGACCCCGCCAGCGCCGTCGCGGAGCCGCGAATTCACGAGCAGGCCGCGCCCGACGCCGTGATCGTTGAAGAGGCGATGCCCGCAGCGACCCGCAGCGCGCTCGAGCAGATGGGCTACAACCTCAAGCTGGTGCCCGCGCTCGGAGCGGTCGGTGCGATCACTATCGCACCGGGAAATTTCCGTGGTGAGTTCGATCCGCGCAAGGGCGGCGGCGCCGTCGGCTATTAGCCATCGTCCCGGCACGTTAGACTCAATCCTCGTGTCCGGGATCGCTCGCAACAATAACTCTTCGCCTGCCTTCGTCCAGCCGCCGGCGCCGCGATGGCATCCGACGCCGATCGGATATGACGTCGGTGCAATAGTCGCGCTCTCGCTTGCGGTCTGCCTGTTTCATCTCGGTTCATTCGGTCTCTGGGAGCCCGACGAGGCGCGCTACGCGGAGATTGCGCGCGAGATGCTGCAAAGCGGCAATCTGCTCGTGCCGCATCTCAACTACGTTGCCTATGTTGAAAAACCGCCGCTGCTCTACTGGCTGACCACGCTCTCTTTCTGGATCTTCGGAGTTTCGGAATTTGCCGCGCGGCTCCCCGTCGCACTGTCCGCAATCGCCGGAATACTCGCGACCTATCTTTTCGCGCTTCGCGCGTTCGGGCGCCGCCACGCGATTCTTGCCGCCGCCATCCTCGCCACGACTCCGCTGTACGCATTGATGGCCCAGGTGCTCACGACCGACATGATGCTCACGGCACTGGTGACGATCGCGACCTTTTCGCTTTATCTGCACCGGGATGAAGGCGGCCGATGGTGCTGGATCGCGTACGTCGCGATGGGTTTGGCGGTGATGACCAAGGGGCCCGTGGGTGCGGCGATCCCAATTTTCTCGATGCTGCTTTGGTTGACATTAAATCGTGAACTGGGCGGCGCGATCGCGAAATTCCGCGCGATACCGGGTCTTTTGCTCACGATTCTGATCGCGGCGCCGTGGTTTGTCGCGATGACCATCCGCGAGCCGGGCTTCGCCGACTTCTACTTCGTCGGCGAACATCTCAGACGCGTGTTCGAGACCGACTACAGCCATAGCGAAGCGTTCTACTTCTACCTTCCGGTGCTCGCCGTCGGACTGCTGCCGTGGTCGTTGCTCGTACCGTTCCTCACCTGCCGCGCGGCCCCGCGTAATCCGGCGCGAAGCTTCTGCATTGTCGCGGCGGGCGTCACCGTGGTCGCTTTCTCGTGCGCGAGTGCGAAGCTGATCCCGTACATCCTGCCGGCCATCCCGCCGCTGGCCGTGCTGATCGCCGACGGACTCGTGTCATGCGCATGGCCGACCGCGGACTCACGGGCCGCGATTCGGCCGCCGGATTCCCGGATACTCATCGAGAGCGGCCCGATGCTTGCGCTGTTGGGCGCCGGCGTGATCGTCGCGGCGATCGCGGCGCCGCAACTTCGCACTCCGTACGTGATGGCGGCGCGGCCGGCGATGTACGCGATCGGCGCGATCCTGGTGGCGGGAGGCGCGGCGACGACGTCGATGTTCGTTACGCGCCGCAATCCGGCGGGACTCGGGGCGATCATCGTCACGCTCGCGTTTGCGTTGATTGCGGGCGGATGGGCCCGGCTGGAGACCGAGCCGATGCGTTCGTACGCCGGACTTAGCCGCGAGATCGCCGAGACGGCGCCCGACGCGGCCATCATCTGTTACCATCGCTACGTTCAGTCGCTGGCGTTCTACAATCGCCGCCGCGTCGTCCTGGTCGGCGGGCGCACGGAACTCGACTTCGGCGCGCGCCTGGACCCGGACGCGCGCGAGTGGTTCCTGAATAGCGACGAGCAGATGTTGCGGCGATGGGAGCAGCCGGGCCGTGTCGTGATCGTGCTCGACGCCGGCGATCTCGCGCGAATGAAGGAGCGCTTGGGCGACTTCGACGTGATCGCAATCGAAGGAAAGAAGCGCGCAATTATCCGACGTGAACGAATCTCGCGCCGTGAACCAATCACCCTCAACTGAGCAGGCCGCATCGACGCCCGCGGTTGCATCTGCCGCCCGCCCGGCGCATCCGTATCGCGCGTTTGCGATGCGGGCGGGGTTGGGAGTGGCGGTGGTTGCCGTTTTGTTGTGGCATTACGACGCGCGGCCGATTTTTCGAATCCTCAGCCGTGAGCGTCCGGCCTGCTTTGCCGCAGCCGTCGCACTCTACCTCGCAGGTCAGGCGATGTGTGCGTATCGATGGCAAATCCTGGCCGCGATCCCGAAAGTGCACGGCCGCTATTGCGAGTTTCTCGCCTACACATTCTTGGGCATGTTCACGAATCTGTTCGTGCCGGGATTGCTCGGCGGCGATGCGGCGCGATCCGTCTATCTCGGACGGCGCCATGGCAGGATGGGCG
The DNA here is from genome assembly GCA_002479255.1 of Candidatus Binatus soli. GTDB lineage: Bacteria > Desulfobacterota > Binatia > Binatales > Binataceae > Binatus > Binatus soli. Next base: position 73,877 of record DLMJ01000019.1, on the reverse strand, counting down.
AGGCGATCGCGTCGGTAGTTGCGGATCGCGGCGTGGGATTGATCAGCTTGTTCTGGCTGGCGGCGATCGCGGCGATGTTCCTGAACTTCGCGCCGCTCCCGCGCTCGGTCATCACGCCGACAGTCGTGGTCGGTGCGATCGCGATGGCGGGATTTCTCGCATCGCCACTCGTCGCGCGCCTGATTCATCTGATGCCGCGATCTATGCGCCGCGCGGGCGGCCTGATCGCGCCGTATCTGCATAATCCCGCGGCGCTTATTCCGGCGATCGCATTGTCGATCGTGCTGCAAATCGGACTGGCCGTGTGCCAGTACATTCTGGCGGCCGGACTTGGCCTGGCGGCGCCGCTCTCGCTGTTTATCCTTTGCGTTCCGATTGCGAACGTGTTTGCGAGTCTGCCGCTGACGTTGAATGGGTTGGGGATTCGCGAATCGGCCTACCTGGTGCTGTTCGGGATGGCCGGAATGCGCAAGGAGGATGCGATCGCGCTAGGGCTGCTGTGGTTTGCGGCGACGATGGTGGGCGGTCTGACGGGCGCGATCGCGTTCGTGACGACGCCCGCGCCAGTGGCAGGCGGCGAGGCGGGAGCGGGATCCGCTTAGAGCGCCGGGGGCCATTTTGCGTACGCCGGGCCAAAGCGTATTATGTATAAGATGCCCTTTGCTTATGAATCCGCGCGCAATGGGCCTTCGGGGAATACCGCATGAAAGCATCAAATGTCCGTTTAACGAACCGCATTCGCGTGTTCGTGTGCTGCGCGGTTATCGTGGCAGCGATCGCAGGTTACCAGCAGATTGTGGGGGCGGTATCACAACCCCGCGCCCTGATCACCGAGACGATAAGCGAGAACAATCTCGTCACGCTCGCGGGCAATACGCGTCCAGAAGCGACGGCGGCCAACGATCGCGGCCTGGTCGCGTTCAGCCTTCCGATGGAGCACCTGTGGCTCCAGTTGCGGCGCCCCCCCGAGCAGGAACAAGCCCTCGACAAATATATCGATGGACTTACGGAGCCCAAGTCGCCGAATTTCCATCAGTGGCTCACCGCAAAGCAATTTGGAGAGCGCTACGGCCTGGCACAGAAGGACCTGGCGGCGATCACAGGATGGCTCGAATCGCACGGCTTTACCGTCAATCTGATCTATCCCAACAACGTGATCGACTTCTCCGGGACGGCGGGCCAGGTGCGGGAGGCCTTCCACACCGAGATTCACGATCTCGAGGTAAACGGTGCGAAGCACATCGCCAACATGAGCGACCCGCGCATTCCGGCCGCGCTCGCGCCGGCAATCGTTGGGATCGTCTCCCTCAACAACTTCATGCCGCGTCCGATGTACCAACCGCGCGCCGCGTACACCTTTTCCGGCTGCGGGAGCGATTGTTACGGGGTTGTACCCGCGGACCTGGCCACCATCTACAATCTGAATCCGCTTTTCGCGGAGGGTTATTCGGGCCGGGGGCAGAAGATCGTAGTCGTTGAAGACACCGACGTATACAGCACCAGCGACTGGAGCACCTTCCGTACAAAATTCGGCCTTGCAAGCGCCTACCCTAAAGGCTCTTTCACGCAGGTCCATCCGGCACCCGGCACTGGCGGCGCCTGTAGCGATCCGGGCGTCCTCGCCGGCGACGACTTCGAAGCGATCCTGGACGCCGAATGGGCCAGTGCGGCGGCGCCTAACGCGACCATCGAACTGGCCTCGTGCAAGAATACCACCAACTTCGGAGGCTTCATCGCTCTGCAAAACATTCTGAGCAACGGCGGCCCGGTCCCTGGGGTCGTGAGCATCAGCTATGGATGGTCCGAGCCGCTGGAGGGCGCGTCGCGGAACTCGTACATCAACGGCCTGTACCAGCTGGCGGCGTCGATGAGCGTGTCGGTTTTTGTTTCGGCGGGAGACGGTGGCGCGGCGACCAGTGATCAGGATGAGGGAAATGATGTCGCGCAATACGGGATCAACGTCAATGCATTTGCCTCCACGCAGTATAATGTGGCCGTGGGGGGCACCGACTTCGGCGATACGTACGCGGGCACGAACAGCACATACTGGAGTGCGACGAATAATTCCGACTATGGCTCAGCGAAATCTTACATCCCGGAAATTCCATGGAACGACTCCTGCGCCAGTGAGCTGCTCGCCGGCTATGAAGACTACGGTCAAGGCTACGGCTCGAGCGGCTTTTGCAACAGCTCGACCGGCGTAAAGGATTTCCTGGACACCATCGGGGGCAGCGGCGGTCCAAGCGGCTGCGCCACTGGGTCTCCCTCGACGGCAGGTGTCATCGGCGGTACCTGCCAAGGGTGGCCCAAGCCGCCGTGGCAATCGGTCTTTGGCAATCCAAGCGACGGCGTGCGCGATCTTCCCGACGTCTCGCTGTTCGCGGCTAACGGACTTTGGAGCCATTACTACCTAGTTTGCTTCTCCGACACCCATAATCAGGGAGTTGCCTGCACGGGCGCTCCCAGCAAGTGGGCTGGCGGTGGCGGAACGTCGTTCGCCTCGCCGATCATGGCCGGTATTCAAGCGCTCGTGAATCAATATACTGCGAGCAGCCAAGGTAACCCGAATCCCACCTACTACTCGCTGGCCAATACCGAGTATGGCGCAAGCGGCAGCTCGACCTGCAACTCGACACTCGGCAACGGCGTGGCCGACTCGTGCATCTTTCATGACGTGACCGAGGGTGACATGGACGTGCCATGCACGGGCCCGAACAATTGTTATAAGCCATCGGGCACGTATGGCGTCCTGTCCACGTCGACTTCGGCTTACGAGCCGGCATACGGAACGCACCCCGGCTGGGACTTTGCGACCGGAATCGGGACCGTCAATGCCTATAACCTTGTGAAGGCATTCGGCGCGAGCCCGGCGCCCACGCCGACTATCAGTCCCGCTTCGCTGGCATTCGGAAAAAAGGTGACAGTCGGAACTACCAGCGCGCCCAAGACGGTAACGATCAAGAACGCGGGTAAGAAGAAAACAGGTGTTGCGGTGAGCATCGAGAGCGAGAGCGCGTCGCCGTCGGTGTTCGCGGTCAAGTCGGAATGCGAAGAAACGCTCGCGCCCGGCAAGAGTTGCAAGGTATCGGTGACCTTCACGCCGGCGAACACGACGGCGCAGACTGGAAGCCTTAAGATTGTTGACAACGCGGCCGGCTCGCCGCAGTCCGTTTCGCTGTCGGGAACCGGCAAGGCCGCCAAGAAGAAATAGGCAGGGAGAAAGCACCGAGACTTAAGGAGAAACGCTCCCGCCGAGTCGGTGCGTGTGCGCGCGATCGCGCCACCGCCTGCTTCGAGGCGCGCCTCGGCGTCGGCGATCTGTCTTCCCAGCAAGCTATGGCATCAAGAATGCGTCCGGCAGGGGATATGAAGACAGACGATCCGATCGCGCGATTTACTCGATGGTTTCGTGAGGAAGTGGCCGCCGGCACCAACCATCCGGAGGCGATGGCACTGGCTACTTGCGGGATCGACGGTAGGCCCAGCGTGCGCTACATCCTGCTCAAGCAAGCGGATGCGCGAGGATTTTCCTTCTACACAGATATACGCAGTCCCAAGGGCCGGCAAATGGCGCAAAATCCCCGCGCCGCGATGGTCTTTTATTGGCCGCGGAAGGGACGCCAGGTCAGGATCGATGGTTCGGTCGAGCGGATGACTGTGCAGGAAGCGGACGAGTATTGGGTTACCCGGCCGATAGAGAGCAGGATTTCGGGCAGCGTCTCGCATCAGAGCCATCGGCTGAAAAGCCGCGAAGAGCTGATCGCGCGTGTCGCCAAGCTCCGACGGGAATTGAGGGGCAAAGAGCCGGTGCGGCCGAAATACTGGCTTGGACTCCGTGTGGCGCCGAATCGGATCGAATTCTGGGTGCAAGCTCCCTTCCGATTGCATCGGCGCGAATTGTTCGTGCGCAGCGGAGGGCAATGGCGCAAGACGCTGCTCCAGCCCTGAGGATTGCTTCCAAAGGAAACAGTCCTGCATCGAAACGACCCAGTTTCGCAATGATCCCAGCCGAAAAGAGCGCGCAGAAAGAGCCGTGTTGTGCGGAACGATAATTGCTGCTAGCTTCGTGCGATCATGGGTTATAACTTTCCGGCGCTGTATTTCGAGGCTACTCGTCTATGCAATCTGCAATGCCCTTTGTGCATGACCGGCAGCAACGATGCGCACAAGGTCCGAGACAAACGTCGAAGCGAGCTCAGCTTCGATGAGATTCGTGAACTGGTATTGCTTCCAGCCAAGCGCCTCGGCGTTATAGCTATCGGATGGAGCGGCGGCGAGTTCCTGTTGCGCAAGGATGCGCTGGAGCTTCTCCGGCTTACGGTGGAGCTGGGTTATCAATGCAAGGTTTGCAGCAACGGCGAGGTACTCGACCGGACCAAACTGCAGGAAATCAAGGAAGCAACCAACGGCAAGGTAACTATATCGGTGGGGCTGAACTCGATTGACGAGCGTAACGAATGGAGCCGCGACGCCAAACCTGATCGTACTCTGGAGGTGCTGGCCCTGTGCGACGAGCTCAAGATTGACCGCCACGTCATCGTCACGATCTCCAAGGACAATACCGAGACCTTCGCCAAGACTATCAAGTATCTGACCGATCGGCGGATTTCATACAACCGCTCGCCTTACGTGGCGCGAGGCTCGGGTTGCGATTTGTTCAAAAAGCTCGCGTTCGATCGCAACGATCTCGAAGCTCACTTCCATCCCGAGTTGCGCAGCCACGTCAACGGCTACGTGAGCTACACCCCGTTCTTCCTCTCGCCGGAGTTGCACGCCCAGGTTTCCGGAGGAGCCGCCAATGGCGCCGTACCGCAGAATCCGCCGATCGGATGCTGGGTCGGGACCTGGTTGGCGCTCAACGCGGAAGGCGATGTTTCGGTCTGTCCGGTTCTGCTCGATCAGCTCAAGGCCGGCAACGTGCGCGAAAAACCGCTGGACGAGCTGGTCGCTTCCAGCCAACTGTTCGCCGACGTGCTCGATCGTAGCCAGCTCAAAGGCAAGTGCGGCGACTGCCGGTATCAGTACACATGCGGCGGATGCCGTGCGATGGCGTACTACCACAACGGCGACTATATGGCCGAGGATCCCACCTGCTTCTTCGATCCCGAAGACCGGGCCACGATCAGCCCGCACGAAGAGCAGACCAACCGCTTGTTCAAGAAGTACCTGATCGTGGCGCGCTACGTCGGCTTGTTTACTCGTCCGGAGCGCCCGCAGTGACCGATCGACTCGGTTGCCAGTCCAAATCGAGCCGTAAGCAATATCCCACCTTGTAGTACGCAGCGTGGAATTCCACGTCCACGTTGTGGACCACGCCACGATTCATCGCTGGCCCCCACGGTCGGCTGGACGCAAGCGCGGGATCCAGCGCGGCACCGATCGGCAGTAGTCCTGGTAATCGCGGCCAAATGTCCGCCTGAGCGTGGGTTCCTCGTAGAGAATCACGAACAAATGGAATCCGATCGCAACCGCTAATGCGTACTCGAGCACACCCAAGTTACCGAAGAAGAGCGCCTGGCCGACAAGCATCGCGATCACCGCGATATAGGCGGGGTTGCGCACGCATCGGTAGACTCCACCCACTACAAGCCGCCGCGTCGGCGCGATCGGAGCCGGAGTCCCGTGTCCCTCGCGCACGAAGCGTGCGAGAAAGTCGGCAAACGCCGGAACCGCGATGACGAACATCCCAAGGCCGATCCATCGGGTTGGCCCGAGCCCGAGCAATGGCGGCCTCAGCTCCCATCGTGAAATCAGGTAGGGGACAAGGCCGACCACCGAACCCGGCACGACCACGGTGAACACGACCGTGCCGAGATACGCCCACAGCGGGGGTCGCGTTGTGTGAGCCTGCTCCATAACCGTGCCAGGCATTGTCGAGCGATCATGTCCAGTTCTGAAATCGTTCGACGGAACTGCATCATCTCGCGACTTTGATTCGTCCACTTTTTATCGCTTTCAACAAAGCACTGTAGTCGCTCTCAGTTTGATCGGCATAGTCTTTCGCAAATTTCACTATTGCGTCATCGAAGGCATCGCTCGAGCCGAGATAGCCGGCGATCATCGCAGGGTCTCCCGTGCGCGCATGCGCTCGAGCTAGCGCCCAGCCGCATGCGTCGGCGAAATAGGCGAGGTCGGTGGGATCCTCCGTGTCGACCGGCATCGGAATCTTCATATCGCGCAATTGGCGGACGTAAAAGTGGCGGCCAGGTTCCAACCCGACCGTCCAACCCAGGAATATGTCACTGGATGCCTGCATCAAGCGCTGACCATAGACCACTCGCTGCCCGTGCGTCGAAAATACACTGCGGCCGGCGTATGGCTCCAACACTGAAGCGCGAGCTTCCTTGATCTGCAGAAACAGCGGCGCGTCCTGCGCATCCCTGAACAACGCCACCTCGCAGAAGGTTCCGACACTTCCAATGCCGACGACTTTGAACGCGACGTCCAGCAGCTCAAACCGATCAAGGAGCACTCGATACGACTCATGGAGGGAGGTCCGGTATCGCTTGAAGATTGACGCCGCTCGCCGTAGATAGGCCGAGGTCCGTTGACTGGGCAAATGATAGATCAGCGGCGGCTCGTCCTTGATCTTGGTCTTGTCTTTGGCGGCCATCGAAGGAAGCAAATTGTTCGGCACCGTCTTTCGCCGAGCCCTCTCGGAAACTCTTCTGTCGCGCCGGCGGTTCTTGGGCCCCGGAACTCTATCGAGGAGTTGCTGGAAATCGATTCGCTCATACCACACCTCGAGCGACGGCATGGTCGCATACTCGCCCAGATGCTCGCGGTAGGAACGCACCGCCGCTCGAACAGCGTGCTCCCGATACCGGGATTTAATGCCCGCGGAGCGCCCCGCGACTTCGATACTCACGGTCAAGCGCTTGACGTCCCATTCCCAGGGAGCCGGGATTGTTTCATCGAAATCATTGATATCGAAAACTAAGTTGCGCTCAGGCGTCGCGAATGCTCCGAAGTTCATTATGTGGCAGTCGCCGCAAGCCTGGACGCGGAGTCCTGTCCGGGGAGTCTCGGCCAAATCGAATGCCATTACGGCTGCTGCACCGCGGAGGAAGGCAAACGGCGACTGCTGCATTCGCCCGTAACGAATGGGGAGCAGCTTGGGAATTCGCCCCGCGTCGGATTCGATCAGTAACTGGATCGGATCAGGCCGATTCGTGGGCGCCTTCCAGTGCGCATGGCTCTTGCGCGGCGCCGTCTCTCGAAGGCCGCGGCCGGCTCTCAGCCGTTGTGCGATTGGAGCGCGAGCCAACGTACGCATCAACATCAGTCCACCGCATGCATCTTAGGAAAGTGGCGGCGACTTCGGCAACTCAACGACTCGACGCACGCTTGCGCCAGCTCGCTGCTGTCAGCACTATAAACCGCGATGCATATGGCGTCGGGCGCAACCGACGGCGGCAAGCGGTCCACGATGGTGTTCAATCTTGAAAGCCAGGTCGTGAATGATCCGAATTCCGAGGTACGAAAGATAATTCAGGGCGCGTGAGAGTGAGGTACGGCGGGAATCGTGAGCGCGACACTTCGGCAGTTGGGTGAAAATTTCTGGATCGCCGAAGGCCCGACCGTCGATTTCTACTCGTTTCCATATCCCACCCGGATGGCGGTGGCGCGGCTCGCCGTTGGCGCGCTGTGGATCTGGTCGCCGATTCCGCTGACCGATTCGCTCCGGGCGGAACTCGCAGCGCTCGGCCACCCGGCGCATCTGGTCTCTCCCAACAAGATCCATCATCTGTTCATGGGCGACTGGGCGTCAGAGTTTCCCGGCGCGAGGCTGTGGGGCCTGCCGTCGGTGATTCGCAAGCGCGCCGACCTGAAATTCAGCGGCGTGCTCTGCGACGAACCGCCCGAGGATTGGCGCGGCGAGATCGACCACGCACTGTTTTGCGGCAGCCTGATCATGGATGAGATCGTTTTCTTCCATCGTGCGTCGCGCACTGCGCTGTTCGCCGATCTGATCGAGAACTTCTCGATGGAGTTTATCCGCAACACCCCCGGATGGCAGGGATGGAGGGCGACCTACGCGCGCCTGGGGGGAATTACCGAGCCGGTCGGGCGCGCTCCGCTGGAATGGCGCCTCAGCTTCGTGCGGCGCGCGTCGGCGCGCGCCGCGCTCGGGCGCGTGCTTGCGTGGGACCCGGTCAACGTCGTGATGGCGCACGGGACGATCGCGCGCGGCGGCGCTCCCGCGTTCATCCGCGAGTCGTTCGCATGGCTGTAGGCGCGCTTTCGAGCCGAAAGAGCCGTGACAGCGGGCGGAAGGAGACGTAAAATCATTCGCAGCACGCACTCGTTGTAGCGTGGGCGCGCGCATCCAATGAGCACGTACGTTCTAATGCGGATTCTGGAATCCGCTCCACGCCGATACGATCTCGGCATGTGGCTGCTCACCTTCGGGAGTCTGGGGCACGCCTATGATCGCCTCGCGAGCCGGATCCATGACGGGCAGCGAGCGCTCGACCTGGGCTGCGGCACCGGCGCTTTGACCTTGCGAGCCGCTGGCCGCGGAGCGCACGTCAGCGCGATAGATGTAAATGCCCAGATGCTGGAGATCGCCAGAGAGAGCGCACAAGCAGCGGGCCTTGCCGAGAAAATCGATTTTCGGGAGATGGGGATTGCCGAACTCGGCGGCGAGGCGTCGGCCAGTTACGACGTTGTGATGAGCGGTCTCTGCTTCTCCGAGTTGAGCGAGGACGAAATCCATTATGCGCTAAAGCAGATCAAGCGGATTCTCAGGCCCGGCGGTCCGTTGCTGATTGCCGATGAAGTCAAGCCGCCGGACGTCTTGCGGCGGATGCTTCATGCGCTGAGCCGGGCTCCACTCGTGGCGCTGGCGTATGTCATCACCCAGCAGACGACGCATGCGGTCGAGAACCTCCCCGAGAAGGTCACTCATGCGGGCTTCTCGATCGAATCGCTACGCTTGAACACTTTGCGCAGTTTCGTCGAATTGGTGGCCCGAGCGCCGGGTCAGGCAGCATGAATCACCTGCGCTACATTTTGATCAACGTGCTTCAGACGCTGTTGCGCGTGTTGCCGTTTCCATGCAGGACCGGCCTGACTAAAATCGGCAATCCCGATCGAAATTCACCCGTGCTTTTAACCGGCAACTTCCGCCTGACAGTGGAACGGCTCAGGCGGGCAATCGAGGGAATGGACGCATATCTGCTGGTCGCCAACAGCCGAGGGGTCAACGTCTGGTGCGCCGCCACGGGAGGGATGCTGACCAATCATGACGTTGTGTCGGTGTTGAAAACGAGCGGTATCGAAGATCTCGTGGACCATCGGACGGTAATCCTGCCGCAGCTTGCCGCTACCGGCATCGAGGGACGGGCGATCCAGCATAAGGCCGGATGGAAAGTCATCTGGGGACCGGCGTATGCCAGCGCAATTCCAGCGTTCGTGCGCAACAGATTCAAAAAAACACGGGAAATGGGTGCGGTTGCCTTCGAGTGGCCGCAGCGGCTCGAGATGGCGGTTGCGTGGGCATTTCCGATTTCCCTCTTCGCCCTACTTTTGTTTCCGTTTTGGAGGGATGGCGTGCTCCCAGTGATCGGTCTGGTGTGGACACTTTCAATGGTCATCTTCCTCGCCTTCCCTCTTTATGAAAGGCGCCTCCGCACCGAAGGCAAGAACATTGGGTTCATTTTCTTCGACTTCGGCCCGCGCGCCCTACCCCTCATATTCTGGGGTATCTTCCTAGCCGTCCTCTTCGGCTATGCCCTGCTCATCGGCGGGCTCTCGTGGGCATCGCTGCTACGCTGGAGTGCGATCTCGCTGGTCGTGGTGGTGCTGCTGAGCATCGACCTTATGGGCAGCACCCCGACTTACAAAAGCGGTTTGCACGAGGATCGGCTGCTGCGGATAATCCTGGATCCGCACCTATGCAAGGGGGCGGGCTTCTGCGAGCAGGTATGCCCGGTCGAAGTTTTCGAGGTCGATGACATCCGGCATATGGCCACGCTGCCAAGAGCGCACCAATGCGTGCAGTGCGGCGCGTGCATCGTGCAGTGTCCCTTCGATGCGCTCTGCTTCCAAAGCCCAAGCGGCGACGTGGTGCTGCCGGAGAGCGTGCGCAGCTTCAAGCTCAACCTGCTCGGCCATCGTCTGGTAAAAAGCGGATGACGTGATAGCAAAGATACAGCGGGTGGCGTCGAACCGGTACGCTCCAAGTCCGGTTGGGCTGTAACAGTGGCGTCAGAAGCGCAACCAGAGGAGATGCAGTACGATCGAGATTATCGAAGGCCTTCCCGAAAGCGTCGTGGGAATCGTGGCCAAGGAACGGGTGACGGAAAGAGACTACCTTGAGGTTGTGATACCGGCAATAGAGAAGTCACTGAAACGAAATGCCAAGCTGCGGCTTTATTACGAACTGGGTTCGCAATTTAGCGGGATCGATTTCGGCGCCGAGTGGGAAGACCTCAAAGTTGGAATTGAGCATCTTTCACGTTGGGAACGGATGGCCGTCGTGACCGACGTCGCATGGATCAGTCATGCGGTCGGCGCTTTCCGCTTTCTGATGCCAGGAGAGCTGCGAGTCTTCACTACCGCCCAGGCATCCGAGGCCCGGGAGTGGATCGTCACCGCGTAGCCCGATGCCGGCAAGCGGTCCACGATGGAGTTCAATCTTGAAAGCTAGATCGTGAAAGATCCGAATTCCGAGGTACGAAAGGTAATTCAAGTCCCGTGAGAGTTGCATCCAACCCTGCTGGGCGCAGTTACGGACGAGAACCGTTCTTGCAACGTGCTTGACGCACGAATGGCGCGACCATAGCCTTTGTGGCGATGGTCCCTACACCCCGCGTTGAGCCTTTCGCAGCAAGGCTGCACTTCATCCCTCGCAGCATGCGCCGGGTTCAGGCGGCCCTGGTCGATTCGCAAAGGGATTACTTTTCGCGCGCACCGGGATGGGTTCTGCTGACGACAACCGGGCGGCGAACCGGCTTGCCGCGTGAGACGCTGCTTCCATGCGCCCGCAGCGACAATCATATTTTCCTGATCTCTACTTACGGCTGGCAGTCTGATTGGATCCGCAACATTCGCAAGAACCCCAAGGTCCAGGTCACCAGCAACGGCGTGGTGGTCTCCGGGCATGCAAAGATGATCGAGGATCTCGACGATAAAACCCGGATCGTCAGCGAGCACCCATTCGTGCCCTTTGCTCCCTTCGAGCTGGTTAACGCAGTCGCCCTGACGACTGTGACGCGTCCATTGCTGGTGGCTTTCCTGCGCCGCTGGGTCGCCTCACGCCCGGTAGTTCTTATCCGCACCTGAAGCGAGAACCCGCACAGTTTGTGAGGGACGCGATGGCATCGCAAGGCCCTGCCTGGTACGTGGATTTTTTCCGCGCCGACTACCTGAACGTCTATGGCCACACGTTCACCGAAGAGCGGGCTGAAAAAGAGAGCGCCTTCGTCGCGAGCGCGCTCGAGCTCAAGCCGGGCGCATCGGTGCTCGACCTGTGCTGTGGCCAGGGGCGGCATTCGATCCAGTTGGCGAAACGTGGCTTGCGAGTAACCGGTCTCGATCTGAATCCCGAGTACCTGGAACTCGCGAAGCAGGCGGCCAAGGCGGGCAAGGTCACAATCGAGACGATCGCCGCCGACATGCGCAAGATCCCGTTCGAAAACAAGTTCGACGCGATCGTCAATATGTATTCGTCATTCGGATATTTGGAGTCCGAAGCCGAGGATTTGAAAGTGCTGGAATCGGCGGCCAAAGCGCTGAAGGCCGGCGGACGGATCCTGCTGGACATGCTGAACCGCGAGTGGGCGATCGATAACTATGTCCAGAACGACTGGCATACCGGCGCCGACGGAACTTTGTACGTCGAGCGGCGCGACCTGGATCTCGCGACCAGCCGCATGCACGTGCATTTCATCGTGGTGGACCCGAAGGGAAGCCGCCGCGAGTCGATCGGACATATCATCCGGCTCTATACGCTGACCGAGATGACCCGCCTCCTGGAACGGGTGGGGCTGCACGTGACGGCGGTGTTCGGGGGATTCGATGGCGAGGCGTATGCGATAGGCACGCGGCGGATGATTGTCGTCGCGCGCAAGCAGGGGCCGGCCGCGCCGTGATCGAGGGAAAAGCCGCGAAAATGCGGGGTTTTTAGGATCAAGGGCAGACGGGGCGGTCGGTAAGTGAGTATAAGTTTCGCACATTGTTGCCTTCGGTGGTCGCGATTTGTATAGTCGCTGACTAACCAATCGGACAGGCGTGGGGTATGCTTTGCCTATGGATGTGATGAAGACGCTTTTTCTGAATCCGCCCTCGTACGACGACTTCGACGGGGGAGCGGGCTCGCGCTACCAAGCGACGCGCGAGGTCTGGTCGTTCTGGTATCCGACGTGGCTGGCTTATCCGGCGGGGATGATCCCGGGCGCACGCCTGCTCGACGCGCCGCCGCATAACTACACGGTCGAGATGACGGTCAACGAGGCAAAGAACTACGACCTGGTCGTGATTCACACCTCGACGCCGTCTTTACGGATGGATGCGCGCACCGCGGAAGCAATCAAGGCGGCGAATCCGGACGCAATCATCGCGATGGTCGGGGGGCATCCGACGGCGCGGCCCGACGAAACGCTGAAACTGTCGCCGGCGATCGATATCGCGGCGCGCAAGGAATTCGACTACTCGATGCTGGAAGTGGCGCAGGGGCGCGACTGGAGCACGATCGGCGGAATCAGCTATCGGAAGGACGGCGGGCTGCATCACAATCCCGATCGTGCGGCGCTGACCGACGAAGAACTCGACAAGTTGCCGTTCGTCACCGAGGTGTATGAAAAGAACCTCGACTACCTGAAGTACAACAGTCCGTACTGCCAATATCCGTACGTGTCGATGTACACCGGGCGCGGATGCCCGGCGCGATGCACGTTCTGCCTGTGGCCGCAGGTCACGCAGGGGCATCGCTATCGCGTGCGGAGCCCGGAGAATGTGTTCGAGGAAGTGGCGGCGATGAAGTCGAAGTTCCCGAAGATGAAGGAACTGTTCTTCGACGACGACACCTTTACCGCGGACCCGGCGCGCGCGCGCAAAATCGCGCAGTTGCTGAAGCCACTGGGAATCACGTGGTCCACCAATTCACGCGCCAACGTCGACTATGAAACGCTGAAGATCATGAAGGACGGCGGGCTCAGGCTGTTCGTGGTCGGCTACGAGTCGGGCAACGCGCAGATTTTGAAGAATATCAAGAAGGGCGTCGGAATCGATCGAGCGCGACGCTTCACCAAGGATTGCCACGAACTGGGGATTTTGATTCACGGTACTTTTATCCTGGGACTTCCCGGCGAGAACAAGGACACGATCGAGGAATCGATCCGCTTCGCGCGAGAGATGGACTGCGAGACGATCCAGGTGTCGCTCGCGTCGCCGTACCCGGGCACGGAGCTGTTCGACTATGTGACCGAGAACGGATTTCTGGCGGTCGATCCGCTGCTCGATGAATCCGGCTATCAGAAGTGCACGATCACCTATCCTGGCCTGACCAACGACGAGATTTACGGCGCGGTCGAGCGCTTTTATCGCAGCTTCTACTTCCGCCCGAAGTACATCTTCAAATCGGTCAAGAAGATGATGACGTCGATGGAAGAGACCAGGCGGATGCTGAGCGAGGGGCGGCAGTTTCTTTCGACGATGCGCCAGCGACGGAATCAGACGGCGCAGCAGGCGCCGGCCTGACGGCGAATTCCAGGCGCGAGTAAGGACAGGCGCGAGGTCCGCAGCAAGAATGTCTGTGGCGCCATCTGCCGCGCCGGGTCAGGTTGGCGCGCGAATCATTCGATGACAATCTGGATGGCTTTACCGGCTGCGGGCGTGTGCGTGTCGGTGCTCTATTACGCCGCCGCGACAATCGCTGCGATCAGGTTTGCGCGGCGCATGACTTCTCCCCTGCCCCCGCTGCCCAAGATTCCACCGCGCGTGGCAGTGCTGAAGCCGCTGCATGGGACCAGCAATTCGCTGGCGGCCAACCTGATCAGCTTTCTGGAAATCGCGTACCCGCGGGCCGACTTTTATTTTGCCGTCGAGAACTACGAGGATGCGGCCGCCGAAATTCCGGTCGCAATCCGCCAACGCTACCAGTACGCGAGCATCACGCTGGTCGTTGGCGAAGAGCCCGACTGCAGCAATCACAAGGTCGCGAAGCTGATCAAGATGGCGGATCGGGCCGAGAAGGCCGAGGTGTTCGTACTGAGCGACGCCGATGTATCCGTCGAGCGCGACTACCTCAAGCGGATTGTCGGCGAACTGATCTCCGACGAGAAAATCGGCATCGTGACCTGCGCGTATCGGGCGCGCCCGGGCGGCTCGTTCGCGTCGCGGCTGGAGGCGCTCTACGTCAACACCGATTTTCTACCGCAGATTCTGATCGCCGAAATGATCGAGCCGATGCATTATGCACTCGGCGCGACGATCGCCATCAAACGCCGGGTGCTGGAGGCCGCCGGCGGATTCCGCGCGGTCAAGGACATGCTCGCCGACGACTTCTACCTGGGCAACTTCACCAACATGCAGGGCTATGAGATCAAACTGTCCGATTCGCTGGTCACGTTGACGTGCGAGGAACAGAGCTTCGCTGAATTCTGGCGTCATCAACTCCGCTGGGCGCGCACCTACCGCTTCGTGCGCCCGGTAAGCATCGCGACAATCCTGATCCACGGCCCGTTCTGGGCGCTGATGCTGCTGGCGACCTCACGCGGCAGCGCCGCGGCTTTTGCGGCATTGGTGCTGGTAGTTGCGGCGCGGCTCACGATGTCGGCGGCAATCGTCGGCCGCGTGCTCAAGATGCCCGAGATGCTGGCCGATCTCTGGATGGTTCCGATCAAGGACCTGATAATGACCGGGGTCTGGTTTGCCAGCCTGCTCAGCAACAAAGTGATGTGGGCCGGACGCCGGTTCAAGGTGATCCGAGGCGGCGCGATGCGCGAAGTCAAGAGCTGAACGCGGTGATCCTCTACCTGTCCATCGCGATCGTTGCCAGCGTGCTGATGGCGCTCGGCCTGCTGATGATGAAGAGCCGCTCGGCGCATCTGCCAATGGCGGCCGGCGCGCATGTGATCGGCGCGATCGTCGCCTGGCTTCGCGATCCCATGTGGATCGGCGGACTCGGCGTGCAGACCGTGGGCTGGGCGCTCTACGTGATTGCGGTGTCGAGGGCGCCGGTATCGATGGTGGCGGTGATGATGCAGGGCGGAATCGCGCTGTTCGTAATCGCGTCGGTGGTGATTCTTGGCGAGCGCGCGAATGGACGCGAATGGGCCGGCATCGGCGCGATCGTGTTCGGGATGCTGATGCTTACGCTGTCGCTTCAGGCCGGCGAAACCGAAGGTGAGTTCGAACCCGGAACGCTGCTGATGTTCTCCGCGCTGTTGGCGGTTGCAGGGCTCGCGCCGATGGCCGTCGCACGGCTGAACGCCAGCGGCGCGGCGGCGGCGATTCTATCCGGCGTCGCGTTCGGCCTGGGGGGATTGTTCACCAAGGCGATGACGGAAGAGTTCATCGCCGGCGGCGCCGCTTCGCTCGCGCTTCGAATCGTATCGAATCCTTACGTGTACGGCCTGATCGTCGCCAACATCGCAGGGATTGTCCTGCTGCAGAACTCGTTTCATTCGGCGCGCGGGATAATCGCGATGCCGCTGTCGGGGGCGCTGTCGAACATCGTACCGATCGCCGGCGGGATGATCGCGTTCGGCGAACGATTGCCGGCGGGTTCGATGGCCGCCGCGATGCGGGTTGGCGCATTCGTATTGACGATCGCGGCCGGCGCACTGCTGGCTGGGTCGCGCGAGCAACCGCCGGAGGATCCTATCGCGGCCCGGGCTGCTGTCGAGAGTTAAAAACTAAAAGTTCGCTTTCGGCACCGGCAGGCCGGGCACGTCGGCGCGCGCGCGGAAAATCGTTCCCTTGCGATTTGGATCATCGGTGTTGTCCGCCGTCACGACGTAGAGATCCCGCATGTCGCGGCCTCCGAAGACCAGGCTGGTCACCATCGTGGCCGGCAACTTGATTCGCCTGGCTACGGCGCCGTCTTTCGAGAAATGGACGACCTCGCCGGCGCGGAAAGCCGCAACCCACACTCCCCCTTGCGCATCGACCGCCAGCCCGTCGGGCCATCCCGCGGGCATCTTGACAAAGATGCGCCGGTCCTTGACGCCGCGCTCGTGAGTGACGTCGTAAACCCACACCGCGCCGGTGGGGGAATCCGAATGATACAGGTGTTTTCTGTCGGGGCTGAGGCCGAGACCGTTGCTGACCTCGATGCCGTCCCACAACTTCACTGCGCGGCCGGGAGGATCGATGCGGAACAGGCTGCCCGGAATCGGCTGGTCGTTGCTCAACGGATCGAAGTTGACGGTTCCGGTGTAAATGCTGCCGTGATCGTCGGTGGTGAGATCGTTCATGCTGACGGGCTTGCCTGCCCAGGCGACGAACAGATCGCGGCTCTTGCCGGTTTTCTCATCCCAATGAATCAGGCCGCGGCCGGTGAGCACGAGCCCGCCGCTGGCGTTGAAGATCATCCCGCCGACGCCCTTGCGCTTGGGGATCAGCGTTTCGACGTTGCCGCCGGGATTGCGCCGGTAAACGCCGCCGTTGGGAATGTCACTGAAGTAGAGACGGCCGAGATCATCGACACGCGGCGCTTCGAGCAGGCCATAGCCGCTCGCGAGCATCTCGAATTCCATCGCTCCGATCCTCCTCCCGCCGTTTACCACGGTTCGCGGTGCGCGGCGAGGCTTGGCGGAGGCGCGAAGTTCGTTGGCGCCGGGATTGCACAAGTCGGCTCGTTAAAATCTGCCCCGCTCCGGGCCCGCCGGACTAGTCCCGCGTCGGAAAGTTGTCTGGCATTTCCGGCGGCGTCGTTCTGCGCTCTTCCGACAGACCAACATAATTGTGCAGTACATATACCAGCGTCGGCTGAAACACTCGCGTCAGCAACGCGATCGAAATCGCCCCGCCAATCACGACGATGGCGAGCGGACGCTGCGTTTGGGCGCCGATTCGAGTGGAAAGTGCCGCCGGCAGCAAGCCCAGACCGTCGACCAGCGCTGTCATCATGACTGCACGGAAACGGCGGTCGGCTCCCTTTACGATCGAATCGACCAGCGAATAACCCTCTTCCCAAAGCTGGTGGATGTAGAAGTTCAGCAGAATGCCGTCCATGATCGCAATCGCAAAAATTGAAATGAATCCGACCGCGGCAGAAACACTGAATGGTGTGCCTGTTACTACCAAGGCCAAGACCCCACCTAGACACGCAAGCGGAATCTGGGCCATCAATATAAGGGTATTAACCACCGAAAGCGTGGCGGCATAGAGGACGCCCATTACCAACAAGAGTGCCAGCGGAACTACGATCGCAAGCCGCTGGTTGGCGGCGTGCAGCTCTCCATACTCTCCCACCCATTCGAGATGCGTGCCCTCAGGCATCTGGATTTCGCTAGCGACGCGCGCCTTGGCCTCGGCGACCGCGCCCTGAAGGTCACGGCCTCTTACCGAAAAACGTACCGGTACGTAGCGTTGGAGATCTCCACGATAAATGAATGAAGCACCCTCGGATGCCTCGACGCGCGCAATTTGTCCGAGCGGCACATAGCCGCCGGTAGGAACGTTGACCCGAATGTTGCGCATTGCCTCGATGGTCTGCCGATACTGGGGCTTCCATCGCACCACCAACGGGAAGCTCCGGTCGCCTTCGAGTACCTGGGTCGCCGGCAACCCGCCGATCGCCGCCTGCACGATTGTCGAGACGTCACCGGAGTTCAGTCCGTATCGCGCGGCGGCGTCACGGTCAGGCTCGACGACTATGTTCGGCTGCCCGAGCGACTTGTACATGAAAACGTCGGTTACGCCGGGGACCTGTTTCAATGTCTCTTCAAGCCGGGTAGCTATTGACTGATCGGTATCGAGATCATAGCCGAATACCTTCACCGCGTTCTCGCCCGCTTTTACGCCCGAAAGCGCCTCGTCAATGTTGTCTTCGATATTTTGTGAATACGAGAAGCTGACGCCCCGGAATCGCCTGCGCAACTTGTCGTCGATCTCCGAAACTAGACGCTCTTTGGTCATGCCTTCCGGCCACGTCCCCTCGGGCTTCAGGTCGACAGCGAACTCGACGTTGAAAAAACTCGTGGTCTCAGTGCCATCGTCAGGCCTGCCAAGCTGAGATACAGCACTCGATACCTCTGGAAACGACAAAAATATCGCGCGCATCTGACTTACCAGCTTTGCGCCTTGCGGCAGATTGATCGTCGTCGGCATTATGGCGTGCGCCCAGATATTGCCTTCTTCCAGTTTGGGTAGAAACTCACCTCCCAAACGCGGGAAAAGCGACAAGCCGGCGGCCATGACTACGCAGATGATCACCAGCGTCAGCCGCGGCCAGCGCAAAATTCGCACGAATAGGTTGTGGTAGAAGTTGTGAAACGCTTCCCAGACAAAGTTGTGCGTTTCCTTCATGCCTTTGTGAAGAAGGATGGAACTCAGAACGGGCGAGAGCATCACGGCCAGCAGAATCGCGATCGTCAAGGCGTATCCGTAGGTGTGCGACATCGGGGAAAAGATCGCACCTTCCACCCCGCGCATCGTAAAGAGCGGAAGGAACGCGATCAAAAAGATCAGCGTCGAGTAGAACATCGGTCCGCCGACTTCCTTGGAAGCGTTCAGGATGCACTGAAAAGTATTCTCGCCCTTGGAAGAATCGGTAGTTAGATGTCGATAGATATTTTCGACGACGATTATCGTCGAATCGATAATAATTCCAAAATCTACCGCGCCCAGGGAAAGCAAGTTTGCCGGCGTGCCGGACAGATAGAGCAAGATGAAGGCCCCGAGCATGGCCAGCGGAATGTTTACCGCCGCGATAATTGCAGTCCGAAAATTGCCCAGGAAGAAAATCAGCACCAGGAACACAAGCACCATACCGAGCGTCAGATTCTCGAGAACGGTCCGAAGCGTCGTATAGACCAAACCTCTTCGATCGTAATACGGCACTATCTTGTAGCCTTTGGGCAGCATACCCGTGGTATTCAGCTGCTCGGTCTTTGCCTCTACACCCTTTAATGTCGCAAGGGTGTTGCCGTACTTGCGCATCAGGACGATTCCTTCGACGACCTCGTCCTCGTAATTCATTCCAACGATACCCAGCCGCGGCGCCCACCCCACCGACACGTCCGCCACATTCTTTATCCTGATCGGGGTCGACTTGTTCGATGTGAGCACGACGTTGCCGATGTCGCCGACCCCGCGGATCAACCCAAGCCCCCGCACATCGAATGCCTGTTCGCCCACGTTGAGATAGCTTCCTCCCGAATTGGTGTTCGAGTTCTGAATCGAACTGATCACCTGGGAAAGCGGTATGGAGTAGTGATTGAGTTTCTGCGGGTCAACTTCGACGTGGTACTCTTTCGTGAGACCGCCAAAGCCCGAGACGTCGAGCACTCCAGGCACGGTCTTAAACTGTTTCTGACAAATCCAGTCCTCGACCTCTTTCTCTTTGACCAGGTCGTGATCGGGGGCTCTGACGGTATATCGATAGATCTCACCGATGGGGTTTTCCGCCGACAGGCCAGCCTGGATACCCTGGGGAAGAGTAACGAACTGCAACTGGTTTATCGTCTGAGTGCGGTCAAACTCGTAATCACTGTCCCAATCGAAGTACAGGCGGACGTCGGATAGCCCGTATAGCGATATGGATTCCATCGATGTCAAATGAAGCATACCGCTCATCCCATACTCAGTCGGGACCGTGACGAGTTTCTCGACCTCCTCGGCGCTGAGACCGTTGGGCAGCGTCAGAACCTCGGTCATGGGTTGCACAGGATCGGGATAAGCTTCGATGTCAAGCTGTGAGAATGAATAAAGCCCCGCCAGCAGCAAAAGCACGGCGGCGCCTATCACGACCGCGCGCTCGCGAAGCGCCAGCGCCATCAATGCTTGAATCATCGCTTTAACCCTTGAAGGCGATAGACCGCCCGGCTATGAGCTCTCTCCGCGTGCTTGATGCCAGAGGGCGTTGACCTGGATTGTCTCACCCGTGACGACGCGATCGCCCGCTCTTAGTCCTGAGATCACGCGTGCATAGCCTTCCTGATCCCACGCACCGATCACGACCGTGCGCCGTTCGAGCATGTGGTTACCGGCATCGACGTATGCGAAGTACTTGTCGGTTTCAAACACGAGTGCGTCCAGCGGCACTAGCAGCGCTTGCCCGGGCCGCACCGCGATCGTGACGCGCGCGAGCATTTGCGGCTTCAACTTAAAACCGGGATTCTTTACTTCGCAGCGAATCTGGGCAGTATGCGTGGTCGGATCGACGTTGGGACTGATCCGTGCAATCGTTCCATGGAAAGTCTCGTCGGGGTATGCGGTGGTGACCGCTGAGAGCTCCTGCCCGGGTTTCACGCGAGCAAGCTCATCTTCGTAGATGTCTGCGGTAATCCAGACGTCTTCGAGTGTGCCGAGTGAATACAATACGTCGCCGGGATTAACCGCCGAACCGCGCAGGGTCTGATTCTGAACTATATTTCCGCTTATCGGTGCGTGCATCACGAAGGTTGGAGCCGGTACCGTGATCTTCGCTATCTGCTCAGGCTCGATCCCCAGTAGGTCTAGCTTTCGTCTCGATGCTTCCAGCATCGCGCGTCCGAACTCGCCATTATTGATGCCCGCCAGCTTGGAAACAGAGTCCTTGGCTTGAAGATACTCCGCCTCAGCAGTCATGATGTCCGGGCTGTAGAGCGTGGCGATCGCCTGGCCGCGTTGAACATAATCCCACTGCGAGACCCGCACTTCCTCGATACGGCCTGCCACCCGCGAAATAATGGAGGCCACTCGACGATCGTCGAAGGTAACCTGCCCCGACGTTTCCAGAGTCCCGGGTAGATCGACCGATTGGATGGTCGTCATAGTCATGCCCGGCAAATCCGCCTGAGCCAGTTCCATCAACTCGGGACCTTGTCCCTGGTGAATAAATTTCGGCAATTCCAGACCCGGCTGGTCATTTGCAGTAACGCTTGGAGAACGGCCGCAACCAATCGTCGCGCTCGCAATCACTGCGAGTAACCAAGTGACCAGTAGCCGCGGCCGGGAAGGCCTGATCAACGTCATTGGAGATTTCCTCCCGCCGCCTGCTCGATGGCCACTTTCCCCGCCAATAGCTGATTCACCGCCTGCAGATACGTCGCCCTTGAATCGCTTTCCTGACGGAACGCCGATATGAGCGTGGTAAAATCAACCTTCTCGTTCTGGTACGCGACCATCATGACCTCGAATGCCTGACGTGCGAGTGGGATAAGCGTATCTCTATACAGGAGCGCGGTTTCGCGCGAACGAAGTATCTGGCGATAGAGCGTGGTGACTTGCCCCGCGGTCTGGATGCGGATCGACGAGAGGTCTTCTTTGGCGGCCTCCAGATCCTGATGGGCTTTCGCGATGTCTTCGTTCTTGGCCCAGAAGAAAATCGGCACGTTGAAGCCTACGGTGAAGCTGTAGTCTTCGGTGTGACTCAGCGTCGGCGCCCAGCTGGCAATCAGGTAATGATCGAAGGTGAAACCCAGCGAATAGTCGGGCGCGTATTCGAGACGCGCCAGTGTCAGCGCGGTACTCTGGTTTTGCTGGGCGAGGGCGGCTTGGAGAATCTCCTGACGCGCGGCAATCGCGCGCGCGACGATCTCATCGAGACTGGTTTCGAAGGGCGCAAGGTCGAAGGCACGATCGACTTCCAATGGCTCGTCCGGGCGCCGGGCAAGTAAGACATTCAGGGCAGTCTTATCGTTTGCAACCGTAACTCGCCCCTGACGCAGCGTTTCCCGGTCTGCTTCGAGTGCGAACTGGCCGTTGATGTAGTCGCCCTGGGTTACCATGCTCGCCGCATACGCGATTTGGGTGACCTTCTGAACCCGCTCAAGGTTCGCGACGTTTTCGGTGAAGAGATCGATCAGGGCGTTATCGAGCTGGAGCTGGTAATAGCCGGTTTCCGCCTGTGCCTTGATGTCGCGAACAGCGGCAAAGTAGGTAAGCCGCGCGATCTCGGCAGTCCGTTTTGCCTCTTGGCCCTGCAGCAGACCCTTTCCCGGGAACTGCAAGGACTGAGTGACCGTGACATTGTGAAGATCGGTGCCGCCGCCGAGCCAATGATCAGGGCTGTCTGAATCCAGAAACGTGAACTGCGGATCCGCCGGCGTGTAGTTTTGAATTATGTGGTGAGTTGCCGATTCCCATCGATGAAGCGCCCCGCGAACCTGCGGATTTTGAGTTTGAACCTCGGCTACAACCTGCTGAAGCGACATGACCTCGGCTCTCGCGTGGGCGGGAACGCTCAATAGACTGAGCGACACAAGAACGATCCGGAGAGACTTTGTTCGCATCGGGGTTCCTCACGCCGCGCTATTCGGAAAACCGCTCGCTTCTCGCAACTCCTCGATCCACCTCGCCCATGGCAATACGCAGTCGGCTCGGAAAGGTTCCATC
Organism: Candidatus Binatus soli; assembly: GCA_002479255.1. Taxonomy (GTDB): domain Bacteria; phylum Desulfobacterota; class Binatia; order Binatales; family Binataceae; genus Binatus; species Binatus soli. The sequence continues at coordinate 51,386 of DLMJ01000019.1, read as the reverse complement.
GCCTGACGTGAATTATTTGTGTTTAACCTAAATGAGAATGAGAATCAATCTCTATACTAGCCACGCCGCGTCAGCAATCGATAATCAATTAAACCGATTTGAATCGACGACCGAAAGCACTCCTTCGGATCGCAATTGTGGAAGGCTGGCGGGCGCCGCGCCGGCAACCGTCAGTTGCCGGCGACCTTGGCTTTTGCGGCCGCTGCACTCTGCATCGATCGCAGGTACATCACGACCTGCCAGCGCTGCTCGGCGGGCATTTCTTCAGCGTAGGAGGGACTCGACAGAACACCGTCGCGGATCACGCCGTAGATATAGCCGTCGGGACGATCCTTGATGACGCCAATGAGCAGACTTTTCGGCGGCTTTGCCAGGATGTGCGCGACGGGGCCGTTACCCTGCGCCGATTCTCCGTGACACGGCGCGCAGTAGGCATTGAACTGCTCTTTACCCTTGGCGAGATTTTCCGGCGTCGCCTGCAAGGGGTTGTGCATCTTGATCGCCGCCTGCTCGAGGCTCATCGGCGGTTCTCCGCCATGAACCGGAATTGTGTCCGCGGGAGTGACGCGCGGCGCCTCGGCGAACGGCTGAATCTCCGGCCCGCGGTACATGTCGATACTCCACGGGAAACAAGCAGCCGGCGCCGGGATCGCCGCGATCGCAATCGCAACGGCGAGCATCAATCCCGCGGCGCGAATCACCCTGGAATGCGGACCAATCACTTTTCTGAAAATCTCCCGGCTCTGCTTCTTTATGACAACCACCCCGAGCATACCCGCCTTCTCATGCCGAAGGCAAAAGTAGCATTACGTGGCGCTGGCCAGCGGCTGGCTCGAGAACTTCAGCCCTCGAGCGCCGGCATCGACCGTGACCCGCGAACTGTCGCGAATCTCACCCGCGAGCAATTTCCGCCCCAGCGCCGTCTCGAGCTCGCGCTGGATGAGTCGTTTCAACGGACGCGCCCCATACGACGGATCGTAGCCATGCTCGGCCAGATAATCGCGCGCTTTGTCGGTCAATTCGAGCTCGATCTTGCGCTCCTCGAGCCGCGCGCGCAGCCGCACCAGTTGGATGCCGACTATTTGGCGCAGCTCTTCGCGGGTCAGCGGATGGAACACGACGACCTCGTCAACCCGGTTGAGAAACTCGGGCCTGAAACTCTGGCGCAAGACCTCGAGCGCCTGCGCCTTCATCTTCTCGTAGTCCTGTCCCTTGAACCCGAGAATAATCTGGCTGGCGATATTCGACGTCATGATCACAACGGTGTTGCGGAAATCTACCGTGCGTCCGTGACCGTCGGTAAGCCGGCCGTCGTCGAGCAATTGCAGCAGGATATTGAACACGTCGGCGTGCGCTTTTTCGATCTCGTCGAACAGGATTACCGAGTACGGACGGCGCCGCACGGCTTCCGTCAGTTGCCCGCCCTCCTCGAAGCCGACATAGCCCGGAGGCGCGCCGACCAGCCGCGAGACGGTGTGCTTCTCCATGTACTCGGACATGTCGATTCGGATCATCGCGGCTTCGCTGTCGAACAGGAACTCGGCCAGCGCGCGCGCCAGTTCGGTCTTGCCCACGCCGGTGGGGCCGAGAAAAATGAAGGACCCGATCGGGCGGTTGGGATCCTTGAGTCCGGAGCGGGCGCGAATTACCGAATCGGAAACGGCGATCACCGCTTCGTCCTGGCCGATGACGCGTTTGTGCAGATGCTCCTCGAGATGCGCGAGCTTCTGCACCTCGCCTTCGAGCAGGCGCGAGACGGGAATTTTGGTCCATCGCGCGACGACTTCGGCGATATCGTCCTCGTCCACTTCTTCCTTGATCAATCGCTTGCCGCCGGAGTGCTTCTCGACGAGCTTCTGCTCCTCGGCGCCGAGCTCCTTTTCGAGCGACGCGAGCTTGCCGTACTGCAGCTCCGCGACCTTGTTGAGGTCGTACTCGCGCTTGGCTTTTTCGATCGCAAGCCTGGTTTGTTCGATCTCGGCTTTAATTTTTGCGAGTTTCTCCAGTCCGCTCGTTTCGGTTTCCCACTGCGCCTGCAGGCCCGAACGCTTTTCCTTGATCTCGGCGAGCTCCTTCTCGAGTTTCTGCAGCCGATCGCGCGAGGACTGATCGGTCTCGCGCTTGAGCGCCTCGCGCTCGATTTCCAGCTGCATCACGCGCCGATTGACCTCGTCGATCTCGACCGGCATCGACTCCTTCTCGGTGCGCAGTTTGGCCGCCGCTTCGTCCATCAGGTCGATCGCCTTGTCGGGCAGGAATCGATCGGTGATGTAGCGTTTTGAGAGCACCGCGGCCGTCACCAGCGCGGCGTCCTTGATTCGAATTCCGTGATGGACTTCGTAACGTTCCTTCAGCCCGCGCAGAATCGAGATGGTGTCCTCGACGCTCGGCTCCTCGACCATCACGGGCTGAAAGCGCCGCTCCAGCGCCGCGTCTTTCTCGATATACTTGCGGTACTCGTTGAGCGTGGTCGCACCGATGCAATGCAGTTCGCCGCGCGCCAGCATGGGCTTGAGCAGGTTCGACGCATCCATCGCGCCTTCAGCGGCGCCGGCGCCGACGACGGTATGCAACTCATCGATGAACAGAATTATCTCGCCCGCGGCTTCCTGCACCTCCTTCAACACGGCCTTGAGCCGTTCCTCGAACTCGCCGCGGAACTTGGCGCCCGCTATCAGCGCTCCCATGTCGAGCGCGACCAGCTTGCGATTCTTGACGCCCTCGGGCACATCGCCCGCAACGATTCGCCGCGCAAGGCCCTCGACAATCGCGGTCTTGCCGACCCCCGGCTCGCCGATCAGCACCGGGTTGTTCTTGGTGCGGCGCGAGAGAACCTGGATTACGCGTCGAATTTCCTCGTCGCGTCCTATCACCGGATCGATTTTGCCGGCCGACGCGAGCTTGGTCAGGTCGCGGCCGTATTTTTCCAGCGACTGGTAGGTCGCCTCGGGATTCGACGAGGTGACGCGCTGGTTGCCGCGGACCTTCTTGAGCACGGCCATCAGCTTGTCGTGGGTCAAACCGGCTTCGCGCAGAATTTTCGAAGCGGCGCCCGGCTCATCGAGCATCGCGATCAACACGTGCTCGACCGAAACGTACTCGTCCTTGAGCTTGCCCGCCTCCTGCTCTGCGCGCGCCAGCACCCGGCCCAGGCGCTGGGTCGCGTAAACCTGCCCGCTGTCAGAGCCGCCGCCGGTTACTTGCGGAATTTTGCCGAGTTCGGCGGCGAGCTTGCGGCGGATCGCGTCGCGATCGACGCCCGTCAGCTTCATGATCGAGGACGCCAGGCCTTCGTCATCTTCGAGCAGCGACGCTAGCAAATGCTCGACGTCGACGGCCTGGTTATGCGCGCTGAGCGCGGCGTTTTGCGCGCGCCCGAGCGCCTCCTGGAGTTTTTCGGTGAATCGGTTGGCGTTCATGCGATCGTCGGTTTTCCTTGCTGATTAAGCTAACCATTTTCCGGTTTAGGGCAAACTGAAATTCATCATCGGCCGTCGCGGTGCTCAGATGCGCGCCTCGGTCAAGCGGAGCCGAAATACCTGTAATAAATTATCGCAAGCGCTCAGGCCCCGGCGATCGTCATCTCGGCTATCTTGATCGTGGGCGCGACGGTGGATGAACGCCAGTTGAGATCGTTGCCGATCATCTCGACGCCGGCCATCATGTCTTTCAGGTTGCCCGCGATGGTGATTTCATTCACCGGATAGGCGAGTTCGCCGTTCTCAATCCATATTCCACCCGCGCCCCGCGAATAGTCCCCGGTGACCATGTTCACGCCGAAACCGATGATCTCGGTCAGGTACAGTCCCTGCTTCACCGATCCGATTATCTGCGCGGGCGTATAGCTGCCGGGCGCCAGGTACAGATTGGTGGTCGAGACGCTGGGAGCCTCGCCCACCGAACGCGCGGCGTTGCCCGTGGGAGCCAGACCGAGCTTGCGCGCTGAATAGCAGTCGAGCAGGTAGGTCGCGAGCACGCCCTTGTCCACCAGGTTCTTGCGGGAGGTCGGCAACCCCTCGCCGTCGAACGGCTTGGAGCCAAGACCGCCGGGGATCAGCGCGTCGTCGATGATAGTAACGCCGGGGGCGGCGATCGGATTGCCCAACTGTCCCACCAGAAATGACGCTCCCTTGTACAGCGAGGGACCCGAAGCTGCGCCGGCAATCGATCGAATCAATCCCGCAGCCATGTCGGGATCGAAGACGATCGGCGCGCGCATCGTCTTGATCTTGCGCGCTCCGAGCCGGCGAATCGCCCGCCTGGCAGCGGTTATTCCGACCGACTCCGCATCTTCGAGTTTTCCGAAGCGGCGGTTCGAGGTGTACCAGAATCCCTGTTGCATCGCGTCGCCGTCTTGCGCGATCGGCTGCACGACAAGGGTGTACGAGGTGCCGGAATACTCGCCTGAAAAACCCTGGCTGTTGGCGAACAGAATCTGGCCGCGCCCGGAGCTGAATTCGGCCCCCTCGGAGTTCTTCATGCGCGGATCGAATTTCAGCGCCGCGTTCTCGGCGGTGCGCGCGATCTCGAGCGCGCGATCCGCGGCCACTATTCCGCTGTCAGGATCCGCCAGCGAAAGCTCGGGCAATGACTTCGGATGCATCGAAGGGTCGGGCAATCCGGCCCACGGATCGGCGGCCGACAAGCGCGCAAGCTCGACCGTGTTCGCGATGAAGTCGCCCAGTGAATCGCGCTCCAGTTCGGCCGTCGATGAGGTCGCGGAAGACTGTCCGCAAAACACCCGTAGACCCAGCCGCCGCTCGCGCGAGCTCTTGAGTTTCTCGACTTCGCCCAGCCGCACACCGGCAGCAAGAGACTCCGCGGTCACGCACAGAACTTCCGCCGCGCTGGCGCCTTTGCGCCTGGCCTCGTCGAGCGCCCAGTTGGCGAGTTCAATATCAACCGTCGCCATCAGATTATTCTCATTCTCATTCCATTTGTCAGGCGCGCGTGCCGCCGACCGTTATGCCGTCGATTCGAATCGTCGGCAGACCCACGCCCACCGGCACCGATTGGCCATCCTTGCCGCAGGTCCCGATCCCGGCGTCGAGCGCGAGGTTGTTGCCGACCATCGAGACCCGGGTCAGCACGTCGGGACCGTTGCCGATAAGCGTGGCGCCCTTGACCGGCCGCGTCACCTGGCCGTCCTCGATCAGGTAAGCCTCGCTCGCGGAGAAAACAAATTTGCCGTTGGTGATATCGACCTGTCCGCCGCCGAAGCTGACCGCATAGAGGCCGTTCTTGACCGACTTTATTATCTCCTCGGGCGTGGATTCGCCGTTAAGCATGAAGGTGTTGGTCATTCGGGGCATCGGCGAATGCGCAAAGCTCTCGCGCCGTCCGTTGCCGGTGGGCGCCATCTTCATCAGCCGCGCGTTCATCCGGTCCTGCAGATAGCCGCGCAGGATTCCCTTTTCGATCAGCACCGTGCGCGAAGTGGGCGTGCCTTCGTCGTCAACGTTCAGGCTGCCGCGGCGATTCGGGATGGTGCCGTCGTCGATCACCGTGCAAAGTTCGCTCGCGACTTTCTGGCCGATTCGATTCGCGAATGCCGACACGCCCTTGCGGTTGAAGTCGCCTTCCAGCCCGTGGCCAATCGCTTCGTGAAGCAAAATTCCGGGCCATCCCGGGCCGAGCACGACCACCATCTCGCCCGCGGGCGCATCGACCGCGTCGAGATTCACGATCGCCTGCCGCGCCGCTTCCAGCGCGTACTCGCGCCAGCGGTCATTTTCGATGAAGTAGTTCCACTCGACGCGCCCGCCGCCGCCGTAGGAGCCCATCTGGCGACCCTTGCCGTCGTCGGCGATTACGGTGACGTTGAGCCGGCACAGCGGCTGCACGTCGGCCGCGACTTGCCCGTCGCTGTTCACGACCATCACGATCTTCCGCTCGCACGCGAACGACGCCATCACGTTCTTCACGCGCGGATCGGAGGCGCGCACCACGCGATCGATCTCGCTCAGCAGCCGCGCACGCTCCTGCACCGGAACTTCGAGCGGGGTGCTGTCGAGATCGTACAGCGCATGACGCGCGACCGGAGTGCCGACCCGCACCGCGGCCGCTGTCGTACCGCGCTGATCGGCGATCGCGCGGGCGGCCTCCGCCGCAAGGCGCATCCTGTCGATCGTGACTTCGTCGGAATACGCGTAGCCGGTGCGATCCTCGGCGCACACGCGCACGCCGACGCCGTGGCTCACGCTCTTGCTGGTGTGATTCACCATCGATTCCTCGAGCCCGAGACCCTCGGCGCTGCGGTACTCGAAGTAGAGATCGGCGTAATCGGCCTTGCGTTCGAGCGCAGTGCCGAGGATTCGCTCGAAACTGCGCTCGCTCACGCCGAAGCGGTTAAGAAAGAATTTATCGGGAGCAAGCAATTCGTTGGACATCGTTTTTGTCGCCTGTGAATCAAGTTTATCAAAGCGCGCAGCCGCCAAGAAGGTCGCTTGCTCGAATCCGCGCAAAGAATCGGCTCGACGATGGCGAAGCGGCCGCGAAACGGGTTACGATTTACCAATGGCGGCGGCAACGCGAAATACATTGGCGCTCGTCGATCGCCTGATGCTCGACATGATCGCGCAGCAGGAGACCAAGGTCCTCGCGATGGCGCGCGCGATTCATCCCGGGCTCACCTCGGAGGACATCCGCAATCCGAACGATTTCGCCGACTTGATGGCGAGCGGCGAGTGGAACTTCGAGGACGGAATTCTGGCCGGGCTCAAGAGCGCGCACATGGCGCTCCGCGCCAGGCTGCTTGAGAGCGTCGAGTAAGAACTCGAAAAAGTTCCACCAGCAGGACGCCGAGAAGAAAGAAAAGGCACGAAGAGATTTTCTTCGTGCCTGCGCGTCTCTGGCCGCGACGTTCGAGCTGGATTAGCCGGCGGCCGCCGCTCGACGAGGTTTCTCGGCAGGAGCGCCTTCCTTCTTCGCAGCCGAGCGCTTGCGCGGCTTCTTCGACTTGCTCTGCTCCTCGCTGCCGGTGAACTCGATGACTGACAGCATGGCGGCATCGCCGCGGCGATGACCGAACTTGATCACCCGCGTATAGCCGCCGTTGCGATCTTTGAAGCGCGGCGCGATCTCATCGAACAACTTCTTGACCGCCTCATGCGACTGCATGAACGCAAACGCGCGCCGTCGCGCAGCGAGATCGTTCTGCTTGCCGAGCGTGACCATCCGGTCCGCGATGCGTCGCAGTTCCTTGGCCTTGGGATCGGTCGTCTTGATTCGCTCATGACGAATCAGCGCGAGCACCATATTCTTGAACAGCGCCTTGCGATGCGCTGAGGTGCGATTGAGCTTGCGGCCCGAGTTGAGATGACGCATCAGTTACTCCAAACCGCTATGCCGATTCGCGGCGTTCCTGCTCTTCCCACATGCGGTCGAGCTCGCCGCGCGGCGGCAGGTTCTCCAGCCGCATCCCGAGCGAAAGGCCCATGTCGGCGAGGACTTCCTTGATCTCGTTGAGGGACTTGCGTCCGAAGTTTTTGATCTTGAGCATGTCCTGCTCGGTGCGCTGCACCAGCTCGCCGATGTACTTGATGTCGGCGTTCTGAAGACCGTTGAACGCGCGCACCGAAATCGGCAGCCCTTCGACGGGCCGATAGAGCAGCTCGCTCATCGAGGGACCGGCCTCGCCGCCCTCGGCCGTGCCGGCGGGTGCTCCCGCCTCTTCCTCGACGCCCGCGAAAATCGTCATCTGATCGCGCATCACGCGCGCCGCGTAGGTAAGCGCCTCGCGCGGGTTGATCGAGCCGTCGGTCCAAATCTCCAGCGCCAGCCGATCGTAATCGGTGCGCTGTCCGACGCGCGCGTTGGTCACGGTGAAGTTGACCTTGCGAATCGGCGAGAAGATCGCGTCGAGGCGAATCGTCCCGATTGGCTCCTCGTCTTCGGTGCGCTCGCCGGGGACGTAGCCGCGGCCGCGCTTGATGACGAGTTCCATGTCGAGTTCGGCGCCCTTGTCGAGCGACGCGATATGCTTGTCGGGGGTCAGGATTTCCAGGCTCGGTCCGCCGGTGATATCGCGCGCGGTCACCTGCGCCTCGCCCTTGACCTTGAGGGTCGCGGTAATCTGCTCGCCCTCATGCAGCCGCAAGCGGATTTCCTTGAGGTTGAGGACGATGTCGGTCACGTCCTCTTTGACTCCGGCCAGAGTCGAAAACTCGTGAAGAACGTTTTTGATCCTGACTGCCGTAATCGCGTAGCCGGGCAGCGTGGACAGCAGGATGCGCCGCAGCGCGTTGCCAACGGTGATTCCGTAGCCGCGTTCGAGCGGTTCCGCGGAAAACTTGCCGTAGGAAGGAGTGACTTCCTTCTCGTCGAACTCGACAGCCTTGGGTTTGATCAGATCTCGCCAGTCGTTCTGCATAGTCTATGCTCTTTTTTCCGATGGATTTCCCGCGCCCACACAGGTCCACCACGGACCGGGACGCCGATCGGTATGCCTCCGCCCTATCTGGAGTAATGCTCGACGATCAGCTTCTCGCTGATCGGCATCGTCAGTTCAGCGCGCGCCGGCAGCGACCGGAGCGAGCCGCGGAATTGTTCGCGCTCGAGTGCCATCCACGGCGGGACGCCGCGGCGCTGCGCCATCTCGATTGCCTCGACGATCACCTTCTTGGTGCGACTCGCCTCGGCCACGCTGATTACACTGCCAACCTCGACCAGCGTCGAGGGAATCGTGACTTTCTTGCCGTTGACGTGAATATGCCCGTGGCGAACCACCTGGCGCGCCTGCGCCAGCGAACTGGCGAAGCCGAGACGATAGACCACGTTGTCAAGCCGCCGCTCGAGCAGCACGAGCAGGTTCTCGCCGGTAATTCCGTCCATCCGCTCAGCAATCTTGAAGTAGGCCGAGAACTGCGTTTCCATCATTCCGTAAATGCGCTTGACCTTCTGCTTTTCACGCAGTCGAATCGCGAATTCCGAAAAACGCGTGCGCGCCTGACCGTGCGCTCCGGGCGGATAATTGCGCCGCTCGATCGCGCACTTGTCGCTGTAGCACCGCTCTCCCTTGAGGAAGAGTTTCAGTCCTTCGCGCCGGCACAGCCGGCATACCGGACCCAGATTCCTAGCCATCTTCGATTACGCCTTCTTTTTTCAGTGAATCCGCTTGCGTGCTGACAGCATGATGAAAATTTCCCTGCTTGCCCGCGTTTTCATCGCTCGTTCGTATTTCTGCTCAGACTCTGCGCCGCTTCGGAGGACGGCATCCGTTGTGCGGAATCGGCGTGACGTCCCTGATCGAGATGACGCCGAGTCCCGCGGCTTGCAGCGCGCGCACTGCCGATTCGCGTCCTCCGCCCGGGCCTTTGACGTGAACGACCACCGCGCGCATCCCCACTTCCGAGCACTTGCGCGCGCACGCCTCCGCCGCCATCTGCGCTGCGAACGGCGTGCCCTTGCGCGAGCCCTTGAAGCCTACCGAGCCGGCGCTCGACCATGCGATCACGGTGCCCTGCTGATCGGTGATCGTCACGATCGTGTTGTTGAAGGTCGCGTGCACATGCGCGACGCCCTCGGGCACGTTGCGGCGCACCTTCTTGCGCCGCGGCGCAGGCGCAGGCGCTCCAGCAGCGGGGGCCGCGGCAGCAGCGGCCTTCTTTTCGGGCGCGGCTTTCGTCTCTTTGATTTCTTCAGCCATTTATTCCAAACGCTCTCGTCCTGATGCTTGCTATGTCACTCGCGCCCGTTAGCCCTTGGTCGGCGCCTGCTTCTTGCCCGCGACCACTTTGCGCGGACCCTTGCGCGTACGCGCGTTGGTATGCGTGCGTTGCCCGCGCACCGGAAGTCCGCGACGATGCCGAATCCCGCGGTAGCACCCCAGATCCATCAGGCGCTTGATCGACTGCTGAAAGTCGCGCCGCAGATCGCCTTCGACCTCGAAGTCGGTGTCGATCACCTGGCGGATATGGACCTGCTGGTCTGCCGACAGGTCGTCGGTCTTGGTCGCGGGATCGACTTTGGCGGCGGTGAGGATTTTCAGCGCACTCGGCCGGCCTATTCCGTAGATGTAGGTCAGCGCGATATCCATCCGCTTGTTCTTGGGCAGTTCGACTCCAGCTATGCGTGCCATCGCGAAACCCCTCCTAGCCCTGACGCTGCTTGTGGCGCGGGTTCGAGCACAGGATGCGCACGACGCCTTCGCGGCGCACCACCTTGCAGTTCTTGCAAATCTTTTTAACCGACGCTCGGACTTTCATATTTCGCCAATCTCTATCCGGCGCGCCCGCTAGCGCATCCGGTACGTAATCCGGCCGCGCGTGAGGTCGTAAGGCGACAACTCAACCGTGACCTTGTCGCCGGCCAGAATCTTGATGTAATGCATCCTCATTTTGCCCGAGATATGAGCCAATACCTTGTGCCCATTGTCGAGCGTCACCCTGAACACCGCATTGGGAAGCGCTTCCTGAACCGTCCCCTGTACTTCGATCGCGTCGCCCTTAGACATTTTCGAGTTCGCTTAAGATTTCCGGCCCGTTGGAGGTAATCGCGATGGAATGCTCGAAGTGGGCAGATAGTTTACCGTCCGCCGTCACCGCAGTCCAGCCATCGGAAAGGATCTCCAAATCGGGGCTTCCCTCGTTAACCATCGGTTCAATCGCCAGCGCCATTCCCTCGCGCAGCCGCGGATTAGGCATCCCGGGACGGAAATAATTCGGCACCTGCGGATCCTCGTGGAGTTGGCGGCCGATTCCATGTCCCGCAAAGTCGGTCACGACCGAAAACCCCGCCCGCTCGACCATGTCCTGCACCGCGCGTGCAATATCGCTGATACGATTGCCCGCGCGAGCCTGCGCGATTCCCGCGTAGAGCGACTCGCGCGTCACCCGCAGCAGTTTCGTCACCCGCTCCGGCACCGGGCCGACCGCGACCGTCCGCGCCGAGTCGCCGAAGAAGCCCTCGTACATCACACCGAAATCGAGCCCGACGATGTCACCGGCCTTCAATTTGCGGCTCGACGGGATGCCATGGACGATCTCGCTGTTAACCGACACGCACAGGCACTTCGGATAAACGACGTCGCCCGGTTTGTAACCCTTGAACGCCGGTGCCGCGCCTTTTTTGTAGGTCAGCTCCTCGGCCAGCTTATCGAGCTCCTCGGTCATGATTCCGGGGCGCACTGCCGCCGCCAGCGCCTCCAGGATCTCGGCGACGATTTGATTCGCCTGGCGCATCACGGCGATCTCCGCCGGGGTCTTAATCGTAATCATGATCGCCCGTTACCGCGGCCAGAATTCGCTTCTCGACTTCGTCGATGCGCCCCTCTCCGTCAACCTGCGCCAGCAGCCCCAGGCGCCGATAATGATCGAGCAGCGGCCGCGTCGTCGCATGATAAACCTTGATCCGTTCGCGCACGGTTTCCTCGGCGTCGTCCTCGCGCTGATAAAGTTCCTCGCCGCACTTATCGCACACGCCCGCTTTGGCCGGCGGCTCGAAGATTACGTGATACATCGCCGCGCAATTCCTGCAGGTGCGCCGTCCTGAAATCCGTTTCACGACCTCTTCGTCCGGCAGCATCACCGCGACAACTTTGTCCAGCTTCCGGCCCGCGCGCTCGAGTCCCGCCGCCAGCGCCTCGGCTTGCATTACGTTGCGGGGGAATCCATCGAGGATAAATCCGTCGCGGGCGTCTTTTTTTCGCAGCCGCTCCGCGATCATCTTCAACACCAATTTGTCGGGGACCAGCTGCCCGCGATCCATATAGCCGACCGCCTCGCGGCCAAGCTCCGAGTCTTCGTGCACTGCTGCACGCAGCAAATCTCCGCTGGCGACCTGCGGGATGCCCCACCGCGCAGCGAGCGCCTGCGCTTGCGTACCCTTGCCCGCACCCGGCGGCCCCAGCAGCACCAGCCGCACCAGCCTAGGCGCCCCTCTTGGTCTTGACCCGTCCGCGGCGCATGAAGCCTTCGTAGTTGCGGGTCAGCAGATGGGTTTCGATTTGCGCAACCGTGTCCAGCGCCACACCCACGACGATCAGCAGCGCGGTGCCGCCGAAGAAAAACGGCACGTTGAAGCGCGCGATCAGAATCGTCGGCAGCACGCACACGGCGCTGACGTAAACCGCGCCGCCGAGCGTGATTCGCGACAGCACGCGATCGATATAGTCGGCGGTGAAACGCCCGGGCCGGATTCCCGGTATAAAGCCGCCGTACTTTTTCAGATTGTCGGCGACGTCCACCGGGTTGAAAGTCACCGACGTGTAGAAGTAACAGAAAAAGACGATCAGCCCGACGTAAACCAGGTCGTAATAGAAGCCGCCCGGCGTCAGGTAGCTCGAGTACGGTTTCAGAAATGGAACGAAGGTGGCCAGCGTCGCCGGGAACACCAGCAGCGCCGACGCAAAGATCGGCGGAATTACACCCGAGGTGTTGATCTTCAGCGGCAGATGCGAAGTCTGACCGCCGTAAACGCGCCGTCCAACCACTCGGCGCGCATACTGAATCGGGATGCGCCGCTGCGCCGTCTCGATATAGACGATACCGGCGATCACCCCGGCTGCGACTGCCAGGATGAAGATGAGCAGAAAGATGCTCATTTCGCCCTCGCGCACGAACTGCGCCGTGGTGCCGATCGCGCTGGGCAGACGCGCCACGATTCCCGCCATGATGATCAGCGAGATGCCGTTGCCGATTCCGCGCTCGGTAATCTGCTCGCCGATCCACATCAGGAACATCGTGCCCGCCGTGACGGTGAGCACCGTCATCACGATAAACCCCGGTCCGGGATTGTAAACGATACTGCCGCCGCCGGGCGCCTGAATCTTTTCGAGCGAGAACGCGATCATCGTGCCCTGAAACAGCGCCAGAGCCACCGTGCCGTAGCGCGTGTACTGGGTTATCTTGCGCCGGCCCGCCTCGCCTTCCTTGTAAAGCTCGTCGAGATAGGGCGACGCGATTTTCAGCAGGTCAAGGACGATCGCGACCGAGATGTAGGGCATGATGCCGAGCGCCAGGACCGAGAAGCGCTCCAGCGCGCCGCCCGAAAACAGGTTGACCCATCCGAACAGCGTGCCGCTGGCCGCGTCGAAAAACGACGCGAGCGCCTGCCCGTCGATGCCGGGTGTAGGCACGGCCACGCCGACGCGGTAAACGGCCAGCATAAAAGCCGTGAATACCAGCCGGCGGCGCAACTCCGGGATGCGCGAGGCGTTTGAAAACCCATCCAGCATCTAGCTTTCGGTGGACGTTACCAACTCCGCGACGCCGCCGGCGGCGGCGATTTTGTCCAGCGCGCTTTTCGAGAACGCATCCGCGCGCACTTTAATCTTACTCTTCAGATCGCCGTCGCCTAAAACCTTGACCTTCCGTCCGGCGGGAATCAGTCCGCGCGCGGCGAGCGCGGCCGCATCGATCAGGACGCCGTCGGCGAAATCGCCCAGCCGCGACAGGTTCACAATCGCGAATTCGTCGCGGCGCGCCTGGTTCTTCAGCGTGCGTCGAAAACCCTGCTTGGGCAACCGTCGCTGCAGCGGCATCTGGCCGCCTTCGTAACTCGGCGGCGTGTTGCCGTGCGAGCGCGCGCCCAGTCCCTTATGCCCGCGGCCTGCGGTCTTGCCGTGGCCGGAGCCGATTCCCCTGCCGACGCGGCGTTTGCGATGCGTCGAGCCGGGGGACGGTTTCAAATCCTTCAAATCCATGACTGAGCCTAATCCTTGAGCTCGACCACCAGGTGCTTCAGACGCTTGAGCATCCCTTCGACCGCGGCGCTGCGCTTGAGCTCGCGCACGCTTCCGACTTTGCCCAAGCCCAGCCCCTTGACCGTCTCGCGGACGCGCCGGGTGGTGCTGATCGGACTGCCGACGAGTTTCACGCGAATTTTATCGGACATCGTATTCCTCGATCACGGTAAACCTCGATCACGCCGCCGCTTCGGGATGATTCGGCGTGCGTCCGCGAAGCCGATTAATATCCTGCATGCTGCGCAGTTCGGCTAGCGCCTCGAGCGTCGCTCTCACCAGGTTGTGAGGATTCGACGACCCCAGCCGCTTGGTCAAAATATTGCGGATTCCCGCCAGCTCGACCACCGCGCGCACTCCGCCCGCCGCGATCACTCCGGTGCCCTCGGCCGCCGGCCGCAGCACAACCCGGCCCGCGCCGAAACGTCCGACCACTTCGTGCGGAATCGTACCGTCCTGAATCGGCACGCGCACCAGGCTTTTCTTGGCCCGATCGACGCCCTTGCGAATCGCCTCGGGCACTTCGTTGGCCTTGCCCAACCCGAATCCAACCAGCCCGTTATGATCGCCTGCGACCACCAGCGCGCTGAAGCTGAAGCGCCGTCCGCCCTTGACGACCTTCGCGACGCGGTTGATATGCACGACCTTCTCTTTGATCTCGAGGCCCTGCGGATCGATTCGCTGCGTAATAGCGCTTTCTCTTAGCGTTCGTTGCCTGCCGTTCAAAATTTTAACCCCGCTTCGCGCGCCGCATCGGCCAGCGCCTTGACGCGGCCGTGATAGAGAAATCCGTTTCGGTCGAACACGACGCTCGAAATCCCGCTTTGAAGGCATCGCTCGGCAATCGCCTTGCCCACGGCCTTGGCGGCCGCGAGGTTGCGCTTGCTCTTGAGCCCCTCGCGCACGCCGGCGGTGGCGGTCGAAGCCGCGGCCAGCGTACGTCCGCTCTGGTCGGAGATAACCTGGACGTAAATATGATGCAGCGAGCGGAAGACCGAGAGCCGCGGGCGCTGATCATTGCCGACCGCCTTGCGCCGCACCCGGCGCTGGCGCAGCTTGCGTTTTTCTGATCGCTCTACAGCCATAATCGCAACCAACCTTTATGCCGATGTGGAGCCCGCCGCGGCCTTGCCGGCCTTGCGGCGAATCGTTTCGGTCGCGTACTTGATTCCCTTGCCCTTGTACGGTTCGGGCGGCCTGAGTTCGCGAATCTGCGCCGCGACCGTCCCGAGCAGTTGACGGTCGGCGCTCTCGAGGGTCACCGTCACCTGTTTCTCGACTTTGGCCGTGACCCCGGGCGGAAGCTGATAGACGATCGGATGCGAATAGCCCAGCGTCAGGTTGACTTGATTGCCCTTGGCTTCCGCGCGGTAGCCGACGCCGTTTATCTCGAGCACGCGGGTAAAGCCCTTGCCGACGCCCTCGACCATGTTGGCGACCAACTTGCGCATGAGACCATGGATGGCGCGATCTTCGCTGGTATCGCCCGGCCGCTTCACGACGATTTCCGAGTCCTTGATCTCGGCGCTGAAGCCGGGATGAAGCCTGAGCTCGAGCTTGCCCTTGGGGCCCTCGACTTTAAGCGTCCCGTCGGCGACCGAAGCCTTGACGCTCTTATCCAGATGAATCGGCAGTCTTCCTATCCGCGACATCGCTGATCACCAAACCCTGCAGAGGATTTCGCCGCCGACTTTCCTGCGCCGCGCCTCGCGTCCGGTCATCACGCCGAGCGGCGTCGATACGATTTGCACGCCCATCGCGCCGCGCACCTTGCCGATCTCCGCGGCGCCCGCGTAGCGCCGATTGCTCGGCTTGCTGATGCGGTCGATTCCGCGGATCACGGATTCGCGGGTCGGCGAGTAACGAAGTTTGAGCGCCAGCATCTTCTTGGGCACTTCGCCGCCGACTTCGACCCCGCCGAGGAAACCTTCGGCCATCAGCACCCGGCAAATTGCTTCGCGCAGCCGTGAATGGGGCACCGTGAGTTCATTGTACCGCGCGCGCATCGCATTGCGGATTCGCGTAAGCAGTTCTGCAATCGGATCGGTCTGCGACATAATTCGTCTCTCTTACCAGCTCGCCTTGATCACGCCCGGCAACTTGCCGTCGAGCGCCAGTTTGCGCAGGCAAAGGCGGCACATTTTGAACCGCCGATAGTACGCGCGCGAGCGGCCGCATAGCGGACAGCGGTTGTACTGGCGCACTTTGAACTTTTGTTTACGGGTTGCCTTAACCCGCAGGCACATTTTCGCCATTCAACTATTCCTTATGTCCCCTGCGCCGGCGTCGGCGCGGCGGCTGCGGCCTTGGCGGCGGCGGCGGCGGCGTGGGCCTGCACGGCGGCTGCGGCCTTGGCCGCGTCCGCCTCGCGCTCCGCCGCTCCGCGCATCGGCATCCCGAGCGCGCGCAGGAGCGTCAGCCCCTCGAAGTCGCTGCGCGCCGTGGTCGTGATCGAAATTGTCAAACCCTTCACCTTCTCGACCTTGTCGAGGTTGAGTTCGGGAAAAATCGTATGTTCCTTCAGCCCGAGCGAGTAGTTGCCCCGGCCGTCGAAGGCCTTGTCGCTGACCCCGCGGAAGTCGCGCACGCGCGGCAGCGAGATATTCACCAGCCGGTCGAAAAACTCCCACATCTTTTCGCGCCGCAGCGTTACCATCACGCCAATCGGCATCCCCTGGCGGAGCTTGAAGTTCGATATCGCCTTGCGCGCGCGCGTCAGCACCGGCTTCTGCCCGGCGATCACCTTGAGCTCTTCGAGCGCGGAGTCGAGAATCTTGACGTTGTCGCGCGCTTCCTGGAGCGCCATGTTAATCGTGATCTTCTCAAGCCGCGGCACCCGCATCTTGTTGTCGATCTTCAGCTCGCGCATCAGCGCCGGCGCGATCTCGTTGTCGAACCGAACGCGCAGCCGGGCCGGCAGCTTGGGCTCGGGCGGCAGCGGCGCCGCAGCCGCGGCCTTGGCTTCTTCGGCCGCTTGCTTGGACTGAGCCTGGCGGGCCTTGCCTTCGCGCTTGGCCTTGGCCGCCTGATCGGACTTGGCGGTCTGTTCGGCCTTGGCGGCCTGCTCCGTCTTGTCGGGCTTTTCCTTTTTGTCGGCCATCAGTCGTTACCTATCACTTCGCCGCAGCGGCGGCAGACCCGGGTCTTGGCGCCGTCGCCGGCAATCTTGACCCCGACCCTGACCGGAGCGTTGCAGCGATCGCAAAAAATCATGACGTTCGAGATGGCGATGGGCGCTTCCTTCTCGACGATGCCGCCGGGGCTCTGCGCGCCGCGCGGCTTGCTGTGACGCTTGACGATATTGAGCCGCTCGACGACGACGCGGCCGCGCTCCGGCAGCACGCGCATCACCTTGCCGGTCTTGCCACGGTCGCGGCCGGTGACGACCATCACGGTGTCATTCTTCTTGATCTTGTACTTCGCCGACGCCATCACAGCACCTCCGGCGCGAGCGAGATGATCTTCAGGAACTTTTTCGCGCGCAGCTCGCGGGCCACCGGTCCAAAGATGCGGGTGCCGACCGGTTCGTGATCCTTGTCGAGCAGCACCGCCGAGTTGCCGTCAAAGCGGATGTAACTGCCGTCGTCGCGGCTGATTTCCTTGGCCGTTCGCACGATAACCGCGCGCGACACGTCGCCCTTTTTGACCTTGGCGTTGGGAATCGCCTCTTTGATCGCCACCACGATCACGTCGCCGACCGACGCGTATCGGCGCTTGGAGCCGCCGAGCACCTTGATGCACATCACTTTGCGGGCGCCCGAGTTATCGGCGACATCCAGAACCGTTTGTACCTGTACCATCGCGCCTTACCCCGCGGCCTTTTTGAGAACGCGGCTGACGCGCCAGCGCTTGTTCCTGGAGAGCGGCCGCGACTCGATAATCTGCACGCGATCGCCTTCCTTGCACTCGCCGCCTTCGTCGTGCGCCATGAAGCGGGTGCTGCGGCGCACGCGCTTGCCGTACAAGGGATGCTCGACCATGCGGTCCACCCTGACCAGGACGGTTTTGGCCATCTTGGCGGACACCACAGTGCCCTCGCGCCGTTTAATTCGTTCCCGCATTGGCCACCTTCTTGTCGGCCGCGGCCGCGCCGCGCGCCTTCTCGCCGAGCAAAGTCATGATGAGCGCCAGCTCGCGGCGTGCGCGCCGGTAGCCGGCGTGATTGTCCAGCTGATTGGTGCGCAGCTTCAGGCGCAGCCGGAAAATTTCCTCGCGCGCCTCGCGCTCCTTGACGCGCAAATCCGGCGCGGTCATCTGCCTTAGTTCGTCAAGCTCCAAGGCCGCCCTCCTCGCGCTGGATCATAATTGTTTTGATCGGCAGCTTGTGCGCCGCCAGGCGCATCGCTTCTTTTGCCGTGGCGTAATCGACGCCTTCCATCTCGAACAGAATCCTGCCGGGCCTGACGCACGCGACCCATCCCTCGGGCGAGCCCTTGCCCTTGCCCATGCGGGTTTCGGCCGGTTTTTTGGTGAAGGGCTTGTCGGGGAAGACGCGAATCCAGACGCGGCCGCCGCGCTTGATATGGCGGGTCAGCGCGATACGGGCGGCCTCGAGCGCGCGGGTATCGATGCGGCAAGTCTCCAGCGACTTGAGTCCGTAGTCACCGAACGCGAGCGTGAGTCCGCGCGACTCGGCGCCGCGGACGCGGCCCTTCATCATTTTGCGCCATTTAACTTTTTTTGGTGCGAGCATCTTGCCTTCGTCAATTCGCCTGCGCAGGCGTGCCTGCGCGTTTCGCGTCCGCATCCTTGCGGGTGAGGACTTCGCCGCGGAAAATCCAGACCTTCACGCCGATCTGGCCGTAGGTGGTGCGCGCTTCGGCAAATCCGTAAGCCACGTCCGCGCGCAGCGTCTGCAGGGGCACGCGACCCTCGCGGTACCATTCCTGACGCGCGATTTCCGCGCCGCCCAGGCGTCCGGCGACGTGGACCTTGACGCCCTGCGCACCCATCCGCATCGCGCGCGTGACGGCTTCCTTCATCGCGCGGCGAAAGGCGACGCGGCGCTCGAGCTGGAGCGCGATATTCTCGGCGACCAGCTGCGGGTCGAGGTCGGGGCGGCGCACCTCGTGGATATTGATAAACGAGTCGCGCCCTTTCATCAGCTTCTGGATATCGGTCTTGAGCTTGTCGATTTCGGCGCCCTTCTTGCCGATGACGATGCCGGGGCGCGCCGTGTAAATATTTATTTTGGCCTTGTTGGCCATCCGCTCGATTTCAATCCGCGAGATGCCAGCGTGGTAGAGCCGCTTCTTGATGAAATCACGCAGCTTCAAATCCTCGTGCAGCAATTTGGCGTAGTCGTGGCTGGCGTACCATCTGGAGTCCCAGCTTTCGATGATGCCGAGGCGAAACCCGCGCGGATGTACTTTCTGTCCCATCGAAGACCTCAGGACGCCCGCTCGTCCACGATTACCGTGAGATGGCTGGTGCGTTTGTGGATTGGCGTCGCATGCATATGTGCGCGCATGAGCGATCGCTTCCAGGTCGGCCCGGTGTCGGCGGTCGCGCGTTTTACGAACAACTTGTCCTCGTCCACGTTCTGTTGATCGCGCGCGTTGGCGATTGCGGCAAGCAAAGTTTTAGAGACGAACCTGGCCGCCTTCTTGGGCGTGAACTCGAGGATCGAAAGCGCCTGATCGACTTTCTTGCCCGCGATCAGCTCGCACACAAGCTTGAGCTTGCGCGGCGAGATCCTGATGAAGCGGGTTCGCGATACGGATTCCATGACTGTTACAACTTCCCCGCTTACGCGCCCTTGGCCGGGGCCGGAGCCGGAGCCGGTGCGGCGGGAGCGGCGCCGGCGGCCGGCTTCACTTCGCCCTTGCGATCGCCGGCATGACCGTGGAAGGTCCGGGTCGGCGCGAATTCGCCGAGCTTGTGGCCGACCATGTTCTCGGTGCAGTACACGGGGATGAACTTGTGCCCGTTGTGGACGGCGAACGTCAGCGCGATCATGTCCGGCGTTATCATCGAGCGCCGCGACCAGGTCTTGATGATTCGCTTGTCGCCCGAGGCGGACGCGGCGGTGACTTTTTTCTGCAGATGCCCGTCAACGAATGGACCTTTTTTGAGTGACCTGGCCATAACGATTAATGCTTCCCGCGCGGCCGGCGGCTGACGATCAGATTGTCCGACGGTTGCTTCTTGCGCGTCTTGTATCCCTTGGCGGGCTGGCCCCACGGCGACTGGGGATGGTTTCCCTTCGACTTGCCCTCGCCACCGCCGTGCGGATGGTCAACCGGGTTCATCGCGACTCCACGCACATGGCCGCGCTTGCCGAGCCATCGCGAGCGCCCGGCCTTGCCGATAGAAATATTTTCGTGGTCGAGATTGCCGACCTGGCCGATGGTGGCGCGGCAATCGGCCTGCACCATCCGCTGCTCGCCCGAGGGCAGCTTGAGCAGCGCCATCTTGCCCTCTTTCGCCATCAACTGAGCCTGCACACCCGCGCCGCGCGCGAGCTTCGCGCCGGCTCCCGGTTTCATCTCGATGGCGTGAACGATGGTGCCGAGCGGGATGTTCTTGAGCATGAGCGCGTTGCCCGGCTTGATGTCGGCGTTCTCGCCCGACTCGACTTTGGCGCCGACCTTGAGCCCGGCGGGGGCCAGGATGTAGGTCTTGACGCCGTCGGCATAGTGGAGCAGCGCGATATTGGCGGAGCGATTGGGATCGTATTCGAGCGCGAAGACGACGGCCGAAATACCGTCGCGGTTGCGCTTGAAATCGATCAGGCGAAGACGGCGCTTGTGTCCGCCGCCGCGATGACGCGAGGTCATGCGGCCGCGATTGTTGCGCCCGCCGGTGCGCTGGAGCGGGACCAGCAGGCTTTTCTCCGGCTCTTTTTTGGTGAGCTCGGAGAAATCGGCTATCTGCATGAAGCGCTGGCCGGGAGTGCGCGGATTTAATTGTATGACTGCCATTTTTCTTTTTTCAGTGTCTCTTCTGTCTAGCTACGAGCGCTCTCGTCCAGGCATCGCGCTCCGCCGCTTATAGGCCTTCGAAGAATTCGATCTTGTCGCCTTCCTTGAGGGTTACGTAGGCCTTCTTCCAGTCCATCTGGCGGCCCTTGATTGCGCCCTTTTTCCGTTCCTTGCCCATGAAGTTCGAAGTGCGGACCTTGAGGACGGTGACCTTGAACAGATGCTCGACGGCCTCGCGAATGTTGTCCTTGCTCGCCCCGGGACGCACGCGGAACAGCACCTGGCCGGCCTTTCCGCTGACCATGGTGCCCTTCTCGGTGATGATGGGCGCGAGAATCCGACTCTCGGGGCTGCTCATTTCGCTTCTCCGGCAAATCGGGCTTCGATCGCTCTGGCGGTCTGACTCGTCATCACGAGTTCCCGGTAATTGAGCACGTCGTAAACGTTAAGCCCTTCCAGCGCGAGCACCTTGTGCGCGGCGAGGTTGCGCGCGGCGAGAAGAAACTTGCCATCGCCTTCGCCCAGCACTATCAGCGCGTGCTCGAGGCCGAGCTTGTCGAGCGCGGCCTTGGCGGCTTTGGTTTTCGGCTCGGACAGATCGAGCGACTCGACGACAAACAGCTTGCCGTTTTTGGCGCGATCGGAAATCGCAATGCAGAGCGCGGCGCGCCACGCCTTTTTCGGCATCTTGTACGAATAGTCGCGCGGCTGCGGGCCGAAGATGGTTCCGCCGTGACGCCATAGCGGCGATCGCGTCGATCCTGCGCGCGCACGTCCGGTGCCCTTCTGCCGCCACGGCTTGCGGCCGCCGCCGGAGATGAGTCCCTTGGTCTTGGTGGACGCCGTTCCGGAGCGGCGATTGGCAAGCTGCATCCGGACCGCCTCGTGCAGCAGCGACAGATCGCCGTCGCGGCCGAAAACTGTGCCGGCGACTTCGAGCTCGCCGACTTTTTCATGGGCGGCCGAGTACAGCGGCAGCTTGACCGGCGATAGTTTTTCTTTCCGCTCAGGCATTGGCCACCTTCACATTGGCGCGTCGGCGCGGGCGGGCCGCGTGATGAACGACGAGCAAAGCGCCGTCGGGTCCGGGCACCGCGCCCGACACGACGACTGCGTTGTCATCGGCAAGTATCTCGATCACCTCGAGATTCAGGATCGAGGCCGTCTCATTGCCCATCTGCCCCGCCATCCTCATCCCTTTGCGCACGCGCCCGGGATACGAGCGGTTACCGATCGATCCGCCGTGGCGGAAATACTCGTGGGTGCCGTGGGAGCCGGGGAAGCCGGAGAAATGGTGGCGCTTGATGACGCCAGCATAGCCGTGGCCCTTCGAGACCCCGGTTACATCGACCTGATCGCCGACCTTGAACACATCGGCAGCCGCGATGGGCTGTCCGAGCTTCAACTCGCCCTCGCCGCGGCGTTCAAACTCGCCCGATCTGATTCCGGCCGCGATGTTGGCGCGGGCGAAATGGCCGCGCTCGCCGCCGGTCACGCGGTTGAGCTTTTTTTTGCCGAAGGTGACCTGCACGGCTTCGTAGCCGTCGGTCGCCGCGGTCTTTAACTGGGAGACGGTGCATGGACCGAGCGTCAACACGGTGGCGGCGCGCACGCGGCCGGCGGCGTCGGTCATCTGGGTCATCCCGATTTTCTTTCCAATCAATCCGGTCAGCATCGGCCCTACTCGAGCTTGATTTCGACGTCCACGCCCGCGGCCAGATCGAGCTTGCCCAGCGCGTCGATGGTCTGTTGGGTCGGCTCGAGGACGTCGAGCAGACGTTTATGAGTACGAATTTCAAAATGCTCGCGCGATTTCTTGTCCACGTGCGGCGAGCGGTTGACGGTGAAGCGCTCTATGCGGGTCGGCAGCGGAATCGGACCGGCCACGCGGCCGCCGGTGCGCCGGATGGTGTCCACGATTTCGCGAACCGACTGATCGAGCAGGCGGTAGTCGTACGCCTTGAGGCGTATGCGTATCTTGTCGTTCATCTGGGAATACCGCGCCCGATTCGTTAAGCGCTCCGCTCCATCTCAGTTCGATTGCGCACCCTGCTTCGGTGTCCGTTACTTCAAAATCTTCGAAACGACGCCGGCGCCGACCGTGCGGCCACCCTCGCGGATGGCGAAGCGCAGCCCTTCGTCCATCGCGACCGGCGTGATCAGCTCGCCAAGAATCTTAATGTTGTCGCCCGGCATCACCATCTCGGTGCCCTCGGGCAGCGTGAGCACTCCGGTGACGTCGGTGGTGCGGAAATAGAACTGCGGGCGATAGCCCGAGAAAAACGGAGTATGGCGACCGCCCTCGTCCTTGGTCAGGATGTACGCCGACGCCTCGAAGTTGGTGTGCGGGGTTATCGAGCCGGGCTGCGCGAGCACCTGTCCGCGCTCGACGTCTTCGCGCTTTAGGCCGCGCAGCAGGACGCCGATATTGTCGCCGGCCCGGCCCTCGTCGAGCAGCTTGCGGAACATCTCGACGCCGGTGACCACCGTCTTTTGGGTGTCCTTGAAGCCGACGATTTCGACTTCCTCGCCGACCTTCACCTTGCCCTTCTCGACGCGCCCGGTGACTACCGTGCCGCGGCCCG
This sequence comes from Candidatus Binatus soli, assembly GCA_002479255.1. Lineage (GTDB taxonomy): Bacteria > Desulfobacterota > Binatia > Binatales > Binataceae > Binatus > Binatus soli. The sequence continues at coordinate 28,197 of DLMJ01000019.1, read as the reverse complement.
AGATCGAGAACACGTCTTCGACCGGCATCAGGAACGGCTTTTCGGTCTCGCGCTTGGGCTGCGGGATGTAGCTGTCCACTGCGTCCATGAGATCGAGAATCGGCTTGCAGTTGGGGCAGTCGGCCTTGCCGCATCCGCAGTTGAGCGCGTTGAGAGCGCTGCCGCGAATGACGGGCACCTCGTCGCCCTTGTAATTGTACTTGGTGAGCAGGTCGCGGACTTCGAGCTCGACCAGGTCGAGCAACTCGGGGTCGTCAACCATGTCGACCTTGTTCATGAAGACGACGATCGACGGCACGCCGACCTGGTACGCGAGCAGGATATGCTCGCGAGTCTGCGGCATCGGGCCGTCGTTGGCGCCGACCACCAGAATTGCGCCGTCCATCTGCGCGGCGCCGGTGATCATGTTCTTGATGTAGTCGGCATGTCCGGGGCAGTCGACGTGCGCGTAGTGGCGCTTGGTCGTTTCGTATTCGATGTGGGCGATGGAAATCGTGATGCCGCGTTCTTTCTCTTCGGGCGCCTTGTCGATCTGATCGAAAGCGGTGAAGACGGCGAGCTTCTTTGACGCAAGCACCTTGGTAATCGCAGCCGTCAGCGTGGTCTTGCCGTGATCGATATGACCAATGGTGCCGACGTTCGCGTGCGGCTTGGTGCGTTCAAATTTAGCCTTTCCCATTTAAGTAACCTCCGATTGAGACCCTTGCTCGCAGGTCCCTATGATGCGCGCTTGAGCGCCGTCAATTCTTCAAAAATATTTCGCGGCACGGGTTCGTACGCGCCGAACTGCATGGTGTAAGTTGCGCGGCCCTGGGTCATCGAGCGCAGCCGCGTGGCGTAACCGAACATGGTGGCGAGCGGGACGCGGGCCTCGATGACCTGCGCGCCGGCGCGATTTTCCATGTCGAGAATCTTGCCGCGCCGCCCGCTGAGATCGCCGATCACTTCGCCCATGAACTCCTGCGGGGTGACCACCTCGACATCCATCACGGGCTCGAGCAGAATCGGGTCGGCCTTTTCGCAGCATTCCTTGAACGCCATCGAGCCGGCGATCTTAAACGCGAGTTCCGACGAGTCCACTTCGTGGTACTTGCCGTCGAGCACGGTGGCCTTGATATCGACCATCGGATAGCCGGCGACGACACCGTTTTCCATCGCCTCTACGACGCCGTCTTCGATCGACGGAATGAAATTGCGCGGAATCGATCCGCCCTTGGTGCCGTCCTCGAACTCGAAGCCGGAGCCCTTGGGAAGCGGCTCGATGCGCAGCTCGACGACGCCATATTGGCCGTGGCCGCCGCTCTGGCGGACGAACTTGCCCTCGGCTTCGGAGGCGCGCTTGATGGTCTCGCGATAGGCGACCTGCGGCTTGCCGATATTGGCGTCAACTTTGAACTCGCGCAGCATGCGATCGACGATAATCTCGAGATGCAACTCGCCCATGCCGGCGATGAGGGTCTGCGAGGTTTCCTTGTTGACGCTGACGCGGAACGACGGGTCTTCCTTGGCGAGCTTCTGGAGCGCCTCGGCGAGCTTCTCCTGGTCGGCCTTGGTCTTGGGCTCGATGGCGATCTGGATGACGGGCGCGGGGAACTCGATTGACTCGAGCACGATTGGCGCGGCGGGATCGCACAGCGTGTCGCCGGTGTTCGTGTCGCGCAGGCCCACCGCGCAAATCTCGCCGGCGTAAACCTCGTTGAGCTCCTCGCGCTTGTTCGCATGCATCTTGAACATGCGGCCGACGCGTTCGCGCTTGCCGCGCGTCGAGTTGAGCACCGAGGTGCCGGTCTCGAGCTTGCCCGAGTACAGCCGCAGGAAGGTCAGCGTGCCGAGATACGGGTCGGTCATTATCTTGAAGGCGAGCGCGGAGAACGGCGCGTCGTCGCGCGGCCATCGCTCTTCGATCTTGTCGCCCGCCCTGCCGACGACCGGAGGCAGGTCCAGCGGCGACGGCAGGTAGTCGACCACCGCGTCGAGCATCGGCTGCACGCCCTTGTTGCGAAACGCGGAGCCGAGAATCACCGGCGTAATCGCCATCTTGAGCGTGGCGGCGCGAATCGCGGCGCGAATCTGGTCGGGCTCGGGCGCCTTACCCTCGAGATAAAGCTCCATGATGCGCTCGTCGTGATCGGCGAGCGTCTCGACCATCTTGTCGCGGTATCCCGCGGCCTGCTCCTTCAAATCGGCCGGGATCTCTTCGACGCGAAAGCTCGCGCCGAGCCGATCCTCGTCCCAAATCAGCGCCTTGCGATCGATCAGATCGACCAGCCCGGTGAATTTTTCCTCGGCGCCAATCGGCAGATGCAACAGCAGCGGCGTAGCCTTGAGCTTGTCGCGCATCTCCTGCACGACGCGCTCGAACTCCGCGCCGACGCGATCCATCTTGTTGATAAATGCGACCCGCGGCACGCGGTACTTGTCGGCTTGGCGCCAGACGGTTTCCGACTGCGGCTCGACGCCGCCGACCGCGCAGAACACCGCGACCGCGCCATCGAGCACGCGGAGCGAGCGCTCGACCTCAATTGTGAAATCAACGTGTCCGGGCGTGTCGATAATATTGATGCGGTTGTCGCGCCAGAAACACGTGGTCGCCGCCGACGTGATCGTGATGCCGCGCTCCTGCTCCTGCACCATCCAGTCCATCGTCGCGGTGCCTTCGTGCACCTCGCCGATCTTGTAGTTGATGCCGGTATAGAAGAGCACCCGCTCGGTGGTGGTGGTCTTGCCGGCATCGATGTGCGCCATGATGCCGATATTGCGCACCCGTTCTATTGATGTCTCACGAGCCATCTAAAAAAACTCGGTAATTACCAGCGGTAGTGGGCGAACGCCTTGTTGGCGTCGGCCATTCGATGTGTGTCTTCGCGCTTCTTGACCCCGCCGCCGCGATTGGCGGCTGCGTCGAGGATTTCGGCGGCCAGCCGCTCTTCCATCGACTTCTCGCCGCGCGCACGCGCCGCCGCAACCAGCCATCGCATCGCCAGCGAATTGCGCCGCACCGGGCGCACCTCGCTCGGCACCTGGTAGTTGGCGCCACCGACCCGGCGCGAGCGAACCTCGACGGCCGGACGAACATTGTCGAGCGCGCGTTTGAAAACGACCAGGCCGTCTTCCTTCGAGCGTTCCGCGACGAGATCGAGCGCGTGATAGAAGATCTGCTCGGCGAGCGACTTCTTGCCGCGTTCCATCACGACGTTCATGAACTTCGCGACGGTGCGGTCGTGATACTTGGGGTCCGCCGGAATTTCGCGGACGCGAATTTGTCCTTTGCGCGACATATAACTCTACTTGGGTTTCTTCGACCCGTACTTGGAACGGCTCTTGCGCCGCTCCTGCACGCCGATCGAGTCGAGGGTGCCGCGAATCACGTGATAGCGAACGCCCGGCAGATCGCGCACGCGACCACCGCGAATCAGCACCACCGAATGCTCCTGCAGGTTGTGTCCGACGCCCGGAATATAGGTATTCACCTCGATCCCGTTGGACAGCCGCACGCGTGCGACCTTGCGCAGCGCGGAGTTGGGCTTCTTGGGCGTAGTCGTCTTCACCTGCGTGCATACGCCGCGCTTCTGGGGCGAGCCTTCGAGCGCGCGCGCCTTAACCTTGAAGCGCTTTTTCACGCGCGCCTGTCGGATCAACTGGTTTATCGTCGGCACGTTATAATTCTCGTTCTCTTCGTTTCTCTTCCATTTCGACCAGCGTACCCATCGGACGTTTGCCGACTCTCCAGACCGCTCGGCGCTCGCATCGCGCCGGCCCGGTGCGCCGGATTGCCTCTAGTGGGACGCGGTGTTCAAACAAACCCCCCAAGGACACTTATGCCCTTGGGGGAAACATCATTATGTACGGGACCAGACCCGCCGTGTCAATCTCCGCCCGGTGCGGGAGCGGCAGCCAGCTCCGGTTTCCCCGCATCTTCTTCTTCGGTCGCGGCGCCTTCGACCTTGACCACCATCCGGTTGTACAAGTTCATGCCCGTGCCGGCCGGAATCAAGCGTCCCATGATCACGTTTTCTTTCAGTCCGACCAGCCTGTCAACCTTGCCGTTGATGGCCGATTCGGTGAGCACGCGCGTGGTTTCCTGGAACGACGCCGCCGAGATGAAACTCTCGGTGGAGAGCGACGCCTTGGTGATGCCGAGCAGCAGCGGCTCCGCGATCGCCGGCTCTCCGCCGCGCGTGAGCACGCGGCCGTTCTCCTCGTCGAAGCGCCATTTCTCGACCTGATCGCCGACCAGGAACGGCGTGTCGCCGACTTCCTTGATACGCACCCGGCGCAGCATCTGGCGCACGATCACCTCGATGTGCTTGTCGTTGATACGCACGCCCTGGAGCCGGTAGATTTCCTGGATTTCGTCAACCAGGTATTTCGCCAGCGCCTTTTCGCCGAGGATCGTCAGGATGTCGTGCGGATTGGACGAGCCTTCCATCAGCGGCTCGCCGGCCTTGACGATATCGCCCTCGTGGACCGCGATATGCTTGCCCTTGGGGATCAGGTATTCGCGCTTCTCGCCGATTTCGGGAGTGACTTCGACCTTGCGCTTGCCCTTGGTGTCCTTGCCGAACGAAACCTGCCCGTCGATTTCCGAGATGACGGCGAATTCCTTGGGCTTGCGCGCTTCGAACAGCTCCGCGACGCGCGGCAGACCGCCGGTGATGTCCTTGGTCTTGGTGGTCTCGCGCGGGATCTTCGCGATCACGTCGCCGGGCTCGACCGCGGTGCCTTCGGGCACGTTGATATACGCGCCCACCGGCAGGAAGTAGCGCGCGACGTTGTTCGAGTTGGGCAGCTTGGCGGTCTTGCCCGACGCGTCCTTGATCGAGATACGCGGGCGCACGTCGAGGTCCTTGAACTCGACGATAACGTTGGAGCGCGCGCCGGTTCGTTCATCGACCCGCTCCTCCATCGTTTTGCCTTCGATAATATCGCCGTACTTAACCGTGCCGCCGACCTCGGTGATGATCGGCGTGGTGTATGGATCCCATTCCGCGATCAGCTCGCCGGGCTTGACCTTGTCGCCCTCGGCCTTGCGCAGCTTGGCGCCGTACACCAGCGGATAGCGCTCGCGTTCGCGCTCGCGGACGCGGCCGCCTTCATCGGTGACCTGCGCCGCAATAACGACCTCGCCGTGGCGCGTCATGACGACCAGGCTGCCGTCGCGGCTCTTGACGGTGTTGACGCCATGCAGGCGCATCACGCCTTCGTTGCGGACCTCGAGCGTGGTATCCGCGGCACGCCGGCTGGCGGTGCCGCCGATGTGGAAGGTGCGCATCGTGAGCTGCGTGCCCGGCTCACCGATCGACTGGGCGGCGATAATTCCGATCGATTCGCCGAGGTTCACCAGATGCCCGCGGCCGAGATCGCGTCCGTAACACTTCACGCACACGCCCTGGCGCGACTGGCAGGTCAGCACCGAGCGAATCTTGATTCGCTCGACGCCGGCGTCTTCGATTCTCTTTACCTTGTCCTCGTCGATCATCTCGTTGGCGCGCACCAGCACTTCGTTGGTGAACGCGTCGCGGATATCTTCGAGCGCGACGCGTCCGAGCACGCGATCGCCCAGTCCTTCGATTATCTCGCCGCCTTCGACCAGCGGCGACATCTCGATCCCGTCCAGCGTGCCGCAATCGTCCTCGCTGATGATCGAGTCCTGCGCCACGTCAACCAGGCGCCGCGTCAGATAGCCGGAGTTCGCCGTCTTGAGCGCGGTGTCGGCCAGGCCCTTGCGCGCGCCGTGGGTCGAGATGAAGTACTGCAGCACCGTGAGCCCCTCGCGGAAGTTCGCGGTGATCGGAGTCTCGATGATTTCACCCGACGGCTTCGCCATCAGGCCGCGCAGTCCCGCCAGCTGGCGAATCTGCTGTTCGGAACCGCGGGCGCCCGAGTCGGCCATGATGAAGATCGGATTGAACGACGGCCCGGTGACGGTCTCGCCCTTGTCGTTCTTGCCGAAGACCTGGGTCGAGAGGCCCTTGATAACGGCGCTGCCGATTTGGTCCTGAACTTCGGCCCAGATATCGACGACCTTGTTGTAGCGCTCGCCGTCGGTGATCACGCCGTTGTTGTACTGCTGCTGAATCTCGTTGACCTGCTTCTGCGCGCCGTCGAGCAGATGCGCCTTTTGGGGCGGAATCGTCATGTCCTTGATCGAGATCGAGATTCCCGCCTTGGTGGCGAATTCAAAGCCGATGTCCTTCAAGCGGTCGGCGAAGATAACCGTCGCCTTGTCGCCGGCGCGCCGATATACGAAGTCGATAAGGTTGCCGAGCTCCTTTTTCTTCATCGTCTTGTTGAGCTCGGTGAACGGAATCTCGGGCGGCACGATTTCGTACAACAGCACGCGGCCGACGGTGGTGGTGACCCGCTCGTAGCGCGGCATCGCGGCTGCGGCGGCTGCGGCTGCGGCAGCGCGCTCTTTGGCCTTGCCGCGAGGATGGCCGTTGGTCTCGGCCGCTGCGGGGACGATTCCGGTCGCCAGCAGCGGCGACATCCGCACCGTGATTTTCGCGTGCAGATCGATTTCCTCGTGATCGTACGCGATTCGCACTTCCTCGACGTTGGCGAAGTTCTTGCCCTCGCCGCGCGCCAGCGGACGCTCGCGCGTCATGTAGTAAAGACCCAGCACCATGTCCTGGGTCGGCACGATCACCGGCTTGCCCGACGCCGGCGACAGGATGTTGTTGGTGGACATCATGAGCGCGCGCGACTCGACCTGCGCCTCGATCGACAGCGGCACGTGCACCGCCATCTGATCGCCGTCGAAATCGGCGTTGTACGCCACGCATACCAGAGGATGCAGCTGAATCGCCTTGCCTTCGATCAACACCGGCTCGAACGCCTGGATGCCGAGCCGATGCAGGGTAGGCGCGCGATTGAGCAGCACCGGATGCTCGCGGATAACCTCGTCGAGGATATCCCAAACGTCCTTGCCCTCTTTCTCGACCATCTTTTTGGCGCTCTTGATGGTCGTGACGTAGCCCTTTTCTTCGAGCTTGTTGTAGATGAACGGCTTGAACAGCTCGAGCGCCATCTTCTTGGGCAGCCCGCACTGATGCAGCCTGAGCTCGGGGCCGACCACGATTACCGAGCGGCCCGAGTAATCGACGCGCTTGCCGAGCAGGTTCTGCCGGAAGCGGCCCGACTTGCCCTTGAGCATGTCGGACAGCGACTTGAGCGGACGCTTGGACGGTCCGGTGATCGCGCGGCCGCGCCGTCCGTTGTCAAACAACGCATCGACGGCTTCCTGGAGCATCCGCTTTTCGTTGCGAATAATGATGTCCGGGGCGTTGAGCTCGATGAGCCTCTTCAACCGGTTGTTGCGGTTGATCACGCGCCGGTACAGATCGTTCAGGTCCGAAGTGGCGAAGCGGCCGCCGTCCAGCGGCACCAGCGGACGGAGATCGGGAGGAATCACCGGCAGGATGGTGAGAATCATCCACTCGGGCTTGTTGCCCGAGTCGCGAAACGCGTTGACGACCTTCAGGCGCTTGGCGACTTTCTTGCGCCGCGCCTCGCTGGCCGTCGCTTTCATCTCGGCGCGCAGCTCTTCGGCAAGCTTGTCGAGCGTGAGTTGTCCCAAGAGCGAGCGAACCGCCTCGGCGCCCATCTCGGCCTTGAAGCCGTCGGCGTATTGCTCGCGCGCCTCGCGATATTTGCGCTCGGTCAGCAGCTCCCTGTACTGGAGCGGGGTCTCGCCGGGGTCGATGACGATGTAGCACTCGAAGTAGAGGACCTTCTCGAGTTCCTTGAGCGTCATGTCGAGCAGCGTGCCGATCCGCGACGGCAGCGAGCGCAGGAACCAGATGTGCGCGACCGGAGCGGCGAGATCGATATGACCCATGCGCTCGCGGCGGACCTTGGACTGAATCACTTCGACGCCGCACTTTTCGCAGACCACGCCGCGATGACGCATCCGCTTGTACTTGCCGCAGTTGCATTCGTAGTCCTTGGTCGGCCCGAAAATCTTGGCGCAGAACAGTCCGTCCCGCTCCGGCTTGAAGGTCCGGTAGTTGATCGTTTCGGGCTTCTTGACCTCGCCGTGCGACCACGAGCGGATCATTTCCGGCGACGCGATCGAAATCCGGATCGCGTTGAACGCCAGTGGATTCTTGGGCTTCTCGAAAATGCCGAAGAGATCTTCCATCTCTTTATTACTCCCTGGCCTTAAGCCCTTTGCGGCTGCTCAAGCAGCTCCATGTTCAAGCACAGCGATTGGAGCTCCTTGACCATAACGTTGAACGACTCGGGCAGTCCGGGCTCCAGCGTGTTCTCGCCCTTGACGATCGCTTCGTACATCCGCGTTCGTCCCGCCACGTCGTCGGATTTAACCGTGAGCATCTCCTGCAACGTGTAGGCGGCGCCGTAAGCCTCCAGCGCCCACACTTCCATTTCTCCCAGCCGCTGCCCGCCGAACTGAGCCTTGCCGCCCAGCGGCTGCTGCGTGACCAGGCTGTAGGGACCGGTCGACCGCGCGTGAATCTTGTCTTCGACCAGGTGATGCAGCTTCATCATGTACATGATGCCGACCGTCACCGGCTGCTCGAACGGCAAGCCCGTGCGTCCGTCGTGCAGGGTCGCCTGTCCGGTCTCGGGCAGGTCCGCGCGCTTGAGCAGCTGGAATATTTCCTCTTCACGCGCGCCGTCGAACACGGGCGACGCCACGTGCACGCCTGCCAGCGCCTTGGCCGCGAGCTTGAAGATATCGGGCTCGGCCAGCTCGTCGATAAACTCGTGGCTTTCCTTTTCCGGGTAGATTTCCTTAAGCCGCCGCTTGAGCTGCGCGGCGCTGACTCCCGCGCGCAGGTCTTCCGCGATTTTGTGGCCGAGTTCCCGCGCGGCCCATCCCAGATGGGTCTCGAGAATCTGCCCGACGTTCATGCGCGACGGCACGCCGAGCGGATTGAGCACGATATCGACCGGGGTCCCGTCGTCCAGGCACGGCATGTCTTCCTCGGGCAGGATGCGCGAGAGCACGCCCTTGTTGCCGTGGCGCCCCGCCATCTTGTCGCCGACCTGGAGCCGGCGCTTGATCGCGACGAAGACCTTGATCATCTTGATGACGCCGGGCGCGAGTTCGTCGCCGCCCTTGAGCCGTTCGATCTTGGCGCCGTAATGATTCTGCACCGCCTCGACGTTCGCGTTCATCGCCGCGATCGCCTGCGCAGCTTCCTCCTGCGCCGATTCGTTCTCGACGCGGACCTGGCCCCATAGGGTCGGCGCCAATCCCTCGAGTTCGTCGGCGCTGAGCGTGTCGCCCTTCTTGAGCAGCTCCTTGCGCTCATCGGACATCACGCGTCCTGCAAGTTTCTTGCCCGCCAGCGACTTCTTGAGCTTGCGCAGAGTTTCCTGGCGGATGATTCGGACTTCCTCGGCTTCGTCCTGCTTGAGACGTTCGGCCTCGAGCACTTCGATTTCCTTGGTGCGATCGTCCTTCAACACGCCGCGCCGTGAAAACACCCGTCCGTCGATAACGGTGCCTTCGACGCCCGGCGGCACGCGCAGGCTGGTGTCGCGAACCTCGCCGGCCTTTTCGCCGAAGATGGCGCGCAGCAGTTTCTCTTCGGGAGAAAGCTGGGTCTCGCCCTTGGGCGTTATCTTGCCGACCAGGATGTCCTGCGGGCGCACTTCGGCGCCGATGCGGATGATGCCGCTGGTGTCGAGGTCCTTGAGCGCCTCTTCACCGACGTTGGGAATGTCGCGGGTGATCTCTTCGGGTCCGAGCTTGGTGTCGCGCGCGATGCATTCGAATTCCTCGATATGCACCGACGTGAACAGGTCTTCCTTGACCACCCGCTCGGAGATCAGGATCGAATCCTCGAAGTTGTAACCGCCCCACGGCATGAACGCGACCAGCACGTTGCGGCCGAGCGCCAGCTCGCCCATGTCGGTGGAAGGTCCGTCGGCCAGCACGTCGCCGGTCTTGACGCGCTCGCCCTTGACCACGATGGGGCGCTGGTTGATGCAGGTGTTCTGATTCGAGCGCTGATACTTGATCAGATTGTAGATATCGACGCCGGCGTCGCGGAGATCCTTGGTCTGCTTGTCGGCGCGCACGACTATTCGTTCGGCATCGACGCTTTCGACGACACCGTCGCGCTTGCCGATCACGGTAACGCCCGAGTCGCGGCCGACCGTGCCTTCCAGGCCCGTGCCGACCAGGGGCGCGTCGGGCTTGAGCAGCGGAACCGCCTGGCGCTGCATGTTCGATCCCATCAGCGCGCGGTTGGCGTCGTCATTTTCAAGAAATGGGATCAAGGACGCGGCCACCGACACGAGCTGGTTGGGCGACACGTCCATGTACTGGACGTCCTCGGCGCGGATCACGGTGGACTCGCCGCCGACGCGCGCCGAGACCAGGTCGGCGGTGAAGCGGCCGTGCGAGTCGAGCTGCGCGTTGGCCTGCGCGATCACCTTGTCTTCCTCGTCCAGAGCGGACAGATAGACGATTCGATCGCTGACGCGATTGTTTTCGACTTCGCGGTACGGCGTCTCGATAAAGCCGTATTCGTTGACTCGCGCGTAGGTCGAGAGCGCCGCGATAAGTCCGATATTGGGGCCCTCGGGCGTTTCAATCGGGCAGACGCGGCCGTAATGGGTCGGGTGAACGTCGCGGACCTCGAATCCGGCGCGCTCGCGGGTCAGTCCGCCCGGTCCAAGCGCGGACAGCCGGCGCTTGTGCGCGATTTCGCTGAGCGGATTGGTCTGATCCATGAACTGCGACAATTGCGAGGAGCCGAAGAACTCCTTGATTACGGCCGAAGCCGGCTTGTAGTTGACCAGCTCCTGCGGCATCAGGGTCTCGATATCCTGCAGGCTCATCCGCTCTTTTATCGCGCGCTCCATCCGGACCAGCCCGATGCGGAACTGGTTCTCGACCAGCTCTCCGACCGCGCGCACGCGGCGATTGCCAAGATGGTCGATATCGTCAACCTGGCCGTTGCCGTTCTTGAGCTCCATCAGGTAGCGGACGACTTCGAGGATGTCTTCGCGGCGCAGCGTGCCCTGCTCCAGCGGCACGTCAATCTTGAGCTTATGATTGAGCTTGAGGCGCCCGACTTTCGACAGGTCGTAGCGCTCGGCGTTGAAGAACAGGTTGTTAAAGAAAGTGGTCGCCGTTTCCTGGGTCGGCGGATCGCCCGGACGCAGGCGCCGGTAGATCTCGATTACCGCTTCTTCGGGCGTGCCGAGCTTGTCCTGCGCGAGCGTCAGGCGCAGCGGACCGCCGCCGGGGGCCTCCTCGGTGAACAGCACTTCGATTTTCTTTACGCCGTGCGCCTTGAGCTTCTCGAGGGTTTCCTCGGTCAGATCCTCGTTGGTGCCGATCAGCACCTCGCCGGTGGTGGAATCGACGATATCGTGCGCCGACACGCGGCCGACAATCTCGTCCAGTGCGACCGGAACTTCGCTGATCTTCGCCTGCTCCATCGCGCGCACGATGGCCTTGTTGAACTTGCGGCCCTCGCGCGCGATAACCTCGCCCGACTTGGGATCCTTGACGTCGCGGCTGACCCGCGAGCCCAGCAGATGGTCGGCGACGAACTGCTTGGTGTACTGCTTGCTGTCGAGGACGATTACGTCCTTGCGGTAATAGTAGTTGAGGAGATCCTCGGTGGTCATGCCGAGCGCGCGCAGCAGCACGGTCGCGGGAAACTTGCGGCGCCGATCGATTCGCACGTACAGCACGTCGCGCGGGTCGAATTCGAAGTCGATCCAGCTGCCGCGATACGGAATGATTCGCGCCGAGTACAAAAGCTTGCCGGTGGAATGGGTGCGGCCCTTGTCGTGCTCGAAAAATACTCCGGGCGAGCGATGCAACTGCGACACGATGACGCGCTCGGTGCCGTTGACCATGAAGGTGCCGTTGCCGGTCATCAGCGGAATCTCGCCGAAGTAAACTTCCTGCTCTTTGACGTTCTTGATCGAGCGGCGGCCGTTCTCGACGTCCCAAATGACGAGCTGAATCTTGACCTTCAGCGGCGCCGCGTACGTCATGCCGCGCTGATGGCATTCCTCGACGTCGTACTTGGGCGTGCCGAGCTCATACGAGACGAACTCGAGCGACGCGGTCTCGTTGAAATCCTTGATCGGAAAGACCGACTTGAAGACCGCCTGCAGACCTACGTCCGCGCGGTCCTCGGTCGAGACGCCGACCTGCAGGAAATCGTCATACGAGCGCTTCTGAATCTCGATCAGATTCGGAATCTCGATGATCTTCTTGATCTTGCCGAAGGAGCGTCGAATGCGGAGATTGCTCGTTACATGAACCTGGGCCATCAGCTACCTCACCGTGCGTGCGCCACAGACTTCGGCGCGCCGTGAAGCAATAGAGGACGCGGGCGCAGAGGTCTCCCCCGTGCCCACGGCTTCATCGATAAAGACCGTTTGAAATCCGCGCGCGCCTGAAAGTCCCGCGCCTCGTGAATTTCCCGACCCTTTGTTGTGCGTCAAAAGGACTAAATCCTTCCTACTTCAGCTCCACGCTGCCGCCGGCGGCTTCGAGCTTCTTCTTGATCTCTTCGGCCTCGGCTTTGTTGACGCCTTCCTTGACCGCCTTCGGCGCTCCATCGACCAGGTCCTTGGCCTCCTTGAGGCCGAGTCCGGTCAATTCGCGCACGACCTTGATCACCTGGATCTTCTTGTCGCCCGAGCCCGTCAGCACGACGTTGAACTCTTCCTTCTCGGGCGCCGCCGCTACTGCGCCGCCGGCTGCCGGAGCTGCCGCCGCCGCGACCGGAGCCGCAGCCGATACGCCGAGCTCGGCCTCGAGTTCCTTCACCAGCGCCGCTGCATCGATCAGGCTGAGGTTCTTCAGATAATCCTTGACCTGATCGCGGCTGAGTTGTGCTTCTGCCATGTTACCTTCTCTCCTTGTTCACGCATCCGGGGAGATGTGGGAGCGCTTTTTCAGCGAAACCTCTTCCGGGCGTTGTGCATGAATTAAAATCAGTAATCCTTAATCAACCCTCAGAGGCCGGCGCCGCCGGAGGCTCAGCCACCGGGGCCGGAGCTGCCTCGCCGGCGCCGTTCTTTTTTCCAATCGCGTCGATCACGCGCGCCAGATACGAGCCCGGCTCGTTCAGCAAGCGGACCAACTGAGTCGCCGGCGCATTCAACAGACCGAGCAACTGGCCGAAAACCACCGCGCGCGGCGGCAACGCCGCCAGCGCCTGGACCTCGGCGGGCGTGAGCGCCTTGCCGTCGAGCACCGCGCCGCGAAGCTTGAGCTTGTCGCCCAGCGGTCCGAACGAGGTGAAGGTCTTGGCCAGTACGACCGGATCCTCGTAACTGAGGATCAGCCCGATCTGCCCGCCCAGCTTGCTGTCGAGCGCCTCGTAGGCGGTGCCCTTGATCGCGAGGCGGATCAGCGTGTTCTTGGCCACCCGCATCTCGCCGCGCACGGCGCGCAAGCGCTTGCGCATCTCGGTCGATTCCGCCGCCGTCATCCCGCGGTATTCGGACACCAGCGCGATACTGGCGCGGCCGAAACTCTGCGTCAGATCTTCGACCAGCGCGGTTTTCTCTGATTTCTTCATCTAATTATACCGATCCGGCTCCCACGAACGAAAACTTATGCGGCCGCCGCGAGCGCCTTGGCCGCCGCCTGCGCCGTATCGACCCGCACTCCCGGGCCCATCGTCGAGGAAATAGCGACGCTGCGAACGTAATTTCCCTTGGCGCTGGCTGGCTTGGAGCGAACGATCGCACCAAGGATCGCGCGCACGTTGTCGAGCAGCTTCTGCTCGCCGAAACTCACCTTGCCCACGCGCGCGTGCACCACACCGGCCTTGTCCACGCGGTAGTCCACCTTGCCGGCCTTTATCTCGGCGACCGCCTTGGCGACATCGAACGTGACGGTGCCCACCTTGGGATTGGGCATCAGGCCGCGAGGTCCAAGAATTTTGCCGATTCGTCCGACTTGGCCCATCATGTCGGGCGTGGCGATGACGCGGTCGAAGTCGAGCCAGTTCTCTTCCTGGATCTTCTTTATGATCTCGTCGCCGCCGACGAAGTCCGCACCCGCCTCGCGCGCCTCGCGCTCTTTCTCGCCCTTGGCGACCACCAGCACCCGCGCAACCGCGCCGGTGCCATGGGGAAGCACTATCGTGCCGCGCACGTTCTGGTCGGCCTGGCGCGGATCGACGCCGAGCCGCACTGCTATCTCGACCGTCTCGTCGAACTTGGCGACCTTGTTATCGACCACCAGCTTGACCGCTTCTTCGAGCGTGTAGCGCTTTTCGCGATCGATCTTCTTGGCCGCTTCCTTGTATTTCTTGCCTGCCATCTTCTTCAGCCTTAATCCGTGACGTCGATTCCCATGCTGCGCGCGGTGCCCGAAACGGTATTGACCGCCGCTGCCAGGTCGGCCGCGGTCAGGTCCTTGAGCTTGGTCTTGGCGATTTCCTCGACCTGCGCGCGCGTGACCTTGCCGACCTTGTTCTTGTTCGGCATCGGCGAGCCCTTTTCGATTCCCGCCGCGCGCAGCAGCAGAATCGACGCGGGCGGGCTCTTGGTGACGAAAGTAAACGAACGGTCGGCGTAAACCGTGACTATCACGGGGATCACCAGGCCCTGCATGTTCTGGGTCTGGGCGTTGAAGGCCTTGCAGAACTCCATGATATTGACGCCGCGCTGGCCCAGCGCGGGGCCCACCGGCGGCGAGGGATTCGCCGCGCCGGCCGGAATCTGCAGCTTGATCGATCCGACTACTTTCTTAGCCACTTTAAAATCGTCCCCGGTTGCTCAGTCGCGAACGCCGCTTGCGCGCATCGGCTGCGCACATCCGGCGAATCGAGTGTTTTTTCGTCGTCTCAGGCCTTCTCTACCTGCACAAAGTCGAGTTCGACCGGGGTTGCGCGGCCGAAGATCGAGATCAGAACGCGCACCTTGCCCTTTTCCGGCTTGACTTCCTCGACGGTGCCGTTGAAGTCCTGGAAGGGGCCATCGACAACTTTGATCGCCTCTCCCACCTCGAACAGCACCTTGGGCTTGGGCCTGAGCGCCCCTTCTTCCATCTGCTGCTCGATCTCTTCAACTTCGGACGTCGGAACTTCGGGCGGATTGGTGGAATGCCCGACGAAGCCGGTAATTTTCGGCGTGTTCTTGATGACGTGCCAGGTCTCGTCGTCCAGCACCATCTGCACGAAGATGTAGCCGGGGAAAAACTTGCGGCTCGAAACCTTGCGCGCGCCGCCTTTGCCGAGTTCCTGCACCCGCTCGATCGGCACCAGCACCTTGCCGATCTTGTCTTCCTTGTGCAGCGAGCGCACCCGCTCCTCGAGCGCGGCCTTGGCCTTGTGCTCGTAGCCCGAATAGGTATGGACGACATACCATTTCATCGCGGGCTTCGCGGTTTCGGTCATCGGTTCAGTCATTTGAATGAGCAGTCTTCATCGAGAATCAGCGGTTCCGCGTCCGGTCATTTGGTCCCTAGCGGAGCAGCATCTGCACGCCGCGAACCGCGAAAAAATCGATCACTCCGAGCCACAGCGCCATCACAAACGTCAGACCGACAACCACAATCGTGGCCTGCATGGTCTCCTTGGGCGAGGGGTAATGGACCTTGGCAAGCTCCGTCCATGCTTCCGTGACGAAACTTACGCCCTGATTGAAGTAACTTTTCACACTATCCATTTTTCGTGCCTAAATCAAGAACCGCGTGATTATTTCGGTTAAACCGCTGTCATTTTTGGCGGGCCAGCCAGGATTCGAACCTGGAACCCTCGGATTTGGAGTCCGATGCTCTGCCAATTAGAGCTACTGACCCTCGCAACCGTTTGCGCCGGCGCGCGCCGGGCGCGCAATTCGAACGCCGGACGCGCCATCCTTATATACCCGCCCGAGATACGCGCCGCTTTCGGACAAACTGCTTTTCAAGAAATTTTGCCTTCCTTGTGCACCGTGTGCGCGCGGCACTTCGGACAGAATTTCTTGATTGAAAATTTGTCGGTCTGCGTCTTCTTGTTCTTGCTCGTCGTGTAGTTGCGCGACTTGCAACCTTCGCATGAAAGCGAAATCAGATCTCTCATTGTTGTCCGCCTCGAAAAACTTTTCCGCCGCTTAGCCGGCGCAAATTTGGAAAGCCCACGACGGGATTCGAACCCGTGACCTCTTCCTTACCAAGGAAGTGCTCTACCGACTGAGCTACATGGGCATTCGTGCACTGCTCAACCGGAATTTTTCAGTGAAAAAAGATCCACAAAACTCGTTGCCTCTCGCCGTCATGGAAAATCTGGAGCGGGAAACGGGACTCGAACCCGCGACCCCGAGCTTGGAAGGCTCGCGCTCTACCAACTGAGCTATTCCCGCTCTCCCCTTCAAACTCATTATCATACTGGTGGAGAGGGGAGGATTCGAACCTCCGAAGGCATAAGCCGGCAGATTTACAGTCTGCTCCCTTTGGCCACTCGGGAACCTCTCCTCCCAAGGCTGTTGTGCCGACCAAGCCGATGGCGAGAATCGAACTCGCAACCACCTGATTACAAATCAGGTGCTCTACCGTTGAGCTACATCGGCAAACGACGTTAAGAAAGAAAAGTTATTCGCCGCCGCCGCGACTGTCAAGCTGAACGGCGTTTCAGGGTCTGCTTCTTGCATTCGGGCGGCCGGGCGCGGCAGGTCGCGTTCGACAATTTCGGCGCGCAAACTGAGCCTCGTGGTTCCGCACGTGACAGCGCGGTACTTGCGATCGCGGGCGTCGACGGGGACAGTGTTCGGCATGACGAAACTCAAGCCACCTGCCAGCAGCACCCTGATCGATCTCGAATGGGCCAGGGTTTACGCCGACCGCATCAAGGGCGAACTGAAGCTGATTGCCAAGACGCTGACCGACCTCAACCTGCATGGGATGCATCCGCATCTCGCCAAGGGAGCCGCGCTTCTGAAAGCGCAGATGAAGGAAGCCAGCCGGCAAGTTGGCGGGATGAGAAAAATCGCGGACGAGTTCGAATCCAACTGGGTGAACACTATCAAGAAGGCGCTGGCCAAGAAGTATCCCGGTCTCGCCGAGCGCAAATCGACCGAAGCCAGGCCGATGGCAAAAAAGACCGCCAGGAGCAAATCGCGATAGGTAGCCAGCCTTAGGAACTTGCGGAAAGCTGCGATGGCGCCGATCGAACCATCTGGCCGGTTCATTTGTCTCCGTTGGAAGCAATTTTCTTGACATAAGGCTGGCGCATCAGTACCTTCGTGCGGTATTTGCCGCTAGTCCGGCAGGAAAAGCGCGTTAATCTCGTCAACAGCAGCAATACCGGAAAGACTCGCACTTTTCGGGCTGTGAACTCTTAGGGATGGTTCGACGTGCGTGGTGCGCGTCGGAAAACTCGGCGGGCATCGTCGACGAGATCGGGGAGGTCGTATGAATTGCAAGGTCTGGTCAGGCAAACGTCGAGAGTCGCGTTGGGTGGGGTCCAAAGTGATGGCTGCGGCTGCATTTCTCAGTTATATCGCGGTCGCATTTTTTCCGAACGTCGCTTCGGCGGCAGAGATCAAGGCGTGCGTCGCCAAATCAGGGGCAATCACAATCCTGCTCACGGGCGCGTGCAAATCAACTCAAACTTTGTTGACGTGGAACACTACTGGACCAGCAGGTCCAACAGGGAAACCAGGTCCCGAGGGTCCAGCAGGTGCAAAAGGTGCAACAGGTCCAGCAGGGGCAACAGGTCCAGCAGGGCCAACAGGTCCGGCAGGGCCAAGAGGTCCGGCCGGCTCGCTGAGTCCAGTTGCGAGCGTGCAAACACTCAACCTGGTGAACAAAAGTAGCCAGGTTCTCGCCACGCTTACAGCCGCCCCTGACGGAGGCGGAAGCTTGACCTTTTTCGACAGCAACGGAAAACGATTCATGTTGGTCGGCGTGTCTGATGACGGTACAGAGGCGGGCCTGGAGGGATTTGACGGCAACACGCTCGCCTCAGGTGACGGGGTTGAGCGCAGTGGATTTGGGGTGTTCGGATCCAAGGCTGCCATCCCTGGATTTGGCCTGGGAGTTGCTGGCGCCGACGGCAAAACCGCCCGCCTCACACTAGGCTCGAGCCTGGACGGCACGACCACTCCATCGGGTATCCTACTTTTCGACAGCTCAGGGATTGGGCGCACCGGTATCCAGGTGAATCCGACCACCGACTTCGTAGGATTCTACAGTGGAATCTACACACCGACAGGAAGTGGAAGTAGCCTGACGTATCCTGGACCGAGCGAATCGCTGGTCGGCAATGCGTACGACAATTCCAGTTCTTACGCCTATCTGTACGACTCGTCCGGCAACTTTCGCAACGGGATCCAATACTATCCACCCACCAACTTCAACGGATTCTTCAGCCAGGACGGAGCCGGTCATAACGAATCGCTGATCGGTAATGCGGCCGACAATTCCGCCTCTTACGCTCTGTTGTACGACTCATCCGGCAACCTGCGCAACGGTATCGATTACTATCCGCCTGGCAACTTCAACGGATTCTTCAGCCAGGACGGCGCCGGTGACACTCTTTCGTCCGTCGGTAATTTCTTGACCACCAACGCCGGGTTATCAGAACAAGCGAATGAGTCGTACCTGTCTCTTCAGGACACGACCGGCACCACGCGTCTGGTCGAACTCCAGGAGGGCACGACTACCCAGGGCGGCCTTGAATTCAACTCCGGTAGTACGACTGCTGCGGGTTCTTGGGGTAACCCGTAATTCTCCGAACCGGCGCGGTCTATTGGCCGCGCCGGCCGGTCTCGCCCGACATCAGCAATGTCGATAACGACTCAGGCGCTAACCCGCCTGCTTCGCGGCGGAGCGGCGGCGGGCGATTTCGAATAGCGCCACTGCGGCGGCGACCGACACGTTGAGCGAGCCGACTTTCCCGCGCATCGGGATGTCCACGACAAAATCCGCACCCTTCTTCACGATGTCGCGAACGCCGCGCCCCTCGGAGCCGACGATGATCGCGAGCTTGCGCGAGGTGTCGAGCGCGTAGATCGACGTATCGCCGCCGGGTGCGAGCGCCGCGGTCCAGTAGCCCGCCTCTTTGAGCTGCTCGATCGTGCGCGCGACGTTACCGCATCGCGCGATCTTCAGATGTATCCACGCACCGGCCGACGACTTAACCGCCGCGGGCGTGATGGCGGCGGTTCGGTCCTTGGCGAGAACGATCGCACCGACGCCGGCGCCTTCCGCCGAGCGCATCAGGGCGCCCAGGTTGCGCGGATCGGTGACGCCGTCCACCAGCACGATCGGATCGTGCTGCTCGGCGAGAATCTGCTCGAGCGGCGTGTACTCGTACTCGCGCATCAGGGCTGCAATCCCCTGATGGCGGGCGGCCGGTCCCGCCAATCGCTCCAATCCGGCTTCATCGGCGAATTCGACGCGGCCTCCGCCGGTTCTGACGAGATCGATCTCAGCCGCGAAGCGCCGCTCGTCGCCGGATTTCACGTAGA
Source organism: Candidatus Binatus soli (assembly GCA_002479255.1). Lineage (GTDB taxonomy): Bacteria > Desulfobacterota > Binatia > Binatales > Binataceae > Binatus > Binatus soli. Next base: position 8,784 of record DLMJ01000019.1, on the reverse strand, counting down.
GCACTCGAATCGAGGCGGGCGCCGCAGCGACCAACTCGCGGATTGGTTCGACGCCATAAACTATTTCGCGGTCGTTGCCGCTTGCGCGCCGAATCTCGCGCTCGCCCGCATCCGCACGCCGATAGTCGTGGCCCGAAGCCGGCGCCGCGACAGGTTTGGCGATGGACGCGGGCGAATCCCGGCGCGGCGGACTCGGCGCGTTGCGGTTGAAGCGGGGATTGCGGCCCTTGTCGCGAAAGTCTCTCATCGGGGGCGATACTATCAGAGCGCCGCGCAAGTAGCTGTCGCGGCCTGCGGGAGAAGAAAATCGAATCGCAAGTTTCAATCGCGCGCCGGGATGTCTAAGCTTGAAGGCGACCCCTTGCCGGCGGCAGGGATCAAACAATGAGACTAGCAATCCCGGGATTCGCCATTATCGACCGCTACGTCGCGCGCGAAGTGCTGGCGCCGTTCGCGGTCGACGTCGGCCTGCTGACCTTCGCGCTGGTCACGGGCAAGTTGCTGAAGCTGATGGACATGGTCGTCAATCACGGCGTCAGCCTCGGCGAGGTGATGGGGATCATGGGCTACATCATGCCGGCCTTTTTGGAACTCACGTTTCCGATGGCGGTGCTGCTCGGAGTGCTGATGGGATTCGGGCGGATGTCGAGCGACCAGGAGATGACCGCGGCGCGCGCCTGCGGCATCAGCCTGTATCGGCTGGCGGTGCCCGTGATGATGGTGGCGCTGGGCGTGTACGCGCTTTCGAGCTACTTCGCGTTCTCGCTGAGGCCGTGGGCGAATTCTAATCTGCGCAACAAGCTTTACGAACTCAGCCAGACCCGGACCAGCGCCGGGCTGAAGGAAAAAGTCTTCAACAGCAATTTCCCCGGCCTGGTCGTTTATGTTGACGAGATGTCCGATACCGATTCCAGTTTGAAGGGCGTCATGATCTCGGACGCGCGCGATCCGCACAACCAGAACACGATAATCGCCAAGCATGGAATGATGCTGCCCGACGCGCAGCAAAAGTCGATCACTCTGCGGCTGTCCGACGGTTCGATCTTCGGCGCCGAGCCCGCCAGCAACGCGACTCACGTGACCAGCTTCAAGACCTACGATCTCAGCGTCAGCCCCGAGTCGGCGCTCGGCGTCAGCGAGCAGGATCCGGGCGAAATGACGTACTCGGCACTGCGCGCCGACATCGAGACGGCGCGCGCCAAAGGGAAACCGGACTACGCCGCCGAGACCGAGCGGGCGGGCAAGTTTACCGTCCCGTTCGCCACGATGCTGTTCGCACTGCTGGGTATCTCGCTTGGGCTCAAACCGGCGCGCGGCGGCCATTCGGAGCGCTTCGGCGTCAGCGTCGCGCTGTTCTTTCTCTATTACTCACTGATGCGCGTGGGCGAGACGCTGGCGCAGCGCGGCAAGCTCGACGCGTGGGCCGCGATGAGCATCCCCGACATCGTATTCATGGCGCTGGCGTTCTGGTTCTTCTATCGCGCCGCATCTGACAAGGGCGACCAGGGCCGCGGCCCCGGCGACATCATCTGGGATCTCGTCGAGCGCTTCGAACGCAGCAGGCAAGCCGCATGAAACTTCAACCCCGCCTTTCGCCGGTGATGGACCGCTTCATCGCGGGCCAGTTCTTCGGCCCGTTCATGGTTTGCCTGGCGGCTTTCACGGCGGCCTATCTGCTCGGCGACATGTTCGATCGATTCGACGATTTGATCCGCTACGGCGGGCTGGGGTTGTTGGGCCTCGAGTACTTCGCGCTCAAGCTGCCGCTGATCGTCTCGCAGGTTTTGCCGGTGGCGAGTCTGGCCGGCGTGTTGCTCGGCTTCGCGCTGCTCAATCGATCGGGAGAGGTGCTGGCCTGCCAGCAACTCGGCATCAGCCGGCTCGAGATGGCGGCGCCGGTGCTGATAGTCGCGGTGTTGATTTCGGGTTTTGATTTTTTCATCAGCGAAACAGTGGTTCCCGCCGCGACGCGCCAGGCAAAGTATATCTACTCGGTGGAACTCAAGAAGCACCAGCTCAAGGCGGTATTCGCCAACCGGCGCATCTGGGTGCGCGTGCGCGACGGATTTATTTCGGTCGACAGCTACGACAAGGAAACCGCGCAGCTCGACGGAATTACCCACTACCAACTCGACGACGCTTTCGGACTCAAGGACCTAGAGCATGCGGCGCGCGCGAAATGGAACGGCCACGAATGGGTCGAGAGCGGGTTGAACTCGTTCCAGATCGCCGAGGGCGGCACGGTGACCAAAACTGACGCCACGCGCCTCGAGCTTGGACTGACTCCGGCCGATTTCGGGCTGCTGCGCTTCGACCCGGAGGAGTTCAGCTTGTGGGAACTCGACCGCTACATCGCGGATCTCCGCAGCAAGGGACTCGACCCGGGCGGCTACGTAGTCGATCGCGATCTGAAGTACGCGATGCCGCTGGCGTGCCTGATAATGGCCGCGCTCGGAATGGCGCTCAGCCTCGATCCGTTGCCACGCAACCTGAGTCTGGGCCGCAGCTTCGGGTTGGCAATCGTGATCGGCTTCGCCTACTGGACCTCGCTCGGAATCACGTCCGCGCTGGGCCGTTCGGGGCTGCTGCCCGCGGTGATCGCCGCGTGGATTCCGAATTTCATGTTCGCGATGATCGCGGTCTCGATATTCCTGTTCGGCGAAGAACGCTGACCGCCGCGAGGCGCGCGGGTGCTCAATCTTGCCAATTTGTACGCAGCACCTGTTATCATTGGCATCGGGGTGAATGGTGGCGTGAGCATGGTTTATCGATTGCACGGCAACTCGCGATTGAATCCGGTTTTGATTCTCGCCATCGCGATCGCCGCATTGGGAGTCCTGGCGATCGCAGCTTCGAGCTACGCGGCCGGCGACAAACGCGCCGCATCCGACGCGGTTGTTACCGAGGCGGAAAAGCTGATCATGCAGGCGGGCCGGGAGGATCCCGTCGATACCAAAAAAATTCATCAGGCGATGGACAAGCTGCATGAGGCGCTGCGCATCGATCCTCGGAACGACTCAGCGTACGTGGACCTCGGCTTCTGCTACGGCGTGCTGCGCGACGGCGATAGTGCGATCGGCATGTACCGCACGGCGACCGAGCTGAATCCGTCAGGCAGCAACTTCATCGAGCTGGCCGACGTGTATCTGCGCGTCGGCGACCCTGAGGATGGGCTGCTCGCGGCCAACGCCGGAATAATCAAGGACCCTCGCAACGCGCGGCTTTACAACGCCAAGGGCATGGCGCTGAACGATTTGCAGCGCTTCGGCGAAGCCGAAGAAGCGTGGGAGAAGGCCCTCAAGCTCAATCCCAATCTGAGAGTCGCGCAGGTAAATCTCGACGCACTCAACGGCGGCCCAAGCGGCCGCGGCAGTATCGTCAAGCATCCGCAACAACCGCCGGCAAGCACGACGCACTAGCCGCCAGTGATCGGACGCTCGGGCTCCGCCACGCAATATGCGCATCGGCAGAGATTCCTGAGTTGGGGCATCGTGTAGATGGTCTCGTGGCCGTCAACCCATCCGATAAACACCGCCGCTTCGCCCAGCCGCGAAAGCTGCCGCATGCGGAGGCTGGCGGGCGGCACGTCGCCGTTCACGCTGCCCTTGCACGCGTCGCACGGACATCCGCGGCGCAAATTTTCCAGCGGGAAAATGCTGTCGTGACCGTCAACCCATTGCACGCCGACGGCGTAGCGCCCCACTTCGTGAAGCCCTTTGATCTTCGGAGTCTTTGACTTGATAAGCGCCATCGGTGCAGTCTCTGCGCAAGTATATCTCCCGCGCCGCCGGCTGTGGAGACCGCGCGATGCAATGGATACCGCCGAGATTAGAATCGACGAACTAAGCCGCGCGCTCGAGCGCCTGGCCGCGAGCGCCAGCCGCGAGTTGCTCGCCAAGCAGCCTCATTGGGGCGACGCGATTCTGTGCGACGGCCTCGTATACGCCGCGCGCGCGCTCGGGACCAACGCCCCCGCCGAGGCGGCCGAGCGATGGTTCGCGCCAAAGCTCGCGGCGGGTCCGCGCACCAACGGATGGTTCTGGTTCTGGGCGGCCGAAGCGCTCCCGGCGCTCGACCTGCACCTGAAGACGGGCGATCCGCGCTACCTGGAATATGCGCGCGCGATCGTCGGCTTCATGGAAAATTCAGCCGCGCGAACCCCCGACGGCGCTTTCATCCCGCATCCACCGGCGCTCGAAGTGTGGATCGACGTCTGCTACTTCACCGCGCCCGCTTTAGCATTGCTCGGCCGAATCTCGGGCGACGCCGCGATGATCGAGCGCGCGGCGGATCAGATGATCGTTCATCGCGATCATCTGATCGACCCGGGCAGCGGACTTTTCTGGCATGTCGCATACGTTGACCGAAAGTCGCATTCGCCGTGTCTGTGGGCGCGCGGCAACAGCTGGTTTTCGATCGCGGCGCCGCAAGTGATCGCGGAAATCGAGGCGGCCGGCCAGTTTCAACCGCTTGCTGCAAAGGTTGACAAGATACGCGAGGCGCTGGCGCTCCAGCTCAATAAAGTCGCGTCGTTGCAGGACGAGTCCGGCCTGTGGCACACCGTGATCGATCGCGACGATTCGTACCTCGAGGCGTCGGCGGCGGCCGGATTCGCGCTCGCGCTGGGCCGCGCGATTCGGACCCGGCTGAGCGGTCTCGACGAGGCGCGCGCGCGCGAGGCCTACTCGCGCGCGCTTGGCGCGATTTGCGCGAAGACCGACTCGCACGGCGCGTTCACGGGCGTGTCGCAGCAAACACCGCCGGGCGACTTTACCTTTTACAATTCGATCGAAATCGGGACCGCGCCGTTCGCGACCGGCGTATGCCTGATGGCGCTGAGCGAGGCGGTCGCTTCGTAGGATTCGATCGCGCCGGTGCGATTGGGGTGTGCAATCCGATGGACAATATCGATACAGGTATGTATCGTATATAGCCGGATGGAACAGTTTGAGAACAAAGTCGCGATCGTCACGGGTGGCGGCATGGGCCTGGGACAGGCCCTCTGCGAGGAGCTGGCGCGGCGAGGGTCGATCGTCGTCGTCGCGGACATCGACGACAATGCCGCCAAACAGGTGACTTCCCGTATTGCACAGAGCGGCGCACAAGCTCGCGCGGTGCAGGTTGACGTTTCCAGGCAAGAAGACGTTGCGCGTCTGATTGCAACGACGGTCGCCGAATTCGGACGCCTCGATTACATCTTCAACAATGCAGCGATCTTTATCGGCGGCGATGCGCGCGACATCTCCGCGGAACAGTGGGACCGCGTCCTCGGCGTAAACCTGCTCGGCGTCGTCTATGGGACGATCGACGCGTATCAAGTCATGGCGAAACAGGGCCACGGGCACATCGTCAACATTTCCTCCGCCAGCGGCCTGATTCCGCAGCCCGGCAACTCATCCTACTGCACCTGCAAGCACGGGATAGTCGGGCTCTCGCTCTCTATGCGATTTGAAGGAGCTGACTTGGGAGTGAAGGTGAGCGCCGTTTGTCCGGGCGACATGAAGACGAGCGTCTATGAGAACATGGTCGTTATGAACATGCCGCATGATGAGGTGGTCCGGGTAAGCCGGCTATCTCATTTTCCAATCCGCCAGATGAGTGCTGAAGATGCCGCGCGCGCGATCCTGCGCGGAGTGTCCCGTAACCAGGCTCTGATCGTCTTTCCGGCGGCGGTTCGATGGATATGGCGCGTGTATCGCGCGTCCCCGCGCTTGATCTATTGGATAAGCCTTCGCCGGATGAGGATGTTTCGCAAGCTTCGGATTAACACCTGAGCGATGTGAATACCGCGCGACGCCAAGCCAAGGCCGGCCGTGGGCGGCCGCGCGATCCGGCCACCGACAAGGCCATCTTGCGCGCGGCGCTGGAACTCTTCGTCGAGCACGGCATCGAGGGCGCGAGCTTCGAGCAGATTGCGAGACGGGCCGGTGTTGCGCGGACGACCATTTACCGCCGCTGGTCCGGTAGGGAGGACCTACTCGCTCAAGCGATGGAAGTGGCCAGGGAAGCCCCGGAGCGATCTTTGACGGCGGCGGCCGGTGTTGCGCCGAAGCGGATGGCCGACGAACTGATTAACGCGCTCTCCGAGATGGTTACCAGGCGCGATTATCTCAAGACGGTCGCAAAACTAGTCGGCTCGGTGCCTGACTCTCCGAAGCTGATGTCAGTTTATTGGAACACCTATTTGATCCCGCGGCGCAGGATGGTCGCCGAGATCATCGGTCGGGCACGCGAGCGTGGCGCGATTCCAAAACGAACCGATTCGGAGATTTTGCTGGACATGATCGGCGGCGCGATCATGTATCACCTGCTGGTTCGTCCGGGCCGCAAGAATCGGAAAGAAATGCGCGCTTACATCCGCCAGTTGATCCGCTATGCTGGATTAACGGAAGGCTAATGTCATGAGTGAGACCGCTCACGCTTGCGTTGACGATGGAAAAACCGTGGATCAAACCGGGCTAAGTCCTTGCCGGGGAGGCCGCTTAAGACTACAAGGCGAGTTGAAATCGGAGAGTTAAACGGAAATCCCGGCTTAAATCGGCGTGTTGGGAGAAACGAGCGTGGGCAGCATCAGCGCGGTGGACAAAAAGACCGGTCGCAAGTTCTATCTTGACGATCCAGACGATCTTCAGCCTGGCGACAAGGTGGTGTTCCTCTTGAGCCTGCACGGGGGCGGTTCGGTCGGCGCATGGCAGCGCGCCTACTTCCCGGCTTTCCAATACAAAGAGAGGTATCGCCTGGTTATCGCCACGCCATCTGCGGCCACCAAGGAGCCGGTGCGGCACTGGCTGGGAGAGGCGGATGACGCCCATCTGCGCAACATTGTGAACTATGTGTTCGACAGGTATGGGAAGGACAACATCGCCTCGTTCTGGATCATTGGCCATTCCCAAGGCGGCATGACGGCGAACCGCCTGCTCGGTGACGACTTCTTCAAGCACCGAGTCGACGGCTGGCTCAGCCTCTCTGGCGGGCGGATCGGGCCGATCGAGCTTCCAGCATCCTTCTTCGTCCCAGTGCGCGGGCCACTGCCCCCGATGCCGTCCCAGGGGGGCGACACACCCCGCCCAGGCCGCGCCTCGCCGCCTGACTGTGACATCTCCTTTATCTTCGCGACGGGCGAGCATGAGATGGTCGCCCTGCCATCGACTTCGCCATGGGCTGACAAATACGGGGCCGGCCCACGGGTGAGGTTGGCCGATGTGGTCGATGACGAGCCCGGCCAAATCTATGACACCATCCGCGAAGGGAAATCGACCCCAGCCTGGGGTCTGTCGCCCCGACCGGGCACGGCTCAGGTATATCTCTATCCCAAAGCTCGAGACGGACGCCTGATCGCCGACGTCGTGCGCCTTGATAAGGGCCACACCGAGGGACTGGAGCCGAGGATCACGGAAGAGCTTATCAAGATGATGGTTGCGGCACCCGGCGGGAAAGCCCGGCGGAGCAGTTAGGACGGCGCGATAACTGAGGCGGCTTGCAAGGAACCAGGGCTATTGTCCTAGTGACTTAGCATAGGCCGTTCCGAGTGTTCGCCAACCTTGCTTTCGGCGGCCACACTCCTATCTCTCGCTTTCCGAGGGACAACCTGTTGCAACTCCACACCCAACCTCTAACCCCTTTCCGCGTGGGAAGGGGAACAATCTGAATAGCGATCTCCATCTAGTAGAAGCGGGGTTCGCCGGGCGGGCGGGTTTTCCAGCGACGGTGAATCCAGTTCCAATGATCGGGATGCTCGCGGATCATCTGCTCGATCGTGTCGGTGTAGCGCTGCGTGTACTCGCGCACGGCAGCCTCGCGGTTGCGGGTCTTCTCGGCGTAGATGGCGGGCAGAATTTTAATCTTGTTATGAATCGTGTCGCCCTCGCGCACCATGAACGCCGGCAGCACGGGCGCGCCCGTGGCGATCGACAGCCGCGCCATGCCGTCGCTGGTGGAGGCTGGCATCCCGAAAAAATCGACAAACACGCCCTTGCGCACGTCGAGGTCGAGCGCGAGTGCGATCATCCAGTTCTGCCGCAACATCCGCATCATCTCGCGCGCGCCCGCCTTGCGCGCGATGAGTCTGTTCCCGTGGCGGACTCGCTCAGCGCAAACGGCGGCGTCGATCAGCGGATTGCGCAGCGGACGATGAACCATGGCGAGGTGGTAGCCGTAGATGGAGTGGGCTATCGGCAGGAGCTCGAAATTTCCGTAGTGGGCCGTCAGCACCAATATGCCGCGGCCGTTGGAGCGTCGCTCCGCCTCGTCCCAATTTTCCTTGTCCTCGTAGGTGACGACCTGCTCGATGTTGGCGCGGCTGAGTTCGGGCAAGTGGGTCCATTCGGCAAGCACGCGGCCCCAACTGCGATACATCTTGCGCAGGATTGCCAGGCGGGCCGCCGGGGTCATCTCGGGGAAAGCGATCTCGAGGTTTTTGAGCGCGATCGGCCGGTTCGGACGATCGAAATTCATCGCCCATCCTCCCAGCCGCGCGCCCGCGCGCACCGCCCGTTCCAACGGCATCGCACGCAACGCCGCAGTGACGGTGGTTATGCCCGTGTATTCGATTCGGGCCTGAACGGGACCGATTTGCCTGGCCATCCGGGATCGAGAATGTTCAGAGAGGACTGCGGCGCGCAACCAGCGGGAAGAGATCCCTTCCCGCTGCGTTGGTTAGGGGTCGATGCCGGGGGTAATGCCTGCGGCGACGCTGGCCTTGGATGTGTCGAGCGCGCTTGACGAGGCGGCGAAGCCGGCGCCGCCGGCCGCTGGTGCTGCCGAGACTTTGCCGGCGCCGGGATC
>DLMJ01000003.1 GCA_002479255.1 Candidatus Binatus soli | reverse complement strand
AACTTATGCAGAGGTTCCCTAGCAGGTAAGCAAGGATTGACAGATTGACTGAACGCCAGTCACTATCGGTTTTTGAGTTCATTTCCCGGCGAATCGGGGAGAGATGAGAATCACGAATGCGAGAAGCTGAAAAGCGAACACCAGCTCGGCGAAAAGTGGAGAGTTTATCCCGGCGCACGGTTGCCACACGGACCAAGGCGTCTGACATTCGCCGACGTGATCTCATGGATGCCGGGGAACGGACCTTTGTCCAGCAAGGCTTCGCAGCCACGACGATCGAAGACATCACCCACAAAGCGGGAGTCGCCAAAGGAACCTTTTATCTCTATTTCGATTCCAAGGAAGCTCTGCTTGCAGCGCTTCGCGACCGCTTCATTGAGGGTTCCCGGGGGCGAATTGAAGCTCTCGCAACACGGGTCCCGGCTACGGACTGGGCAGGTCGCTTGGACGCGTGGGTGGAAGGCGGAATACGCTACTATCTGGACCACGTGAAGCTACATGACGTTCTCTTCCATACCGGCCAGCAAGGGCATGGTTCGAAGGCGCAGAACGCAGCCGTCCTGGAGCTTGCGGAGCTAATCCGCGCGGGCTCTGCGGCGCGAGCATGGCGCGTCGAAAGTTCCGAGCTCGTCTCGGTTTTTCTGTTTTACGCGCTCCATGGAATGGTGGACCACATCGTGGGCAACCGACGGTCCGATCACGAGGCCGCGATTCGTTTGAGTCAGAGGATTGTGCGCAATGCCATCGGTCTGCCGCCGCAAGCCGGTAGTCGCCGGGTCCTCAGCCGTTCCTGAGCCAGATGACGTCCACTTCGCCGGACCGCTGCACCTGGTGGACCTTGACTAACGCGGCGCTGGCAGCCATGGACTCCAGTGCGGTTGTCGACGGAAACCCCATCAAGCGAAAGAGGCGGATGATCCTGGCCAACCAGTGCGGAAACACCTTATCGCTGTAGATCAGGTAGCCTCCGGTTCGTAACACGCGCACCATCTCGTCGAGAGCTCGCTCCCATTTGGGGATGTGATGGGTAACCATGCTGGTTGCAACAATATCAAACTGGCCGTCGGGAAAATCCAACCTGGTCGCATCCATTACCCTGAAGTGCAGATTCGGGCGCGCCGATCCGGCTCTGGCGGCCTCGATTTGTTTCGGATCGATATCGACCCCCGTGACCTCCAGATTGCTCGCGCCAGCAATCTCACAGGCGGCAGCGCCGACGCCGCATCCCACGTCCAGGTATCGCCACCCAAGCTGGTAGTTAATATGGCCCAGCAGTTCCCGCGCGCGAGCGGCGACCGTGCGTGTATGACTGGGTCTGTTTACGAAGTACTTCTCAAATGCTGTCATCTTCATATCTGTACTCTCCAATCCGCCGGCGTCAGGCGGCCTCTGTGGTGCGGCGTCGTGACCGATCGGGCCGCGAACGGGCTCGCCCAGGAAGGAGCTGCTGCATTTGTTTGCCGGCAGATATGGAGTCCATACTTGAGCTTATGACTGGCGGTCAGTCACTTGTCAAGGGTCGCGGCTGTCCCGACCATCCTCTCCTGACAATCCGGCCAACCTTTAGCGAAACCCGCCGCGGGTTTCACACTTCCTTCGGCAGGGGGTGACTGAGCTCCGCAAAACACGCGCTGTCCAAATGATTGACCAAATCTCCGGGTCGATCTGTGTTCTGAAGATTCAGCGGCCGCGGACGAAATGAACTACGGAGTGGCGAAGCGGTACTTCCCATCCTTTAATTCGATCCATCGCCCGCGGTCCGTGACCTGACCTCCCACGTCGATTTGCGTGCGCAAAATCATGAGCTCCTCTTCGGTCGGCACTTCGAGAATCTCGAGCTTGGGAGCGATCGCGGGCTTGAAGCTCATTTCCTCGAGCAGCTGTTCGAGCGTGACGAAGGGCGCGATTCCCTGCAGCATGAGCTGACAATCGGCTCCGTACCCGAACATCGCCCACGGCGTGTAAACCCGCCATGGGCCGGTCCCGGGTGGAAGGCCGTGGCGCTCGCGGGCGCCCGGACCATCGAGAAACCCCGGCGACGAAATGAAGTCCACGCGCTCGACGAATTTGCGCTTTTGCTGATCGGTGACCAGGATTGTGCGCCATGCGAGCGCTGCGATGCTGTCGGCGCCGCCGGGGCCCCCGAAGCGCCGTCCCTCGCCGCCTTCGTATTTGCCGACCACGGTGGAATTGATGTTTCCGTAGCGATCGACTTGAAGAGTCGCGAGGATGCCGTAATCGACGTAGCCGAGTTGCGCGAGGTCGGCCGCGTAATTCATCGTCCCCCACTGAAGTGCGCGATAATTGGCGGGCGAGGCGATCATCGTCATCAGGGGATCGAACGGCACCCGGGCCTCGGGCCCGACGCACCCATCCTCGGTCAGGTACTGAAGGTTGGGCGCGCTCATTCGCTTGGCGAGCAGCACCGAGTTCATCGGCTCGCCGCCGCCGCCAACCCAGTAGATGTACTTGTCGTCGACCAGGCGCGAGATCTGACAGATGACGAATTCGCGCTCATTGAAGTCGGTAGCTGGAGTGCTCACGAGGCATAGCCCTCCCGGATGGTTTCGCGCCGGCGAATCTCGGCCAGTTTTTCGGTTCCCACCACTTTCTGCAGGTACTCATCGTGCGATTGCACGGAATACACATGTTTCTTGAGGTACTCGGTAAAATCGCCGCGGAACATCGCGCCCATCGCTTCGATGACTCCCATCGGATCCGACGCGTAGTATCCCTGCACCGTTCCCGGGTAGGCGCCGAATGGGGCGTGCACGACCGCGTCCACGGTGAAGTGCGCGATCGAGGTGCTAGCCGGATCGCGCCGGAACTCGTCCGTCGCGACGATCTCTTCGGCGGACACGATCACTCGCTTCGACGCGAGCGCACATTCCGCGTGCGCGATGCCGGTGCCGAAGACGCGCGCGTTACCGAACTCATCCGCCTGATGAACGTGAATGATCGAGACATCGGGATTGAGCGCCGGGACCAGGAGAACCGGTTTTCCGGTGAAGGGGTCCTCGACGATTTTGCAACCCGAATGCTGAAACCCGTCGGTCCCGCCGAAGCTGCGCGCCGGCATGAAGGGTAGCCCCATCGCACCGGCCTTGAGGCGCAGCGTTATCACCGCATTGGAGTACTCGTAGATGGTGCACTTCTTTTCGCGCACCGCGCGCGCGATCCACGGGCCGAAGCCGATGAACCCGATGTCGATCCGATCGGCGCATCCTGCTTCGACCAGCAGCGCGCATGCGACATAGGTGAACTTGCCGCACAGCCATAGATTTTTTTTGCGCTGGCGGATGATCTCGCGAATCAGCGACGACGGTCCTCGCTGAAAGTAGTTGCAGTCGTATGCGAGGTAGTCGCCGTCGCGTACGAAGCGCTCGACCGCCTCTTTGTGAGTCATCAACTTCGAGACCATCTGGTGTGGTTTATGGTCCCGCACGCTCGCCCGATAACCGTCGGGATCGACTTTCAGATAGTCGGCTTTGCCTTCTTCCAGAATCCGCATTTGCTGAGTTCTCCCGAACCTCTTGAGTTGCCGGCAGCGCTTCGATTCAGATTTGGATGCCCGACTGCAGCAGGATGCCGTTGTGAATCAGGAAACTTCGGATGGCGTTGCCGCGCGTGGCCCGTTCACGTCCCTGGGCGCCGCCTTTCGCCTGAAAATCGGCTATGCGCTCCGCCATCGAGCGCCTGCCCTTGATGCTGATCTTGGCTTCCTTGCCCTCTTTCTTCAGGATGCAGGCGGCGACGATCTCGTCCGGGTCGAGTTCGAGCGTGGCGCAGAACTCTCTAAGCAGTTCGAGCCTCGATTTATCCTCGTTCGGCTCCACGCCCGATTGCTCGCGCAGTCCTTGGTACCAGGTCTTGACCGAGTCGTACTCTTCGAGCGGTTTATTTATCGACGCCATCGTTATTTTCGAGCGGTGCGTGATTCCATCGGTCGATTGTTCGGTTCGATGAAGCTTACTCGGGAAGACCGAACATCCGCGCGAGCGCTTTGATCTCCTCTTTCCGCCACGGCAGCGGCGCCGGCGCCTGGATCATCTTCGCCGCCTTCATCTGCTCGGTCACCTTGGGATCGCCCTTGAATGGCTTCCCGTATTCGCCCTCGAAGAAGATCTCCTCCAGCGGAGGCCGCGGACGCTGTCCACCTGCTTCCCACGACTCCGCCGGATAACCGACCAGCAGCACCCATAGCGGCATCCAGTCCTTGGGCGCCTTCACGACTTTGTTGATCGCGTCGTGCTGAAAGGCGGACAGGCAGACGCCAAGTCCCTCGTCAACCGCAGCGAGCATAGCCTGGCAAATCGCGATGCCTGCGTCCGATGCGGCGGCTGCCGCCACCGATGGCAGGTTCGCGCCCTCGGCCAGCGGCTTCAGAATGTTCGGCCAAACGAATTCATCGACAAACTTATGGCTCCATCCGTGGGTGGCGTTCAACGCGCCGACATCGACCAGCTTCTTCAGCCGCGCCTGAGCCCCCTTGTACGCCCCCATATCGGCGTAGGTGTAGATGTGCACCGGGGCGAGCTCGATGTTGAGTCCGGAGACCGGAGTCTTGAGCGAGTCGAGCGTTTCACGAGGGATATTGTCCCGGATCACGACGATCGCTTTCAGAAAGGTCGCGTTGACCGCGCATGACGCGAGCCGCGCCGCCTCCAGCATGATCTGGATCTTCTCGCGTTCGACGTTCCGCCACGATTGGAAGTAACGGATCGTTCGCCGCCGCCCTACTACTTCTTTGAATTCCATCGACTGTTCCTCCAGCTAAAAAACGTCGCTCCGCCCCGGGGAGACCCACCGCATCAGATTCGGTTTGCCGCAATTTCACTCACCCGATGGCGCTGCCCGGCGGAAGCTTACGCCGACCACGGTCGCGCCGACAAGCGCTAGGATCTCGATCAGGTGTTGAAAAGCGCAGCCGCCGGCACAATAGCTCTCCCGGTGCTCCGTCCATTTGCAAAGGTCTCAGGATAGATGAGACAAAAACGATTCAACTCGGAGAAGCCTGATTCGACAAATGGAGCCGACGGGGAAATGAGACAACTGATCGATCTGCATGGAAGGCGTGCACTGGTAACGGGCGGCGGCCGCGGGATTGGCCGCTCGATCGCGCTTGCGCTGGCCGACGCGGGCGCCAACGTCGCGGTCGCCTCTCGCTCACAGGGCGAACTGGACGCGGTCGCAACCGAAATAGAGCAGCGTGGCCAGCGCGGCTTCGCGGTCATCATCGACGTGATGAGCCGCGAGCAGATTACCGCCGGCGTTGACGAGGCTGCCCGCAAACTCGGCGGTCTCGACATTCTGATCAACAACGCGGGCGGCGTGATCGCGGATAACCCGCTTCACCTCGATCCGCTCAATCATGACCCGCGCGCGTTCGAGGACAACCTGTTCATGAACCTGACCCAGGCATTCTATGCGACTCACGCCGCCCTCCCCTACATGATCAAACAGAAGTGGGGCCGCATCATCAGCATCGGTTCCGGCTATGCGAAAAACGGCGGCGGCCCACTGGCCTATTCGGCCGCGAAGCACGGCCTCATCGGTTTCACGCGCTCGCTTGCTTATGCTGCCGCCCCGCACGGTATCAATGTGAACGTGCTATGTCCCGGATGGACCAACACCAGGATGGTGGACTGGAACATACTGGGCGCAATGATGGGGGTGAGTGCGGCCGAGGCCAGGCGATTCGCCGAGAGCCAGAACATCCAGAAGCGGATCGTCGAGCCCGATGAATTGGGTGCGATGGCGGCGCTGCTCGCATCCGACGCCGCCGGCGCGGTGACCGGACAGGTCATCAGCGTTGACGGCGGATTCATGATTTAGCGCGCTTGGACAGCCCCGCTCTATTCGAGATGATCGATCACCTTGCCGAAGCCAAGCGTCATGTCGCTGAGCATGTAGCTTGCCCCAATCACCCGCTTGACCGGTAGCCGGTTCCACGGGTCGAGCCGCGAGCTTTCCGCAAAAGCGATCGAGCCTACGCCGGTCCATGCCTCGATTACTCTGACCTCGATGAGCGTCTCGATGATCTCGGCGCATGACGGACGCCCGTTTTCTTCGGCGGATGGAATCAGGCGCATGCTGACCGGCGGCGGCGCGGCGGAATGCCCATTGTCGGCCGGCCGTTCCGGGCGAACGATCGCGCTGGCCAGGCGGATCCCTGCCGGACGTTCGAGCGTCCCATAGATCATGTCGCGATCGTTTTTGAATTCGATTTGCGCGAGCTTCTTCGGAAAACCGTAGATTTCCCGCCCGGCCAGCATCGGCGGCTCGGTCGTCACCGCGATGTGCATGACGTAGTTCATCGGGCGGCCCTTATGCTCGACCAGGAGCGAAAGGATTGCTTCGTTGTAAGGACCCAGAGTGGTCCACGGATATTCGTAGAACGAAAGTATCGCGGTGGCCGGCTCGCTCAGCGCCAGCGGCGCCGGCAATGCTTCCAGCGCGGCTTCGAGGTCAGTTTCGAACGCGACCACGATCGAGCGAGTGTTGCGATAGTAGAACGGCGGGCGCTGATACGCGGCGGCGTCCGCCGGCATCGAGTATCCTGCATTGCTGAGGTTGAGACGTCCGTGTTTGGCCATGCTGCGATCCTCCTGGGGCCGGATTTTCATAGTTGTGGCACGCGTTTGAATATTGAACAAGCTCTCGAGCTGGAGAGGGGCGGATTCGAACCCCCCGAGACCCTTCAGGGATGTCGTGATGCGCGATCGCAGCGCGGTTCGCGATGGGAATGGTTTCGCGACCCGCGCCGGCGCGTGCCCAATTTTACTCGCTGCCGCCGGCCACCAGGCTGTCCGCTTGATGGATAAACGCGGTGGTTGGAGCATCACAAACCCAGATCTTTTTGATCACGTCTGCGCCGTACCCCGTCGCGTTACGTCCGGTTATGCGTGTGCACTGCGTCTTCATCGCGCCGTTGCACAGCGCCAGGCCATTGAGGGCGTATGAATAATGCGGGTCGATCTGCAGCGCGCTCATGTAGGCTTTCATGGCGGGTATGTAATCCAGCGCGTAGTAGTAGTCGGATCCGATTTCGGTCCACATCTCCTTGGGATCGCCCGCGTTTAGTTGCAGGGCGCGCTTGTATGCCTCGGCCGAGTCCTCGAAATTCTTCTTGGTTTGAGACGGTAGAGCGCCGCCAACCAGGGAACGCGCCGCGAATTGTTGTTGCGTCGCGAGGTTGTGAAGCTGGGTGCCAAACCCGAGCCAAACGCGGCCGTTGTTGGGCGCGACTTTCACCGCGGTCTGCATCACCTCCGCCGCTTTCTCGAATTGCTTGGCGTTAGCGTAGCATCCAGACAGCGCTTCCAACGGCCGCGAATCTGTGGGCGTCAGCGCCGCCGCTTTCTTGAACGCTTCGGCCGTCTGATCGAGCTGACCCAACCGGCAGTAAGCATCGCCGAGAGTTGCCCAGGCAAGGGGATTTTTGGGCTCCGCCTGCGTCCAGCGCTGCCCATAGGCCTGGAGTCCCTGCCAATCCTGGTTGCCACCATATTGCGACGCGCCTGACATCCAGTCGGTGGCGCCGACCGCGGGAGCGTAGGCAAGATATCCAACGCCCGCCAGCAGGAAGCCGGCCGTGGCTACAAGGAGTAGGTCTCTGAACCGTTTCGGCAGCATACCCGCGCCACCTCATCGCGACCCCGACGACGAATCAATCGGCCGTTTAGCTGAGGAGCTTGGGTTCAACCAGAAAAAGCTTACCCCGTCAAGCGAACCGCAGCGCCTCCGCGAGGCTCGGCTAGTCGCGACCGCGCTCGCAGCGAGCGCGGTCGCTCACCCAAACGGAGACTGTATGGCGGCTGAAGAAAATACGAACTAGCGGAACCACAGGATGTGAGCATCCTCGAGCGGAATCTTCGCTCCGCAATGCGATGGAACGATGCGAGGCGTGTAGTCCGATGCCGGGCGCGAAGCGGGAACGTCGCCGGTGTAGATGCGCCACCCTCTGGAAAGCTCGGCGCTGTCACTGTGCGTCATTTCCGATACAAACGGGGGCTCGGCATCGAGCGGATCTGCATAAAGTTCTACGCGCACCCAGTCGGCACGCAGCTCTCCTAGATGCACCTCAACCCGTAGTGAGTGCTTTTGTGGAGAGCTCTCGACGCAAAGCTCGCCGAACCTCAGCCACGCCCAGTGCTCGGCCAACGCCTGTTTCCATTGGAGCAGGTATCCCCCGTAGGCGCCTTGGTCGCTTGCCCGCTCATGATATGCCGCAGCAGCAGGGAGATAATATTTCTCCGTGTACTCGCGAACGGCTCGATTCGCCGAAAAGCGCGGTGTCAAGCGTGACATGCTTTCACGCATTCGCGCGGCCCACTCGGTGGCGATGCCATCGTGTCCGCGGTTGTAGAACGCAGGAATGACCTTGTTCTCCAGAGTATCGTAGAGTTCTTCGGCTTCGGCCGCGTCCCAGCCCGGGTCATGGTCATGCTCCTTGCCATCGCCCAATGCCCAGCCGACTTGGGGCGAGTATGCCTCGGCCCACCAACCATCCAGTTCCGACAGATTGAGGCCGCCGTTGACGAGCACTTTCATTCCGCTTGTGCCGCATGCCTCCCAGGGCCGGCGAGGAGTGTTGATCCATAGATCGGCGCCCTGTACCAGCCGCTCAGCCAGTGCCAGGTCGTAGTCGCTGAGAAAGACCGCATGGCGCCGCACGTCGATCCGCTGGACGAAATCAACCCAGGCCTTGACCAGCGCCTGGCCGGCGGTGTCTTGCGGATGGGCCTTGCCGGCCATCACCAGCTGAACCGGACGTTGTGGATTCGTCAGAATACGAACCAGGCGTTCCGGGTCATGCAGGAGCAGATTGGGGCGCTTGTATGTTGTAAAGCGGCGGGCAAAGCCCAGCGTCAGGGCGTCCGGATCGAAAATACTCTCCGCGGCTTTTGGATCTTCGCCGCGAGCGGCAAGCTCGCTGGCGAGCCATCCTCGCACGAAGCGAACCAGATCGAGACGGTTCTTCGCGCGAAGTTCCCACAGCGCGCTGTCCGGGGCGCGGCGTATGTCGTCTCCTACCGTCTCCATGGTCCCGCGCCAACGCTCGCTGCCACAGGTTTCCGTCCATAGCGCATCGGCATCCGCGGAATCCCAGGTCGGTGTGTGGACTCCGTTGGTGACATGTCCCACCGGCACCTCGGTCTGGGGCCAGCGCGGAAAGAGAGGCTGGAAAATTCGCCGGCTCACTGCCCCATGCAGGCGGCTGACGGCGTTGATTACTCCGCTTCCACGAATAGCTAGATAGGCCATGTTGAATGGCTCATCCTGATGGTCCGGATACAGGCGGCCCAGCGCGAGGAAACGCGAAAGGTCTATGTGAAGCTCCTCTTCGGCGTAGCGCCCGAGGAAGCGGCTTATCAAAGCGGGAGCGAAGCGATCGAAGCCGGCCTCAACCGGCGTGTGGGTTGTAAATAGATTGCCGGCGCGCGATATGGCCAGCGCATTTTCGAAGGGTTGACCGTTGTCTTCCATAAGGCTTCGTGCGCGCTCCAGCACCGCGAATGCCGCATGTCCTTCGTTCAGATGGCAAACTTCCGGGTTGATCCCCAGCGCGCGCAGAAGTCGCCAGCCGCCGATCCCGAGCACCATTTCCTGTCCCAACCGGAGTTCAGGTCCGTCCCCGTAGAGTTCGGCGGTGATACCGCGATAAGCCGGCGAGTTCGCCGGGTCGTTGCTATCGAGCAGGTAAAGTCTCAGTCGGCCGACCTGTGCTTGCCAGGTACGCAGCCTCAGTTTCTGGCGAGGCAGGTTGACGCTCACCCTGAGCCACTGGCCGTCCTCATTGCGCACGGGGGTTATAGGTATCTGGCCAGGGTCGTTATAGGGGTATGATGCGAGTTGGCTTCCGTCGGCGCCGATTATCTGGCGAAAATAGCCTTGCTGATAAAGAAGCCCCACAGCGACGAGCGGAACGCCAAGGTCACTGGCGGCCTTTAACTGATCGCCGGCGACATTGCCTAGTCCGCCTGAGTAGATGGGGAGTGCTTCGCTGAGCCCAAACTCCATACTGAAGTAGGCGACGCAGTTCAATGGCGGGTTACTATGAGCGTGCTGAAACCATGCAGGACTTTTGAGAGCGTGGCGCTGTCTTCTCAGGCGCTCCTTAACTTGATCCCGGAATTCCGGATTGCCGTGGAGCGACTCAAGTCTGGTCCGGGAGGAGGTTTGCAGAACGACCCAGGGATTATGGGTGAGTGCCCAGAGTTCCGGGTCGATCATGTTCCACAGCGGATCGGTCGAGTGGTTCCAGCAATGTCGCAGGTCCAAAGCCAACTCGACCAATGCGCCGAGATCTTCGGATTCTGACTCCCGCGTAGTCTGATTCAGGTCCGGCATAGAAAGCTCTCAATCTAAGGGTCGCTCGTCTCCTGATATTGCGTTCTGATCGTCTTGCTTAAATACCGATCTGTCAAGAAGGATTCAGGTGCTGTCGCGTTACGGTTCAGTGAAGCTGCGTTTGCGAAGCGCCCGCTGTCGGTGCTAATCCGATTCAGGATTGAAAATGGAAATTCCGGTTAAAAGAGTAGATTCCGGAGTGATACGATTCCGCAATGCTTGAGCGACGGACTCTTTTCCTGCTGGTTGCCTTCTTCTTGACGGGCTGCCCCGGCCAGGCGGACGCTAGTTCCTTCACCTACAGGTTGCGCAAGCCACAGAATAATCAGGAGTTCTCGACCCTGCATTCGATGCCCGATGGTGCCTTGCTGGTGGTCACCAAGCAGATCGAACAGCCCAAGCAAATCTGGACTCTGCGGCGCATCGCGGCCTGGGACACCTCGCAACCCCTTGAGGACGAGCTGGATGTTGACGTGGGGCCGAATGATGAATCACTCGGATGGTCACTTCAGGAAGATCGGTGGGATCGTAACGATCAGCTCTTAATGGACCCCGGCGGAAATTATCTCGTGGTCCGTTTGAGCCAGAACGCAGATATAGGGAACGCGTCCCCCCCCCGCGAATCTCCAAAGCCGCTGTCTGTCCTGAACATTATCGATCTCCACGGGTTCAAGCTTCTCAGCCGCGTCGTGCTCACCGATCCTCTGCTGGCCGCAGGCGACATGGGTTTCAGCCCCAGCGGGGCCTTCGTAGTGACCGGCCTTCAGGAGTATAAGAGCGCAACGATCGACGGCAAGGTGACCATTACCGGCCAGTATGCGGTGGAAACCTTAACCCTTCCCGGCCTGAAGCCTGAAACGGTGTGTAATTATACCATTATCAACAACCTCTGGATGGCCGAGACCGCTTCGACGCCGGAAGAAAAGGCATGTGGGCCCAAACTCGCTCCGCTTGGCTTCTCCTCGTTAGACGATGTGCATAAAACTCTCAACTTCCTTGGACGGCTGACATACATCGCGGACTACTCGAGGAGGGTTCCACCCCAGTCGCCTTGGGGTTGCTCATTCGAGGATCTGTCCGGGAACCTGAAATATGAGCTGTTCGATTGCGACCAGAGCCGCGTTCAATTGACATTTCTCTCCTGGTATCGTGGGTTAAGGGTTTTCAAACTCGAGAATGGAACACAAATCATGGATTTGAAGCTGCCTCACCGCCCGCAGTTTTCCGGCGTGCTTGCCACGAGCCGCGAAGTCACATACGTGGTTCTATTGCGTGATGGCGCCGAACTGGAAGGCTACCGCGTGCCTTAGGACCGCCATGATCGTGGCAGTCCAGAGTTGATTTAGATTCGAACCCAGACCCCCGGTCGGCCCCCACCAGCATCCTGGCGAATCGCCCTAAAACGCTCATACCATCATAAGAGATGGTCAGTCGGCCCGAAAAACAACTATTTTCTGATCGTAACTCGTGGTCTGGTATCGGTTAATTACAACGGTCAGGCCAAGGCGCATGTTTGGCTCAGCTACCATGCGGAGTATCTCAAGTGACCGCTGAGAAAGGTGAAGTGGCTCATTTGCGATCGCGGAGATCTTGCACGGTCATGATCCGGACTCCATCGGCAGACAACTCACGGCGAAGCAGATCGTCGCGATCCGGCTCGAGCGACCGGCAAAGATCCCAGATCACGTTGACCTGAAACCCTTCCTGGAGAGCGTCTTCGGCGGTCCACTTGACGCAAAAGTCGCGAGCGAGACCGCAGATAAAAATTTGCTCGGCGCCGCGATTCTTCAAGTACCCTGCCAGTCCGGTCGGCGGCCGATTGCCTTTTGGATCCCAATTGTTGCGAAGCGCGCTATACGAATCGATCGCCGCGTTGGTCGCCTTTCTAATGATCGCAACCGCTCGCGCCCATGGCATCCCAGCGTGCAGGTCGGCGCCTGCTGTCCCTTGCACGCAGTGATCGGGCCAAAGGATTTGCTCATGGCCGTACAGTTCGATCCTTTCAAAGGCTCTCCGGCCCGGGTGGTTGCTTGCAAATGAGACGTGTTCAGGCGGATGCCAATCCTGGGCTGCGACAATCAACTCGAAGAGGCCCGCTTCCATCAAATCCGCAATAGGCGACACGATCTCATCCCCACCGC
Organism: Candidatus Binatus soli; assembly: GCA_002479255.1. Classification (GTDB taxonomy): domain Bacteria; phylum Desulfobacterota; class Binatia; order Binatales; family Binataceae; genus Binatus; species Binatus soli. Next base: position 6,898 of record DLMJ01000003.1, on the reverse strand, counting down.
CAACCGGTAATGCACCGCCTGGCAGGAAGTCCGACTGGACGTCGACTACCAGCAAAGCCGATCGCTCCTTGTCCAGGGTTATCGCCATGTCAGAAATGGGCGGCGAGGACCTTGAAGCCGTACTCCTTCAACGCGTGTGCCACGCGTTGCCCGCTTGCCGAAGGAACCAGCACGTACAGAATCTCACGTCCCGGCTGATTTCGCTTTCGCTGGTACGTCCCGACACCGAGCAGAGGACAAATCGTCCGGACGAGGTTGGTTGCGGCCTCTATCTCTCCGGAGCCCTCCAGATCGAGATCAATTCTGGAACTGTCCTCGGAAGCATCTCCGAGTACGGCCGCGAGCGCCCGCAGCATATCGCTGGCGGTTATGATGCCGACCATCTTGCCATCCTCGACCACCGGAAGACTGCCGATCTTGTTTGCTATAAGCAGGTGAGCGGCTTTCTCGACCGGCGTGGAAGGACGGACCGAAAATGGATGCGCGCTCATGACCGCATCGACCCGCGTGTGAGCCAGCTGCCCGATGTGCTGGCGTATGTCACGGTCGGTCAGAATACCGACCAGTTTTTCCCCATCCACCACCGGAACCTGTCGGAACCGGCCGGCTTCCATCCTCTCATGTGCTGCTTCCAGCGTGTCATTCGGCGCGACAGTCACAGGCTTCGGGGTCATCAGCTCGGCAACTATCATTGGCGCTCCTTTGAGGCCGTGTGTCGGCGTGACGATCGGATCCACATTCAAACTCCTCGACAACGGAGCTGTGAAACTCGATCTCAAAGCTAGAGGCCTAGCACTTTTGCAGCGAAAAATCGAAGCGCCGTTTGCTCGGGGCTGAGTCCTATAAGGGAACGTTTAATCCGCGGCGATTGCGGCGCGCTCGGCGGCGCGGGCGGCCGCGTAGCGCGGAACGAACAGCGCGGTGGCGGCAAGCAGCAGGGTCGCCTGTGCGCCGAGCGTTTGCACGGTCGGGAAAATTCCCAGCGCCGGGAGCGTCGGGACGTAATCGACGAAGGTTGCCGCAACCCAATCGGCCTCCTGCAGGCTCGCGACGCCCTGGCCGATGAAGATCACCGCCATCGCGTAGAGCATCACCGCCGCCGTCTTGCAGACAATCGGGAACGCAATCTTGCCCGCGCTCCATTCGATTATGACGAAAAGGGCGGCCAGCGCGAACGCCGCGGCGGCGATCCCGGCGGCGACCGCATAGTGTTCGGCGCCCGCGGCCGCGCCCGCCGAAAGCGCCTGCAAGGAAACTATCGTGTCAGCCCCTTTGCGCATCACGGCCAGAAAGGCGGTCAGCCCCAATGCCAGGGCCGGCAGGCCGATCCGCTCCGCGTTGCGGAGCTTGGCGCGGATGAACCTGCTCGAGCGCTCGGATTGGCTGTTCGCGATCAGCCGCGAGATGACATAGAGGAGCGTCGCGGCGGCAAACAGTTGAAAGACGCCCTCGAGCGTGTCGCTGGCGTCGTCGCTGATCAGATAGTTGACCGCGACGGCGAGCAGGATGCTGGCGACGATCGCCGCGGCGGCGCCGGCGTAGATGTCGCGCGGGTGGGTGTGGCGGCCCGGCTCGCGGGTGGCGGCTGTTAAGGCGACGATCACGAGCATCGCCTCCGTCCCTTCGCGAAACAGGATGCCCACGGAATAAAGGAAATAGGAAAGGACGGTTTTGGACATATGCGTTTGCTGATGCCTCCTCAAAAACAAGCGTTGAAAACACCGGGGCTTCGGCACCCGGCGGCGAGCGGTGCGAAGCTAGCAAGGTGAAGTAACGGCGTGATGAAGGAAATTTATCGAAGCAATCAATTCTGCGTTGCCTGTGGCTCCGCAAAACTTGACCCGCGCGTTACGCACGCGCGCCAGCGGCAGAGTCAGATCGGCGCTGCGGTGCGATCCAGGATCCGCTGTGCGCCAGTCAAGCTCAGGACATCGTTGGTGCCGTCCTCGATCAGCGACGCGCGCGCGTCACGGAAGATCTTCTCGATCGGGTACTCGCGGCTGAGCCCGTTGCCGCCGAAGATCTGCAGCGCGTCGGAAGCGACCTCGAACGAGGCCTGGGTGCAGAAGGTCTTGGCCGCGATCGCATACTCGAGGTCAATTGCAGGCGGGGGATCGTTGTGTATCATCACGGCGCGCGACAGCGCGCGGCATGCCTCGACGCGGGTGAACATGTCGAACAGCCGCTTCTGGACGAGCTGATGCTGGCAGATCAGCTTGCCGCCCTGGATGCGCTGCTTTGAGTAGTCCAGCGCGGCCTCGAAGGCGGCGCGCGCAACGCCGGTGAAAACGGCGGCCATTGTGCTGTTCGCGTTGGTCAGCGTAATCGCCGCCACTATCGGGAAGGCCTCGGGTGTGGCGAGCACGTAGCGGTCCGGGATGCGCACGTTGTCGAAAAAGATCTCGCCCTGGTTGAGCGCCCGCTGGCCGATCTTGTTGAGCGGTTTTCCCTTGGAGACGCCCGGCAGGTCGAATGGAATGAACGCGACCACGCCCCCGGCCGGCTGGCCGCTTACCGCCGGCGCCATCAGGTACACGATTCCGTGTGTCGAAATCGTGCCGTTGGAAACCCACGCCGCCTTCTGGCCGTGGACCACGTAGGAATCGCCGTCGCGCCGGATGGTGGCGCGTCCGGCGGGGTTTGCTTCACCTTCACTCGCAAGGAACATCGCCCAATCCGAACCGTGATTCGGCTCGGTCACGGGCCATGATCCGATAAAGCGGGCGTCACGGTCGGCGATGTAGGGCTTGACGAAAGCGTCGATAAGTTCGGAGTTTCCGCTCATCGCCAGCGCACCAAATGGAGCGCCCGCGACGCCGAGGCTGATCGCGAGGTCGGCGCCGCCCCATCCGAGCTCCTCCAGAAAGATCTGCATCCCAAGCCCGTGAAGGCCGAGCCCGCCGATTGCTTCGGGGAAGGAGGCGATGTGATAGCCAAGCGCAAACGCCCGGCGCATGAAGGTCCACAGCGGAGAGCCGGGCGCGATGACATCCTGTGGGTCGGGCAGGCGGTCGAGTTCCGTTGCGGCGGGCCGCAGCACTTCTTTGGCAAAGCGGTGGACGTTGTCCCTCAGCGCGCAAAGGTCCGCGGGAATATTACGGTCGATTTCCACGTAAGCGTCCATTGCCAACCTCCCGCAGCCTGCTACCGGCTATGAACTGCCACCCGCAGGGATGAAGCTCGTCGGTATATCCAGCGCCTTATGGACGAATTCGAGTTCCTGCTGGCGCCATGGCAGCGGAGCGGGCGCCTGGATCATCTTGTCGCGCTTGAGTTCCTCGACCACCTTGGGATCGCGCTCGAATGGTTTGCCGTGCTGGTTGATGAAGAACAGTTGTTCGAAGGGCAGCTTGGGCCGCTGGCCGCCCGCTTCGCGGCTCTCGAGCGGATAGCCGACGCTCATCACGACCAGCAGATGAGCGCTGTCGGGAAGATTGAACGCCTTGCGCATCTTGCGCTCGCGCACGCCCCCGAGCTCTCCGGTGCCGATGCAGCAGGTGCCGAGGCCCTCCTCGTAGGCGACCAGGGTGGCCTGGGCGATCGCCTGTCCGCAATCCATCTCGGTAAGTCCGGATTTGAGCATGTCTTCGGCGTTCATGCGGAAGTAGGGAATCAACAACTGATCGAGCGCCTTGTGCTCTGCGGCCTCGTCCACGCCCATCACGCGCGCCGCGACCAGTTCATGGAGCCGCTCGCCCTGGGTCAGGTGGCCGGTCTTGCGGTCGAAGATCGCCTCTTCCACCCAGTACCAGAGGATCACTGCCGGGCAGTGCTTTAACTGACTGGTTCCGAGCGGGGCGACGAGCGCCGCCCAATTTTCCGGCGGGGAGGAATCGCGGAACATCACGACCGCGCGCAGCGCCTGCACATTGCCCCAAAACGAGGTGAGCCGCGCGGCCTCGAGCATCTTCTGGATCTTCTCGCGCTCGACCGGCCTGTACGGGTTGTAGAAACGGATGGTGCGTCTGATGCCGATAGCTTCCTTGAGTTCCATGCGTGTTTTACTCAGCTCCTCAATTTGTTGTGTCCACTGTCCACCTAGGCGCCCTTGTCCCGGTCCCAGGTGGTCGGGGTGATGCCCTGCTGCTTTAGTTGCGCCTTCTGAACCCGGTGGGTTTCGGTCTTTGGCAGATTTTCGCGGAAGTCGAAATAGCGCGGCACCATGAAGCTCGCCATCCGCTCCGAGCAGAAGCGGGCCAACTCCTGGGGCGTGGCGCTTTGGCCGGGCTTGAAGACGACCGCAATCATCACGTCGTCCTCGCCGAGGTCGGAGGGCACGCCGAACGCGCCGCATTCAAGCACGGCGGGATGCTGGTTGACGATCTTCTCGACCTCGTACGAGGAAATGTTTTCCCCGCGCCGGCGCATCGAATCGGTCTTACGGTCCGCGAAGTAGAAGTTGCCCTCCGGGTCGCGCCAAGCGAGGTCGCCGGTATGGAACCATCCGCTGCGCACCTTGGCGTCGGAGCTTTTCTGGTTCTTCAGATACTCGACGCGCCGCGCCGCTGGATCGTCAACCTTGAAGACCAGTTCGCCAACCTCGCCGGCGGGAACTTCCTTGTCCTGATCGTCTACCACGCGCGCCTCGGTGCCGGGCGGCGGCTTGCCCATCGAGCCCTTCGGGGAGGTGCCGAGGTTCAGGAGCGAGAATCCTCCCCCGTCCACCGCGCCGTATCCCTCCCAGATGACGAGGTTGAAGCGCTTTTCGAACTGTTCCCATGCCCACGCCGGCGTCGCGGCGCTCATCACGAGGCGGATGGGATTATCCGCGTCGTCGGGGCGCGGCGGCTGCTTGAGCAGGATCGGGATCATCGCGCCGAGCGCATTGAAGGTGGTCGCGCCGTAGTGGCGGATCTCATCCCAGAAACGGCTGGCGCTAAATCGCCGCGAAAGCGCCAGCGTGCGTCCGCTGACAAGCGCCCTGACCGCGGTCAGGAAGAGTGCGTTGGCATGGAACAGCGGCAGGCAGGTATAGAGGACATCGTCATCGCGATAAAACGCCCCGAAATCCAGCATCGGTCCGCCCAACGCCCGGTAGCGCATCACCACGGCCTTGGGCAGGCCCGTCGTGCCCGAAGTGTACATCATCACGGCGGGCGCCTCCGGATCGATCTCGACCGCGGGCTCGGCGGTCGCCACCGGCGCGGGCGCCGCCTTCATTAGTGCGTCGAGTGCGACCGCGCCGGCAGGCAGCTGAAAGCCGGGCGGCGCTTCGGTGGCGTCCACAATCACGCGGATCGCGGCGGCGAGGCTGGGTCGAATCGCCGCCAGGTTTTCGAGCAGGTCCCACGCGATGACGATCGAGCGCGCCTCGGAGTGATTGAGGAGGTAGGCGAGGCCCTCGCCCTTTAGCGCAATATTGACCGGGACCGCGCAGGTCCCAAGTTTCTGCGTGGCGAAGAAAACGTACAGAAACTCGGGCCGGTTGGGCATCATAATCGCCACACCCTCTTTGGGTGCGACGCCGAGGCCAAGCAGTCCCCCCGCGACGCGGTTTACGCGCTCGTTCAACTGGGCGTAAGTGATGCGCTGTTTCTCGAAAAGGAGGATGACCTTGTCGCCTTGAGACTGTGCGCGCTCGGACAGCACCGAAGCTGGAGAATTAAATGTGGGCCGGGCCGTTTCCATTTGAGCGAAACCTCGCTTGCCGCCGATCGCCTCTTCACCGCGCCGCCGTGCTAGCGGCCTGAGTTTGAAGTTCGATGATAAACAAAGCCTTGCGATTCCTCACGTTTCTGCCGAAACATATGCTGCGAATCTCTAACTCAGGACACTAGTCTTCGTTCTCGGACGCGCCGCCCATGTCGGCTATCGTCCGACCTGTCCTCTCGACGCGCCAGTACTGACTCGGATTGGTAAAATAGCCCGCGCCTGTAATCTTACAGTAAAAGAAGCCCAGCTCAGTAGCGTAGGAAATGGGTATGGGCGCCTGGGGCTTGGCCTCGATTTGCTCGATGTACATCTCTACGCGGCGGGCCTCTTTCTCCCCTGCACTCCTCTTGGCGAAATCAATGAGTTCCCTTTTTCGTTGAAGCAGCGATTCAGCGCTTGTTTTTTCAAAGATGAGACCCTTGCTGCTTCGGTTTTCGATTCCAGCCGGGTCGGGTCGCGCCACTAGCGATTCCGCCCCTGCCTCGAAACGTAGACGGTCACCGGGTGCGATACCGAGGTCCGCCCACGAGTATTTCATGGGCTTCGCGGCGTGGCCGACAACGTTCTCGATGATGACGTAATATCCGTTCGACGGAGCCCGGAACCTTGTCAGACGCACAGCGTCAATTTTCAGACTACTTGCTTCTGTGATGGCCTCCGGATCAAACTCAGGAGCGATCAACACACCCTGTGGGCTTTTCAACAGTTGGTCGGCCTTCTCTTCGGCAACAAACTGAAGGAGGAATCGCTTGGCTTCATGGAGGGCGTCGTTGTCACTGCGCCATCCCGTTAGATAATTGTTCAGTTGTTCGACAGCCGCTTTGTCCGCCTTCCCATTTTTCAGTTCGAAGATCTTGAAGGCTTGCGCGCCGGTATCATCCGCAGCGAGCCCGATAAGGTCAATGCGCCCAGCAATTCCCGTCCCTTTTTTCGTGGATACCTGCTGGCGTAGTCGCAGCGGCTGCTCCTCTTCTTCCTCAAGTGCTCCGCAGCCGATAAGTCCCGGGTTGTTCATCAGGAAGGCTTCCATCTGATACTCGCTTCTGAAGGCTTCGAGCCGTCCAACCCGGTGGCTCTCAATCTTCCAGATTTCGCCTTTGAATTCCGTTGCCACTTTGACATCTCTCCCTAGTGCCCTGAGTTGGAAGTTCGATGATAAACAGAGCCTTGCGATTCCTGACATTTCTGCCGAAACATATGCTGCGAATCTTTAACTCAGGACACTAGGGAACCTCTGCACAGGTGG
>DLMJ01000018.1 GCA_002479255.1 Candidatus Binatus soli | reverse complement strand
ATGCAAGGCGAAACCGCAGCCTCATCATCCCGTTTCATCCTTGAATGAATATAACCATTTTTGACCGGCTATTCAATGATGCCTAATGCAACATTTGATGATTTCGTAGGCATCGGCAGCTAACCGCAGAGAACAACTTGCGCGCTGATGCGGCAAACGTCCGGCGCAATTGGATTTCTTGAGGGCTGGCCGCTCTGCTAACCTAGCCGACTCAAATCCCGGCTTTTTTACGAGGTACAAAATGGAGTTTGGAATTCAGCTGCACAACATGGAGCCCGCCCAGTATCGGGCCAACGCGCAAGCCGCGGAGGCACTCGGCTACGACCTGATCGTTTTTCCCGATCATCTCGTGGAGGAAGGTCCGGAGCGGCAATACGATCCGAAGGAGCCGGCGTATGACCATATCGCGATGGCCGCCGCCGTCATCGAAGCCACGAAGAAGATCCGCGTCGGCCATCTCGTGCTGTGCAATTTGTTTCGTCATCCCGCAATCACGGCGCAGAGCCTGATGACGCTGGACCGGCTGAGCGGCGGCCGGCTCGTCGCCGGTCTCGGCACCGGATGGACCGAGACGGAATTCAAGATGAGCGGGATCGCGTTCCCGCCCATCACCGAGCGGCTGCGGATGCTCGACGAAGCGATGACCTGCATCCTGTCGCTGTGGAAGAACGAGCGCACGACTTTCGACGGTGAGTTCTACCATTTCAAAGATGCGATCCTGTGGCCCAAGCCCATACAGCAGCCACATCCGCCGATAATCGTCGGTGGCGGGGGCAAAGGTCTGCTGCGCCTCGCGGCCAAATACGCGGACTACGTCAACATCATTCCGGATGCGGGCAAGGCCGGATATATCTCGCTCGAAGTTGTGAAGCGCACGACCGACGACTCGTTCCGCGAAAAGGTGAGCTTCATCCGCGAGGAAGCCAGGCGGCTGGGCCGCAAACCTGACGCTGTCCGGATCAGCAACTACATTTTCGCGGCGATTATTTCGGACTCCCGCGAAGCCACCCGCAAGACCGCCGAGATGATGGCGCCGATGTTCGGTCAGACCCCCGAAGGGATACTGGCTTCGCCGATGACGCTGATCGGAACGCCGGAGGAATGCATTGTCGAGCTGAAGCGGCGCGCGAAGGACTGGAGCACGTCGCAGGTTATCTTTACCGGCGCCGTCGCGCGGGACGAAGAGCTGATGCGCAAGCTGCACGAGGACGTCCTCGCGCACGTGTAAGCGATCTCGAAGGAGGCGCCAATGAGGCGCCGGCGCCTGTCCTAGATGTTGTAGCTGATTGCGTGCTTGCGCTTTTCCGATAGCGCCTGCAGCGTCACTCCACGCAGGATTCCGTTGACCGAATCGCGGACCTCGCGCCAAACGTCGCGCATCGCGCATGCCTGATCGCGCGGGCATGACGACGAGCTTTCCTCGAGGCATTCAACCGGGGTGTAGTCACCCTCGATTATTTCCACCACGTCCGCCATCGTGATTCGCGCCGGCGGCTTGGCCAGCATGTATCCGCCGCTGGGCCCTTTCTGGCTGGCGACCAGACCGCCGCGCTTGAGTTCGATCAAGAGCCGACGCAGGTAGTTTTCGGGGATGTCCTGGGTCGCTGCTATTTCCTCGACTCGAACGGGCAAAGTGGTAGGATAACGCTCTGCCAGCAGCAGAAGGGCTTTCAAAGAGTAGTCAACGCCGACGCCGAACTTCATTTTTTCCGGAGCTTCCCCGGTCATATTGTTAGCATAACGCGTCAATCGGTGGAATAGGCGACCAGCTTAGTCATCTACTTAATTGACTAAATCAGTAATCTAAGTTACTTTTTATGTCCGCAGGAGATTCGATCAGTGCCGAAGAGAGAACCGCCGACTTGGGAAATGGTCTTGAAGCGCAATTCAGTCGAGCGCCTAAAGCACGAGCTGTTCCCCACTGAGCTGGCAAATCAATGGGACCGGCTGGCACAGACGTCGTATGAAAAGCTTCCCGAAGAAGACATCGTGCGGCTCCAGTGGTTCGGCATGTACCATGACAAGCCGAAGATCGGCACGTTCATGATGCGGGTGAAAATCCCCAGTGGCATCCTCAGCGCCGAGGGGTTGCGCATGTTGGGTGAAATCTCCGAGACCTACGGGCGCGACCAGGGCGAACTGACCACGCGCCAGAATTTCCAGCTTCATTACATCACGCTCGACAAATTCCCCGAGATTCTGGAGAAGCTCAAGAGCGTGGGGCTGACGACGATGGGCGGATGCGGCGACGTGGTGCGCAACATCACGGGATGCCCGGTCGCAGGCGTGGATCGGGACGAAATTTTCGACGTGACGCCGCTCGTTGCCGACGCCGCGGGATTTTTTTACGGCAATCGCGAGTACTCGGACCTGCCGCGCAAGCACAAGATATCGATCGCCGCATGCCAGCATCAGTGCAACGCTCCCGAGATCAACTGCGTCGCGCTGGTCGGGATGGTGAAGGACGGGCGCGAGGGCTTTGCGGTGCGCGTCGGCGGCGGACAGTCGTCCACGCCGCGCCTGTCGCGGCATCTGGGCGTGTTCATCACGCGCGAGCAGGCGATGCCGGTGATGCGCGCGATCATCGACGTGTGGAAGGGGACGACCGAGTACCGAATCTCGCGCGTCAAGGCGCGGCTCAAGTTCATGATCGACGATTACGGGCCGGAGGAATTTCGCCGGCTGGTCGAAGCGCGGCTCGGCTTCGCGCTCGAGAATCTCGCCGCGATGCCGATCCCTGAGACCGAGAGCGATCACATGGGCATCCGCGAGCAAAAACAGCCCGGGCTCAACTACGTCGGCTTTCCGGTTTACCTGGGCCTGATGAGCGGGCGGCAGATGCGCGAGGTTGCGGCGGTCACGGCCTCGTTCGGCGGCGACATCCGTCTCACGCGCCGGCAGAATTTCATCGTCACCGGGATTCCGACCGCGCAGCTCGACGACGTGATCGCGCAAGTTGGCGCGATCGGTTTCCCGCTGGATGCGAACGGCCTCTACGCGTCGTCGATCGGATGCATCGGCGATCCGCATTGCAACTACGCCGTCACGCCGACCAAGACCAAGCTCGCGACAATCATCGAGCGGCTGGTGAATCAGTTCGGCGAGCAGGTCGGCGGTCTCAAGCTGAATCTCGACGGATGCCCTCATGCGTGCGCGCAGCACTGGACCGGCGATATCGGGTTGCAGGGCACGACCGGCCGCGGACCCGCGGGCGAGCCGCTCGAGGCCTTCGACATTATATTGCGCGGCGGGCTGGGCAAGGACGCGGCGATCGGCAAGCCGATCATACGCCGCGTGCCGTCCGCAATGGTCGAAGACTACGTGTCGCGGCTGTTCGGGACTTACCTCGAACGGCGCAACGCCAACGAGACCTTCACGCATTTTTGCGTGCGCACCCCCGACGCTGACCTGATCTCGATCGCAAGTGGAGACGCAGCCGGCGCCAATGTCGCCGCCGCCTGAACCGGGTATCGCCCCAAGGACTCCGTCATGGCCGCAGGACCCCAAGTGCAAATCGAAAAGCCCGAACTGAGCCTGATTATGGACGAACTCGAGGCGGGTGAAGCCGCCGTCGAGCTCGACGACAAGGAGCCTCAGGAAGTCCTGGCGTGGGCCATCGATCGGTTCGGCAAGGAGCTGGCGATTTGCTGCAGCTTCCAGGCCGAGGGCTGCGTGTTGATCGACATGGCGCACAAGATCGATCCGAACATCCGCGTGTTTACGATCGATACGGGGCGGACGCCGCAGGAGACTTACGACCTAATCGACAAGTATCGCCAGCGCTACGGAATCAAGGTTGAAATCTTCATGCCTGATACGGCAGTCGTGGAGCAGATGGTTACCCGGCACGGCAACAATCTTTTCTACAACGACGTCAACCTGCGCCTGCTATGCTGCCAGGTGCGCAAGGTGCTGCCGCTGCGCCGTGCGCTCATGAATTACGGCGCGTGGGTGACGGGACTGCGCCGCGATCAGTGGGCGACGCGCTCTAACATCCGCAAAGTTGAAATCGATCACGACCACGGCGGTATCGTGAAGCTCGCGCCTTTGGCTGACTGGACTGAAGACGAGGTCTGGGATTACATCCGCGCCAACGACGTGCCCTACAACGCGCTCTACGCCAAGGGCTACAAGTCCATAGGATGCGCGCCGTGCACGCGCGCGGTAGGCGAGGGCCAGGACGCTCGCGCAGGCAGGTGGTGGTGGGAAACAGGCGCGCCGAAGGAATGCGGGATGCACTGCGCGATCGAGACCGGCGGCTTCGAGCACGAGCTGGCGGCGTTGCTCGGACAAAACGACGGCGGACACACCAAGTCGTAAACGGCGATGGCGAGCGACGACCAGCCCAAAGCGGGCGAATCGATAACGCTCGATAGTCTCCAGCGCGACATCCTTATTCCGCAAATTCAGGCGTTCCTCGACGCGACGAGCGATCCGCAGGCGCGCGAGGTCTATCTCTCGCTCAAGTCGGCGATCGAGTCGCTCGAAGTGCCGGCGGATCTCCAGCTTCGTCTCGGCGCGATCGTCGAGGTCGCGCTGACCAGCGGCCGCGTCAGACGGCTGTTCGGTCCCGGCGCGGAGCTGTCGCTCAACGCACTGTTCATGAAAACGCCGCGCGGCCGCGAAGTGGCCCAGTCGCTGGCCGAGCTCAACAAGGCGCTCGCGACGCTCAAGGGGGATACGGTCGAGCAGATAACCTCAACGCAGCGGAGCCCCGGCGCATACGCGCTCACGCTCAAGACCAGCGGATGCCAGATGGTGATTCGCTTCGAGCAAGCCGGCGTCCGTGTCGAAAGTCTGGAAGTAGACCTCGCCCGCTAGGGAACCTCTGCACGCATCTATTTCCTGCAGCAGTGGTTCGACCTGTCGGAGCCGCAGGCCGAGGACGCGATCTACGACAGCGAGTCGATGCGCCGCTTAGCAAGCAAATGGCACTCAACTGCCTGTGCAGAGGCTCCCTAGTGGGCGCCCTTGCGCCGCAACACTGCCGGAACGGTCCGCAGCAATATCTCGAGGTCTTTGCCGAGCGATTGGTCGCGGATGTATTCGAGGTCCAATTCGACCCGCTTCTGGTACTCCGCGATCTCGCTGCGGCCGCTGACTTGCCAATGGCCGGTCATCCCTGGCTTGGCGGACATGAAGAGCATCGCTGAATCGCCGTATTGAACCGCCTGAGGGGGCTCGACCGGGCGCGGCCCGACCAGGCTCATTTCACCGCTCAACACGTTGAATAGTTGCGGCAGCTCATCGAGGCTGGCTGCACGCAGGAAATTCCCGAGCGGAGCGAGGCGTGGATCTTCGCCCTTGGGAAGCTTGAAATTGTTTTTCAGGAATTTGGCGTACAAGGACGGCGAGTCCTTCAGGATCTGCTCCGCGTCGGCGCGCATGGTGCGGAATTTATAAAAAGTAAAGGGTTTTCCGTTGAGACCCAGGCGCTTCTGACGAAACAGCACAGGGCCCGGCGAGGTCAATTTGATTGCGACCGCGATTGCGGCCATCACCGGGGACAGAGCGATTAACAACAGCCCCGACACGACGAAATCGATGGCGCGTTTCACAGCTGCCTGAATGGGGGTCAGCTCACCCTTGCTTACTGAAAGCACAGGAATGCCCGCGATATCGCCGAGCGACTGGCGGAACAGCCTTGTATCGAGCAGGCTGGGTATGATGTGGACGGACTTGCCTTGCTTGAGAAGGGTGAGCATGCACTCCGTACTCGCCGGCCCGTCCGCCCCGTCGTTCATGCCGATGAGGTAAACATCATCAATCTCTTTGAGCGAAGCGCACTTCAGGTCGCAGCCAGACTCCGCCCGATTGCCGTTGCAATCAACCGCCCGCTTCGCCGGCTTAGCGTCTACCCGCTGATAGCCCATGGGATGCGCGGTGGTCAGAAGTCGCGCGAAGTGCTCGCGGGATGCCTCGTCGTCGCCGATCACGACCGCAGTCCGCCACTTATGTGCGGAGCGGCGCAGGCTCCGCAGCAAAAGTGTGGTTCCCATCTGCCTGAAGCAGATGAGAACCGCCGACGCGGCAATGAAATAAGCAGTGAACTGTCGGCTCAGATATTGAAATTTCAGTGCAAAGATCGCCGCAATCGTCACGAGGGACCAGATCAGCAACGTCTGTATCAGCCTGCGAGCAAGGAAATTGAGGCGTTCCGTACGGTGGGGTCGATAGGTCTCCGTGTATGCGGTCAGCGTCAGCCAGGACAGGATCGCGAGGATTAAAAGGGCCGAATACTGCGATTGCGCTTCGGAAGGCCTGCCGTGCGGGAATACCTGAATCTGTCCCCTGTACAGCGCGAGCACGATTTCTGACGCGACAAAGTAGCCGACGAAAATACAAATTGCATCGGCAATTCGCTCTGCCACTTCCCTGCTATTTTGCGGATTCAATGTCACCCCCCAGCGGTATCGTTCCAGCATCCCGAGCCTTCGGGCAGCAGTCCCCTAAATCTGCCCTAAAGCGTCAAATGCTCGTTCTTTTCGCCCCAAGCCATTCAGTCTTAGCTCTGTTACGGCTTTGTTGTCAAACTGTGCAAATTTGAAAAATCACCCCCTCCGGCGGGTGCTTGATTAGCGTGATTTTGCCCGCCAACGATTGGCAATTTGCGTTCGTGTTCGCCCGCTTGATAGATTGCTGTTCTTTTGGAAACCATTTTGCCGCGGAATCTGACTGGGCAAGTCCGGCGTGACTCAATAACGACTCGCCGGTTCGAGTGATTTCTGCATGCCACGCGTTTCAGCAGTTCTCGCACTGATTCGAGACGAGGGGATCCTGAATCTGCCGCGAATTGCTCTCGATTCGCTGAGGCTCCTCGACTTTCACATTTTCGTAATCAATCGCGGAGAGCAGCTGGCGCCGCTTCCGGTACCCGACGGCGTCACCATGTATGCCGACGCTTTGGATCGCCTCAAGCGCGCTCGCGAAAAGCGGACCGCCCTGTCCAATGAATTCTGGCGCGACCAGATGAGCGGCGCATCACACTGCGCGACGCTCGAGCTCAACGGGGAACTGGGAGGCGTGGTCTGGGCGTACGACTATCCGGCCGAGCGCCCGATAATCGTGTTGGAACCCGGGGAGGCGGAGTTATCGACGTCATACACCGTGGAAAAATTCCGTGGCCGCGGACTTTACCGGGCGTTGCTGTATTTCGCGACTGATTGGCAGCTGCGCGAGCGCCCCCGCCTGTTCACTATTGTCGCCAGCAACAATCCCACCCCCATGAAGGCGGTTTATCAAGTCGGATTTCACGAGGTCGGCGTCATCCGGCGTCGCGCGATACACGGGCCAAAGTTTTCGATTAATCAGATGACAGTGAAGTAGACCGCCGCGCCCAAGGGGTCCGGGGTAACTCCAGTTCGGCAGCTCGATTTTCAAGAAGTGCGATAATCGGCCAACGTCTTGCAGAGCGGTGCCGCTCATTTCAGAAGGACTAAAACAGAGTGTAGATGAATGGCGCAACCGCGGACGTCTCAGCGGCCACAACGAGCAAGCCTATGAAAACCAGCAGAACGACTACGGGAGTCAGCCACAATTTTCTGTTAGACCGAAGAAATTCCGCCAACTCGCGAAGGATTCCGAGTCGGGTCCCCAGTTTACTCATTACAGATCCTCTTTTTTAACTATCGTATTCTCTAAGACGACCATGTCCATCCCGCTGCGAGCGAAGCTGCTCAGGGCCTCGGCCGGCGTATTTACAATTGGCTCACCGCGCAGGTTGAACGAGGTGTTGAGTAGGACTGGTATTCCCGTCGCTTGCTCAAATCCAGACAGGAGTCGGGCATACAGCGGATTGGTTTCGGGAAGGACTGTCTGAAGGCGCGCCGTGCCATCGACATGGGTGACAGCGGGGATTTTTTCCCTTGCCGCGGGATGGACGTTTGCTACCATGGCCATGAAACGAGCCGGCAACTGCTCGGCGACTCGCGCTTCGAAGAAATCGGAGGCCTTGTCGACGAGGACAGACGGGGCGAAAGGACGAAACGGTTCGCGGAATTTTATCTTGGTGTTGACTATTTCCTTCATTTCCGATCGTCTCGGATCAGCCAGAATCGAACGGTTGCCGAGAGCTCGAGGGCCCCACTCGAATCGTCCCTGCATCCAACCCACCACTGAACCGGCTTCGAGCGCTGCCACAGCCCTACCGCACAGGGCATCTTCGTTGTCGAAGGTTTCGTGTCTGACGGATTGCGAATTGAGATAATCAACGACCGAACCGTTCGAGTGCTCCTCACCCCAATATGCGTGCGTCATTTCAAATTTTCGCGGCCGTCCATCGACTACATGATAAGCCCATAGTGCAGCGCCGAGCGCACCGCCTGCATCTCCGGCTGCTGGTTGCACAAAAATCTCATCAAAGCCGGCTTCCCTGAATATTCGCGAGTTCGCAACACTGTTTAGAGCAACCCCACCGGCTAGGCACAGGCGTTTGAGTCCCGTTCGTTGTTGCAAATGACGCGCCATGTGAAGAAGTACGTCCTCTGTAACTGACTGGACGCTTGCGGCTATATTAGCATAGTGCTGATTGGTTTCTGCCTGCCTTTTGAAGTCAGTTGGCTTGGCCCCGAAATACGAAGGGTAGCCGTAACTCTCCGTGAAGAACGGTGATTCCGGCGCTCGCGGCGGTCCGAAAAGCTCTACAAATTTTTCATTGTAGGTGTCGGTGGACGATCTATCAAAGCAGAAATATTTCATGTCAAGCTGGAAACTGCCGTCCCCGCCGACTCGAATAAGTTTTGAAACTTTGTCTCGATACTCCGGACGCCCGAAGGGAGCCATACCCATCACCTTGTACTCGCCTTCGTTTACTTCGAAGCCCAACAAGGCGGTGAATGCACTATAGAGAAGCCCCAAGGAATGCGGAAAACGTATTTCGCCGAGGAGCTTGAGATCTGTTCCGCGACCTTCCCCAAAGGTCGCGGTAGCCCATTCGCCGACTCCGTCGACGGTGAGTATGGCGGCATCGGTGAATGGCGAGCAGAAGAAAGAGCTAGCGGCATGGGAGAGGTGATGCTCGCAGAAGATTACTTTTTTTGGATCGAGTTTAAGATAATTGGCAAGCTTGCCTTTTATCCACAACTTGTCCTTCAACCAGGTAATCATCGCCTTCTGGAACACCACACACGACGACGGATAAGTGGCTGCGGCAGTCGTTAGAATTCGTTCCAACTTCAGGAAGGGCTTTTCAAAAAAAACGACCGAATCGAGCTCTTTACCGTCGATTCGTGCTCGACGGAGACAGAAGTCGATAGCTTTTTCCGGAAAATTATAGTCGTGCTTCTTGCGCGTGAATCTCTCTTCCTCTGCGGCTGCAACGAGTTCGCCGTCGTTCAGCAGCGCAGCGGCCGCGTCATGAAAGAAGCAGGAGACTCCAAGTGTGTACATAAACTAATTTGAAATTCCGATTGGTGATTATCGCTACGATCCGCTTAAGAACACACCTTGAAGAGCTCCGGGTCCAGGAACGGACCTTACGATAGGCCCTTGTCTACCATCTCAACTAACATAACTGATTCTCAAACTACGTTCCGAAGAATAATTAGTTTAACGGACTTCTGCCCGGGGTTCAATCGATCACTGAGCACGCTTGCGTCCGATCATGATGAAGAGGCCACCTTCCGCGCCGCCCTTTAGTAGCATCCCTGCCTGGGTCAGAAAGCGGGCCATGCGCGTCGGATGCGGCTCGGGCTGATCGAACAGCCGCTCGGTTCGAAGCAGCGGGCTTCCCGTGCATGTCGGGATGCTGGCGATGAATTCGATCCCGCACTGCTCGAACCATTCCAGCACTTCGCCAAAGGTGTGCTTGGATTCATGCGGGTGCTTGTATTGATCGTACAGCCAGGCCCGCCGCCTGCCCTCGTTAAGCGATACCTTTCGCAGGCGTGGATCGAGAACCGCAGCCTTGTCGCCGAATACCCGGATCATCGTGCGCCGGAAATCGGTGGGCAATCTCCCATAGGTGTTGTACAGGCCGACCAAGATGATGCCGCCCTTTTTGATAAGGCGCACGATCGATTTGAACCCGCCGTATGGGTCGCTGGTATGATGCAGCACGCCGTTGCTGAGGACGACATCGAAGCTTTCAGCCTTGAACGGCGGGCGAAACAGATTTATCTGGTAGAAGGTCACATTCTCGAGCGCGTTGCGCAGCTTGAATTCCTGCGCAAGCCGCAGCGAATTGAGGCAAAGGTCGGCGCCGATTACTGTCCGTGTGGTGCACTCGCCAAGGAAGTTGCTGAGTTGGCCGGTACCGCAGCCAACCTCCAGCACCTTTGCCGTCAAGGGGAGGTTGTCGTCGAGCAATTGGGCGAAGATGCCTTTGCGGGCTTTTTCGCGCAGCGTGAAGCTTGATTCGACGTCGTCGTAATTGGGGAAGGGATTCTGCTCATAAAATGCCTTCACGACGCCGGTTACGTCTCCGCTTGAGGCTTGATCGCCGGCGGGCCAAAATAGCAGCGCAATCCCGTTGTCGTATTCGAAGTTGCGCCCGCAGTGCAGGCATCGAAGCGTTTGCGCCGCATTCTCGAGGTCGCAGCCGCAAACCGGGCAGCAGACAAGCGCGAGATTTTTTGCAGACAATACCGGCGACGATGCGATGGCGGCAGCCTCGGGTGCTTGTGCGCTCATAGTTTTAGAATCTCGGCGCCTTAGCAAATCAGTAGTTCACACATAAAACGGAAATCCGGGCTAATACTGTTTGGTGGGATCGGTGCCAGGGGACACGCGAGGAGACCACGTTACTTCGGCGCGGTCCTCGCCCTCGATTGATTTTCGCCGCCCATTTCGAAGCGCCAAAGACACGACGCCAAAGACGGTGTAATAAAATACTCTCAAGATTAATCGTGCCTCGGCTTCCCCCACACGCTTATTCAAACGCTTGGCGCCGGCGACAATGCGTTTGCCGGCGCGAGCGAGTGCGCTCTTCCGCTCAGGGGGAGGTTGGGCCGTCATCGGAGTCGTGGTGATATCTGAACCCAATTGTTTACCGTACCTTAGCAAGCCCTGGGCTTTGCGCGCGAGAGTGCAATTCATCGAGAACCAGCGACGAAACCAGGTCGGCGATAACCTGATATCCCACTGGGGTCGGATGCATATCATATTTTGTATAGAAAAGAGCCGGCTGTCCGGCGCCAGCACTTCTCATTTCGGACGTCAGATCGCGAAACGGGATGTTGGATTGTGCGCAGACGCGCGAAAGCGTGTCGACCATCGCGAGGGATTCGCCTACAACGGAATTCGTTTTCGATGCTTGTCCATATACGCTCTCCCTGAATGGGACGAATACGACCAGCAATTGAGCACCTGACGAACGAACCTGTTGATCAAGCCACCGCACTTCTCCACCGAGTAAACGAAGACCAACGGTTTCAAAGGCGGCAGGACCAGCACTGGCGCGAGTATCTCTCAAATGGCGGCGTCGAATCAGGCCAGACATCGTGCCGCGAAACAGATTGAGTAGTTCGGAGTGCTTCGCAAGCCAGTCGTACCCGGGTAACTCGGTAATGAACTGGCGCGCGGTCAGGGTCCGAGACTGAAATCGCTCGCGTTGTACGGCGGACTTCGGATTTACGCCTCCCGACGCGTCAATGGTAAACAAGGGACGAGCAAGGTCGTCGTCGGTGTCGTTCGGAACGACGGTGAGAATAACCAGATTAGGATGGAAACGGCGAACCCATAAATCATACCACAGTGCCTCGTCCCCTGTGCCTATGCCGGGAATTCCGGCATTGAGCACTTCTGCGGGCCCGTATTTGCTATTCAGCAATCGCTCAAGCTGGCTTGGGTACGTCTGATCATCATTGGCGCCCCAGCCAAAGGTAAAGCTGTCTCCTAATACCGCCACCCTTATGGTGCGAGAGTCCGGGAAGGGCGCGAAGAGCTTCGCCGACCGGAAGCGTTGCGCATTCGTCGTGTAACTCACACTAAACGCGTGAGGTACGACGTGAACCTCGCGAATGTCAGGTCTTAGCGCAGGAACTCCGAGAATTACCTCGTTCAGCGGCACTAATCTCTGCGTTGGTACAAAAACACGGACAAAAATTTCGCCGAACAGCAACGTCAGAACGCTTGCGATCATCACAACCGAAGCTGACAGGAGAGCCCGGGCAAGCCTCGTGCGCAGGCGTTCCCCAGGTCCAGAAGGGCCGACGCTGTCGCCCTCTGGCGCCGAAGCGTGCATCGCATGATCAACCATTTGGCATTTGGCACTTCGACGGACAGTTTTACCCGCCCTCGCGAGATTCAGGTAGCTGTATAGCTTCCGAATTTCGGTTTTGCAAGCATGACGATGCTTCACGCCCGCTCAAATCTGTTTCAGCGCAGCCGATCAGATGCGCCACTTCGTTCGGTGTCCATAGGTTGGTTTCCCAGAGCCCGCGGCTCGCGTTTGAGCACGCGCTCGATCTTGTATCTAAATTATGCAAGAGCTGATGGAACCAGCGCAACTCATTACGCATCACCGCACATGGGCGGCGAACGACGCCATTTACGCTCGATTTCCACTACTACTCGGTCGGCCGCCATCCGGTTTAAGGCACGGGACTCCTGAATGAAAATCCTGGTAACTGGCGCGGCCGAAACGATGGGACTGGCCGCTTTCGTGGACCAGCTTCAGCTAAGACCAAGGAAGAGCCTCGGTCGCTTGCGCTACAGGGCGGGGTTGGGCTACACGGATTCTGATCCCAGACGTCAAAACGGAAATTCCGGGTTAATGATTCTGGATCAGTAATTTCGTTGCGAGCCTTGGGCTCCAGCATGTATTTCGTGTCGGCTGTCTCGGCGACGGAGTCTGGCTGGTATTCCAAGTGTTCTGATCCTTTTCTATAGCAAATCTGAAACTGTCCTCTTACCGGTCTGAACCACTTGAGTGCCTCGCGGTCCAAGATGCGCGCGAGCTTCCGTTCAGGTTCGGACTGAAACTTCTGCACGGGCTACAGGCATCGCTGGAATCCGCCGAACAGGTACTTGGCCATGTTGCTCTTGTCTGCGGGTGACACTCTGAAGTCTATCGGGGGCTCGCCCGCTTCAGCAGTGTAATTGCTCGGCTTCAGTTCCGTGAAGCCCTTGTTGACCTTCACCTCAAAGCCAACGTCTTCCTCCCAATAATGCTCCTGCATTTGGGCGTGGATGAACTTGGCGTCTGCAAGTGCGAAATCGTCGCGAACCTTGCGGCTCGCGTGCTGGAACCTTTCAAGAAAGGGGAGAGCATCCGGCGCGCATGCCGCACGATAGGGCGGGGAAGTGGCGAAAGGCTCGCATGGAGCGACGAAGACGCGCGCGCGCATGTAACAAGCAAGTTTGTTGGCTGCACGGTCGAACGAAAGCGAGAATTGCAATAGCCGTCGCGAGAACATCCACCTCATTTGTCCATAGCATATGCGTAGTATTCTTCAAAAGTTTCCGCCGGCGCGCGGTGTTTGAGAAGACGTGTTGACAATTGAAAGGCACGTGCCTGCTCGGGCATAATAGTAAAGGTCCAGTTAATCCCCTCCTTATATACCTGCGCAGGTAGTGAAGGATCAATCTCATGTGACAGCAGGATCACGACTGGCCTGCCCGTCGCCTGTTGGAGCCGCCGCCCATTGGTCAGGACATCGCCGAGGCTGAGCTCCAGTTGAGCCTTGCGTGTGAAATGGACTACATTGCCATACCGTTGCTCTCGCATGAGGTAGGTTGGGTTTGAGACATAGTAGGGCAGCGTCTCCAAAAGAAAATCGGGATCTGCGATGATAACCGCTTGCTTGAGGTCTGGGTGTCCTGCGAGAATCGATCTCACATTATTGTTGCGGTTGTCCAGCGCCGCGACTGGAGCGATCACAGTTCCGAAGACCTTTTGGGCGCTGTACCGCAACTGCAGAAGCAGAACCAACACAAACAGCGCCGTGCCCGCGGTTGACAGCCGACCGACGAACGGCTTCAGTCGGACAGGCGAAACAGGCTCCTTCTGCGCATTTCCGGGCACTGCAAGCCAGTACATACAGATTAAAAAAACAAGCCACAGGGCTTGATGACGATACGATCCAGGGATGAGGACTACGAAGAAGAGGGAGAATCCAACCAGAGTTGTCAAAGCGGCGAGGAAGGCGCCTGTCCGTCGAATCAAGCCCAGCGTGCTGCCGAATAAGATCAGAGACTTGACTATCGTCAACGGCTTGCCGAGCAGCGGCATTAGCCTTGCCAACCTGTCAGGGCCCGGAAGACCCCAGGAGTAAAACTGCAGCGAAGGCAGAAACATTCCCTTAATCAGTGTCTTGAATGTGACACTGTTGGGGTCAATCCTGATCGAATCAGCCAACGTCGGGAAGACCGTTATGAAGCAGGTCACGACGCCAATGGCCGCCAGGGCCGCGTTGTAGAGAAACATACGGATATTCCGCAGTTTGTTGGCGGCTTCGCCGCAGAGTATGTCCACAAACCAAAAGAGCAGGAGCCCGCCGACGAGCAGTACAGAATGCACGTTACAGTTAGCCAGCAAAAACAACAGCACTCCCAGCAAACAATCTCTATCGCGATGGCGCTCGTAGAAGGCGGCGAACAGGAAGAGAAGCAGCATGCTAATTCCGTAGTTGCGGGCCATCACGGAATACTCGTACATTGAAAAGCGCGCAGTCAGAATCAGAGCCAGAAGCGGCAGGCTGAAGGGGGCGCGTAGCACGAGAATCAGCACTGCAAGGGCTGCAACAACGATGGAAACAAGCTGCAGAACCTCAGGGCGTGGGACCAACGTATGCGCGGAGCGAAGAAGCAGGTACCAAAGAGCAGGATGACCCTCCCAGCGAAGCTCCTTAACCATGGCGAATACAGAGTCTCCCTGCAGGGCTATCGATAGCGCCTTCACTTCATCGCGCCAAACCAGATGCGTCCATGCAAGAAAAGAGACAACACCAAGCCAGACCACGAACATCGCCAGAGCGATCAAGCGCCTATGGGCAGCGCCTGTATCGCTGTAAATCGACGTTACATCAGTCATGCCCCTCCGCCCGATCATAACGGCAAACTGCGCGAGGCTCTGTGGGTGATGTGGCGGCGGGGATGGCGGATGATCCACGTTATTGTTTTCAGCGAGCCGACCCATTTTACCCGGAATTTCCATTTTGACTTTGCAAACGCGAGATCTTTAACCCGATAGCCGCTCCAGCGTCAACTCGGCGCCGGTCTGGCGGTTGTGGCCCGCTCGCGGTGGCGGCAGTGACCCGCTGCGCGCCGTTCCGGCCGCTTTCGCGTTGTTGCCGTACCTTATTTGGCGGCGGTCGGATCGATCGGATGGCTCGGCCGGAGCCGCGAGCAGGATAGGTGGGATTGTGATGGAAGCGGGGAGAATTGATCCTCGTCCGAAGGCCGTCCGTCGATAGCCACTACAAGCTTAGTCCGCGAATGTTAGCTCGCTCCCGGAGCGCCCGCTGGCTTATGCCGAGGTGCTATCCATGAGACTCGCCGCTCGCCGAGGCGCGATTCTGCCTCATCGCAACCACCGCCGCATCCTGATCTATAATTGAAATCTAAGGCTTATATCGGTAGTATCAAGTCATGCTGAGAGTAACTAGTCGAATGGCTGTCATAATGGTCGTCGTCTGCAGTTCGATGATCACGCTGATTGGCGCCGGGCATTGTGATGGCATCGTTACCGGAGGGCTCGATGAGCCGGAATCCGGGTTCAGTTTGGGACCGAATCTTCTAGTCAACGGAGATCTGCGGTCTGGACTCCAAGGCTGGACGCTCAACCCTTCCTGCTTCAGCCTCGAAGGGAGCGGCGATTCCGCCAGTCTGCGGCTGCACGTACCGTGCAACCCGCCGGTTGCAACGGCCAGGAATGCTTTGAAATGTCCGCCCGGTCTGTACACGATTTCGACTGAAATAAAAACTCAAACCACCATCACCGTGCCACAGGGGCGCGCGGGTGCCCGAATCAGTCTGTTGGCAACTCCTGCCAATAAATGGGCGTTCACTTGGCCGGTTGCAGGAACGACCGCTTGGACTACCGCGGTGAAAGCGCACGCTGCGGTCGCCGATGGAAGCATCGGTTCCTTCGTTGCGGGAAACGTGGGACCCGTCGCTGGAACGTCATGGTTTAGAAAATTTTCGGTGCGGCGCGAGCTTCCTGCGCCGGTGGAAACGTTTCTGCTGTACCCGAACTATCGCGGAATGATGTTCAGCGACCAGAGCCAGGTCGCGCGGGTCTCCATCGATGTTAATCCGCCTGCGGACACAACCATGGCGCAGCTTCACGTCGTGCTCGAAGTTATGGATCCGGGCGGAAAGGTGCTTTCGACCCATCGGCTGTCGCCACCGGTGGATGGCTCGATGGTCGCGAACATCGACATGGGCAGTCTTCCGCTTGGACAATATCGGCTACAGGGATATCTGGAAGGGCCCGGCGACAAGCGAATCTTTACGCAATCGTCCTACACGATCGTAAAGGTCAGCACCGAAACGCGCGCCTCGATGAAGGCGTGGATCGATTCGGACAATATCATTCACATGGGCGGCCGCCCGCGATTTGTGATTGGCCTGTACGATACGACCGGCTCTGGGCTTCGGCCAGATAACTACAGTCCGAGATTAAAGGGGATAGCCAAGGCGCCGATCAATCTGATGATAAATTATTTTCTCGGCAACGGCTGGCCGGATGTGATCTACCCTTACACCGAGGCGATGGAGCCGTTCGGCATTTTTTACCTGGCGACCGTAGGCGCGCTTTTCCCTTTGAAGAATAGCGCGCATTATCCAAAATGGGTGCATGCGGGAAAGGTTGGCCCGGACCAGGTGATTGCTCAATATAGTAAAGCATTGGCCGGCGATTCGCGCGTGATCGGCTATTACACATGTGACGAATGCGCAAGCGAGCTGCAACCGCGGACATTCCATCAATATGGCGTGATCAAGCAGTACGACCCGGCCAGCATAGCTTTTGCGGTGGAAAACTACCCCAACGAATTTCAATTCTGGCGCGACACCGTCGACGTGCTCGGTCTTGACCCATACCCTATCGGTACCCGCGCTCCTGAAAGCTATGTCGGCGATATGACCAGGAAGGTGATCGGTGCGGTGCATGGCGCACGGCCGGTGTGGACGGTGATCCAGTTTTTCCGGACGTATGCGCAATCGCACTTCCCCACCGAGCAGGAGCTCCATGACATGAGCTGGATGGCGATAACCGAAGGAGCGCGCGGAGTCTTCTATTGGTCATACGGAGTGCGCGGGCTCTCCTGGGGCAACGAGGGCCCAGTGGTTCGCCAGCAGCGCTACGACGAATTGGTCAACGTAACGCGTGGAATCAGCGCGCTTGAGCCGGTCCTGCTCGCGCCGGACAGCCCGGTGCTCTCTGCAAATTCGGCTTCCGGCATCGTGATTACCAAGGAGAAGGGCCTCCACGACGGAAGCCGTTACCTTATTTCGTACAATCACAGCGGCGACAGCGTTGAAGCCCGCTTCACGCTACGGCGGCCCGCTCGCGCGGTATCAGTGTACGGCGAAAATCGCTCAATTGCGGTGGACCAAGGCGGCTCTCAATTCAAAGATATTTACGCTCCATTTCAGGCTCACGTTTACAAGTTAAATTGATGGATTCTCGCGGGCGTGAATGCACCCTGTTGAGAATCCGTCATTCCTTCACTTCCAATCACCGATGCGCTACGTTTGTTGGGTTGTCGGTGATAGAAACTTGACATATGCGTGGCTCGCCCATGCGGGAGCGATCGCTTACACGAAGGTCATTTGACTGCGTCGCGTGATCGTTGACGTGAGAAGAGTGTCCTGCCGCGGCGATGCGTTTCGCATCTGGGTATACGGCGTCAGGAGAAATGAGTAACGGAAAAGAATTACGACTGCCCAGTTTCATTCATGTGGGGCCCCCTCGAACCGGTACGACCTGGTTGCACGAAGCGTTGATGGGTCACATCGGCTTGCCGAGTGAAAAGGAAACGCGCTTTTTCGATGTTCGCTACGATCGCGGAATCGAGTGGTATTGCAGCCTGTTCGGTGACTATCCTGCTAATGTGCCTGCGGGAGAGATTTGCCCCAGCTATTTCTCCAATGCGGTCGCGCGGGAAAGAATCAAACGGCACATCCCGGACTGCAAAATAATTGTCACCTTTCGCGAGCCGGCCGCCAGACTGTATTCGTTTTATCGGCATCGGCGGGGATTCCGCTCCAAGCGCGATCTGGCGATGAATGATACTTTCGACGCATATTGGCGCCTCGAGATGAGCGGCGGCGCGGATCTGTGCAGCTACGCGACTCACCTCAGGCGATGGCAAGCGATATTTGGAAAGCCGTGCGTGATGGTGCTGTTCTATGAAGATCTAAGTTCAAATCCGCAGGGTTATTTGGACGCGGTCTGCGATTTTGTTGGAGCGCGCCGCATCGCGCTTGATCGCTCCAGGGTCGGGAGCGCGAAAGTCAATTCGGCTCCTCGCGCCGCTCGCTCTAGGGTTGCCCGGCGCATGGTCGAGGCGATCTATTGGGCATCTCGCCATGGCGCACGACCATTGATTGAACTCGGCCAGCGCACCGCGCTGTGGCAGATCACGCGGCGACCATTCGTCGCCGACTTCCCGCCGCTGAGCCAGGAATCGGCTGACGAAATGCGCGCGATAATGCTTCCGGAAATCGAGGAGCTTGAACAAATCACCGGGAGAGACCTTTCCCACTGGAAGTCCGGCGCGCAGCGCAAATTTGACGATGGTCGCGCGGACGTTCGATCGCAGGCTGGATAGCAACTTGATGAAGCCGATCCCGTTCCTATCGAACCCGAGACTTTCGCTCGTCGCTACGAGTGGTGCCGTCCGATACTGCGGAGGACGTTCGCGTTAAGCCGCTCTCTCATGGAACTGCAGGCGCAAGCGGAAGCAGCAGAGCCCGGCAGAAGTTGGAAGCGCATCGGTTTGGGACGCGGCCTGAGCCATGCAGGGTCAGTCTGATCTTGTCGGGGTAGCGAGAGCGAGCTGAAAGAGGCGCCATGCAGAGGGATCTGATCTACGATGTGGGCTTCCACCGCGGGGAAGACACCGAATTTTATTTGACAAAGGGGTTCAAGGTCGTAGCCATCGAGGCACACCCCGCGCTTTATCATGCGGGTCGCCAGAAGTTTACTCACGACATAGAATCCGGACGCCTAGTGCTGTTGAACGTTGCCGTCGCGGAAACTTCCGGCCCGATCAGCTTCTTTGAGAGTGACAACGACGTCTGGGGAAGCATCCGACGCGATGCCGCCAAGCGTAACGAGCGGCTGGGCGCTGTATCGCGCGAAATCACGGTTGAAGGCAGGCAGTTTGGCGAAATTCTCAGCCAATTCGGCATTCCCTACTACATGAAAGTGGACATCGAGGGAGCTGATCTGCTGTGTCTGAAGGCTCTCGCGGAGTTCGACGACCGCCCCCAGTATATTTCGATTGAAGCGGAAGTAGATGCTCTCTCCGGTATCCGCAAGGAAATAGCGGCCCTAAGTGGATTGGGCTACGTCAAGTTCAAGATCGTCCGACAGGGCCATGTGCCGCTTCAGTCCTGCCCCTCTCCGGCGCGCGAGGGACGATTCGTCGAGTACAGGTTCCCCTACGGTTCAAGCGGAATGTTCGGCGAAGAGGCTCCCGGCCAGTGGCTTAGTGGCGACCGAGTGGTCGAGGGATACCGCAAAATTGTGCGCGTGCAGCGACTCTTCGGTGACAAGGGATGGATTCGCCGGCTTCCGCTCGGCAACAAGATAACCAACGTCTTGCGGCCGGATGTGAGCTGGTACGATACACATGCGAGTCTCGCCTAGGCCGATGCATCGCTGCCGTCTGAACGTCCCCGGGTCGACCGAGGCATCCAGCCACGCGGCCTTTGATCCAACCCCGCCGAATCGTCCGCAAATGCGATGAACGCCGGCGAAAGGCAGAACGACTTGCAACCGCTGGTCAGCATTGTCGTCAATAACTTCAACTATGGTCGTTTCCTGCGCGCGGCAATTCATAGTGCGCTTGAGCAGACCTATGCGCCCGTCGAAGTAGTAGCTGTCGATGACGGTTCGACCGACAATTCCCGCGAGGTGATTTCGAGCTATGGCGGCAGGGTATCCGCAATCTTTAAGCCAAACGGCGGGCAGGCATCCGCATTCAACGCCGGATTTCGCGCGAGTCACGGCAGCATCGTGATGTTTCTCGACGCGGATGATCTCTTGCTGCCGAACGCCGTCGAGGAGGTCGTGCGGGCGTGGCATCCGGGAGTGGCGAAGGCGCAATTCGTTCTGGCCCATATCGACGCGCAGGGGCGCGCGCTTGGAGGAGTCGTTCCATATTCCCCGGCGCAGATGCCAGAGGGCGACATCAGGGATTCGATACTCGATGCAGGCGGCTACATCGGAGTTCCCACCAGCGGGAACGCTTTCGCGCGAGCGGTTCTCGACCGAGTCCTGCCGCTGCCCGAGCCACAGTGGCATCAGGCAGCCGACGCCCCGCTTCTAATTATTGCGCCGTTTTTGGGAGAAGTCGTTTCGCTCAGAAAAACCCTCGGTTGCTACCGGATTCACGAGTCCAATCTCGGCATGCTCGGCGAGGAGATGGATTCACGCAAGCTGCGCGTCAAGATCATCATCGATCTGCAGCGCGAATGGGCGCTGGCTGAGTTCGCCAGCCGCTCAGGGTTCACAATTCCACGCAATTGGGCCGCGCGCGAGCCAGCGCATCTGAAGTATCGACTGGCCTCATTGCGTGTCGACCCAACCCATCACCCGATAATGGACGATCGGCCGATGCGCCTGATGCTTACGGGAATAAGGGTCTCTTGGCATAATTCCGGATACAACCTTCGAAGCAGGCTCTTTCACACGCTCTGGTTTCCGCTCGTCGCGCTTCTGCCGCAAGCCGCGGCAGTGAAGATAATCCGGCTCGGTTTGCAGCCCCGTCGGCGGCGCGCGAAGACTCTGGCGAAGGATTTCGTCCCGTCGACGCTCAGGAGCGACGGGACGCCGCCAGCGCCGGTCGCCAGACCAAATGGCGGCCATCGCAACGCAAGCGTTTAGCGGCCTTTGAACGGGCCTCGCGACTCCAGCAGATGCGGCGGGTCGCGCTGCGCCAAAGCTTCGCGATATACCTCCTCATATTTCGTCGCGACCGAGCGCCAGGAGTACTCCGCTTCGGCTTTGCGCCGCGCTTCGCGCGAGAGCGATTCGCGCAGCGCGGGGTCGGCCAATAGCCGGGCGACCGAATCGCCGAATTTTGCGTCGTCATCCGCGATCATCGCGTGCCGCCCGTCGATCAATGGCGTGCCGGAGAGGCTTCGCGAGGTTGCAACTATGGGCGCGCCGGAAGCCATCGCCTCGAGAATCTTGTTTTTCACGCCGAGCCCAAATCTCAGCGGACTGGCGTAAACGGCCGCGCTCCAGATCCACGGCCGAATATCGGCGACCGTCCCTGTGACGTGAATTCCGGGAACGCTCGACAGATTTCGAACTCGCAAGGATGGTTGCGCGCCTACGATCCAGAAAGAAGCGCCTGGAATCCGATTTCGGATCGCTGGCATGAGATCGCGAGCAAAATGTTCGGCCGCATCTTCATTAGGCGGCCAGCTCATATTGCCGGTGAAGACGATTCGGCCCGCTTCTGGCGCCGGCCGGTACGCGAAATACTCAAGGTCAACGCCGTTGGGTATCACGGCGATTCGTTCCGCGCTTAATCCGACCGACAGCGCCTGTGCGTCGGAGGGGGACGTGACCACGACGCGGTCCGCGTATCCAAACCATCGTAGCTCCTGACGCCGCGCGAGAAGCGAGAGAAGCTTGAGACGAAACCGCTCTCGCGCCCGGGCGGCATAGCCGGCGAATTCCCGGCACCTCAGCGCCTTCGAGTCATGCACGCAGAGAATTCCCGGCAACCCTCGCGTCGTCGAGCGAAGCAGCGCAGCCAATCCTCCGCCTTCGAGATGGAGCACGTCCGGACGCACTCTTGCGACCGCATCGCTGATGAAGCGCGTCAGCGCTGGATCGACGTCGCCGGTTATCGCGCGCACTTTGGCTCGAATTCCATGTTCGGAACGAAAAATCGAGACGGATTGGCAGTAAGCGCGCGGCCACTCCGATTGCTCTTCGCTCTCATCCCCGCGCGATAGCGCAATCAGGTGAATTTCGTGACGATCGAAGAGGTTGCGAATCAGGTTTGCGGATATCAGGCGGAACCCGTCATGGCTCGGCAGACAAGGGATCATCTCTGAAACGAGCAGGATCCTCATCCGGTACGCAGGCGTGGCCTCAGGGCCATTTGCTTCGCAGGCTTGGGCTGAGCGGATACGGTCTTCCTGCTCATTGCCGCCGCCTGAACGGAAAGTGCGTACAAATTGGGCGCGAGCGAGATAAATATCCAGGTTTCCTTTACGTATTGCGCGCTGATAAAAATTCCCGCCACCATAGCGCCGATCAATCCGATCTGAAATGACAGTGCGAGCGCCGAAATATCTTCGGGCACGCCCGGCAACTTCTGGGAGGCCCGGCAAGTAGCCAGGGTCACCCCCAGAATCGCCAAATAGAGCGCCAGCGTGGGAATCCCTCCCTCGGCGCCCAACTGTACGTAGGTGTTGTGTGCGATGTGACCAGTTTCCCCAACGCTGGTCAGCATCGGGTTGTAGTGAACCACGACCGACTTGAATTGGCCCAGCCCTACGCCGAAAACCGGATGAGCCTCCATCATATGGAGCCCCGCTCGCGCCAACTCGACACGCGCTCGCGTCGAGGCTTCAGGGCCAGTCTCCCACTGTCCTTGGAACTGAATCTGCTGGAACCGCTTGATCGTTTGGCCGGGACCAATCGCGACCATGAGGGCGGTCGCGACTGTGAATCCCACCACCAATCGCATTTTATGCCGGGAATTCACCCACGCCAGCGCGGTCATCACGATTAGCGCAAGCACCCCCCCTCGCGACTGCGAAAGGAAAACCGCGAATGTGAGAATCGGGGTGCAAATCCGTCCGGCCCATTTCCACAGATCGCGCTGGTCGTAGCGGGCCAGCCAGATTGCGAGCGGCACCGTCATGACCAATGAGAGCGCTTCGTAATTGGAATCCATCGAAGGACCACTCGGCCGCGGCGAATGATCAATGTAGTACTGTTTGTACAGCCAAATGCTGGCAAACGTTTCGACCAGCACGATCACCCGAATAGTCATTCGCAATCTGCGTTGTGAGCTGATCAGGATATTCGTCGCGAACATGAGAATCGCGGCGGAAAACAGCAAGGATGCATCGCTGGCCGGAAGTCTCAAGGAAGACAAGGTAGTCCCAAGAACCTGAAACAGCGCGAACGCGGCGAACAGCAAAAGAATTCCCGTGCTTGGCCGCGGCGCTGCATCGCGCGGCCGGCTGAGCAACAGGGTGGCAACGACCAGGGGAATTCCCACCAATTTAATCGGCGTGACGGGAAATGACCCGACATGGAAAAGCTGGGCTCCCAGGATGTGATGCTCCTGAAACGGAACGAGAAACAAAAAGATGAAATAAAGAATCACGGCGCTGAGCCCGTCCCCTGCATCAATTGGCGATCATTCGCGTGCCGCTGGAAGGTTCCAAAATTTGAGATACACCCCGAACAGACTCCGCAAATGCTACAGAATTCTCTCGCGGAGGTGGCGCTGGATTCTTCCAAATAATGACGCCCGTTCAGACCGGATCTCGCGCACATGCTTTAGTGAGTCAGCATCGAGATTGCGGCGGTCCATTCGCGACAACCCGCGCACCCCGTCTACGAATCCCCGCAGATACGCCCGACCTTGCCCTGCGCGCAGCGAAAAAAATCCCATCGTAGCGAGATGGGCAAACATGCGTGGGATGGCCGTCAACGGCGGAAATAATCGATAGACAACCCAGATTCCATTTCGTGTGTAGTAATAATAGACCCGCCAAGATGGATGCTGCTCGATCGCGACGTGATGCGTTGTCGATACGCGGGGTGTATGCACGACGCGGCAGCCGCTGCCGATTAATCGGTAGGCGAGGTCCACGCCCTCGTGGCCGAGGAAGAATTCGCCCGAGTAGCCGCCCACCGACAGAACCTTTTCGCGGCTGAGCGCGCACATTCCCTCTATAATAAAGTGAGTTTCGAACTCCCTGGTGGCGTGCGAGATCGGGCGGGGATGGCACCAATCGCGTGCCAGAACCTTACCGTCTACGCCGTTGACGGTGAAGACAAGGCACGCGAGTTGCGGATCGCGCGAAAATGCGGTTTCCACTTCCGTGATGCAATTGGAGCTGGACAATTCGACGTCGTCATCGAGTGTAATTACGATTGGAGTACCGGCTGCGCGCAGCCCGATGTTTCGGCCCTCGCACCCGGCGTTGGACGGTGCGGCGATGTAGCGCACATTCGGATATTCGGACGCCAGAAGGCTTTTCAGTTCCGGTTCAGCGGCGTTGTCGACCACGATGATCTCGGCCACCTGGTCCGCGTACGGAAGCACCGATGCCAGCGCGCGCCTGAGATGTTGATGGCGCTTGTAAGTGAGAATCGAGATGGTGACCGTGCGACTCATGCGGCAGCGAACCTCAAATGCCTCTCCCAAGCTCCGAGCGTGGCGCGAGTGAGCAGCCGCCGGCGTTCCGACGCGTCCTGCGCTTCAACGGCGAGCGCGCGGCAAAGCCCGGCCACCATGTCGGTTCCTCGACCGCCATCCGATCCGATCTCGTCCCAGAAGAAATCGATCACGCATCCGGTTCCGTATATCAGCGTGGCGAGCGAACCGACCCGCGCCGCCGCGAACATCGCGCGGGATCCCAATTGACGCAATCTGGAAGGCCGCCGAAACACGCGAGCCCAGTCACGTAGCCGCTGCGCGGCGGTCTCGATACTGCTCAGTCGCACGAAGATCCCGCGCCAATCACCCACAGCCGTGTTTGTGCCCAGCAATTGCCCGCTTTCCCAGTCCCAGGTCGCGCGCGCAATCTCAACGGCCTCGCTGAATTCACAGGCGAGATCTCCCGGCGCAAATCCGGTCTGGCCGAGCTTTTGAGCCATCGCATTGCGGAAACGGGAGATGAGCCGACTGGACATCTCGGCTCCCAAAATCTCTTTGTGCGCGCCAAGGGCTTCCTCAACCGGCTTTCGCCTGCTCCGATATGCCGGTTGGTAGCATCCCAAAAAAACCGACAGCGACGTTCCCAGATCAATCCAGAATTTGGCCAGTGAGTACGCAGTCGCAGTATTATCGCTGACGCGGTCCGCATACTCACTCCGTACCGCAATTTGTTCGATTATCCGGTTGTTCAGCAAACGAAACGCATCATATTTGGGGATTGCGTCTCCGCTCGGCGCCACCCGCGGAACCGGAATCGCGGCGGGATCGCCCCACAGCAGCTTTGCATGCTCGCACAGCTCTCGGGTAAAGATAGCCGGCCGCAACCGAGTCATCCCCTGCGTCAGAATCGCGCGCAATTCAACCTTGATTCCGCGCTCGGCATTGGCGGAATCGGAGTTGGTGTCCAGTTCGACCTGCCGCATCGACCGCCGAATCTCCCGCCTTGAGACGATGCCGCCCTTCACTACCACCAGGCACTCGACGTCGCTCAACCACCGGCTATTGGTCCTGGGATGTGGGATTATTGTTCCCTCGCCGCGCGCGAAACTTCCCGTCAGGAGAACGCCGGCGACACTTGGAGCGGCGGCGCAATTGCGCACGCGCGCGAGCAGCCGTTCCAGCTCGCCGCGCACCTCGTCTTGAAATGCGGGATCGGCGCTGAGGCGGAACGATCCTGGCGGGCTCAAGCTGAACGCGCCGTCAGTCATTCGTGCAATTCAGGGTCCGTGTACTTCGAGTACTTCGAGTATTTCCCGTAGCGCCCGTAGCGGCCGTAGCGTCCGTAGCGGCCATAACGCTCGCTGCGCAAAGTCGAATACGAAGGCTTGAAGCGGTTCAGCACCACGCCGAACAGAGTCTCGGGATCGAACATAAGAAAAGTCTTGGTGGTCGCGACGCGTGAGGTGCTGTCGGCGGCGGTCACGAGGATTGTGCCATCTCCGGCTCTCGCGAGAATCTGGGCATCCGGAACCAGCAATGCCGGCGGGGTATCAATTATTATGTATTGGTAAGCGCCGCTGCCCTTCAAGGTTTTCATCAACTCGTCCATTTTGGCGGAAGCGAGGTATTCCGGCGCGCGGTTGCTTGTTCCTCCCGAGGGCAACAGGCTCAGCCCCGGCACGGGCGTCGGCAGTACGCTGGAAGCGAATTTCGTGGTTCCCTGCAGACATCCGAGCAGTCCTCCCACTTTCGGCACCGGAAAGGCATAGTGCTGAAATGGCGCGCGGATATCGCCGTCGATCAAGAGAGCGCCGCTACCCGATACGGCTAGCGCGGCTGCCAGATTCAGCGCGACAAAACTCTTTCCCTCGCCGCCGATGCCGCTTGCAACGACGAATACCTTGGCGTCGTCGTGTTGCGCCGCCCATGATTTCAGCTTGAAGGCGAGCAGCTGGAACTCGTCAGCCGCACTGCCGATCATCCCCTCTCCAGCCACCACCAAGGGCGGCGCCGGATAGCGCGTGGCGAACCTTGCGGCGCGGCCCATGAGCGCCTGCAAATCTCCATTAGCCCCATTATGGTTTGCTGATTCGCCATCGGCCGTAGTTTGACCGCCGTTGGCGGACTGTCCATTTCCGCTTGCGTCGGAGTCGGCTGCGACCCCATTTCCCGGCAGCGCGAGCAGGGCCTCCGCCGATTTTAGCTCACCATTGACGTAACCGGGCTGGATTTCCCGCACCCGCGAGATGACAATTGTGTTGACATCGGCGAACTCGGCTTTCACGTCATCGGAATCCTTGAATGAAGTATCCGTGTAGAACAGCCCGAAGGGGATCGCCAGCGCGATCAACAGCGTCGCAGCAACGCCGCCTCCTATCAGCAAGAGCGGCTTTGGGTATGACGGGCTGATGGGCAGCGAGGCAGGCTGCAGCATCTGTAAGCGCTCCCCCTGGCCGCGTTCAAGCACTGCCTGATCGGCGCGAGCTTCGAAAAAGAGATTGCTCAGATCGTGATAGCGGTTCGACAGGATTCCATAGTCGCGGTCCACCGCAGCCATTACCTCCTCATGCGCTGGAGTCTCGGCAATTCTGCGCTGGTAATCGTCAATTTGCTGCTGGACCATACGGGCAGCCGAATCGGGGGGGGGCGGCGCAACGGCCGGTTGATTGCCGGGTTTTACGATTTCCTTCTCCAGGTCGGCGATCTGCGACTTGGTTTCGATCACTTCCGGATACTCGTCGCTGTACTGGGCTTTGAGCGCAAACAGCTTTGCCTGCAGCGCCGCCAGCGCCGCATCGGGCGTGTTTGGCATTGGCGCCTTCGGCAAAGGTGCTCCCGACGCATCGGTCTTGTTGTCGGCGCTCTGCTTGGCCCGTTCGAGCTGCAATTGAAGCGCCTGCAAGGCATTGACGTTGTCATCGAGGTCTTGCGGCATGCTCCCGCGATATTTCTCCTTCAGGATTTTGATTTGGCGCTGGCTTTCGGCGAGCTTGCCTTTGGTCTCATCCAGTTCGCTCGAAAGTAGTTTGATGGTTTCCGCATTGTGGCGCTCACGTTCCCTGCGGTACTCATCAATCATTATGTTTCCCAAATCACTCGCAACCGCTTGCGCCTTGGCCGGATCGCGGTACTGAAACGAAATCTCGATGTCGTCCGGAGGAAGGCTTCTCGTCCAACGATTCGGGGTCCCGTTCGCTGACTGCAACACGGAATCGGGAATAGTAATCGAAATCTCGCCGGCCATTTCTCCCATTGCGCCGGGCTCCGGCTTGCCGCCCAGAAGATACAGTCCGTGCTTCGATATCAATTCCGCAAGATGGCCGGGTCTGATGGTTTCCTCGCTAAGAGCCTCCAGACGCGATTCCAGATGAGTATTGTCGGTAGTATTTTGCGGCTCGGCTCCGATCAAATTGGCCTGAATATCGGCATGCCAGACTTCCAGCAGCACTGATGAAGTGTATTCCTTGGGTACAAGAACCACAGCCAGCACCGTGAGCGCCAAACCGGCCGCGACGGTTGAAAAGAAGATCACCCAGTGGCGGTGAATGATATCCCAGTAGGGTCCGATGGTTATGAAGGTCTGATTACTCAAAATTGCCAGCTCCAGCTAAGCGCTTCATTGCCAGCTCCAGCTAAGCGCTTCGACCGAAGCACTTAGCCCCACTATAATATAATTGCCAACCGCTTCCCGTCCATATTGGGACCCGCTGGGAAAAAATTGGCTGGCGACGGTCTCAGTCCGGCGAAGCTCAACGAACCGGGTGTAGATGCTTAGCCATTTGTTCACGCGATCGCTTAAACCGAGGCCCCAGTAAATCACTTGCCCATTAGATCTGTTGTTTCCGAGCGATTCATAATATCCGGCGCCCACATTTCCGGTCAGCCGCGGTGCGATGTCGTAGTATAGGTTACCGTTCACCCATCGAAAATTGACGGCGCTGACAAAGCCGGTGGCCAGACCCGGACGCTGGCCTCCGGTTATGGTCAGCAATGCGCGCTGGAAAGTGTATTTAAGCGACCCTTCCCCGGCCGGATTGACCGCATGCTCGCTGGTCCCCTGGGTATGGGAAATCTCGACGCCCACCTGTCCGGTGAGGTAAAGCTTTTCCATCGGCTGCCAGGCAGCCCGCACGAATGCCCAGTGTGCCTGTTCGCCGGGTTGTCCGGGATAGGCAAACATGAAGTCATAGAATTGATATCCCAGCCCTACAGCGATGCGATAAGGGAAATGGTAATCGGTGGAGCCGCCAATGCTTTGGTCGTAGCTGGTATTATTCGTGTTGCTGTTGGAGCCGGGCCACCAGACGGTATCTTGCAGAACGTTGAAGGCACTGGACCAGTTACTTCCCCAAGAGTGATACAGCTCTCCATTGAAGTAATTGGCCGACGCTCGGTCGCTCGCCAGCAACAGCTGAGCCCCAATGGTGTCGTACTGCAGGGGCTGAATGCTGGTGGCGACGGCCACATAGCCCGGCGCATCGCGCCAGAAGTATTCACGCAGGCGCAGCTTGGTCGTCGGCGACAGGTCTTCATCGTCGGTCGCGCCGACATACTGGCCTTCCCCTGCCCGATCGAACTTAGATTCGTGCGCGAATAGCTGGGCGAAAGTATCGTAATGCAGCGACGCGTATCTGGTGGCCGAGGTGTAATCGAGGTAAAAGCCGCCGATCATCAACCCACCGAAATCGCCCATCTTGTTGCTGGTCTGGAGCAGGACATTGTCGGAATAATATCCGCTTAGCGAGACCTCGGGATAAAGGCGGAACAAGTTGTCCGCACGCCCTGCCGCTGGAGCGGCGAAGATGAAGAAGACAGCGATAAGTGGAATACCTAGATGATTTCTCGTTCTCATGATCATGGCACTGATACCGTGTCTCCGGGTTCCACCGGAACATCCGCAGTTAGGTCTCCACCGGATCGCACCACGTTGTAGTTGACCGTCAGCACGATGGTCTCGTTTTCCCTATGGCGCAGGATATGAATCTTGCTGGGGTCGGCAAACTCCCCAAACCCGCCCGCCTCGGCGAGCGCTTGCGACAAGACTTCACCCGAGTGCAGCTTATAGGCTCCCGGTTTAGTTACCGAGCCGAGTACATAGAATACGTGGCTGGCTGGATCGCTCACACGCACCGTAACATTCACCTCATGAACATAGCGGACGTAGCGCTTCTCAAGGTCCGCTCTGAGCATGTCCGGCGTCAGGCTGGCCGCCACAACCCGCCCAATCAGCGGCATCGCGATCGTTCCGTCAGACGCGACGATTATCTTGCCGCTGAGTTGCGGCTGGTTCCAGACAACTATTTCGAGCTCATCATCGCTGCCGATCCGGTCGGGATCGGCGGTCTTCGCCGCCGCGTGCGGCACCACTTTTTCCTGCACCGCGTTGGAAGCGAACACGCTGCATGCGGCCATCGACATTGAAATCGTGACCGCGAGCAAAATTGTTACGGTCAGAGCCGCACTCGCAGCCACAAACTCGTGAGCGAACTCAATAGCGCCAATCTTCATCAAATTACTTTCCAGTCGCGCCTTTCAGCGTGGTCTTGCCCCTCGCACCCTTGGGCCGTTCGGCGACGACCGAAAGCCGGCTATAGTGCTGCTGCGCACCCGGCTCCGCAGCACGTGGCCCATCGCCGAGCGGCGGGCTGTGCATCCGTGCGAATCTGGGTTCCTGGAGGTCCCAACCCCTCAACAGTATATACTGTTTGCCGCGCCGCTGAACCAGACCGCGCTCCTCCATTTCGTTCAAAAGCCGGCTTACCAGCGGTCGCGAGCTCGCGATCATCTCTGCCAGATCCGCCTGCGAAAGCTCGGGTATTATCAGCGTGCCGCGGTTGTCGTGCACACCGACCCGTCGACCCAGATCACCCAGTACGACTTCGAGACGCTGCTGGAACGGCAAGCCAAGAAAACTTGTCCACCAATGCAGAGTTGACGACCAGAACGAATTTAACGTCTGGTAGAGCTCGATAGCCTGATCGGGATCAAGTAAGCGAAGCAGCCGTACGGCCCGCTCTCGCGTGAAGAGCGCAATCGAGCACTTGGTCAACGCCTGCGTCTCAAATATCTTCGACCGGCGGCCCTTGCCGTCTTCGCAATCGGCGTAGCCAATTATATCGCCCGGACCCGACAGCCGCGCCAGCACCCGCGCGCCATTAGCCGCGTTGCAGTACACCTTTACGTAGCCCGCCAGCACGCAGCCGAACAGATCGCCCGGCGATCCTTCCAGAAACACCATTGCGCCGCGCGCGTAACTGACCGTGCTTCGCTGATCGACGAGTTCGTCAACAATGGCGCTCGGCACGCGCCAGCGGCTGAAATTTCCCCGCAGCCGGGCGTAGCCTTCCTCGCATACGGCGGCGATCATCATTACCCGTTCCTCCGTGTCATACGTGCGCCTTCATCACGCCGAATATGTCGGTGATCTGATTGATGCTGTCGCCATAATCGACGCTCGACACGAATGCCGACCGCGAGTGCGGCGCGGACGGATGAAAGCCGTGCATCCCAGCCGGAGCCCGCGCACTCATGTGACTCGGCGCGATTACCGTTCCTGATTCGGTCAGAAAAATCTGTTCGCCGTACTTCCCGTCTGGAAAATATGAATGGAGCTTGATGAGGTCGTCGGAGTCGAGCCATCTTCCGCCATCGACCTCCATCAGAGCTTTGGTCACCAATTCGCGGGCGCGAGCGGAAAAGAACCAGAAGCGCGCCATCGTGGAATCCAGCAGGCACAGGTAATCGGCCGCGCTAATCGGAAGCGCCGCCAGCGCCGCTTGGATATCGACTGTCGCCAAGGTCGGCGCCATGCCGTGATCGCCGAAGACGTGAATGTCCGCCGCGCCGAAGGCCTCGAGCGCGACCTTGTGCAGGCGTGCGAGTGCAGTCGAATATTTTTCCAGCACCTGTGCCGCGGCGGCGCGATCGTCGGCGTGCAAATGCAGAAAATGATCGAGGTCCGCGAGGTAGAGAAAATAGAATTTCGCCCCGCCCGCGCGCAAGTCTGCTTCGATCGACGCGAGCAACTGCTCGTCCGTGCCATCGTGATAGCAGTAGGTCTTGTAGGATGTGCCGTTGCTCTCGAGTAGGTCGAAAATCGAAGTCGAATCTGGAATTCCGCCCGGCTCGTAGATGTTGCGCTTCTCGCAGACGTCGAGCTTCGGCAAATAGCTCAGCGGTATGCCGCAGAGGTGAAAATATCCGGTCAGATGATTGGTGCGGCGCGTAATTGTCTTGACCGCGAAGCGTACGTAACGGTTCTCGACCATCCGCGGCGGCATCGCGCAGATGAAGCTCAGCTTCGCGAACGGCGAGTGTCCGTTGGCGCGATGGAACATTGAGAGCCGCCCGTGCTCTTCCGGAAATCGCCCGGTAAGAATCGATGGAATCGCGGCGGCGCTGAAACCAAGCACGGAATCGAGCGGACGGCGATAGGGCGCAACCTCCTTCAGGAACGGATGGTCTTTGATCCATTCCCACCCCAAGGCGTCGATCAACACGAAGATGCTAGCCTTCATTGGTTCACCGCTTTCCTCACGCTCAATTTGAGATCCCCCGTCGCAGCCCCGGTCCCACCGTGCGGGCTACTCCCAGCGGCAGGTAGCGCCACAGTCGGCTGATCGTCTGCAGGCTCTTGCGCTGGCGCGGCGCCGCCGCCCGGGGCGAAAGGTACAGTGTGCTCCAATATGGCTGCACCGGAGTCGGCCCCCATTGGCGCTTGAATTCAAAGATGCCCGAGCCCAAGGTCGACCGCCCGAAATCGAAGGTGTGGCAACCGGACTCGATGCCATGCCGTATCCCCGCCCAGTACAGGGCGTTGGTGCCGTATACCGGACGCGCCTCGGCCGTGGCGCCCGTATACGGAAGCGTCATCCAGCCGCGGAAATTCATTGCCAACCCGGCCGCGACCACGCGGCCGCCGCTGCGAACGCGAATCAGAGAAAGCCGATCGCGCAGGCCGCTGGCGAATTGGCTGAAGAACCTGCGACCGTGCGTAGGCGATCCAAGATCGCGCTGATTCTCCGAATAGGTCGCGCAGAAATCGGCCAGCGCCACCGGATCGGTCGGGTCACCCACCTCCACGCTGAGCTTGAGCTTTTCGACCCGCTTAAGCCGATTGCGGCGCTCTGAGGGCAGCCGGCGTAACTGCTCTTCGACCGTCGATGCGAGCGCCAGATGCTGCGTCACCTTCTCTGTGCTGACTTCAAATGGCGCCTCCAGCTGTTGCAAGCTGCGGACGTGCAGTCGCTTGGCGCGCAGCTTTCCCGCCAGCTCGCGGGCATGGGCAATCAGTTCGGCCCGCGTAGCGTCGCGCTCCGCTGAATCCAGCCAATCGGCATGACACACGCCGCCGTAATCGATATAAGGCATCGATACGAGTTCATTGCCGTAAAGAAGGCTGCGCACGAAAATAAATGGCGCCGCGGCGATCGGGCGGCCGTGCCCGTCCTGAGCGAGCAGGTAAAAGGAATCGAATCCGTACCCCGAACCGACTACCTCGCGCCATTGCCAAAGATGGCCAAAAGTGGCGTCAGCGCAGTGCGCGACCAGGTCATCCCAATCCGCCCGCCGATTCTCGCCGCAAACTAAAACGCTCAACCTTGGATCCCCCGCCTTAAAGGTTTCTCGGTTTCCAGACCACCGGGACTTCCCCGGAAAAACATCGCCACAGTCCAATCGCCTGCGCACAGTTGAGCGCAATGAACTGGTACGCGAAGGTCGCCTTGCCTTCGGCGCCGCGCCGGATCGCGACCCTGCCGATTGCCGCGAC
Source organism: Candidatus Binatus soli (assembly GCA_002479255.1). Lineage (GTDB taxonomy): Bacteria > Desulfobacterota > Binatia > Binatales > Binataceae > Binatus > Binatus soli. Next base: position 9,111 of record DLMJ01000018.1, on the reverse strand, counting down.
CAGCGCGAACAATATCTCCATGCCCAGCACGACTCGAAAGGTTCCCCCATACCGAGCCAGCGACACTGTCGCGATTACCCCAATCGCGAGCAGTGGCGCCGTCAACCAGCGCAACAGCTTATGCGAAGTTAAGACCAGGATCGAGCGCCAGAGCCGCTTTGCGATGAGCTCGGGCAGCAGGCGGAAATACACCAGCGCCTGCTGCGAGACCATCCGTACCTGCCGCGCGAATTCGCCCGCCGCCGAGAATTCCTCCAGCGCGATCGCGTTGCCCGCCATAACCGATTGCGCACCCGCGAGCGAGGCGATAATGGGGTGCACGAAGTCATTGATCAGCGCCGGGTCCAGCGGCTTGAACAGATCGCGGCGCAGCGCGTAGAGCGCTCCGTCAGCTCCCGCCACCAGGCCCAGCCGCGACTCCAGCCCCTTCAGCATCTGCTCGTAGCGCTGGTACACCGACCCGATACTATCGCCCGAGTAATGCGACACGCCCGTCACCAATCCGATCGATTTGTCGCGCAGCGGACGCGCCACCTTCTCCAACGCGTCGGCCGCAAACATCGCGTTCGCATCGGTGAACACCAGCACCTCGCCGCGCGCGGCATTCGCCCCCGCATTCACCGCGACTCCCTTGCCGCGGCGCTCGGGCTGGCGAATTACGCGCACCCGCTCGCAGGCCATCGATTCGGCTATTTCCGCGGTGCGATCGCTCGATCCGTCAGACACCACGATCATCTCGGCCTCGCCTGAGTACCGGCAGGAAAGAAAATTTTCGATCTTCTGCGCGATACAGCCTTCCTCGTTGTACGCCGCGACGATAATCGACAGCGGCGGCGCCGGCGCACCTGCGGCACAATCGCCATCGGAGCCGGCGCGACGCGGCTGCCATGCCGACAGCGCGATCAGCACCACCGGATACAGCACGTATGCGTACATCAGCAGGAATGCTGAAATGTAAAAGAGGCTCGTCAAAATCTGCGTCCCCCGACGCGCGTCCCCGTTAAGCGGCTTCTCCTTTTCTTCCAATTCCGATCAGTTCGGAGTAAAGCGCGGCGGTCTGTTCGATCTGCCGCCGCACCGCAAAGTTTTCCTGCACGAATTTGCGCCCCTCGGATGCCAGCCGCGATGCCAGCGCCGGATCGTCAAGCAATCGCTCGATCGCCGCCGCCAGCGCGGCCGGATTGGCGGGCGGCGCGAGCAGCCCGGTTCTTTCGTGGATCACCACCTCGGGTGTGCCGTCAACTTCCGTCGCGACCATCGGGCGTCCTGCCGCGAGCGCCTCGATCGCCACCAGCGGCAGACCCTCGTACAGCGACGGCAGCACCACCAGGTCGGCCGCCTCGAGCAGCTCGGGCACGTCGCTCCGGTAGCCGAGGAATCGCACGCGGTCCCCGAGCCCCAGCGCTGCACATTGCGCGCGCAACGCCTGCTCCAGCGGACCCTCGCCGGCCAGCAGCGCGACCAGGTTCGGCCGGCGCGGAGCGAGGATCGCCAGCGCATCGATCAGATGCCGATGGCCCTTTTGATCGTCCAGCCGCGCCAGCGTGAGGCAGGCCGGTTCATCGCCGAGCCCCAGCGCAGCGCGAGTCGCGGCGCGCCGCCGCGTATCCGTTGGAGCGAAACGGTCCAGGTCGCGCCCGTTGTGAATCACCCGGACTTTGCTCTTGGGCACCCTTTTGGTTTCGATCAAATGGCGCGCCGCCGCATGCGACACCGCGATATACTTGTCCACCAGCCGGCCGATCTGCCGATCCACCCAGAAGCTGCCGCGCAGGCCTTTTCCCATCCGCCAGACCTCTGGCAGGTGACAGGTCTCGAGCACCGCGCCGACGCCCGCCATCCGCGCAACCCCGGCGCCGAAGAAACTGGCAGTGAACAGATGGCAATGCACGAGCGCGACATTTTCGCGGCGGATGAATCGCAGCAGGCGCGCCCCTGACGCCACGTCAAGCCGCGACGAAAACTGAAGCGGCAGGCATTTGACGCCGGCCGCCGAAAGGCCAGGCTCCATCGCCGCGATTAGCTTGCCCGGCGCCGCCAGGCATGGCTCGAATCCGTGAGCGCTCATCCCGGTCAGCATCGACAGCGCGTGCTCTTCCACGCCGCTGAATACACTATTTGTCAACAAATGCAACACCGTGCGACGCGGCCGTGCATTGGACCGTTTTGTATCGTTGAGGCTCCCCTTTTCCATCTTCAACCGACGACCCTGGAAAATCCTGACGCTCGACTTCGAGTCATCTACACTCGAATTTGCGCCACTCAGAGCGAAATAGGCATAATAATTAGCTCATCGAGCCGTAATAATCCACCAATAAGGCGGTCAAATCCGCTAATATTGACACCCGGGGAGATTAGGACGCGCAGCCGGCCTGAGCCAACATTTCGCGCCGCCGGCCGGCGCCTTGACAATCAAGTCGCCAGCGGGCTAAAAGCCGCATGCTTGGAAAGTCAAAACGGAAATTCTGGATCGGGAGTTGCAGTCGTCGCGGCATGAGCAATCCCCCGCGGCAGGCGGGGGCCTCGAGCGCGCTGCTTTCGGAAGGAACCGTTTGATATTGCTTTCCCGGCTGACACGCCGTCTGATTGAGTGGCGCGGCGGTTACCGCGCCGCGCAGGTCTTGATCGGTCTTTTGGGCGGCGTTACCCCGGTTGAGGCAGAGGTCCTGGGCTTGCGAATGTGGCTCGATCCCAGGGACTATGCCTGCCGTATGCTGCTGTACTACCCGCAGCTTTACGAACCCGCGGAACGCGCCGCTCTTCTGCCGCAAATCCGGCCGGAAGATGTGGTGATTGATGTGGGAGCGCATTTCGGCTTTTATTCGCTGCTGGCCTCCAAACGCGCTGCCAGCGTACTGAGCATCGAAGCTGACCCAAAAACGTTCCGCTATCTCGAGCGCAATCTCGCGATGAACCGTGCGGCCAACGTCCGCGCCGTGCAAGCGGGCGTCTCCGACCGGCGCGAAAGATTGAAGCTCTTTGGCAATGACGCTCTTGGAGATTTGAGCGGCCATTCTTTTGTTCCGGGTGACGGCCGCAACGATGCGGTTGAGGTCCAGTGTTTTCCATTGATTGACATAATGAAGGCTCAGGGCTTCGACCACTGTGACGTGCTCAAAATCGATGTGGAAGGGTTCGAGTACCGCGTCCTCAAGCCGCTGTTCGAACAAGCCGCGTTTCGGCCGCGCCTGGTGCTCGTTGAATACTACGAACAACGAAATACAGGCGATGTCCTTACCCTGCTTCGTAACCAGGGTTATCAGCTAAGCCTCCAGACCGGCCGCGACTATCTGTTCGCTCTCGCCGAAAGCCAATAACCCGGACCAGGCGGAATTTAGCGATTGAATCGTTGCAGGCCGACTCACAGGACACCCCGGTGCGGATTGCGCTAATCACCCAGTACTTCAACGTGATCGGAGGGATCGAAAGCCTGCTCAGAGGCCTCATCCCCGAATACGAGCGCCGCGGCCATGAGACAGATGTAATCGTAACCCGGGAAGAAGCGGCGGCGGGCACCACAGTCGCTCTGGGCGACAAGACCCGCGAGCTCTTCCTTCCGCTTCATACCTACCAGGCTCCGGCGCGATGGGCCTTGATGTATCTGCCCGACACCTTGCGGCTGGCCAACTACCTGCGCAAAGCAAAAATCGACGTTGCGCACAGCCATCTCTTTGATTGGTCGCTGCTGCCGCAAGTCGTCGCCGCCTGCGAGATTACCCGGACACCTTTAGTCCACACCTGGCACAGCGACACTGATTTCAATTCCCGCGCCAGACGCCTGATGGTCAGAGTCCTAAGAAGCGCTGACGCTCTTACCGGCGTGAGCGCGGCAACGCGCCATGGCTTCGATCGCATACTGCCCGCAGCCAAAGATGCGCTGGTAATCAGCAATGGGATTGACGTTGAGGCCGCTCAAAAGGCGGCCCCATACCAACACGGCAGGCCATATATCTTTTGCGCCTGCCGGCTGACCTTGCCTGACAAGGCCGTCGATGCCCTTATTACGAGCTTCGGTGCGATCGCTGAAAGTCATCCGAACGTGGATTTATTGATCGCGGGCGAGGGCCCCAGCCGCGATGCAATCAGCAGGCATATCAGCTCGCTTGGATTGGACCGCCGAGTGAAATTGCTCGGAAAGGCGGACGCAGCCCAAATCCGAAGCTTCAATCGAGGCGCGCTCTTTTTCGCGATGCCCAGCAGGATCGTCGAGGGGCAACCGGTCGCCCTGCTGGAAGCGCTGGCAGCAGGGCGAGCCGCGATCGGCACCAACATCGGCGGCGTGCCCGAAGTTATTTCACATGGCGAGAATGGCTTGCTCGTGGAAAAGGACGACCTGCCCGCACTCACGGACGCCCTCACAACGCTCCTGGACAACCCCGGTTTAAGCGAAGCTATGGGTCGAAGAGGGTTGCTCCGTGCCCGCGAGCAATACGAGATCTCACGGACAGCCGAGCGTTATCTGGAGCTCTACAAGCTGGTGCGGGCGCGCCGGAAACTACCCTCGAGTGCTCCCAAATCGGCGGATTCACCAGCCTGAACTGCCAGCGGCGCTGCTGGCCATCTCTCACTGTGCGTTGGCTGCCGCTTCATCCGCCCTTTGCGCTGCTTCGTCGGCGGCATCCTTGCCGGCTCGGTCCTGTGCAATCGCCTGATTGGCCGCATCGATATCATCCTGCGACGCGCCGGCGCCCTCGAGCTGATCGCGCTGCTCCGTCGCCGCGTCCAGCGCTTGTTGTGCCGCATCCGCGGCATCGTGCGCCTGCTGGGCGGCATCGGCCGCTTCCTGGCTCTGCGCTGCTGCGTCATCATCCTGCGCCCGCGCCGGGGAGATGTGCCCCAATGCAAGCCCGATCGAGAACGCCAGCGCCGCGATCGCCACCAGCCCAAAGCGCAACGTTCGCGTGGCGCCCGTCTCCAATCTCATCGTTACTCACCCCGTTTTCATTTTTTCACTTTTCGCTTTTCACTCTTGCAATAACGATAGTTCTGCGATTCCTGCCGATCAAGCTCAGTGCGCACCGGGAGCCGCCGGAGCCGCAGGCGCTGCCGGAGCGGCGGGCGCACCGGCGGCGGGCGCGGGGCCGGGAGTTACTATGCCGGGCGCCGACTTTTTAAACTGCGGCAATTGCTTAAGCTGCGGCGCCGTCGGCATTTCAGGCTTTCTGTAGATGGCGGGCACGACGAATGTGTCAGCCGGAAGGTCTTTCACCTCGATTTTGGAAACCGTGGTATTGATGGTGACCGGTTTGTACTTGGCCATCATCGCTTTGATTTTGGCCGCCCGCTCGGGCGAAAATCCGGGTGGCGGCGTGAAGGGAGCCACCGTCCTCGTGACGGTCGATGAGACCGGGATTCCGTCAGGAATTTCGCCCTTGCGCGCCAAGGGCTTGCCCTTGAGCTTGTCCGCCATCGCCTTTTGAAACTCGACGAACTCCCTGGTGCCGGGCACGTCCCTCGCCACGCATTGAGTCACATCGAGGTTGCTGCGACCGATGAGCGCGGCGCCCGTGTAATCCTGACAGGCGTATCCGGCCACTTGATGAGTGCCGCCGCTCTTCTTGAGTTCGACGGTTGATCCTTGCACCACCATTGCCATCGCGAACATTCCGGTGGGCGGAAACGGAATCTCAATGAACGTTTTGCTCTTCGCCGCGAGAATGTACGTCTTTCCGGCGTCGAGATCGGTAATGCTCTCGCGATCGCCGGCGATGATTTTCTGCTTGTGGCCTTGGACCATCACGGTCTGATCGGTCTTGCGCTCGCCAGCCTGGTTGAAGGACACCTGCTGGGAGATTACGACACCTGCCGACGCTGTCGTGGCCGCAATCGCAATCGCCAGCGCAGTGGCCGCGGTGAATCCGGATTTCATACCCGTTGTTCTCCTTCCAATCGTTGTATTTTCGATATCATTCCCGCTCGCGCGCGGGCGCTGAGGACTGCTGTCACGCTCGCTGAATCCCCGCCGCCTGCGCGTCCCAAAATTGCAAACGGCGGGCCCTTGCGGGCCCGCCGTTCGGTTACAGACGTTTAACTGATCTGACGCTCCGCTACTTCACCCATCGCCTCTAGTTCTGGCACTTGACCGCCTGAACGTAGGGGGTCATGGGGCAGTCGGGCGAGCTGATCGTCAGCGTTGACGTGGCGGCGGCGACCGGATAGGTCAAGGTGTACGGCGGCGTCCCAGTCGAAATCGTCGCCTCGGTGCAGGTGCATCCGAGCCCAAAGCCCATAGGAGTCAACGACTGCGGAGTGTAAATCGGTGCGTAGAGCGTGCTAGGCAGCGTCATGGTGCACTGCGCCGTCGTCGTGTACCCATGCACCCCTGTCACCACCTTAGTCGCTACTGCCGACGTAACTGATGTCGTCAAACCTCCGTTTATCGCTATATTCACCGCGCAGTAAGGCAGGTTCTCGAACGCGCTGATGGTGTTAGTGGAACTGAAGACTGAGGAGCCGGGGGTGCAAGTGCCACCGCTGCAGACGTCGGTCACCGTGCCCGGTGCGTTCGACGCTGTCAGAGTGCCCGAAGCCGCGCCTTGGTTGTACACAGTGCAGGTCGCCATTTGGCCCGGAGGAGTGGCCCCGGTTGCGGTGGAGATCAAGCCGGTCACGGCTACGTATTCGTTCTTGTCGCCGGAGCCCCATACCACGTTGCTGGTGGTATAACCCGCACCCGCCGTCAACGCATCGGTGCAAGTCGGGTCAGTTGACAACGAGGTAATGACTGAAGCCTGATTGCTGGTGCCATCGGCAAAAGCCTCGGTAACGGGCGCCGAGCAAGTCCCCCCGTAAGTGACGCACTGTGCATCTAATGCGGCACTAACGCAGGGAGAACCCGCTGCATATCCGCCCACGCACGCAGAAGTGAAAGCCTTCCCCGGGAAGTCCTCGAAGGCGCAGTCGGTGTTGTTCGGGGTTGGCCCGCTTGCCACTATGTTATCATTGTCGTTGAAGCTCAAGCTTCCCCAAGCGAAACCGTTGGCGAAGATCGATAGCGAACCAACATTTCCGCCGAAGGAGCCCGCGATTGTCGGGGGATTCTGTGCGCCGGCGACAGGGTCGGTCTGGTTGGCGCCGTAGCCCGAGCACATAAGCATCGCAGTCCCGTTATATGGGGCCGCGCCAAAGACGGTTGCCACATTCGTCGCCGCCAGTCCTATCTTCTGCAGCGTCATGACGAGAGGCGCTCCAAAATCGGAGGTCGTTCCCGGCGCGCTGACGCCGACTGTAACGTTGTTGGAGGTACTCCCGATTTGCAGGGTGAACTCCAATGAAATGCTGCCGGCGGTGGGTCCTGATCCCGGCGGAGTGGCAGATATGGAGTAGTCATTCCATTTCAGGCCGCTTGCGGTAATTGTGAGGTCAGCCGACCCGTTGCCGTTAGGTCCCGGCATCGTCAGCGCGGCCGAAGTGTAGTGGTTGGTGCCGTCGAAACACGCAATTCCTCCCTCGGCGATCCCGAGAGCCGGGTAGCAGGCGGCCGGTCCAAACATTTCGCCGGTTGGCGCGTAGTACGGGGCCACTCCGGTGTTTTGCAGATCTCCGTTGTTCAGGATCAATTCGCCTGTGGCCGTGCCGTCGCAAACCCCAGGAACAACAGGAGAGCCGCCCGTAGCAGTACCGCCGAACTTGATCACACCAACGCCGACCACGCCGGTTACAGGGTAGTTCTGAGTGCTGCTGTCTTGGCCGCCCGTGATCAGCATCGCGTAGCTGTTCCCGCACAATACAGAGTTGTTCCAGCTTGCTGGTGTTGCTGGTACTACTGATGTTGCGTTGGCCTTGGGGGCTGCCATCAGAGCGAGGCCGCCGGCCACCATTAACGTAAGAAGAATCCTTTTCATATATCCTCCGAGACGTTTACTGAGTTAAAAAACCGTTGGAATCCCATGCAATCCCATGGAACCCCATTTCCCCAACACTGCCCGTCCCCATTACTTAACTAATGATGAGGGCCTGTGCGGCACTATCACACCTCCTTTTTCTCACGACGCGCGCGGACTGTACCGCAAACCGCGCGGCGCCGAAAATACTCTCGCTTACGTGACTCCCCATCCCCCTTGCCCATCCCCCTTTCCCCATGCCGAGCACGTCTGATCGCAAGGCAGACGTGCTAGCAATGCAGACTCTAATCATGGCGCAGGCTATCCGTCCATCTTTATTCGACCAAAAAGTGTCAATTTTTGTGAAATAGCAAATTATTGGCACTTATTTTGGTAAATCCTGACCATGCTTTCCCGATTCGAGGCTCGAAAATCCCTGCTTTTGTTCTTTTCAGAACCTCGCCGGGAACCTCGCGCTTGACAAATTTACCCGATGCGGAATACGCTCATGCGGTTCTGACACTTTTGCTTGGGTTTGACACTTTTGCGTGGGAAGGAGTCTGTCGATGCGTTTCAACAAGTCGTTTACGCGGTCAATCGTGGCCCTGAGTTTCTCGCTGTTGTTTCTGATTGCCGCGTTTGCGCGTCCGGTGTTGGCGCAATCGAATGACGATGCGTCGCCGGAAAAGGCCGTTAGTAAAATTTCTGTCACGCCCACGACGCTGAGCTACAACATCAATCTCGACAACAGGACCTCCGGGACCCAGCATTTCACCATCACGAACACCGGAACGCTGCCGCTGGAGGTAAACGTCACCGCGCCCACCAACAGCCGCGGCATCGTATCCCGTCGCTACGTCATCACCTCCGGCTGCAATTTCTGCACGATTCCTGGCAAAGGAAGCCTTGCGATTGACGTTGAGTTCATCCCCATCGAAAAGGGCACCTACGACGCGACGATCGTGGTCGTCAGTAACGCGACCAGCGGGGGCAAGTACCCGATCGTGAAGCTGACGGGGAAAGCCACCCAGAAGTATCCGACCCCGACCGCAACTGCAACGGCAACCTCAACGCCGTCTCCAACCTCAACGCAAACCGCGACGGCGACCCCGACGTGCGGTGGCAGTGGCCCCGCATGTAGCACGCCGACGAACACCGCAACCGCAACTGCGACTGCGACTGCAACTGCATCGCCGACCGCAACTGCAACTGCGACCGCGACCGCAACCGCAACCGCAACTGCGACCGCAACCCTGACTGCGACGCCGAGCCCGTCGGCAAGCCCGAG
>DLMJ01000032.1 GCA_002479255.1 Candidatus Binatus soli | reverse complement strand
AACTTGTGCTGACGGGGAACAGCCAGGACGAACCTCGATGCGTTAGCGATCGCCTGCGCTACAGGGCGAAGCTGGCTATAGACATCCTTATCCTAGGTGTCAAAACGGAAATTCCGGCTTGGTTCGAGCGGACGACGCGCGAGTGAAGAACAAAGTTGTTGCGGACAGTGTCTACCGCTTCAAGGGTCTAGAACGTCCTGTGGTGATCGTTACGGACCTTTCGTTGCGTGGCCAGGAAGATGAAGTGACGCGGCGGGCTAAGATGAACGTGGCAATCACACGAGCTCAGTCGTTTCTGCGTATCATTGACACCTGGGAAGCGATTCGGAGGGAACCAGAGCTCAACGGCCTTTGCTCTTGAGAGAACCTGTCGATTCTTCGGCGCGAAACAATCGCGATAGGCGATTAGCCCGGATTTCCGTTTTCTAACTAATATGAAAACATTTCATTGACAAACAGTTGCGATTTCTCTACCAGTCGTGGACAGAACATCTCACGCACAGCCGGGACAAGCGGTTGAGACTCGCCGCGCCAATTGCGGCGCGACCCCATTCGGGACTCTAACCGGGAAGGAGCTTCGATGAGTACCCATTCAGCGCCTTGCGGGAGTCTCTTCGGCGGCCGCGGAATTGGACTGGCCGGCGGCATTCTGGTCGCAGCACTGCTGGGGCCGATCGCATTCGCGCCGGCTTCGGTCGGCGCCGCCGCCATCACGCCCGTGATGACATGCGCAGATCTGGCCAGCCTGTCGCTGGCCAAGACCCAGATCATAAGCGCGTCCGAGTTCATTAGCGCCAGCGGCAACTACTGCACTGTCATCGGGGTGATCGACAAGCGCGTCAGCACCCAGGATCCCGACCATTTCACCTACGGTATCGGATTCGAGCTCAACCTGCCCGATAGCTGGGTTGGCCGCTTCGAGATGGAGGGCGGCAGCGGCACCGACGGATCCGTCACAAGCCCGCAAGGAAGCGCCGGCACCGAACTGAGCCAGGGCTGGGCGGTCGCCGCGGATGACGGCGGCCACGAGGACGCACCCATAAACCCCGCGTTCGACTGGGCCGACGACGACGACAGCAATAAGGGAGGCACGGCTCATTTCGGCATCGATGAGCAGGCACGGGTGGACTACGGATACAAAGGCATCGAGCGGACCACGGCCATCTCCAAGCAAATTATCGCGCGATACTATGGCCAGGGTCCCCGATACTCATATCTGTGGGGCTGTTCGAATGGCGGACGCGATACGATAGTCGCGGCGTATCGAGACCCGGAGATGTTCGACGGCCTGGTGGCGGGAAATCCCGGCTTCGACCTGCCCCGCGCAGGGATCGCCGAGGCTTGGAACGAGCAACAGCTTGCGCCGCTCGCGACCGGCATGGACAGCAATGGCCAGCCTTTACTGCCGCCAACATTCCCGACGCAAGATCTGGAGGTTGCCTCGGCCGCGATTCTCAGCGCATGCGACGGGCTCGACGGGCTCGTCGACGGCATCATAGACGACTACACGGCATGCACTAATAAACTGGTCTACCCGGCGCTGGCGGCGTACACATGCAGCCCCGGCGGCGCCCATGGCAATACGCCGCACGGCGGCCAGTGCCTTACGGCGGCGCAGGTGGCCGCGCTGAAGCGGATCTACGCGGGTCCCACGAACTCGCATGGCAAGCCGCTCTACTCGAGATGGTTTTGGGACGCCGGCATTTGGGATCCGCTCTCGGAAATTGTCTTGGGCTGGGGAGCCTGGAACGTCGCTATCCCGCAATTGCCGCCGACCACCAACACGGCCAAAAACCTCACGCAAGGGGCCGGGGGGATTGCCATGGTCTTTACGACGCCACCGGTGGTGACTCCTGTTGCAGGTCCCGACTCCCAGGAGGCCTTCGCCTTCAACTACAATTTCGATACCGACGCGCCGAAGATATTCGCGACCACGTGCGGCTATCTGAAGAGTTCAACGGATTTCATGACCGGGACTCCCTCGGGGCCGTCCCCATTCCTTTTCCCGTTCCGCCATCGCGGCAAGATGATCATGTACGACTCGGTAAATGACGGCATCTTCTCGGGCGTTGACCTGATTAACTATTACAACAAGGTGAACCTGGCGATGGGTGGCCATGCGCAGGACTTCGCCAGATTGTTCATGATCCCGAACATGGCGCACTGTGGCGGCGGGCCGGCGACCGACAGCTTCAGCGCCAACGTCCTGACCGCGATTACGAACTGGGTGGAGGACGACAAGGCGCCGGATAAAATTATCGCCGCGAACACCAATACCTCTTCGCCGTTTCCCCGCGGTGCGCCGTTCGATCCCCGCGTTGCACAGAACTTTCCGACCGGGGGAACTCGCCCGATTTGCCCCTATCCGCAGCAGACCCGCTACAATGGTACCGGCGCCACGAAAGACGCGGCCAACTTCGTTTGCGTATCTCCCCCGTCCGCGGCGCCGCCACCTTGATCACGATGACGGTCATGGCCACGGTCATAGAGGTGGCGATGATTGAGTTGTAACGGCCGCGACAACCCAGCGATACTGAACACGGTGGCGGGCGACTGTGCCGCCCGCCACCGCTTTGCGAAGCGCAGTCCTGTCAATCGGCGCTAAATATGCTCGCATCGAGTGATAACGCCTAACGGAAAGCAGCCGGATATTGCGCGCTGCGGCGAAGGGCCCACGGAAGGCGCACCTAATGCGCTGTCGATTTTGTAAAAGATGAAAAAAGGTGTTTCACCAGCGTGTTCATTGATATCGACGACAACGAGCTGTTCCAGTGAGGCAGGATGAGATTGTCGGAGGACGCGGGCTTACGAAATTGCCTCCTTTGAAATTCCAATTGGCATAAAATTAGAGAGCGATGAAGAAAGCACTTATTGTTGTCTTGATTGTGGTCCTGAGGGGCGGGGCATGGGCGGCGACCTCCTCGCCGGGGAACGCGGCGCCGCTGAGAGTGGTCATTTACGTCGACCCGCCGTTCGTCGCCAGAACCTCGACTGGCTTTGGCGGCTTTGCAATTGAGCTATGGGAAACGATTGCGGCGGCGAAAGGCTGGAAGATCGAATACGTGGAAGCCAAAACGCTGCCGCAACTAATAGACATGGTGAGCGAAGGTCAGGCGCAGGTAGGGGTGACCGATCTTTTTATCACCAGCAGTCGTCTCAAGAAAATAGATTTTTCCCAGCCCTACTTTGAATCCGGCCTTCAGGTGATGGTCAACTCCAACCGGGGAGCCGGCCTTGCTGAACTTTTCAGGGGCCTATATGAATGGGGCCACATGCGAATCTTCGCCATCGCGTTCGGCGCCATGATTGTAGCGACACTTGTACTGGCGATTTTCGACCGCAGACTGGACCCCGAATTTCCCCGTGACTGGCTGAGCGGATTGGCGGAATCATTCTATCACGTCATGTCGACGTCCGCGGCCGGCAGTTCATCTCACAAACGTTTGATACCCGGACCTATCGGCCACTTGCTGGCAGGGATCTTTCTGGCGTCCGGCGTGATCGCGATCGCTTACATCACATCGAGTATGACCAGTGTGATGACGATCGACAAAATCCGCGGTCATATAGTCAGCTTTCAGGATTTAGCGGGAAAAAAGGTGGGTAGCATCGCGGGCAGCACCGGCGAGGCCTACTGCGAATCCGCAGGGCTTGACACGCAGACTTTTGACGCCCTCCAGGGCGCCGTTCAGGCGCTCACGGAGCGCCGGATTGATGCGATCGTGTACGATTCGCCCATCTTGCGATACTACAACAAACAGCATCCCGAGCTGCAGCTCAACGAGGTTGGCTCTGTGTTCGAGCCCCGGCAATACGGATTTGCTCTGCCGTTGAACAGCCCGATTCGCAGGGCGATCGATGAAGAACTGCTCAAACTAAGCGAAGATGGGTACACGAACAGCCTCAATCGGAAGTATTTCGCTGATACCAAATAGACTAGTCAAAGGGCCGTGCGCGCGGCTGGCGCGGGAGCAAGAGAAAACCTGTTGCCCCGCTTGGGGCGTGAAGCGCCGCATCTGCGTACGGCTCGACAAATTAAAGCGCTCGAACTCGTTGAGGGTCGATTTCCAGGGTGCGCGAGTGACTTCCGATGGTGGTTTGATTCTGGCGCGCGAGCTTGACGAACGTCTGGGCTTGAGCGCGCTCATGCAGCGGCACTTGACCGATTCGCGCCGGGGCAAGAACACCCAGTTGCCGCTGGCCGATCTGCTGCGGCAGTCGATATAGAGCCGATTGGCGGGGTATGAGGATGTCAACGACGCCGAGCGCCTCTCCCAAGATCCGGCCTTCCGGCTCATCGGGTCACAGAAGATATGGGAGCGCGCGGCGGCGTTGACTTCGTGCTTGCACTCGTTTGAGACGGTGTCTCCACGCGCGTAAAGTAACTATTTGTTTCCACTTCCGATGACAAAGGAGTTCGTGCAGTTGAATAACATTACCATTGTACGGCCGCTGTTCCTGGTCCTTGCCCTGACGCTGCTCGCAGGATTCGGCGGCTCATTCGGTGCCAATGCAACAGCGGCGTCAACTCCCGCTCCGCTGAGCGCCGACAACCTCAACCTGATCTTCGTGGTAAGCGAGGATTTGGCTTACCAAGCTCCCGGGGACCTCAATCCAGCCACGGCAAACCTCACCAATCGGGGTCTACAGCGGTCGCTCCGGATGGCCACGTTCCTGCGACGGCGCGTACTGGGGAGCAAGAATGTAACCGGCATCTATGTGCTCGAACCGATGACCCATTTGCAAACCCCCAGCAATTACCCCGATATGGCGGCGCCTGAGACCATTCAGCAGTTCGCCCTTCTCAACCAGATCACTCTGTCCAGCGTGCTCCCTCCCGAATATTTCCCATATACCGGCAACAGCTACCCACTCAATGTATCGTATGCGCCAGGGTCGGTACCGACCGGAGTTGCTACGCCGACAGCATACTGCCCGAATTGCCAGGGTCTCGATTTCAACGATCAGGAAGACAACAACGAAACCCTGGTAGCCGGTATTGTCACGGCAGAAGTACCGGGCTTTTATGTCTTCTCAGCGCCTTGGGAGACCACCAAGGCGCTGCTGGCAAATATCAACGATATCGAAGATTATAACCTGAGTCTTCCGGCGAGCTATCAAGGGCCGAACTATATTTATGCGATCTCGATCACGCCGTCGGGAATCCCGCGCTTGATCACCTACAACAGCCATGTAAACCCGGGTTCGAAATACCCTGCGCTGCCCGCGCCGAAGCCGAAGATCGGCACTCAATGCACGGGACAGGCGCCTTTTAGCCTTGACGTGACCGGCGGCGATGACCACGCCGTGGTTCCCCAGGGAATCAACACCAACGAGACCCTTTACATAGTTCGGCACGCAGACGCGCATCCGCTGCCATATTGGAGCGACGGCAACTATGTCTGCGCGGGGCAATGGCGCGCGCTGGATCTCCCGAACGCGCTGCGCGGCAAAGTCAACCCCGGCGTGGTCTATTCGAGCGACCCCGCTCAGACCAGCCTAGGCACAGAGGGTTTCTCGTGGTCGGGTGTTGCGCCGCCATTGACTGTCGAACCATATGCAATCGCCAATAACCTGCCCTTTGATCTGGCCGCGAGCTTCAATCTCTCCGACGAGAATGCGTGCCAGGAATCCAGCGATTTTTTCTTCGGTACTCACCTCACAGACGTCACCAGCCCCGGCCTTTCCAATCAGACCGTGCTATTGGGGTGGTCGTATCAATTCATCCAGCCGATGGTAAATTCGTTGATCTCGAGCTATTTCCCGCCCAACACCTGCTCACAGGTGCCCAGCCCCTGCCCACAGGCGCCCGCTTGGCCGAGTACCGACTACGACACTGTCTGGACGGTGAAGCTTGACGCCGAGGGCAACTTGACGGTGAACAATATGAAGTGCGAAGGCATCGACTCCGCGAAGCTGCCGGCCACGTGTCCTCACTTCTGACCGTCTCTACGGCGGCGGTGATTTATGAGGGCAACACACAAGCGCAAGGTTGAAGGGTCGGTCGGCTACGCGCGGCGCAACTTCATGGTGCCGATCCCTCATGCGGCCAGCTTCGCTGAGCTCAACGCGCAGATATAATCACGCGCCGAGTCAGGCATCGGCGCGTGATTTAGAAGACCATTGAGCGCGTCATTCCCAATGGTCAACCGCGACCGTGACCGCTCTCATGTCCGCCGCCTCCGTGTCCACCACCCGCATGCGCTGCAGATGCACGGCCATTGCCACCGACCGAACGACCACCACCGAATGAACGACCACCAGCGCGTGCATTGCCACCGACATTATGTCCGCCGGCGAACGCATGTGCGCCGCCATAGACGCCATGATTCAAGCCACGGTCGGCATAGAAGCCGTGATTCCAATCATGGCCACCGCCCCATCCGCCATTCCCGCCCCAAAGAGCAGGTTCATACACAGGGTGTCCGCCGCCATACGCGTACGACGGACCCAAGCCGATGCCGGAATATGCACGAGGTCCGTATCCGCCACCGTAGCCGTATCCGGGAGCCAAGCCGTAGCACCCTTGAAGCGCCAACATTCCAAGCGCTAGAAGAGGCGCGCCCAATGACATCAAAATTTTGCGCCTCATTTTCATTTACCTCACTTATTAAGACGTCGAATCAGAGCTGCTCGATACAGTCGCAAATGAGGGCTGAGTCGTTGCGATCATCGTCTTCAAGGAACGCGAGCAGCGAGCAAAGCCTGCGCGAACAGCGCGGAACAATTTCCTGAACGTTTATTCAGATTGTCAAAGCAGGAATTCCTTTACGTTCTCCATCCCGGAGGAAAACGGGCGCCGCATCGTGGGTTAGGCTCGCCTGACCAGGTGAGCGCGCGGCGCGGACATCAAACGGTGACAGTGGTCCCACGATAGTAATGCTGCAAGATTTCTGTGTAAGTCTTGCCCTCATTTGCCATGACTGCCGCGCCGATCTGGCATAGGCCGACACCGTGTCCCCAGCCGGCTCCTCTCAAGAGAAAGCGGCCAGACTCTTTGTCTACGACGAATGCAGAGCTGTAAAGATGCGTGCCCGATAAAGCGCGGCGAATTTCCAGTTCTTTACCGATGATGATGTGGTCGCGTTCCCCGGTGATCTTCAGCCGATATATTCGGCCTGAAGGTCCGCGCGCGAGCGCCTGCACGTCGCGAATCGGACCAAGATCCGCGCCAAGCCTGGATCTGATCAGATCGGCGAGTTCTTCGGGCGTGTACGCGACCCGCCAGCGATAGAAATCTCGGGTCTCCTGATCGAATCCCGGGAGAACGCGTGAGAGAAGCTCCGAATCGTCCGCATTGCAGTAAGCCGGCGGGCTTGAGCGTATCCATGTCTCAGGACTGTAAGAGCATGATTGCGCCGGACCGTCGTAGATAGATTCAAGATAGGGAATATCTTCATCTTCCCAAGCGGTCGCATAGCGCTCGGTTATTCCGCCGCAGCATTTGGAAAACCGTGCGTCGCAGATAGTGCCCTTGTAACGGAGAAACTCGCCGGCCGTGGCGCGAACCGCTTCGGCTGCGGCTGGAGAGAATGCTTTCGTGATGCCCTGATACCGCTGGCAGTGGTCGTCGGCACACACATCGAAATCCGGATGCGCTTCGCGGCCGTACCAGCGAAGGATTTCGTGAGAATTGAGACGCTGCCCTCTCCCGGAGCGAGAGGGATTTGCTTTAGGAAACCACAGCCAGCTGCGCGAAATCACCGCGTGAGCTTTCAGCAGTTCGAGCGGACAGAACGCGCTCATCTCGGATGAAATCACGCTCGTGACGTAGTCTTCGAGCGGAACATCATTGATCACCGTCAGCCCGGCCTCTAGTTTCATGAGGCGAAAAACCCCGCGGAATACCTGGCGCTCCTTGCGTTCCCAATGAAATCCGATTCCGATCGTGACGTCGTTCAGCGCAAACGCGCACGATGCCAGATCCGACGGAGTGAGCGTAACTTCAGAAATAAATCTGTAGCGCCCGGGGGTGTATGGCTTGCCGGAAGTATCCGTAAACGTACCCGTCAATTCGACTTCGGCAGCGGATTGTCCTTCGATCAGCCCTACCAATACGTTCAACGCTCACTCTCCAGCTTGCCGGCGATTTCCTGAAACTGACCGTCAGGTAAAGTGACCTCTCGAAAAATTGCGGCGATGGCGTCACCCGTGATTCTATCGAAATGCTGTGCCAGCGGCACGACAAATATTCCACACAAATCAATCGATGCCGGACTGACCGTCAGTTCGCCCCTATGAAAGACCTCTGGCCGGTGTTTTCCTCGCGGAAACAGATATGTGACCCACTCCCCTCTCTCATGAAAGACCGCGATGTTGACCAGCGGTTCTGCCCGTTTGCCCGTCGTTTCCGCGAGCAGATCGATGGCACGATCCATTCGATGGATCAAAGCAGATCGATCCCGCCCACGAAGCAGGAACACATTTCTTCCGTAATTTGGAACAGTGACGCCAGTCAGTCCAGCGGTGTCCTTCTCGATCGGAAACAATCGTCGCGAGCCTGCCTGAAAGTGCATGTGGTCTGGTGCGGATGCTCCGCATTCCGGACCGTTATAGACGACGAAATATCCAGGGAGGGCTGCAGCAATGTCGAGCATATTTCCGAACTGGTTAGCGATGCGCTGCAAGCCGTGTTCTCGGTGAGCGATTGTCAGGTGATGATCCACGATTGGAAACGGATTGCAGTAGATCGTGAAGTCCTCATCGAACCGCAGACCCTCTTCCTCCGAAGGCAGATTCCCCGCACATAGGAAGCAGGGACGTTTCGCAACCGACTCCCGGTCGACCGACGCCGTTGTGCTAGCCATACGATGGGGAATGTGACGGATGAAGATGTCGAACCAATCGATCCGTACCGGCCGTGTCTTCGCCCGCGCAAGGCCTTCAACGCCTTTCGCGAGCTGCGGCCATGCCCGCGCCTGCCGTTTGAACAGTTCTTCTATTTCGTGGATCATTCCCGCATCCGAACCTGAATCTCGATAGTTCGGAGCCAGTCCTTGTACAGATCGTATCGATTCGCAACCTCGAGAGGCAGCGCGCTATCGCTATTGCCTTCCCAACGGCGGCAAAGATAGAGGGACTCGTAGATCCGGGCGATCTCGTAGTCACGGCTGATCCGCAACGCTACGGCGTAATCCTCGCCATAGCTGACATTCGGAAATCCGATACGGCGCAAAACCGAGGTATTGAATGCGCGCGGCGCGCCGAGACCATTGACACGGAGTGCATTGTTTCTTCCGTTCTCGCGACTCCACTCGCGATGGTCGATTAGACCGGGCGGAATCTCTTTCAAGGAAAAATCGACCATCGTGTAGGAGCCTATGACCATCGCATAAGGTCCGGCTTCAATTTCTGCAACAATCCGGCGAAGGACGCCTTCATTGATGTACAGGTCGTCAGAATCAAGTTGGATGGCGTATTGTCCGCATTCCCTTGAGTAAATCGCCTCGTTCCAGCACCCGCCGATTCCAAGGTCCCGGCTTTCGGGAACGATGTGCTTAACACGCGAATCGCTAATAGCGCGCAGGATTTCTGTCGTGCGATCCGTCGAATGGTTATCAACGACGATCACATTGAATTCGAAATCGGCGCTCTGGACGAGGGCGCTTTGAACGGCGTCGAGAATTGTCCGCTCGCGATTCCGGACCGGGATCATGACGCTGGCTTTTACTGGAAATGTTTCCGCTGCGGCTGGAACTTTCTCGAAGTGCGGCTGCAACCAGGCGCCGATTCGTTTGAGATGCGCCGTCGCGATGCGCTCCATTTCGATTTGGTAATCGCGATTGCGCGGATCCACATAATCGAATTGCTTTTGACCCGTCGGCCGCGCATCAATCATCGACGCGCTGTACAACGGTTCGGGAATCCGCACGATAGCGTGTTTTTCCGAAATCCTTAACCGTAGGTCGTATAGTCCTCCCCATTTCCAGGTGCTGTCGATTCCTGACTGACGCGCAGCCCGAACCGACACACCGACTACCGGGCCAAAGTCGAAACTGTCGCGGATGCTCCCGCTTTGATAGTCGATACGAGGATGGCTTACTGCGTCGGCATAAACCCAGCCGCCGCCGGTTTCACGTATGACCTGCGCCATTCGATCGAACATGCGCGGTCCGGGCTCGATGTTTACGCGCGGATCACCGAGAAAGAGGACATCGGAATCGGCAGCGTCGAGGAGTCGTTGAATACTTGCGGACGAGTAGTCCTTTGGATGGACGATGTTCACACTCCACCCCGCCGCGTCATCTTAGCTACTGACTGCAATGCGTCGCGTCACCCTTGCGGCCGCACGACAATGACGCCAGCCATCCGATTTGCCTTCAGAAACTCGCTCAATTCCTGTTCCACGACAGAGCCCTGGCTGCGCGACGCGTGGCGCATGAAAACTTTTTTGCCATCGCGCACGATGATTCCAGCATGAAACACATCGAGATTCTTGCGTGTCGACGCAAAAAAAATCAGGTCACCGCTTTGCAGATGCGGTTCGAGCCGTGGTACTGCCGGCTTCGGTACACATTTGACGCGAGTCCGCTGTGCAGCGAGTCCAGGTACAACATTCAGAACGCGTTCCCTGCTGAGTATCGGGACAGTCGGCATTGAAACCGGCCTGATTATCCCTTCGCGTACATTGTTGCGAATCCAGAGTGTCATATAGTGATTCCGCCGTTCCCATTGAATGCGGCCTCGTTCATACCGAATCCTTCGCAGCCACTCGGTGAAGTCATCAACGTTGGAAGCGCGGGCGAGCGCTACAATTGTTTCAATGTACGTGACACAGTCGAATCCATCGAGGGAAGCCGTGAACACTTCGACTGTGTCGGCCGATCCAATCAGCGGATTTGGTTTGTAGGAATGTCCAAGGAAGTGGCGGGAAAGAACGTCAATTCGGCTACCGGCGGAACGATCATGCTTCGTTTCCGATAGAAGCTGCTCCACGCGCCGCCGGCTGAGACCTCGTGGTTGCGCGTGCTTCATCAGAATTTCACTCTACCACGCGCTTTCGACCTGTTCAGGCGTGGCCCATTTCGGCCTGATCCGGATCGAGGACCTACGACTCGGGGCCTGGCGGCTCTATTAGCAGTGCGAATCCATCGGCATCATGAAAATCCGGTTTGTCGGCCGGATGGCGAAGCGCCCAGTACGAAAGCCCATCGCTCGCCTCGATGACCGCCGAGAGCCCGATACGGAGGGAAGCACGCGGGTGGATGGCAGACAGGCCATCGAGCCGGACAAGGGTGTCCAGCTCAAGCCGACTGCCAGTAGAGCGCACGGCAATGTGCGGGCGCATCATTTCGTTCGCAACAGGACCGCCGTTGCGATAGCCGCTAAAGGCGTAGACGGCCCAATCCCCCGACGGCGCGAAGTTGAACTCGTGGTACTCCGGTTGCCCTTCCACCGCGATGAAGGCCTCGAAGCAGGTGTGGCGCCAGAGCTGTGTAGCGATGCGCGGCATGCCCGGCGGAGAGACCTGGATTCGGGGAATATCTCCGTCGAGGCGGAAGGTCATCTGGAGTTCAGCGCTGGCCGAGCGGCGTACGAGCACCCCAATGGCGTGCACCGTCTCAGCGCGTGTCGACGGGTAGCACCTGAGATCCATCCAGCGTTCGACAGTCATGACAGGCTCGGTGGCCGCAGCGAGATTGCTCTCCGATCGCAATATCGAGTCAATCGTGTTCGTGTGCGGAAAGCGTGGCGTCCGATGATACGACGCCAGCAGACAGCTTTCCCAGTTCGGTTTCGGAAGTTGGGCTACGCTTTTCGGTCATAGACTTGCGCCGAACACAGCGCACAGGTTCAGGTTGCCTGAATCTGCGCCATTCGCCCGCTAACGTCAAACATCCTCTCCAGGCTTTGAAGTATTCGGTAGTCACAGCCGTCACTGGACCACAACGATAGAGAGAGGCAAGATCCGATCTGACGTTCCAATGCGGAGGCGTCTTACCTATGATTGTCCCGTTAAAAAGCGATGATCAAAATCGTGAAATGTGCGACGATCGCAGCCGCTCTGGTCACGCTCGGCGTCGCGCGAGTCGGCTTGGCTGCGGAAGTGATTGACACTGCAAAAATTATCGACCTCACCTACACCTTCGACTCCCGGACCATCTACTGGCCGACCGAAAAGGGCTTCGTCCATCAGTTCGAGAAAAATGGCGATACTCCTGAGCATTACTTTTACGCATCGGCAAATTACGCGGCGCCCGAACACGGCGGCACGCATACCGATGCGCCGCGCCATTTCAACCGCAATGGGATTACGCTCGACCAGGTTCCGCTCACCGATTGCATCGGACCCGCCGCGGTGATCGATTTTTCCGCGCGCGCCGCCAAGGACCCCGACGCGATGCTCAGCGTCGATGACATCAAGGCATACGAAGCCGCTAACGGCCGGATTCCCGACGGTGCGATCGTCGTCGCGCGCTCGGGATGGGGCAAATATTGGCCCGACAAAAAACGCTACATGGGCACCGACAAGCCCGGCGACGTTGCCGGCCTGCACTTTCCGGGCTATTCGGCCGAGGCCGTGGATTTTATTTTGAAGAACCGACACGTCGTGGCAATTGCGATCGATACCGCGAGCATGGATCCCGGCAACTCGAAGGATTTCCCGGTGCATCGGCTCTGGCTCGGCGCGAACAAGCCCGGCTTCGAAAACCTGGCCAACGCGGAAAAATTGCCGGCCAGGGGCGCGACGGTATTCTGCATCCCTATGAAAATCGGCAGCGGGACCGGCGGGCCGACCCGGATTTTTGCCGCGATGCCATAACCCTTGCGGCAACCGGAGAAGATGAATATTCGTTTATAACGCGCGACAATTTCGGACATGGGTAGGAATTCCATGCTAAACTCCATGTCGGAAGTGGTTGATCGCCCACGCAGAAGGTAGAAAACTAGCGACGGCCAAATGAACTCGCCCGCTGTTGGCGGGGAATGCCGCAGCCCTTGGCAGGCATGAAAACAAACTGCTCCCTGTGGAAGGAGGAAGCTCGTGCGGACAAATGTGGCGTCGATAATTAAAGGTCTGCTCGTGGCGATTGCGATCGTGGCGGTCATGGGATGCTCGGGAGAGCCACTCTCGACACGTGAGAAGGGCACGTTCATCGGCACGGGACTCGGAGCCGCAACCGGCGCGATCATAGGTGCCGCTGTAGGTAACCCGTTGGCGGGTGCGGCAATCGGCGGCGGCATCGGCGCACTTGGCGGATACGTGGTCGGCAACGAGATGCAGAATCAGGAAAACGCCAACGCTCAAACCCAGACGCAAATTCAATCGCAGCAAAAGCAGATCCAAAATCAGCAACAGCAGATTCAGAAATTGAAGAGTCAGAGCGAGACCGAATAGCGGGCTGAGAAGGATTATGCGCAAACATGCAATTGCGACAGGTACGTTCGCCGTTGCCGCGCTTTTCCTTGCCGCCGGATGCTCCGGGTCGCCGATGTCCACGCGTGAGGAAGGCACTCTGGGCGGTGCGGGAATCGGCGCGGCCGCCGGCGCGATTATTGGCGCCGCGGTCGGCGCACCGCTGGCAGGCGCTGCAATCGGCGCCGGACTCGGAGGAGTTACAGGCTTCGCGGTCGGCAACGCGATGCAGAACGATCAGAACGCCAACCAGCAGACCCAGGCGCAGATCCAGCAACAGCAACAGGAAATGGAACAACAGCGTCAGCAGATTCAGCAATTGAAGGCACAGCAGGAAACCGAATAGCTCGGCTGACGTATCAATTATTGGACGATGGAGATTCTCATTATGCGCAAAAGTGTTGGAATAATCATGAGTTTGGCGCTGGCGGGAACGCTCGTTCTTGCAGGATGCTCGGGGCAGCCGCTCTCGACTCGTGAAGAAGGCACCCTCGGCGGCACGGCGTTGGGCGCAGGTGGCGGTGCGCTTATCGGGGCGGCTGTCGGCCATCCTCTCGCGGGTGCCCTGATCGGCGGTGTTCTGGGCGGTGGTACGGGCTATGTAGTCGGCAATTCGATGCAGAATCAGGAAAACGCCAACGCACAGACCCAGCAGCAGGTGCAGCAGCAACAGCAAGAAATCGAGAATCAGCGTCAGCAGATTCAACAGCTCAAATCGCAGTCGGAAACCGAGTAATCGGACAGCGAGATCGGCCGAAAAGGGCGGTGCCGCATTCGGCGCCGCTCTTTTTCTTTCTCAGCCGGCCTGATTCACGCAGGCTTGCACAGCTTGCATGCCCTCAGCCCGGCGTGTCCCGCGCACTTGGCATCCGCGAAGATCAGCATCTTTGCTGGATCCGCGCGCCGCGCCGCCGAGCAGTCGGGTCGGCAGAAGATTCCGGTGCGTCGATGCCCCATCACGGCGCGCGACGGCAATCGCAGGTCGCGCCCGACTTCGAATCCCTCCGCGCGCAGCAGCTTAATTTTGTTATCCACGCCGCCGCCGTAATTGCCGATCGTTCCGTCGGAGCGAATCACACGATGACATGGCACGAAGATCGGCACCGGATTCGACGCCATCGTGTTGCCGATCGCGCGCTGGCTGTCGGGCTGTCCAACCGTCGCGGCCAGCCCGTGATAAGTGATCACCGCGCCGGGCGGGACTTTTCGAAGCGATGCGTACGCGCGGCGCTGGAAGTCGCTCTCGACCAGGCTCAAGTCCACCGGATGCGCCATCGCACTGAAGTCGCCCTCGAACACCCGATCGATTTCCGCGCCGATCCGGCGGGCACTCGCTTCATTCTCGATCAGGTCGAACTTCTTGCGCAGCATCGCGAGCGTTCGCTCCGCTCCGTCTATGAAAAGAAAGTGAATCGCCGCGAGGCCGCGGTCGCTCTCCGCGATCAGCAGACGGCCAAGTGGCGACGAAATCACCCCGACCCGCGCTTGCGGTCGCCGCAGGAGCTTCATCGCGCGCTCGATGCGAGGCCGCGTCTGTCCGATCATTGCGTCGAGCATCCGGTCGTCGATCGGCGCACTCTCCTTCACTTGCGTCGCCATTCGATTGGTCTTCATCTTAATTACTCGTCCAGCCTGAGTTTCTTCAGCGCCTGATAGACGCTTGCCCGCGCGCTCTCGGCCGAGCAGTTCAGCGCCACACCGATCTCCGTATATTCAAGCCCCGCGAACTTGCGCATCATCAATGCCTGACCCTGCTTGCCGGGCAGCCGCGAGATGGCTCTCTTCAAATGAAGCGCGCCCTCGGGTCCGCCATTGAGGTGATTCGGCGCGTTATCGGCCGGCATTGCGCCGTCCGCAGTCTCGTTCGCGATCACACGCCCGCGGCGCATCCTGTCCCGCGCGCGATTGCGGCACAGGTTCGATGCGATTCGAAAAATCCACGGCCGCAGTCCGTCTTCCGATTGAAGCCGGGGGTAGGAGCGATAGGCGCGCAGCCACGTCTCCTGGAACAGGTCCATCGCATCCTCGCGATCGCCGGTCGAGCGCATCAGGAAGCGCATGATCTCGCGTTCCATGCTTTTCACCGCCTCTTCGAACGGCGGCGGCAACTTGAGACTGAACGTGGGCATCGTGTTTTGTCAGGCCAGGCTGGCCAGCGAAGTCGCCAAGTACCACAGCGTGATTGATCCGAAAACCGCTCCGACGATCTCTTCGAGGATGCACGCCTGCGTGAGGCTCGCGCCATCGCCGATCTCACGCTCTGCACCGCGCGCCGCAACTTCGGTGAAGCACGCCTCATCAACCTGGATAATCGGTATCATGGTTTTATGCTCCTGATGACTACAACCCCGCTCGAGCCGGTTCGTGAATTGAGCCGGGTCGCGCCGATGCCGCCGGTCTGCAACCGGTTCGCTGCATTTGATGCGGGCCGCGATCCTGCCATGATCCTGCTGGCGCGGAGCCTCGACTACTCAGCGATCGCGCGGAGGTCTCTATGGATGCGACTGTCTGGATCGCGCTGTGGGCAGGTTTGTTCCTGGCCAGTCATCTGATCATATCGTCGTCTGCCGTTCGATTTCGGTTGATCAGTGCGGTCGGCGAGCAGCGCTATCGCGGCATCTATTCGCTAATCGCGTTCGCGACGCTGGGACCGCTGATCTACGAATTCGCGCGCAACAAGCACGCCGGCCCCTTGCTTTGGGCTTTGCGGGCGGCGCCCCCGATTCGAGGGCTTGCGTGGTTGCTGATGTTGGCAGCGCTCATTCTGTTGGTCGGGAGTTTCATCACTCCGAATCCGGGCACAATGGGCGCGCCGGCGGGCGGGAGTGAACCGCGCGGACTCCTCAAGATCACACGGCATCCGTCTTTTGTTGGATTCAGCCTGTTTGGAATCGCGCACATGCTGATGAACGGACGGGCCGGCGACGTGATTTTCTTCGGGCTGTTTCCTGTGCTCGGAATCATCGGCGGGATGCATCAGGACCGGCGCAAGATTCGCGAACTTGGCGATCGCTATCGCGAGTTCGTCGCGAAGACATCGTTCGTGCCGTTCGCGGCGCTAATCGGCGGGCGCGTTCGATGGGCCGGCGATGACATGCCGTGGGCGGCGATTGGCGTGGGCGTAGTACTGGCCGTTGCAATCGTCGCGCTGCATCCGATGATCTTCGGCGGCCATCCGCTTGGTTAGGCGGGTCGCGCTGGCGTTTTCACGGGTGGCGGGAGCCTGAACAGGCGGGCGGCGTTCGCAATCACCTGGGCGCCGAGCGCAGCGGCGTCAACGCGCCGAAGATTCGCGAGTATTTCGAGCGTGCGACTGACGTAGGCCGGCTCATTGCGCATCCCGCGATACGGCTCGGGCGCGAGATAAGGTGCGTCCGTCTCCACCATCACTCGGTCATCGGGAACGATCGACGCGGCCTCGCGAACCGATGCGGAATTTTTGAACGTGATGATGCCCGAGAACGAGATGCACAGTCCCAGCGCGAGGAACTCGCGCGCCGCGTTGGAATCGCCCGTGAAGCAATGAATCACGCCGCCGCGCGGTGGAACCCCGCTCTCGCGCACGATCTCGACGAGCCCGCGCTCTGCGTCGCGGCAATGAATCACGATTGGCAGGTCGAGTTCGGCGGCGAGCGCAAGATGCGCACGCAATGACGATTCCTGCGCTTCGGCCGGCGAGTGCATGTAATGGAAATCGAGTCCGCTCTCGCCGATCGCGACAACTTTTTTCGACGCGGCGAGGTCGCGCAACTGTGCGATTCGTTCGGGCGTGCAATCCCTAGCGTCGTGGGGATGCACGCCGACGGCGGCGAAGACATTTGGGTGACGCTCGGCGATTGCGACGGTCAATCGATCGTTTTCGATCGGTCCGATCGCGCCGACCGAGATGATCTGAGCCACGCCGGCGCTGGACGCGCGCGCGATCACCGCTTCGAGGTCGCCGCGGAACTTTGCGTCGGCGAGATGGCAATGCGTATCGACAACCGTTGTCATTGAAATTGAGCGTGGATTCCGGAGCGTGCACGGGGGTCAGGCGCGGGCTTTCTTGTCGATGCGCGGGAACAGCGGCGTCGTCGGATTTACGCGATGCCCCGGCTTGATGCCATCCCCATATGGCGCGCGCGCGAGTTTCTCATCGACATTGAGCAGGCCGAGAATCTTTTTCGACGTTACCGGCATGAACGGCTCGAGGATATCGGCGACGACACGCAATCCCTCGACCAGGTTGGCCAGGACTTGCGCGACCCGCGGCAGATTGGCGGGATCCTTGGCGAGCGTGAAGGGCGAGGTTTCAACTATGTATTTGTTGGCCGCATCGAGGGCTTGCCAGATGGCTTCCAGAGCGCGATTGAACGCGAGTTCCTCGACCAGGGGCGCCACCTGCGCCGGCAACGAAGCGAACGTGTCATGAAGCGGAATATCGAGCGCGTCGGTGCCCCTGCCCGGCGCCGCCGTGATCACGCCCTCGAAGTATCGCGCCGCCATCGAGAGCACGCGGCTGGTCAGGTTGCCGAGGTCGTTGGCCAGGTCCGAGTTGTAGCGATCGATCACGCGCTCCTCGGAGAAGTCGCCGTCGAGGCCATAGGTGAATTCGCGCAGGATGAAGAAGCGCAAAACGTCGGGGCCGATGTTTTTCTGATAGGCGACGGGGTCCTGCGTGTTGCCCGAGCTCTTCGACAGCCGCGCGCCGCCGAAATTCATAAATCCGTGGACGTTCAGATGACGATAGATCGGCAAGCCGACCGCCAGCAGCATCGCGGGCCAGTACACAGCGTGCGTCTTGAGGATGTCCTTGCCGATGAAGTGTTCGGTGACCGGCAGGATTGCGGTCAATGACGCGTCTTCCGTGTTCGGCAGCTCGCTCATGTAGGCCCATAAGGCGTCGTACCAGACGTAGGTGACGTACTTGTCGTCAAACGGCAGCGTGATACCCCAATCGAGGCGCGCCTTGGGACGCGAGATGCAAAGATCCTCGAGCGGTTCGTCGAGCATCCGGAGCGCCTCGTTGCGATAGCGCTCGGGCCGGATGAAATCGAGATTTTTCTCGATGTTTCGGCGGATGGTCTCGCGGTATTTCTCGAGCTTCAGGAAATAGTTGCCTTCCTTGATTGTCTCGACGGGCCGATTGTGCACCGGACAGATGTTGCCGGGCAGCAGTTCTTTCTCGGTATAAAAGCGCTCGCATCCCACGCAGTAGAGGCCTTCGTAGTCCTTGAAGTAGATGCCGCCGGATTCGTAAGTGCGCGCGAGCATCTTCTGCACGAACGCCTGATGCACGGGGTCGGTGGTGCGGACAAAGATATCGTAGCTGATGTCCAGCCCGGCCCATCCTTGTCGAAAGAGCGCGCTGATTTTGTCCGCGAATGCTTTCGGATGGAGTCCCATCGCGTCGGCGGCGCGCTTGTTTTTGTCGCCGTGCTCGTCGGTGCCGGTGAGGAAGGTGACGTTGGCGGGGCCGAGCTTGCGGCGCTGAAAACGCGCGAACGCGTCGGTCGCCAGCATTTCGTAGGCATGGCCGACATGGGGCGGGCCGTTGCTGTAGATGATCGCGCTCGTGATGTGGATGCGGTTTTTCGCCATCAGGAGATCGAGCATAGCGGGAGACTCGGCGCCGTGCGACTGGCGGGGGCCATCGCCACCGGCGCCCGAGCCAGGAAGAGAAGATGCAGGCGGCGTTTACACTGTTTTTTTGAGGAGCTATCCAGTGGAATTGAACCGCGAGCATCGGGGCTGCAAAATCAGCATGAGCACAACAATGCAGTCCGGTTGCGATTCTGTTAGATAATGGTCCGCATGGAGGAATTGCCGCATGATCGTCGTCCATCACCTAAACGATTCCCGCTCACAACGTATCCTCTGGCTGCTGGAAGAGCTCGGCCTGCCGTACGAGATCAAGCCATACCAGCGCGATGCGCAAACCCGGCTTGCGCCACCGGAATTGAAGAAGGTTCACCCGCTCGGCAAGTCACCGGTCATCACTGATGGCGATCGGACCATCATCGAATCAGGCGCGATAATCGACTACCTGATACGCCGCCACGGCGGAGGCCGGCTGCAGCCCGCGCCCGAGACTCCGGCCTATGACGAGTACGTGCAATGGATGCACTATGCCGAAGGCTCGGCGATGCTGCCTCTGATGCTCAACCTTTATGCCACGCGCCTGGGTGAAGCGGCTGCCCCACTGATGCCGCGCATCGAGGGCGAGATTGCCAATCACCTCGCTTACATCGATAGCGCTTTGAAGGGCCGGCAGTTCCTGGTGGGAGACACCCTGACAGGCGCTGACATCCAGATGAGCTTCGTAGGCGAGGTGGCCGGCGCGTTCGGCAAGCGTGCGCAGTATCCCAACCTCGACGCGTGGACCAGGCGCTTGCACGAGCGGCCTGCCTACAAGAAAGCGCTGCAACGTGGTGGCGCGTACAGCTTTGCGAACTGAAGACGCGCCGCTGATCACGGATGCGATAGTCGGCAATCAGATCCCGCCGCCACTTCGGGACGTGAGGCGGTAAGGACGCTTGCTACTGCGGGCGCGAGGCGACCAAATCCTCGAGGGTAGCTTCGACGACGACGCCGCCTTCTTCCTCGCGCTGGATCAGCACGGTCTGCTTGAGGACGTTCTGGCGCACCACTCTGCCGTCGCCCTTGACGCATTGCACGCGCTTGCCGACGTTGGGCAGCGCGCGCTTGAGTTCGACGTAGCTGGCATATTCGTAGCGCAGGCAGCATTTTAGCCGCCCGCACATCCCGGCCAGCCGCGAGGGATTGAGCGCGAGGCCCTGCTCGCGCGCCATCTTGACCGTGACCGCCTCGAAGTCGCGCAGCCAACTGGAGCAGCACAGCTCGCGTCCGCATGGACCCATCCCGCCCGTGACTTTGGTCTCATCGCGGGCGCCAATCTGTTTCATCTCGACGCGAACGCGCAGCGTGTTGGCGAGATCGCGGACCAGGTCGCGGAAATCGACGCGGCCCTCGGCGACGAAATAGAAGACAACCTTGCGCGCGTCGAAGGTGTAGTCGGCGCTGACGAGCTTCATCTGGATGCGGCCCTCGCGAATGCGCTCGACGCACAGGCGGCGCGCGTATGCCTCACGCGAGAGGGTTTCCCGCTCGGCCTGGAAGTCATTGTCGGAAGCAATACGGATAACAGGGCGCAGCGAGGAAAGATCGATCGTAACCGCGGGTTCGTGCGGTTCGATCTCGACCGTGCCGACCCGGGTGCCGGCCTCGCTTTCGACCAGCACGCGTTCGCCGCGGCGCAGCGCCCGGTCGCCGGCCAGGAAATTATACAAATGACCGGCCTGCTGGAGACTTACGGCGACGATTTTCGGCATCGGTTGAGAGCCTTCAAATGGATCGATGTCAGCCACTATCTTCTACTCACCCCGCATCGCATGGCCGGCGATAGTCCACCAATTCTCAGCCTGCAGGCGCGGATTAGCATTCGCTTCGACCGCTTCGGTGGCGCGCACTGCCGCGTCGATACATTTCACCACCGCATCGACACCGAGGCTGTCCGCCAGACTCGCCAATTTCGGCCTGGAGTCGGGCGGAAACGCCACGAAATCGGTCTTGAGCAGTTTGTAGCATAGTATTTCTTCGAGGAGTCTTGCGAGTAGCTCGAAATTGCCGGCGGCGGCGTCGCGGTTGGCGAAGAACTCCTGCGCGAGAGACTGTGCGCGGGCGAAATCGATCGATTTTGCGGTACTGAGGGCGTCAAGGAGTTCTTTCATCGGCGGTTCATCGCCGTCGGCGAGTGCGATCGCATTTGCAGCGCTGCCGCGAGCCAGCAAAGCAAGCGCACTGGCGCGAGCTTTATCGTCGATGCCATGCGCGGCAAGGATAGCCTCCAGATCGGCGACCTGGAGCGCAGGAAATCTGACCGTGCGCGTGCGCGAGCGGACGGTGTCGAGCAGGGCGCGCTCGCTGGCGGATACCATGATGATAATTGCGTGGCCGGGCGGCTCTTCGAGCGTCTTCAGGAGCGCGTTCTGCGCCGGGATGTTGAGGCTCTCGGCGTCGTCGATAATTGCCATACGAACCGGCGAGCGCGACGGACGGATTCCCAACCGCGCAATCAATTCGCGGACCTGGTCGATCAGAACTTCGGTACGGCCAACGGGGCGCGACACGTAGGTGAAGTCCGGATGCACGCCCGTCGCGATTTGCACGCATGCAGAACAGCAATCGCATCTCGGCGTGTCCGCATCGGCGGCGCGCGCGCGCGTGCGCTCGGTCTGCGGCGCAAGGCGGACGGGGCATCGCGCGGGATTGCAGCAGAAATTCTCGCCGGGCGATCGCTCGCACATCAGGGCGTGGACGAGGCTGGTTGCGACCAGCGCTTTACCGACGCCGCGCGGACCCGCGAACAGGTAGGCGTGCGAAGGGCGGCTGCGCAATTCGGCCAGCAGCCGGCTTGCGAGTTCACGATGCCCGCGGATCGAATCTATCGGCATGGGGATTCAGTCATCGGCGGGCGAGCAGCTCGTCCACGGCGTGGCGGATGTCGGCGCTGACGGCGGCAACCGGACGGTCGGCGTCGATCACGACGACCCGCGCGGGCTCGGCCTTCGCGATCGCGAGAAAACCGTCGCGCACTCTGCGATGGAAGTCGGCGCGCTCGCCCTCGAAGCGGTCGGAGCCGCGGCCGGTTCCCATTGCTCGCGCGCGGGTGCGCTCGAGACCGGTCTCGACGGGCAGGTCGAGGACAATAGTCAGGTCGGGCGTCACGCTGTCGCTGGCGAGCCGGTTCAGCTCGCCGAGCAGTTTGAGATCGAAGCCGCGGCCGTGGCCCTGGTAGGCGGTGGTCGAATCCGAATAGCGATCGGAAATCACGATTTCGCCGGCGGCGAGCGCGGGCCGGAGTTTTTCGCGGACATGCTGCGCGCGATCGGCAAGGACCAGCAGCAGTTCCGCGGCTACGTCCAGCGAAACCGCGGGATCGAGAAAAATCGCGCGAATCGTTTCGCCGGCCCGCGTGCCGCCCGGCTCATGGGTGACCGTTACGCGGCGGCTGCCTTTGCGCAGCACGTCGCCCAGGATTGCGGCCTGGGTGGTCTTGCCGCTTCCCTCGACGCCTTCGAGCGTGATGAATACACCGCCTGCCATCAGTTAGTTGGATCGCAACGTTGCGCGTCCTTATCCGCCAAGATACCAGCGCGTCAGTTGCGGCTGGAAGAGAGCGAAAACGCCGGCCGCCAGCGCCAGATACGGACCGAACGGAACTTCGGTGCGAAGTATCGAGACGTCTGCTTCCTCCGGATCGGTCACCGGGTCGCCGAGCGGAGCGGGGGAAGTCGCGCCGCCGCCACTGAGCGCGAACGCGATTCCGCCGATCGCGCCTATTACCGAACCGAAAAACAAAGTGAAGAAAACTCCCGGCCAGCCCAGAAATCCACCGACCATCCCCAGCAGCCACACGTCGCCCAGGCCCACACCCTCGCGCCCGCGCACGAGCTGATAGAAATAGCCGGTGCCATACAGGATGCCGCCGCCAAGCGCGATTCCGACCAACGAACTCCTCCAGCCGACCTCCGGCATCATCAGCGACGCGGCGATGAATCCCACCAGCGTCCCGGGCCAGGTAATGACGTTCGGAATCAGCCGCCAGTCGTAATCGACGATCGCGACGACCCACAGCGCGGCGCATAGTACGAAGCGCGCGATCGCGTCGGGGATCGGGAAGGCGAGGTAGAGATAGAGGGCGATGATGGCGAGTCCGAATTCGGCGAGGAAATGGCGGAACGGAATCGGCGCGCCGCACATCAGGCATCGCCCGCGCAATCCAAGGTAGGCGAGAATCGGGATGTTCGCCCACCATGGAATCGCGCGCTCGCAACTCTCACAAAATGAGCGCGGCGTGACGATCGAAAGATCGCGGGGGAGCCGATACGCAACCACGCAAGCGAAGCTGCCGACGCACGCGCCGAAAAGGAAGAAAATTGCGGCGCCGATCCCGCTGGGCAAATCAAGTGTCATAGCGTCATCGCCTCTTCCAATTGCGACCTCCGATTGTCAATAAATAACATACACGTTGGAGCGCCGAGGATTGACTCGAGGTCAGCGCTGGCATTTCGGACAATAGAAGCTGGCGCGCTGGCCCACGATCACGTTTTTGATCGGCGTCGAGCATGTGTAGCACGATTTCCCCTCGCGGCCGTACACGCGCAAGCGCGCGGCGAATCGCCCGGGCTGTCCGCGTGAATCGCGATAGCTGCGAAAGGTCGTGCCGTTACTGCCGATCGCGGCGCGAAGGATAACCGGCGCGGCCGCCGCGATTTTTTCGATCTCGATTCGCGTCACGCGGCCAGCCCGTCGCGCGGGACGCACGCCGGCGCGAAATAGAATCTCCGATGCGTAGATATTGCCGATACCGGCGACGATTCGCTGATCCATTATCAGGTTCTTGATCGCCAACTTCCGGCCGCGCGCCTTCGCAGCGAGGTAGCCGGCGTTGAATTGATGCGACAACGGCTCGGGGCCGAGACCTTTCAGTTCCGCCGTGGAAGCCAGCGCGGCGCGCTGCACGAGACGGACCATGCCGAAGCGCCGCGGATCGTTGTAAACCAGGCGCGAGGCGTCGTCGAGCGAGAATTCGAGATGGTCGTGGCGCGGATCGAAGTCGTCAGCGCGGAAGCCGTCGTGGCGATGAGTCAAACTGCCGGACATCCCGAGGTGCACAATCATCACGTCGTCGCCGTCGAGCTCGACGATCAAATATTTGGCGCGGCGCGACAGCTTCACAATTCGCCGGCCGGCGATCGCCGCGGCAAAATCCACGGTGACGCCGCGGCGCAGCCGTTTCTCGCCGATTCGAACGCTCACGATCGTTCTGCCCACGGCGGTGCGAACGAGTATCCGGCGCAATGACTCGACTTCCGGTAGTTCAGGCATCGCGGGTGACGATCCTGCCGGCCAGTTCGATCCGCAGCGCGTGCGCGAGTCTTAAAAAATCGCGTACGCCGAGCTTCTCGGCGCGCGTGGCTGGATCGATCGCCGCGCATCCGAGCGCGCGCGCGATCCGCGTGCTGTCGATTCCCAGCGAATGGCTGAGCGCATTGCGAATCGTCTTTCGCGGCGCAGAGAACGAGGCGCGCACGGTTTCGAGCACGTCGCGTTCGTCTCCGGCCGCAAACGTTTGCGGCGCCCGGGGCGTGAAAGCGAGAACTTCGGCGTCGATTTTGGGACGCGGATGGAAGCTGCCGGCGGCGACGCTGAAATGCAGATCGATCTTCCAGTACAGCGCGTTGAATACGCTGAGCGCCCCATACGCATCGTCGCCGGGGATCGCGCGAATCCGCGCGGCGACTTCGCGCTGAAACATCAGGACCATCCTCGAAATCATGCGCGCGTTGTCGCTGAGCCGGCGCAGGATGGCCGCCGCGACATTGAACGGAAGATTGCCGATTACCTTGACCGGTGGATCGGTGAGGAGTGCCGCGAAATCGATCGCAAGAAAGTCGGCGTTGATAACGCGAACGTTCGCGTTGCCGCCGTCTGCGAAGCGCTCCTGGAGCCGGGCAGCGAGGCGCGGGTCGAGTTCCACCAGCGTCAGCGAGCGTAGCGGCCGCGCCGCGATCTTCTCGGTCAGGATGCCCAGCCCGGGACCTATCTCGACTACCGGGTCGGTTTTGGACAACTCCGCCGCAGCGACGATTCGATCGGCGACAGCGCTGCTGGTTAGGAAATTCTGGCCGCGCGATTTTGCCGGCCGCACACCGGCTCTCGCCAGTGCCGGTGCAGGACGCGACGGCGTTTCAATTCCGCCGCCGACGCCGGCGCGTTTAAGTTTGCGGCGCGCGTGCGATTTTCGTGCAATCGTCATCTGCTCCGAATTCAAAGCGCAAGATTGGCTTCCGCGTCGATGCTAAGCGGGTCGCGCTCACCGCGGATCAGACGGTAGCCGCCCGCGAGCGCTATCATCGCCGCATTGTCGGTGCAATATTTGAGCGCGGGCGCGACCAGCCGGCGGCCATCGGCCGCTGCCGCCTCGGCCAGCCTGTCGCGCAATCTCGAATTTGCCGCGACGCCGCCGGTCAGCGCGATGGTATCCGCGCCCAGCTCGCGCGCGGCGGCGATGGCCGGCTTCACCAGCATATCGACAACAGCTTCCTGAAAACTCGCGGCGAGATCCTCGGGCCGCTCGGCACGGCCATCCTCACTGGCCAAAAGAGTTGCGACCGCCGTCTTCACGCCGCTGAAACTGAAATCCATAGGCGCGCCCCTGACGTGGGCGCGCGGGATTCGCACGCGCTTTCGATTGCCGCGGCGCGACATCTCATCAATTGCGCGGCCGCCCGGATAGCCCAGTCCCATCAGCTTGGCGACTTTGTCGAACGCCTCGCCGGCGGCGTCGTCGCGAGTGCGTCCGATTCGGCGGTAACGCCCGAAATCCTCGACCGCGAACAGCGCAGTGTGACCGCCGGATACGACCAGCGCCAGGTACGGCATCGCGATACGATTTTCGAGCAGCGGCGCCAGCAGATGGCCCTCGATATGATTCACGCCGACCAGCGCAACGCCGCTCGCCTGCGCCAGACCCTTGGCGAACATCAAGCCGACCAGCAGCGAGCCGACCAATCCCGGGCCGCGCGTGACTGCGATTCCCTCGATGTCCACGAGGCGGCATCCCGCCGCGTCCAGCGCGCGCTCGATGACGGGCCCAATCGTGACGACGTGACTCCGCGACGCGAGTTCGGGAACAATGCCGCCGTAAGCGCGATGGATGTCGTCCTGATTGGCTACCGTGCTCGAGCGAATGTCGGCGATGCCCGGTGCGGTGGTTTCGAGCACCGCGGCGGCAGCGTCGTCGCACGAAGATTCAATTCCGAGTATCAGCATCGCGAGCTTGTTCAGGATGACACAAAAACAGGATGACACAAGAAAACGGACGCGCGGGCTACTTCTTTACCAACCCCTTCTAACTAAGTTGCCCCGCGCGTTCAGTCTGCTGGAGCAGGCGGCGGTGCGGGCGGCGGCGGAGCGGGCGCTTCGTCGGGGGGCGGAGCAACGTCGGGCTCTGCGGGCGCCGGTTGATCGAGATCCGGGGGCGGCGCTGGGTTGGCATCGGCCGGCACGGACCCGGACACGCGCGTAACGCCGACGCGCGCAGTCAGGTTGCCCGGACTTGCGGCTAGCGCCTTCTGATAGGCGGCGGCGGCCTCGGCGGATTTACCCGACTGCTCGAGACTGAGCCCTTCGAACGCGTAGATTTCGCCGAGCCACGCGGAATTCGAGGCGAGCCCGATTTCCGCGCGCTTGAAGAACGTCTGCGCCTGCGCGTAGTCCTTGCGCGCGACGTATGCGCGGCCCAGGTAGAAGTACGCGTACGAGTTGCTCGGATCGATCGAAATCGCGTGCGCTAGTTCGCGAATCGCGTCGTCAGTGTGGCCACGGTCGAGCTCGACGCGCTGCCGTTCGGTGATTCTCAACGATGCAGCACGAGCGGGAGTTGGCGCCGTATCGATCAGCGGCGTCAGCGACGAGTCGCTGATTTGGGGCGTCGTCGCGATCGAACCCACGTCGATCGCGGGCGCGATCTCGGCCGGCGCTGCTGCGGAAGGCTGTGAAGTGGGTGATGAATTGGCCATCGGCGCCTGGCTTTCGGCGGTCGTCGGCTGTGCTGCCGGCACCGCGATCCATTCGCCGGAATTAGGACTTGTCTCGGCGGCGGGAGATGGCGCCGCGCCGGGAGACGCTGACCCGGCGGGAGATGGCGCCGCGCCGGGACTAGGCGTCGCGAGATCCTGCGCCGGAATCGATTCTTCTTCGAGCTCTGCCAGGAGTGTTGGCTGGCGCTGTGATGCGGTCGCGGAAATCGGCAGCATCGACAGAAATATTGCGAAAGCGAATGGGCGGAGCGAACTAGTCATTAGGATCAGCTACGGGATTCGGCGCCTCGGGCATCTTGTGGTCCGCAGCCGTCAAAGACGTCACCGAAGTATGATACGGGCAGTCCTTTGTTGGCGCCATCCCTTGCGGATACACGCCCATCATCGTCACCGGGCAATAGGGCGTCGCTTTATAGCCGGTAGTCGGATCGACCTTTACCTCGACGATTCCCGGCGGAGCGGTGAAATCGAGCGGCGGGCGCGACGCGGTCGCCGCTTTCATAAAAGCGGTCCACGCCGGCAGCGAAGCTTGCGCGCCGGTCAGCCCCAGCTCCTCCTTTTGATCGAAACCCGTCCAGACCACTGCCAGCAGGTTCGGCGTAAAGCCCGCGAACCATGCGTCCTTGGCGTCGTTGGTGGTGCCGGTCTTGCCTGCCGCCGGCCGCGTGAAACCCATCGAGCGCGCGCCCGCGCCGGTGCCGTGATTGATCACGTTTTCGAGCATGAACTGCATCATGTACGCGAGTTCGGGGGAGATTACCTGTTCGGCGGCGAGTTCGTGACCCTCGATTACCTTGTTGTTTTCATCGACCACGGCGGTAACGGCGTAGGGTTGGATTTCCATCCCGTCGTTGGCAATTACGGCGTACGCGCGCGCGACCTGCATCGGCGAGACTTCGATTCCGCCGAGCACGATCGACGGGTAGGGCGGCAAGTCGCCAAAGCCGAGCTTCGACGCCATCGCGCGGATTCGATCCAGTCCGACGCTGTTGGCCAGCCGCGCGGTCGCGGAGTTGAGCGACTCGCCGAGCGCGAACTCGAGCGTGACGTGGCCGAAGAAGCGGTCGCGATAGTTATTCGGCGTCCAGCTCATGTCGCCGTACTGCCAGGTGAACGGCGCGTCCTCGATATAGCTGGTCGGCAGGAACTTCTCGGCTCCTCCTGACAGGGTCTCGTCGAACGCCGCCAGGTAGGTCACCGGCTTGAAGACCGAACCGGGCTGACGTTTGGACTGAGTAACGCGATTGAACTGGCTCGAGCGGTAGTCGCGCCCGCCGGCCATCGCGCGAATCCTTCCGCTCTGCGGCTCGAGAGCGACGAGGCACGACTCGAGGCGCTCCTTGGTCTCGCGGCGGGCAAGCTTCGGATGCTTGACTTCCAAATCGCTGAGATTGTGCGCGATCGCATTCTCGGCAAGCTTTTCCATGTGTACATCGAGCGAGGTGAAGATTCGCAAACCTTCGCCGCTGAGCACCTGCGGCGGATAACGCTCGGCCAGTTCTTTCTTGACGAAATCGACGAAGTAGGGCGCGTCGTTGCCCTCGGCATAAACTTCCCGCGGATGCAGCGGCTCGCTGACTGCCGAATCGTAAGCGGTTTTGCCGATGTACCCATCCTGGAGCATCGCGGCCAGGACCTCGTCGCGTCGCGGGCGGGCGGCGTCGGGATGGTGCAGCGGATTGAGCCGGTTGGGCGAACTGATCAAGCCGGCAATTGTAGCCATTTCGCCAATAGTCAGATCGCGCGGGTCCTTGGAGAAGTAGTACTCAGACGCTTCCCAGACGCCGTATATACCTTCCTGGCCGCGCTGGCCCAAGTAGATATCGTTAATATAGTTCTCCAGGATTTCATCCTTGGAGTAGCGGCGCTCCGCGATGTACGCCATCATCGCTTCCTTGAGCTTGCGCTGGTAGCTTCGCTCGCGGGTCAGGAAGAAGTTCTTCATCAGCTGCTGGGTGAGCGTCGAGCCGCCCTGGCGCACGTGCCCCGAGGTAAAATCGATGTACGCGGCCTTGATGGTGCGGACCAGGTCAACGCCGTGATGCTCGTAAAAGCGATGGTCTTCGGCGGCCAGAATCGCATTGATCAGCGTGGGCGGAATCTGGCTCAGGCGCACGAGCCGGCGCTGCTCCCATTCGCCCTCGAAGATGCCGCTGATGAGTTCGGGTTCCAGCTCGATCGAGAAGATCGGTTTATGGGTCACGAAATCACCCATCGATTCGATCGTATCTCCCTTAAGAGTCAGCTCGACGAATTCGCCGCCGAAGTTGCCGTACGGATACGCGAAGCTATGCAGAAAGATGTCGAGCTTGCCGCGCTTGCGACTGAAGCTGTACTCGCCGCGAGAGGCGACGTGGTCCGAATCGACGGGATGGTAATTCAGGCGCGCGAGGCGCTCGAAGAAACCGAGGTCCTTGAGATCCTGGCCTGGGTAAATCAGCACCGAGTCGGAATAAATGCGCGACGGGATGTCCCATCGCTTGCCCGAGAACCGCGCGACAACTTCATTCTCGAGCTGATTGTAGTAGCTGAAGAACAGCCACAAGGTGGGAGGGATGGCGAACAAGATGAGCGCGCCCACGCCGATGAGCGCGAATTTCAGGATTCGTTTCGGGGACATCGGGAATGCGTCCCCGGCTCAGGCCTCCGGTTTGACGGTCACGTAGATAGTGGCGTCGCCGCGCCTGACTAGCAGCAGGACTATTTTGCCCTTGGCGCTTGTCTTCAGCGCATTTTGGTACGAGTCAACGTTCTTGACGGCCGCGCGATTGACCTCGAGGATCACGTCGCGAGCGCGAAGGCCGGCCTCGTCGGCGCGGCTGCCGGACTGGACCGACGAAATCACGACGCCGCCGGACGTATCGAGCCCGAGTTCTTTGGCGAGATCGGGACTCAGGTCCTTGACGTGGAGGCCGAAGGGCGAGACGGCGCCGAGGTCGGGCTTTCCCGGTTTTTCAGCCGCCACGATTTCGGGCTCGCGGGACTGCGTAATCGTGACCGGCAGATCGATCGTCTGCTTGTCGCGAATCACCTTGAGAATCCCTTTGTGGCCCAGGTCGGCACGGCCGATCAGCAGCGGCAATTCCCGCGAGTCGCTAACCGGTTGATTGTCGAACGCGACGATTACGTCGCCCCGCTTGACGCCGGCCGCCCTGGCTGGTCCGCCGTCGAGCACCTTGGCAACCAGCGCGCCGCGTGAATCCGCAAGGCCCAGCGACTCGGCCAGCTCAGGCGTCACCTTCTGGATGTACACGCCGAGCCATCCGCGCACGACTTTGCCCGAACTCTTGAGTTGCGGCAGCTCTTCCTTGACCAGTTCGATGGGAACCGCGAAGCCGATTCCCATGCTGGCGCCGGTGTGCGTGTAGATCGCACAATTGACGCCGACCACGTCGCCGCGCAGATCGATCAGCGGACCGCCCGAGTTGCCGGGATTTATCGACGCGTCGGTCTGGATGAAATCCTGGTAGTTGCCCGGGATGAAGCGTCCCTTGGCGCTGACGATTCCGGCCGTCACGGAATGATCGAAGCCGAACGGGTTGCCGATCGCCATCACCCATTCGCCCACCTTCAAGTCGTCGGAGTTGCCCAGCGGCGCGACCGCCAGGTCGTGCTTCGCATCGATCTTCAGCAGCGCGATGTCGCTCTTCTCGTCATGCCCGACAATCTTGGCGACGTAATTGTGGCCGTCCTGCGTGGTCACGGTGACCGTGCCCGGATTCTCGACGACGTGCTCGTTGGTCAGGATGTAGCCGTCCTTGGTTATGATGAAGCCGGAGCCAAGCGCCTTGGAGTGCGGCGAGCCGCCGAACTCCTCGAAAGGATGCGAGTGCGGTGGCGCGAGAAAGCCATGCGGAGACTCTTCGGGCGATGGCTCGGCGCCTTCTGCGGGTTCGTCGGGTTCGTCGGTCGAGATGTTCACGACGGCGGGGCTGAGCTTGGCTGCGAGCTCCACGAAGTCCGGCATCGACTGGGCTTTCGCCACGTGAGCGGGGTCGGCAAGCTCGGTCCAGAAGCGCGCGGGCGGCGCGGAATCCGCCGCGCGCGCCACGATGCCAGAGGCAATCAAAGTGAATGTCGCGGTAAAAATCGCGACGCCAAGAAAGACGATGGGTCGGGAAAACTTATGCGTCATGTGTGATTAAGCGAAGACGGCCGCTCAACGGCCCGGCGGTCTCGCTAATTCAACGTACTTCATTTGCAGACTGGAAAGAATCTCTTTGAGCAAGGCTTGTTCGTGGGGATCGAGGTTCCCCCGCGTCTTGTCGCGCAACATTATGATGATATCGATCATCTGCTGCGCCGAAATCAGGTCGTGCGTCACCTGACCGCTCGCCGGGTCGGGTAATTCGCCCAGCGCCGCCAGGGCCTGCTCTGACAGGCTCCATAGAAACGCCGCGAATGTCAGCTCGAGAGGCGCTTGGCTCGAATGGTGGCTCGCCGCGTGCTGCGAGGGGGCGGCTTGCGGCTTGGAGATCGACTCTGGCCCCGGCGCCTCGGGCTTGGATTTTATTTCCAACGCTTCGCCGCTCTCAGATGGCGCCTCGTCGCCTGCCTTGGCCTCGCCTTCGGCGGAGAAACGCCGGCGGTCCTGAACCTTGAATCCGCGGCCCTTTTCTTCCGATTCTTCCATCGATGGTGCCCTCACCCTTGTCCAATCTGTCCCGCAGACATCTGCTCGAGCCGGTGGATTCGCTCCTCGATCGGCGGATGCGTCGAGAACAGCCGCGAAATTCCCGCCGCGCTCAACGGATTCACTATAAACAGATGGGCCGTCGCAGGGCTGGCGTCCATCGGCATCCGCTCGTTGGCGGCCTCGAGCTTGCGCAGCGCGCTGGCCAGGTACAAGGGATTATGAGTGAGCGTGGCCCCGCTCGCATCGGCCTGGTACTCGCGCGTGCGCGAAATCGCGAGTTGAATGAGGGTCGCCGCGATCGGCGCGAGAATGCCCGCGACCAGCAGCCCCGCCAGCCCGCCTTCCTCGTCGTCGCGACTGCCAAGTCCGAAGATCGCACCCCATCGAACCATCGAGCCGATCATCATCACGGCGCCGGCCATGGTGGCTGCGATCGAGCTGGTCAATATGTCGTGATTGGTCACGTGCGAGAGTTCATGGCCGATGACGCCCTTCAATTCCTCGCGCGTGCAGATTCGCATGATCCCGCGCGTCACGGCGACGGCGGCATGATGCACGTTGCGGCCGGTCGCGAAGGCGTTGGGCGTGTCGGAATCGATAAGGTACAGGCGCGGCATCGGGATTCCCGCCGAATGCGCCAGCTCGTTGACGATCGAGTAGAGTTCCGGCGCCGATTGCGCGTCGAGTTCCTGCGCTCCGTAAGCGCGCAGCACAATCTTGTCGGAGAACCAGTAGCTGAAGAAGTTCATCACCGCGGCGATAACGAAAAAGATCACGACGCCGCGCGAACCTCCGATCAGCCCGCCGATTACCATCAGCAGACCCGTCATCAGACCCAGCAGCAGCGTCGTCTTGAAGAAGCTCATAGCCCCTCCCTCGCGCGACTTACATATGTTGTCCGATGATGCATGCCCTTCTCAGTGTATTATCTTTGACGCTGCTCCACAAATTTTGACAACCAACGCGGCGACTTCATCGGCCTCGATGGAATCGATGGGGTTGCGCCTGAGAATGCCGATTTGTCCACCCGCGCCCGGCGCGACAGGACGCCATCGCGCGGGATCGGTCGGCCCGAAGATAACCACACCGGACGCGCCGGCCGCGGCCGCCAGATGCGACACGCCCGAGTCGTTGCCTACGAAGGCCGATGCGACGCGCGCGATCGCCGCGACCGTCGGCAAATCGAGGTGCTTCAGGATCGGGACGCCGGGCTCGCGAAAGATCGGTTCCAGCGATATTTCGGCGGGACCGAGAATGACCGCGACGCTCGAGCGATTCGATTTCGATAGTATCGACGCGAGCGCCGCGAATTTGTCAGCCGGCCAGTTCTTGCCGGGACTTCCGCTGCCGGGAAAAATCACAATCAAATTCGAGCCGCCGCATTTCGATTGTACCAGCGCACGCGCGGCTGCCGCGAGGTCATCCGGGGTCGGTTCGAGCCGTGAATCCACCAGCAGAGCGGTCTCGTCAATTTCAATTTCAATTTCAGTTGCCCGCAAGTAAGCCGCCGATACGTGGCCGTCACCGCCGGGGCGGAACGGATGAAACGAGACGTGCCCATCGGTGGCAGCCGCCAATCGCGCGCGAAAACGCCCGTCGTCCGAGGCGAAGAACGAGTAGATGCGATCGAAATCCGCGAAGAATCGACGCGCATTTGCGCTGACCGGCGTTTGCTCGGATTCTGCGCCCGGTTCCGTGAATAGTTCGCCGACCTCGCGAGCGTCTATCGAATGACCGCGTGCGACGACGGTTCTTCCGGCTGCGAGCCGGGCCAGTTCCAAGCGCGCCATCAGCTCGACCGAGGCGCCGCGGTAGCGCCGCGAAATCGCCCCAAGCGCGGGCATCAAGCACATGAGGTCGCCGAGCGCGCCCGGAAAAATGACCAGCACGCGACGGATGGATCGGCTGGCCTTTTTCTCCAGGGTCATCGAGGAAAGTGTATCACCAAGGCGAAACCTGGGTTTCGCGCGGTCCTTCCGATCACCCC
The DNA here is from genome assembly GCA_002479255.1 of Candidatus Binatus soli. GTDB lineage: Bacteria > Desulfobacterota > Binatia > Binatales > Binataceae > Binatus > Binatus soli. The sequence goes on along the minus strand of DLMJ01000032.1, from coordinate 186,379 downwards.
TTTTTCTTTGGCGGCGGCGCGGGCGTCTCCGCCGGCTCCTCGACCGTCGCGCCGGGCGGCAGCGCGACCGGCTTGGCCGCCAGCTTTTCGCGCACCTTGGCTTCGATCTCGTCCGCCAGCTTCGGATTCGCCTTGAGCAAATCGCGCGCGTTCTCGCGTCCCTGCCCGATTCGTTCACCGTTGTAGGAGTACCAGGCGCCGAGCTTCTCGATGATGCCGTGCTCGCTGGCCATATCGACCAGTTCGCCTTCCTTCGAAATCCCAGTGCCGTACAGGATGTCGAACTCGGCCTCGCGAAACGGCGGCGCAACCTTGTTCTTCACCACTTTGACTTTGGTCCGCGAGCCAATCACTTCGGTCGCGTTCTTGATCGTGCCGATTCGCCGGATATCGATTCTCACCGACGAATAAAACTTAAGGGCGTTGCCGCCGGTGGTCGTTTCCGGATTCCCGAACATCACGCCAATCTTCATCCGGATCTGGTTGATGAAAATAACGATCGTGCGCGAGCGTGATATGATCGACGTAAGCTTGCGCAGTGCTTGCGACATCAGGCGCGCCTGCAGGCCCATCTGCGGCTCGCCCATCTCACCTTCGATTTCCGCGCGTGGCACCAGCGCCGCCACCGAGTCTATTACCAGCACGTCGATCGCGCCCGATTGCACCAGCGTCTCCGTGATCTCCAGCGCCTGCTCGCCGTTGTCCGGCTGCGAGATGAGCAGATCCTCGACCTTGACGCCGAGCTTGCGCGCATAGGCCGCGTCGAGCGCGTGTTCCGCGTCGATAAACGCGCAGGTACCGCCCGTCTTCTGCGCTTCCGCGATACATTCCAGCGCCAGCGTCGTCTTGCCCGACGATTCCGGGCCGTAGATTTCGACCACGCGCCCGCGCGGCAATCCACCCACGCCCAGTGCGAGGTCGAGTCCGAGCGAGCCGGTCGATACGACCGCGATATCGGCCGAAATCGCCTGCTCGCCGAGCTTCATGATCGAGCCTTTGCCGAACTGTTTCTCGATTTGGCTCAACGCCAGGTCGAGCGCTTTACTTTTGATCTCTATCGCCATCGATTATGCCCATGCGGGATTTCTTTTATCGCGGTGCGAATCTTGTCACAAACTGGCGTCGATAGCTCTATCCGCGCCGGCCCTCGTGTCCACAGGGGTGTTAAGAAGGCAACCCCGGTGTTACCAAAAGAACGAAAAGCGGCACCGCGGCCTGCTAACGCGCCTGGAACAGAAATGTCGCCAGCGCTTCGTAGCTGGATCCGTCGGGCCCCAGATGGCTGCGGTAGAGCGTGATCGATTCGATCCTCGAGACGCCGAACTCGCGGTCCCGCGCCGCGTATAATGCCTGCCGGGTTTTGCCCGCAACCGGCTGATCGCCAACCCGCCCGATCGTCAGATGCCCGCTCCAGCGCCGCTTTTCGCGCTCGAATCCATAGTCAGCCGCGACCGTCTCCAGCCGTGCGGCAAGCGCGGCAAGCGCCCCCGGTTCCACGCTATGCAATCCCACCCAAATCGTGCGCGGACGCTCGAGGTCGGGGAACGCGCCGACTCCCGCCGCGGCGACCTCGAATGGCGCCGTCTTTGTCGCGAGCTGATGAAGCCCGGCGGTGAGCCGCTCCAATCGATGCGAATCCACTGCCGGTCCGAGAAACTTGAGCGTGATATGCAGATTTGCCCGCGGCACCCATCGGACGCCGTCGCGTGGATGCTTCAGATCGCCGATCGTCTCCGCCACCGACTCCTCGACCTGCTCGTTCATCCGGACTGCGACGAACGCGCGCACTCCCCGGGCTTCGCGATCCACGAAGTCGTCGTGGAGATGCGCTCGTGCCTGACCTTCCACCCAATGCGTCATTCGATCCTGATTGAAATTAAGTTGAGCTGCCTGATCCTTCTTCCAAGGTCGAGCAGTCGTAGAAAAATTCGAGCTTCTTGGGCATCGTCCGATTTCCCCCCGCTCATAGTAGCTCAGTCAACCGCGGCGGGACCATCACTTTTGCGCACTCTCCAGTCCATCCTTGCCATCGATCTTGATCAAGTCCGCGCGCACGTACCCGATGAACGCCTGCGCCTCGATCCGCAACGGCAGATGGCGCTCATCCGCCGATATCCACAACACCGTCCCGTGCGCCTCGCTGCGCAGCGCGCCGTCGCTGACGTACCAGACGTCGGGCACGATGCGCCACGCGTCGAAGTCGCCGATCGAGAGGTGAATCTTCTCCCGCTTCTCGACCTCGAATGCGAAAACATAGCGCTGGCTGCCGCTGAACACGTCGAACGCATAGGTCTTGCCCGGCTCGAAGTTCTGCGTCAGCGCCATCATCGCGCCCGATATCGGTCCCCACGGATCCGACGCGATGAATTCCTTGCTCTGCGTTCCTTTGTGATTCTTCTTCGTCATCGTGACCATCTGCGCGGGCCGATCGATGGTCACGTCGTAGTAATTGAGCCGCGATTTTTCGTGTTGGACCAAATAAACACCGCTGGTGTGGAGCGTGTCATCGGCCATGCTCTCCCGCATGTAGTCGCGCATTTTGTAGAACAGATCCGCAAACGGGTTGGTCTCGATCCAGATTTCCCCGACCCATCGCGAAGGACCTTTTGGCTGTTTGTGGAATTCGAGGCGCGCGTGCGCCGCCGGAATCCCAACCCACGACGCTTGATAGATCAACTGCTCGCCGTCGTGAAAGGGTATCGGCCCCGGTTTGTACGCCGGCACCTTCGCCTTGACCTCGGGCGGCAGCGCCATCGGGGTCGGCGCCGGTGTGGGAAGATGGCGATGCTTGTGTGGGGCCGCCGGCTGATCCTGTGCCGGCGGATCCGAATACGATGGGCCCGATGCCGGTATCGGCGCCGCGACAGCGCCCGCGCCGGTGGCGGCCATAATGAGCATGAACGCGGCGATTACAATGCTCGCCGGCGCGCCGCCACGAACATTTACGCGCCGCGGCCCGGCGGCGTGCTTCCTTGCAATATCAGTCATGATCACCAATAATTCTGGCCGATTGCGGAGGTGCGGGAAATGACTATCACGCGAAATTTATTTGCTGTCTTCGCGCTGGGCGTCGCGCTTGCCGTACCACACCTCGCCTTTGCGCAGTATGGCGGCCAGGGACTGGGCAGCGCTCTCAGTTCCAATCCAATGTCGCATCAGGGGCAAGTGAAACCCGGCATTGACGATATGGCGAATCGCGCGGCCACGGAAACGCCGTTCAAAGTCATCAAAGACGTAAAGCTCGGCCTCAAGGACGCCGACCCGGCAGTGCGCGTCTCCGAACTGGTGAAACTCCGCTACCTGCAGGATCCGGAAGTCAACCAGATCCTGATGAACTCGATGTCCGACCCGGACGCGCGCGTCAAGATAAAGGCCGTCGACATCCTCGGCGCGCGTGAAGCCAATGAGTCCGTGACGCCGATGTCCTCGATGCTCTTTCTGCGTTCCACCGAGCCCATCGTCAAGCTGCATCTGGTGGCGGCGCTTGGCAGGATTGGCGATGCGCAAGGCGCGATGCCCGTCATGCAGTATCTCGGCGAAGATCAGGACGAGCGCGGCCGCGGCACTGCCGTCTTCGCGCTTGGCGAAATCGGAAGCGACAAGGCGGTAGGGCTGCTGAACACGGTGGTTGCCGAGGATCAAAGCCAGATGGTGCGGCGGCTTGCGCAGGAAGCGCTGCAAAAGGTCAGCGGCCAGATGCCGACCGAGCGCGCCAAGAAGGTGGCTGCGGATTCGAGCAAAGAGAACGAGCCGACCGATCAGAAACTTGCCAAGCTGCGCGAGATGGACAAGAAGATGGAGGACATGGAGCGCTGACCGCGCATCGTATCTCCCTGACTTTAGGCGGCCGTGCGAAAAATCTCCGCGCGGCCGTTTTAGTTCCCGCCGTGGCAGCCGGCCAAGCTGCCGCCTCCAGCATCAACATCCAGTTATCCAAGGTCTCCTGTTGGATTATCTTCTTCCTTACTAAGGTGCAGGGGGCTGTGGTAGAAGAGCACGGGGGCTTCGATGGCCGATCATCCTGTTTTCATCTCATACGCGCGCAAGACGAGCGCGGCACTCGCCGAAGCCCTGCACCGGGAGCTGGGCGGCGACACCGGGCTTGCGTTCCTTGATACCTCCGACATCGAAACGCTGCAGAAGTTCCCCGCCGAAATTTCCGACGCGTTGCTCGCCGCGAAAGTCGTCGTAGTCTTCGCCGACGAAACGTACTTCACGCGATGGTACTGCCTGCGCGAATTTGAAACCGCGCTGGCTCCCTTCCATGCGCTTGTTCGCCGCAACGCCCCTGAGGCGGAGAAAGACCAGGCGCTTATGCACCTCGTGATAGCTCTGCCGGAAGCCGACGTATCACGCCAGTTGGCGGATCGGCTGCCCCCTTCGCTCAGGCATACGAAATGGCCGCAAGCTTCTAATACCAAAGGCCTCGCAAAAGCGGTCCGGAAAAGGCTCAAACGCGCCACGCTCAGCTTCAAGAGAGATTTGAGCCGCATTCTCGGTAAGTCTGAAGCTGAAACGGTCGGGAAACGGTTTCGTGAACAGGCGGCGTTGCCCTCACCCGCGAGTCTTCGCGGCATCACCCTTTTCCCCACCCAAATGCCGCGTTCGCTCGACGAAGGCTTCAAAGGAAGGGCGGACGATCTCTGGCGGCTTCACCATGAGCTATCGACCGTGGCCGCCGGCGATGCGCCCCGCAGCGTTGCGATCGAAGGCGGCGGCGGCTTCGGCAAAACCCGTTTGGCGCTCGAATATTTTCATCGCTTCGGACCGACTTCGTATCGGGGCGGCCTCTTCTGGCTTGACGCCAACGTCGGCGGCGAAGAGATCGAGTCTCGCCTTCACGGGATTCTGCGAGCCATCAAGCCGGATACCCCTGACCTTAAGGCGTTTCGCGAGAGCGGGAGAAATGCGCGGGAGGAACTTGCGGCCGCGTTGCAGCAGTTGCCGGGGGAAGCCGGCGTGCTCTTTGTGGTCGATAATATTCCCGATCCCAGCCCTGGCGACCGGCCAAAAAGCCTCGAAGAATGGTGCCCCGGAACCGGAGTGGTCACCGTTGTCTCGACCTCCCGCACCACAGCCGGCTCGCAAGGCGCAAACGTTCATCCGCTCAATCTTGATGTGCTCCCGCTTGAGGCGGGCGTGGATTTGCTTACGTATGGCAATCGACGGGCGGCGCTTGACGACAAGCAGTGGCGCTCGATTGCGGAATGGGTCGGCCGGCTGCCGCTCGCGCTCGAGCTGCTTCGGAGTGCAATGCGGATGGTGGCAATTTCGCCGCGTGAACTATTCGGCTTAGCGAACGAGAATCGTGGAACCACTGGAGAGCTCGACCACCTGATGGGCGTACTACACAATCAGGTTCCGGCAGGAGCGCTGCGCGGGATTACGGAAGCATTCGACAAATCCTACAGTCTTCTGCCTCAAAATGCCCGGCAGGCCGCGCGGCTCCTGGCGTGCCTGGCGCCCCAGCCGATCCCGCTTGATGTGCTCAAAGTGATGGGCGCTAAACCCAGTTCGGGTGCGGCACGCACGGCGCTGGTAAGTCGCTCGTTTGTAACCCGGCCCGAGACCTTGGATGGCGCGGACCAGCCATTTGAGATTTTTGGGCGAATGCACAAATTGCTCGCGGATTTTATCCGGGCAAAAAGCCCCGACGGTCCAGCCGAGCTTCGCCGCGCAGCCAAGGCGCTGATCGATGTCATGGATTCCGATTCGTGCCGGGATCCGGCCAAATGGCCGCTGATGAATGCATCCCTACCACATGCGGAGCTGGTGTTCGAAAGACTTATCCGGGGCGGGGAAAAGGAAGACGCCGAGCTTGCAGTCGATGCCGGGTTGCGAATGGGTACCCTGCACGATGAGCAAGGAGCGGCCCAAAAGGCTCGCAAGATTAAGGAGCAGACGCTGGAGCTGGCTTCGAAACGTCTGGGCACTGAAGAGCCTCTCACGCTCACTGCGATGGGCAACCTCGCCGTGACGTTTCACGCCCAAGGCGACCTTGAGGGCGCGCGCAAACTTCAGAAAGAGGTGCTCGACGCCCGCACCCGTATCCTCGGTGGTGAGCACCCCGACACGCTGAGCTCGATGAACAACCTCGCCGAGACGCTCCTCGCGCAAGGCTACCTTAAGGGCGCGCGCAAACTTCAGAAACAGGTGCTCGACGCCCGTACCCGCATCCTCGGCGGCGATCATCCCGACACGCTCACCGCGATGAACAACTTCGCCACAACGCTCAGCGCCCAGGGCCACCTTAAGGGCGCGCGCAAACTTCAGGAACAGGTGCTCGATGCCAGCAAACGCATCCTCGGCTGCGAGCATGCCAACACGCTCGCCGCGATGAGCAACCTCGGCGCGACGCTCTATTCCCAAGGCAACTTTGGGGGCGCGCGCAAACTTCAGGAACAGGTGCTCGACGCCCGCACGCGCATCCTCGGCGGCGAGCATCCCGATACACTCACCGCTATGAACAACCTCGCCTCGACGCTCAGCGACCAAGGCGATCTTGAGAACGCGCGCAAACTTCAGGAACAGGTGCTCGACGCCAGCACCCGCATCCTCGGCTGCGAGCATCCCGACACGCTCGGCGCGATGGGCAACCTCGCCGCGACGCTTCACACGCAAGGCGATCTTCAGGACGCGCGCAAACTTCTGGAACAGGTGCTCGACGCTCGAACACGCATCCTTGGCGGTGAGCATCCCGACACGACAGTCTCCGCGTGGAACCTGTTTTTGACACTGCGCGCCCAAGGCAAAACTAAACGAGCGAACACAATTCTTGAACGGAATCTGAAGTGGCTCATAAAACGCGCCCCCAAGACGCCTAGCTATGAGCAGCGCGAGGTTCGCGAGCGACTAGAAGAGTATTTGCGCAAGCCGCGATGACTGGGGGTCAATCGCACTGTGCGCCTATTTCCTGGCGATCCACTCGCCGGCCATCACGCCGTCGCCGCACCATTTCCCGTCCGCGACCACTGCGGTTCCATTGACCATCACATGCTCGATCCCGACCGGGGCGAGCGCCGGCGTTCTCGAATCCGCGGCGCATCCGATCGTTTCGGGGCTGAATATCACCAGGTCCGCCGCGTATCCCGGACGAACCAAACCGCGCGCGCCCAGCCGCATGCGCTGGGCCGCCATCCCGGTCGCCTTGTGAACCGCGTCTTCGAGCGTCAGCAGTTTCAACTCACGCACGTAGTGCCCGAGGATTCGCGGGTAGGTGCCGAAGCTGGCGGGATTTTGATGCCCATGCGAAGTCAGAATCGTGTCCATCTCGAACAGGTTCAGCGGATGCTTCATCGCTTCCCGCAACGCATGCTCGTCGCCGTAGTCGTCGCCGCTGTATAGATGGTTCAGCACGCGCGCGCGCGTCCCGCTCTCACGGGTGATAGTCAGGTACGCGTCGATCGGATCGAGCTTCAGTTCATCGGCGATCTGGCCGAAGAACTTGCCCTCGAGATGACTGAGTTCGGGCTTGACAGCCCACATGAGCTGAACCGAGTCGGCGATAAATGGTGCGAGCGGCCGGAACCCGGCGCGCAATTTCGCCCAACCGTCCGATGAATCGAGCAAACGCTCGAGTCCGGTTTGCGCCCACGCGGGAAAAATAACGCGAATCGTCGTGTTGCCGCAGGTGTAAGGGAAAGTGTCGAACGCGATATCGACGCCGGCGTTTTTGTGACGCTCGACTTCGGCAATAGTGTCTTCGACTGTCGCCCAGGTGCGCTGGCCAACAAAAATCAGATGCGAAACCTGCAGCGGTACGCCCGCCTCGCGCGCGATATTGGCCATCTCACGCACGGCCAGGATGTTGTGGGGAAACTTGCTGTCGAAGAACAACGAGCGCTCCGAGTATGCGCGCAGATGCGAGGTCAACACGCCGCCCGCAGCGGCCGCCACCCGCGCCAGCGCAGCCAGCTCGGCCGGCTTGGCGATCATCCCCGGAAAATAGCCAAGCCCGCACGACAGCCCCACTGCGCCATCGGCCATCGCGCCCTCGACCATCGCCTGCATTGCGCGCAACTGATCCGCCGACGGCTCTCCCGCGTCCGAGCCCATCACGCTCAGGCGAATGCTGCCGTGCCCCGCCAGATGCGCGACGTTGAGCGCGAGCCCCCGGCGCTTGAGATACGCGGCGAAGCCCGCCACGTCGTCCCATTCCCAATCGAACTTCCGCTCGGCGCATAGTTGCCCCGACTCGTCGAGCATCCGCTTCCGCTCGCGCATCACCGGCGCCACCGAGAAGCCGCAATTGCCGCCGACAAACGTGGTCACGCCTTGCAGCAGAAATGGCTTCAGGATTTTCCCGTGATCGGCAATCGGCAGAACCCAGTCGGAGTGCGAATGCATATCGATGAATCCCGGCGCGATCGCGAGCCCGGTCGCATCGATTTCGCGCGCCGCGGACGCGCTCGCGGCGTCGCCCGGATCGATCAGGGCGGCTATTTTGCGATCTTTGATTGCCACGTCGGCCCGGTAGCGCGGCGCGCCGCTGCCATCGACGACGACGCCGTTGCGGACGACTACGTCATATTCCATGAACGCGATTATTCGCGGATCGTGGCGCCCGGCGCAAACCCGTCCGCCGGTTCACACCTTGATCAATCCATCGACATGGCCGCTGGAACGTGGACGCTGCGGAAATACTCGAATTAAGTTCTTCCGTCTCCTCTGGCACCCTCACCTCGACGCGCGGCCCCACGCCTCGATGAGCCGCTCGAACGCCTTGCGCAACTCGGGGTCCTTCAACTCCGGCAGCTCGATCGATTTCCGCGTCGCGCGCGACACCGTGCGCAGTTTCGGCCGCTCGCGCCTGCTGAGCCGTCCCTGCACAAATCGCAGCTCACGTACGACGTCATCGCCCAACCTCTCTGTCACGCGCGCGAGAATTTGCGACTTCATCAGGTTCAGTTCTTGTATCCACATCGCACCCGACACTTTCACGACTGCGGTGTGGAATTTCAGCGAGACGATTTCGGTGCGCCTCGCGATCGCCTCGCCGACGATCTCCGGCCATGCTTTCGCGAGCCGCACGATCGCGAAGTGACCTTCGCGGTCGATGCGATCGAGCAGCGGCTGCATCGCGGCCCCGATCTGTTCCGGAGCCTTGTGGCGTCGAGTCGGCATGAGCGCTTCACGATAGCGCCACTCGCATCGCACGCATACCGACTGCCGGGCCAGCGCCTCTCGGCGTGTCACCCAAGCCGCCGGATTCGACCATAATTTCTATTAGGATAACTAATTTGAAGTCGTGGGCCAGTCATAAATTTTGAATATAAGCGAACATTTAACAAAAGTTATCAACAACCTTATATATTGTTTATGAACAGATTGTCCTACACTACCTGTAGGGGGTCGGGGCTTGACAGGCTGTACGGGTCGCGCGCATATTGTCGCCCACGAGTCGCTTAGAGACTTCTAAGTTGAGTGCGGGCTTAACGCGCATGTAACTGAGGTGGGGAGGATGCGGTGATGGGCGGGGGAGCGATAGATCTGGAAATGGATTCGAAGCCGAAATTAACCGACCGCGCACCAGTTCCCAACGCTGCGCCCGCCGACTCTGCCGCGCCCGGGCGCGGTATTATGCTCGATCGTTTCTTCACCACCGCCGGCGTCGATCCATATTCCGAGGTCGAATGGGATCTCCGCAGCGCCGTCATCTCGGGCGAAGACGGCCGCGTAGTCTTCGAGCAGAAAGACGTCGAGGTGCCGCGCGGATGGTCGCAGACTGCGACCAACGTCGTCGTCTCGAAATATTTCCGCGGCCCGCTCGGAACGCCCCGGCGCGAGACCAGCGTCCGCCAGCTCATCTCCCGCGTCGTCGATACCATCACCGGTTGGGGCGAAAAGCAGGGCTACTTTGCCGGCGCCGACTCGCGCGAAACCTTCCACGCCGAACTCAAGTACTTGCTCCTCAATCAGAAGGCCTCGTTCAACAGCCCGGTCTATTTCAACGTCGGCATCGAGGCCAAGCCGCAGTGCTCCGCATGCTTCATCCTAAAGGTCGATGACAGCATGGACTCGATCCTGAGCTGGTACCGCAACGAAGGCATGATCTTCAAAGGCGGCTCCGGCGCGGGCGTGAACCTGTCCGCGCTGCGCTCCTGCCGCGAGAAACTCTCGTCGGGCGGGACCGCGTCGGGACCGTTGTCTTTCATGAAAGCCGCCGACGCGAGTGCCGGCGTCATCAAGTCGGGCGGCAAAACGCGGCGCGCAGCCAAGATGGTGGTGCTCAACGCCGACCATCCCGACATCGTCGATTTCATCAAGTGCAAGGTCGAAGAGGAAAAGAAGGCGTGGGCGCTGATCGAAGCCGGCTACGACTCCTCGCTCGACGGCCCGGCTTACGGCTCCGTGTTCTTCCAGAACGCGAACAATTCCGTGCGCGCCACCGATGGATTCATGCAGGCGGTTCTCGATGACGCCGATTGGCAGACCCACTTCGTCAGGTCCGGCGAGGTCGCCGAGACCCGTTCCGCGCGCAAGGTGCTCCACATGATCGCCGAGGCCACCCACGCATGCGGCGACCCCGGGATGCAATTCGACACGACGATCAACCTCTGGCACACCTGCCCGGCCAGCGGACGAATCAACGCGTCGAATCCGTGCAGCGAGTACATGCATCTCGACAACTCGGCCTGCAATCTCGCCTCGCTCAACCTGATGAAGTTCATCGACGATCGCGGCGAGTTCGACGTGCGCGCGTTCCGCCACGCGGTGGACGTAATGATCACGGCGCAGGACATCGTGGTCGATAATTCCTCGTATCCGACCGACGAGATCGCCAGGAACGCCAGCGCGTACCGCGAACTCGGGCTCGGCTACGCAAACTTGGGCGCGCTGCTGATGGCGCTCGGGATGCCCTATGACTCCGACCAGGGCCGTAGCTACGCCGCCGCGATTACCGCGCTGATGACGGGCGAGGCCTATCTCCAGTCGGCGCGAATCGCCGAACAAATGGGTCCGTTCGCCGGCTACGCGACCAATCGCGAGCCGATGCTGAAAGTGATCGAGCGCCACAAAGCCGCCGCCTACAAGCTCGATCCCTCTTACGTTCCGCTCGACCTGCTTCGCGCCGCGCGCGAGTCATGGGACGACGCGCTCAAGCTCGGCAGTTGCGCCGGCTATCGCAATTCGCAGGCTACGGTGATCGCGCCGACCGGCACCATCGCATTCATGATGGATTGCGACACCACCGGCATCGAGCCGGACATCGCGCTCATCAAGTACAAAAAGCTGGTCGGCGGCGGGATGCTGAAAATCGTAAACAACACGGTGCCGCGCGCGCTCAAGCGGCTGGGCTATGACTCGAAGGAAGTCCAGGAAATCGTCGAATACCTCGACGAGAACGAGACTATCGAAGGTGCGCCGCAGCTTGCCGACGCGCATCTCGCCGTCTTCGATTGCGCCTTCAAGCCGCGCGCCGGCGCGCGCACGATTCATTACAACGGGCACCTCAAGATGATGGGCGCCGTTCAGCCGTTCATCTCCGGCGCGATTTCCAAGACTATCAACATGCCCGCGGAAGCGACCGTGGACGAAGTCGCGGAGGCTTACGTCACCGCCTGGAAGCTCGGCCTCAAGTCGGTCGCGATTTACCGCGACGGATCCAAGCGCGTGCAGCCGCTCAACACGGGCAAGAAAGAAATAGAGAAAGCGGTGGACGCGGTGGCGTCGATCGCGGCGGCCGCGGCGGCCGACGATCGGATGCAGCGGCGCAAGCTGCCCGACGAGCGCAAATCGATCACCCACAAATTCGATATCGCCGGCCACGAAGGTTACATCACCGTCGGCATGTACGAGGACGGCACCCCGGGCGAAATTTTCGTCACGATGTCCAAGCAGGGCTCGACGATCTCGGGCCTGATGGACTCGTTTGCGACGGCGATTTCGTTCGCGCTCCAGTACGGCGTTCCGCTCCAGTTCCTGGTGGACAAATTCTCGCACATGCGCTTCGAGCCGTCGGGCTTCAGCAAGAATCCACAGATTCCGTACGCCAAGTCGATCGTCGATTACCTGTTCCGATGGATGGCGTCGAAGTTCCTCGGCGAGGAAGCGCGGCGCGAAGTCGGAATCATCGAGTCGGAGAAGAACCTGTCGGCAAAGTCCGACGCGGCGCACGCGCCGGTGGCGACCGTCGCCAGCCTGCGCGACGGCAAAGACGGCGGCCTTCGCCAGGCTTTCATCAATCAGGCCGACGCGCCCCCGTGCCCGGATTGCGGCAGCATAATGGTGCGCAACGGCGCCTGCTACAAGTGCATGAACTGCGGCACCACCAGCGGGTGCTCATAAGGAAGGAGTTTCAAGGGTCCCGGAGAATAGGTGGGGGAGGTTTTCGAGAGACTGGCGCGATGAGGTGGATGCGAACGGGTAGGTAGGTACAAGAGGCGGCGGCGAAAAGTTTCAGCCAGTCCTCGGAGAAATTGAGGATGATGAGTTCTCCGGGGCCCACCTTGAATGCAGGCGCGGCAAGGGCTGCGCCCTAAAAGGTTGTGGTGAGGCGGCGGATGTGGTGACGGCAGGGGGCTGGGAGCAATCCCAGCCCCCGAATTCTTCGGCGGTGGTGCGACGGCCACCTCTCCCGTATAACGGGCGAGGTATTGGACACATTTGGACGTAGTCAGCGGGAGGGACGGTTGCCGGTTGATGCGGCTTCATCAAGCAACCGCTGCAAACGATCGGCGGGAGAATCGCGCCCGGCGTGGCCATCGTGGCCGGTATTCAAAGCCCAGGCCGGCACAACGCGCGTATGCGGTGGCTTGAACTCCGAGGGGAGCAAACGCTCGCGAGCCGACCACTGATCGAAGCTGCCGGGACTGCTCGCCAGCACGCGAAATCGCATGGAGCCGGTTGCACAGGCACAACCCGAGTCGCAAGTTCCGTAGAGCTCGCCCGGTAACTTGACGACCAGATCAAGCGGGCGCGTCACCCCGGGCACGATGTCTACGGGGTCCTTCATCCCAACAATCCAGAAGCTGTGGATCACGTCGGCGGAGGCAAGCTCGAGCCGGACGTTGGTAGCACTGGGAAGGTACAAAACATCGCTGGTCTTGATGCCGAGAGAGGGATAATCGAATTCCCACCACCACTGATGCGCGACCACTCGGACCGTGAGCGCAGGCCGGGTCACGCCACGACCGAGGGTTTGACCGAGAAAGAACGCTCCGGCACAGATGCACGCCAGACCCATCAAGCATTCGACGAATGGCATTGACGATTTCATGCGTTCACTTCCTAAAGTGTACCCGCCTAGTTGGCGCCGTCGCCAGCCGCCAGCGGTTCGCGCGCCGCGGCTCGTTCCACGTCGCTCGCGACCCGATCCGGTTCGGCCTTTTGACCTATGTACTGAAGCAATGCACGACCGTTCGCATCGACCAGGAAGAATTCGAGAACGTGATCGACCGTTCCATCGGCTTCGCGCTTTCGAATCACATTGAATCGCGCCATCACGTCTTCGATCTGTTCGGGCGTTCCAGTCAGGAACAGCCAGCCGCTAACGTCAGCCCCCTGCTTGTTCGCATAGGCGAGAAGCTGCGCCGGGTGATCGTGTTCGGGATCGACCGTGATCGACACGATGCGGGCCTCGGTTCCAAGCTTGGGTCCGAGTCGATTCGCGACCTGTTTCATCTGAGCCGTGAGGAGAAGACACGGTCCGGGACAGTTGGTGTAAATGAAATCGAACAGCACCGGTTTCCCTTTCAGCGAGGCCAGGGAAACGTTCCGGCCATGCTGATCGACCAACGTGATGTCGGGCAAGCAGTCGGAGGTATTGCGCACCTCGAATCCTCCGCGCTCATCAATATCCTCTGCATGCCGGCGGCAACCAATTAGAGTCACCACGCCCACGAAGACAACCAGCATCGTCAAAGAGAGGCTTGTACTGAGATTCTGCCCCTTGAGATTAAGGTTTAGCGTTGGGGTCACCTCGATTCCCTGAAGTCTGCGTCGCAGGGTTCTCCGGCAGCAGCGGCAGCACCGCATCCGATAGACTCTTCCCGGTAACCGGCGTTTGGTCGGGGGTGAGCTTCGCGCGGATGACTCCGCTGCTATCTACAACGAATGTGACGGGCAGAACGTTGGGCGGACCGAAATCGTTGACTTTGGCGTCATCCTGCATCGCCGCCGGATAGCTGAACGACTGCATGACCTTGAGCACATCGGACCGATCGTGCGGGCGGTCGGCGCTGAGACCGATCATCTCAAGCCCTTGGCCATGATAGCGCCGATAGAAGGCGTCGAGCGCCGGCATTTCCTCGCGGCAAGGCGGACACCAGGTGGCCCAGAAATTGACGACTACGACTTTCCCGCGCAACGCACTTAGATCGAATACCTGACCGTCCAGTTCGGGCACGACCAGCGCCGGCGCGGCGTCACCGACAGTCGCAGAGGCGAGCGCCAATGCAGCCGCACACAGGATCATGCCGACTCCTGCTGCAGCAGACCACAATATGGTTCGCCTCACGATTGCCTTCCTACGCTTCAGAAGCTGTAACTCAGAATCACCTTGGCTGCCCAGGGCGTGGTCAGCTGATAACCCCTCATGTTTTGAAAAATTGGGACCTCAATGTCTGCGTAAGCCCGGATGACCCCGAGTTTGGTCTCGACTCCCGGTCCAATGATAAAGCGGGTGTAGCCGCTGTCGGCGGGATCTGCGGCCGTTCCTGTGTCCCTGGTACGGTCAGAGGCGAGAAAGGTGAGCATCGGAGCGAGTTCCTTGAGAGGACCGACTTTGCCGAAGTCGTAGTAGGTTCCCACTGCACCATCGACTTCCCTACCGGGCGTGTAGTGGTCCTGTCCCCAGAGCGGCAAATTGTAGTTGACCTGCACGTACCAGTTGAAGGGGCGCTCCCTGAAGGTCAACGGCAGCGTCCCCAACTGCTTCGGTAATGTTCCGAGGTGATAAGCCCCCATCAGAAGATCAGTGCTTCCCGTGCCAATCTGCGTGTCCCGATCGAAGGGTGGATAATGCCAATCGCCGCTCGGGGCCTTGACTCCCATCAGGAGTCCGGTCGACATGTCCTCCGACAGACCCGTATACATCCCTTGGATCCGGATATCGCCTATGGAGTTGTTCTGGTACCAATGGATGTCGTCGTTGTTGCCCCCATAAGCACCCTTGTATTGGCGCACCCAATAGGGCACCTCGAGCATCGCTCCCCAACTCCGATTGAACATGTACTGTGCGCCAAATTCCATGAAGTCTGTTCGTATGTACTTGTCGTTATTGTAGAAGGCGGAGGCTGGCTGGGTCGCGTGGAAGTTTATGTACTGATCCATGTATTCATATTGTGTCCACACCTGGCCTCCGGCCCCCTCAGGAAACAGTGCTGCGGTATCTACCTCAAAGACTCCACACCCGCATGCACAGGCCCAGACCAAACCGGGCGTCAGCCCGATGAGGAAAACAGTCGCCACCAACAAGCGTCTGCACGTTTTTCCGGCGTCACGCAGAGAAATGGCCGCTCCAGCCAAAAGGACAAGCTCAGAAATCCGTCGCACAGGACATCTCCCAGCGGACACGTTGTGATGCGCCGCTTGCCTGAAGGAAAAAAGACCGGCGCCGCGACATTTGCGGCGTCGCAAACCCAAATCAGGGAAACATGGTCGAACGAAGGTCTTTAGACGGGGCGCTTTGGGGGCGGGGTGTCGGGGGCGACCTTAATATCGACTAGTCGCACCGCCTCCTTCACGGCGGTCGCACCCAGAGCGCGGAGAACGAACTCCGGCAAGACCGTCGCAGGGCGTGCAAGCAACGTGTTCGACACACGGTCGAACATTTGAAGCGGCTGGCAAATGTTGATGGTCAATTCCGGACGGCTCGGTCCGGAGACGACGACTAACCCGGGATTCGAGGGGACGCTGGCCAGCAACATGACGATCGCCACGATTAGACTCAGGTCCCGCAAGTCCGCCTTTGAAAACAACCGCCTCATACCGCAGCGACCAGTTCTAAAGCAATCCTCGCTCGCGTTCAAGATCCGCTGGCGATAGCCTCTCGACGGCGCACGGCTTCTCGATCGACGTCATGCTTTCAATTTTATCCGCGCAGCAAGCGGGTAACCAGAAATATTGCGAGCATCCCCACACAGGTGGCGACGCCAACCAATGGAGAGTCGTGCTCGCGAGCTTCCGGCAGCAGATCCGAGGCGCCGATGTAAAGAAAAGAACCGGCGAAAAATGCAAGCAGCCACGGCAGGAGTCCTGCCCTCAAATTGAACATCAGCGTCGAGGCCGCACCAAGAACCGGTGTCAACATATCCACTATCAGCCAGAAAACGGCGCGTCTGGGCGAATTTCCATGCGCAAGAACGACCGTCACCGTGTTCAGCCCGTCGCTGAAATCGTGCGCGATTATGCCGAAGGCAATTAAGAGTCCCATCTTAACGCTCGTCTGAAAGCCGACACCGATCGCAACGCCGTCCAGAAAACTGTGAAAGGCCAAGCCGCCCGCGGACATTGCGCCAAGCTCCGGCTCATGAGCTCCCACTAAGTGAGGGTGTTCGCGGGCGCGGTGCATGGCCGTGTAACGTTCAAGTCCGAAGAAGGCAAGGAATCCAAGCGCAGTCATCGGCATGTACGATGAACCGCGGTCGAAAGCGAAGACTTCCGGCAGTATGTCGAACAGAGCCACCGCCAACACCGCACCGGAACTGAAGCCGAGCAGCAAATGAAGCCGGTCGCGCAACCGAATGGCTGCCATACCGCCCAACCCGGTGGAGATGAGCGTGACTAGAGCAAGAAGTATTGGCGCGAATCGCATGGGTGGATTTGCTCAGAGTTCAATACCGCCTAACTCGAACAGCAGCATTCATTCTCCAGGCCAGTTGTAACCAAGGTAGTTCCGCTCACCGCCTTCTACCCGGGCGAAGACTAACATCAAAACTATCTGGCTCTGCACCCGAATCAGCCCTACATCGTCATCAACGATATGCCGAAACTCGAACGGCTCCGACAAGACTTCCCCGGCCTCTACCAGCAATAGTCCGCAAGGGCAAAAGAATCGGTGTATACCAGACCCTTTGTATTGATCCAATCGAGTTTTTGAAAAGTGTCGCCGAGCAGGAGAGAGTCCGATTCAGAATTATCGCGGCGCGATCATGCAGCGGCGTCGCCGCGAATCTCGATTTGACGCATCTCCTCGGCGCGCGTGCGGGCCTGATCGGCGGCACGGCGCGCTGAGTCCGATGCGTGGTAGAGATCCAGATCGGCGCCAAATTCGCCATCAGCGACCGGGCTGAGCGCGGCATCGGTATAATGCTTCGACGCCGGATCGTTCTCGATCTTGCGTCGCAGCCGTTCCAGCCGCCAGAAGAACCAAAGACCGGGCACATAGGTCGCTGACATCTCGCGCGCGCGCCGCATAAAAAACCTGAGCGCGTTCTCGCGCGGAAAACCAGGACGGCGCTGCGTGCGCGGCTTGCGGCGAATGACCCCGCCTTGCAGCGGATGGACCCGCTCGTAGGCGTGACTCCCGTAGAAATAGAAAATCATCGAGGTCATCCGCCGCGTGCGCATTCCGCTGGCGACGGCCCGCTTGATCAGCGTCTCGATGTGCACCGGCGAATAGTACAGGCGCCATGCCCGCTGGTAGATATCCTGCCACTCGGCGGCGCTCATCCGCGGATGGTCGGCAGTCGCATGCTCGGCGTCATACTTGTTGGTATCCGCTTCCATTCGCTCGCCGCGCAGGTACATCTCCTGGTGATCCCTGGAGCCGGGCAGCGGCGTCAGCATGAAGAACTCCATTATGTCGATCGGGAGTTCGCGCTGGATGATCTGGATGTCGCGCTCGATGCTCTCGGGCGTGTCGGACGGGAAGCCGAGGATGTAGCCGGCGTAGGTCAGAACCTTGGCGCGCTTCCACGCCTGGAGCATCTTGCGGTACTCGGTGATGCGATTCTGACCCTTCGATGCGCCCTTGAGGCTGTCGGGATTGATGCTCTCGAGCCCGATAAAAACTTTCTTGCACCCCGCGCGCACCGACTTCTCCACGAAGTTCGGGATTTTGTGGCACATGGTATCGACCTGCATGATGATGTTTATCTTCAGCCGGTCGCGACGCTTGAGTTGGATGATACGGTCGAGGATCGCTTCCCAGTTCCGATTACGCGCGAAATTGTCGTCGGTAATGAAGAAGCTCCGCACGCCCTGCGCCGCGTGCGCGCGAATCAACTGCTCGATGTCGTCGGCACTGCGATGCCGTGACTTGCGCCCCTGCACATTTATGATCGTGCAGAAGCTGCAGCTGAACGGGCATCCGCGCCCCGCGTCGAAGCATCCGAGCGCCCCGGCATAGCGCTTGACGTACTGAATTGGAAGAAACGGAAGCGGCTCGCCGTCCATCGCCGGCAAATCGGCAATGAAGTTGTAAACCGGCGGGAGACGATTCTCGAATGCCGCGACGAGCAGCTCATCGAGCCGGTGCTCAGCCTCGCCCGCGAACAGCGTGATCCCGAGCGCGAGTGCGTCCCTCATCTCGGGCGGCATCTCGGGAAGCATCGCGAAGCATCCGCTGACGTGGAATCCGCCGATCGCGACCTGGATTCCGGCGGCGCGCAGTTCGCGCGCGATATCAACTGCGCGTGCAAACTGATTGGTTTGCACTCCGATCAGCAGCACGACGCCGCGGTTCGAGTTGCGCTTGAACCGGCGAATTATCGAACGCACCGGGACTCTCGCGTTAGTCTCGTCGCGCGCCGCGATTTCAAGATCAACGTCCTCGCCGAGGACGGCCCGCACCTGCGCGTCGAGCGCGAGGCCGTAGATGCTCGACAGCGAGCTCGACGGCACGAAGCCGCGCCACCATTGGATGAGATAGCCGTCATCGTCGTAATGCGACGGCTTGATCAACTCGACAAGAAATCTGGTGCGACCCACTTCATTCATGATTTTTTCCGGGCAAACTCCACCTGACTCTATTGGTTATCCACAATTCTCGCTACCTGCCGCGCCGTCTTCGTCTCGCGCGGAGGATCTTCGATATTCTAGGTGATTGGATCGCGTCGATAGAAAGAGTAGGTATTGCCCTGATACGAGTTGGCGGGCGCTCCTATCCGGGCATCGATAGGACGCGAATCATAACGAGCGGCTACAGAAAGGCGCGAGCTGCACCTAGCAAGCGCGCCAAAGGAGCGAATCTTGGACCTGGATAAATTAGTGGCAGAGTTGAAGGAGGAAGCCGACAGGCTCGGTCGAGCTATTGCGGCGCTCTTGGGATCGGCCTTGTCAGGGGGCGGCAAGAAGAAGAGCGTCGGCAGGCCAAAGGGGACCGCGTCGAAGAGCCGCAAGCGCGGAGGCCTGACGCCGGAAGGCAGAAAGCGGTTGTCAATCGCGATGAAGAAGCGTTGGGCAGAGCGCAGGAAGATGGGTTTGTAGCGAACTGCCGCAGATCACCTGTCAGGGCCGCGCATGGCTGGATCGATAAGCTTCTAGCGCGGCGCGGACCCGTTCCGTTTCCGCGACCATGGAATCGATCGCTGTTTGAAGGCCGTCGGTTTGTTCGTGCCTAGCCCGGCCTTCGATCTCACGCGATAACTCCATCAGGCGCACTGCGCCGAAATGACTGCAGCTGCCCTTGACCGCGTGCGCGGTCGCTGCAATTTCGGCGCGGTCGTCGTGGCTCATCTGCAAGCCGATCGCGCGTACGCGTTCGCTCAAGTCGGCAAGGAATACGTCGATGATTTCGGCGACAAATTGCTCGCCCAGATCATCGCTTTCGGCGAGCTGGGTAATCGCGCGCATGTCGATCGCGGGAACGCTCGTGGTTTCAATGCTCACTCTTTTTCACCCGGTACCTGGTTCGCTCAAACCCACCAGACGCGCACCACACGCTTCCGTGCCTGATCAATCCAAGTTGCGTGCCGCGGCAACGCAACGGCCTGCGAAGCGTGACCGACGCCGCCAATGATTGGCTGTGGCGGGCAGTCGCGCGCCTCATCAACTCCTGGGAATTTTGAACGTCGATACCCGTCCGATGCGCGAGCCTCGAGAGCCGTCAGAATCGCACCGCAGTGTCATTTGTTTGCCGCTCCGGGATTCGGGATGCTCACTTTGCGCGTGCGACTGCGCGCGGTTCGATCAGCGCCATCAGCCGGCTTGGGATAGCGCTGCGGAAATCCATCGAGGCGCCCGACACCGGATGGCAAAACTTCAGCTCGCACGAATGGAGCGCCAGCCGCCGGGCGGGATCGCTGGTCGCGCCATATTTACGATCGCCGACGATAGGATGACCCAGGCCAGCCATCTGCACGCGAATCTGGTTTTTGCGGCCGGTTTCGAGCATAAGTTCGACGAGCGACCTGTCCCGGCATGTTCGTAAAACGCGATAGTGCGTGATTGCCGGCTCTCCACCCTGCTCGACGCGATGCATCCTGAATGACCTGCTCTCTACAAGATTGTCCCGGATCGTTCCCTGGGACTTCGAGGGCGCGCCCTCCACGACGGCAAGGTATTTTTTGGTGACGCTCTTCCAGTTCTGCTGAAGGGCCGCCTGGATCGGGCGACTTCTTGCGAACATCATCAAACCAGAGGTCTCGCGGTCGAGTCGATGCACGATGAAGGCCTGTTGCAGCGGCGATTTTGTGAGCGCCTTCAGATGTTCGTTGAGGATCCGATGCGCGGTTCTCTCTTTCTCGCCCTCCGATCCCATCGAAAGCAGACCCGCTCGTTTGTCGACTACGACCACCGCATCGTCGAGATAAATAATTTTCAGGCCATGGCGCTCAAGCGACGCGGCGGGGATTTGCTTGCCCGTGGCGATAGTCACAACGTCGCCCGGCTCCAACTGGGTATCATGCCTGACGGCGGTCATTCGCTTTACGGTCACTGCTCCGAAGCGCAGTAGATCCTTCGCCTGTTTGCGCGACAGTCCGAGCGGAATGCCGATCAGATACGGCAGCAGTTCGCATCGCGACGAGACATGAAACTGACGGTCATGCGTAGGCATTGCGGTAGTGATCTCAAGATTGGGCGACTGTGTCGATACGCGTCAGCACGGCAGATCGGTGGTGCTATGGGCGACAGTTCGGATCTGAGCGAATGACATCTTAAATTAACGAATCTAATAATTTTGCCAAGGCTTCCACGAAGTCGCGCAGATGTTCTCTTTGTTACGAAAGATGCGATCGAACCGGCACGTCGATTGCACCGCGTTCTTTTGCCGTGAAAGATGAATTCGAATCGCCTTTAGCCAGCCCGGACGCGTTTGATTCGCTAATCTCGAGACTTCATGAAATCCGTCGGTCGCTGATCAGGCAGGAAAGCGACCTTCACGAGCGCGTATCGACCGTCCATCCCGCTTACCGAAAAAGCGCTATCAATTTGATCCATTATCTGGCGCTTCGACGCCAGGATATTCGGACACTCCAAGACGAACTCGCGGTTCTCGGTCTCTCATCGCTCGGCAGGACGGAAGCTCATGTGACGAGCACGCTAAATGCCGTGCTCGTCGCTCTCCATCATCTGGCAGGGCGGAAGATTGAAGCGCAGGCGCCGTCGGAATGTCCGGGCTTTCGCGAGGGCAGGTCGACCCTCGCGGCGCATACCGAGGCGCTACTCGGTCCTGCGCCGGAGCATCGCGCAGTCCGCATCATGGTGACGATGTCGGCGGAGGCTGCAGATGACTATTCGTTGGTGCGCGACCTCGTTTCCCACGGAATGAACTGCATGAGGATAAACTGCGCGCATGATACCCCGGAAATCTGGGGCCGGATGATCGATCATCTGGAGCGCGCGCGGCAGGAACTGGGTTTGCCCTGCCGTATTCTCATGGATATTGCCGGGCCGAAGCTCCGAACTGGGGCGACAGAACCGGGGCCGCAGGTGGTCGTGTGGCATCCCGGGCGCGATAGTTTTGGACGCGTGACGGAACCCGCGCGAATCTGGCTTACTTCTGCGCAGCCGGGCCACCCTGCTCCCGCGGGTGCGGACGCGGCATTGCCCGTCTCAGCGCAATGGCTTGATGAGGTCAAAACCGGAGAACGCATTCACTTCAAAGATGCACGCGGGAAACGACGAGTTCTCGAAGTGGTCGGCACCGGCGAGGCGGGGCGATGGGCTCAATGCAGCCAGACCGCATACGTTACTCCGGGAACAGTTTTGCTGCGCGTCGACGTGGGCAACGACGCGAGGCGCGAAGCGCAGGTGGGAGATTTACCGCGCCGCGAGCAAGGAATCCTGCTTCGCAAAGGCGACTTCCTGATGCTCACGGGTGAACCCATCGTGGGCAAAAGCGCTTCGATCGATTCGGACGGACGGACGCTCAGTCCTGCGACGATCTCGTGCACGCTGCCGGAGGTTTTCTCGACGGTTCGCGCGGGCCAGAAGATTTGGTTCGACGACGGCAAAATAGGCGGAATCGTGAGAGAGGTCGAGCCTGACACGCTTCGCATCGAGATTACCGAAGCCAAACCAAGCGGGAATCGTCTCGGCGTCGACAAAGGAATCAATCTGCCCGATACGAAAATCGAGCTGCCTGCACTTACGCCGAAAGATCTCGAAGACCTTAAGTTTATCGTTCGACGCGCGGACCTGGTCGGGATGTCATTCGTGCGCCATGAGCGCGACATCGTTCAACTTCAATCGCGACTGCGGGAGCTTGGTGGCGGTCATTTAGGAATCGTGCTGAAAATCGAGACGCGCCAAGGCTTCGAGCGTTTGCCTAACCTCATGCTCGCTGCGATGCGGCAGCAACCAGTGGGTATCATGATCGCACGAGGAGATCTGGCGGTGGAGTGCGGGTATGAACGGCTGGCGGAGGTTCAGGAGGAAATTCTGTGGATCTGTGAGGCGGCGCATTTGCCGGTCATATGGGCAACGCAGGTCCTCGAGTCTCTCGCCAAAAAAGGTCAGGCATCTCGCGCAGAAATCACTGACGCGGCGATGGGAGAACGTGCGGAATGCGTGATGCTGAACAAGGGGCCTCACATTGTCGCAGCGGTCAGCGCGCTCGACGACATCCTCCGCCGCATGCAGGACCACCAGTCCAAGAAGTCGTCGCGCCTGCGCCCGCTGCATTTGAGAGCGACGGAAGAATCGGAGAAATTGTAGCTTTCGTCCCGCCGATCCATCTCCGCACTACATCGCAGTCGATCAGATGGACGCGTGAGCCTGACTCGGGCGAGGTAAACCGGCGAGCTTCATGCCGAGGCTTGCGGCCCGCGTTCTGGTATTCTAAAAAACGGGCGACGCGCGAACGCGGTGGCTCGCTGTTCGCCGCATCGCGTGTGCGGATTTTTTGTTTGCGCAGTTTTTTTCGCATCAGTCAGCCGGTGGCCGGGTCATCCGGATCGAGAGGCAAGTTTTTTTGAACCTGGTATTTTTTCGCGCGCCTAAAGGACCGCCAGCCTCTTTCGCGCATCTCGACGAGCCGATCCGTGCGGAACTGTTCAGCGTCGAGCGCCTGGAACAGCATGGCGAGACGCTGGCGGTTGCGCAGCGCATCACGGCCTACCCCGGCCGCGGACGGCCGATGGCGGCGCGCGTGCGCGACAACGGGCGAGCATTGCTCGCGGCGTATCGCGGCATCGCAGGCGCAATCCGCGAGGAACGCGCGATCACGCCGGCCGCCGAGTGGCTGGTCGATAACTTTCATGTCGTCGAAGAGCAGATTCGCGAAATTCGCGACGACCTGCCGCGCGGATTCTATCGGCAACTGCCCAAACTCGCCGATGGCCCGCTGGAAGGGTATCCGCGCGTCTTCGGGATCGCGTGGGCCTATGTCGCGCATACTGACAGCCACTTCGATCCGCAGACGCTCGCCGGGTTCGTGCAGGCTTACCAGCGCGTGCAGCCGCTGACGATCGGCGAGCTATGGGCGGTCGCGATTACGCTCAGGATCGTGCTCGTCGAAAACCTGCGGCGCTTGGCTGAACAGATGGGCCACAGCCGTGCGGAACGCCAAAAGGCCGACCTTCTGGCGAACAAGCTGCTGGGATCGAACGGCCGCGCCGCGGAGCCTGTAGAGGCAGTGTTCAAGGATTTGGATAAGTCGCCGCTGTCGGCGGCCTTCGCAGTAGAGATGGTTCTGCGCCTGCGCGATCAGGATCCCAAGGTGACGCCGGCGTTGCGGTGGCTGGACCAGCGGCTGCTGGCGCAGGGAACCACGGCCGACGAGATCGTCCGTCAAGTGCATCACGGGCAGGGCGCGATGAACGTTACCGTCCGCAACGTGATCACGAGCATGCGCCTGATGTCCGCGGTTGACTGGGCGGATTTTTTCGAGAGCGTGAGCGCGGTCGATGCGGTGCTCCGCGCCGCCAGCGACTTTGCCGCGATGGACTTTGCCACGCGCGATCGCTATCGGCACGCGATCGAAGAACTTGCACGAGGTTCGGGACACACCGAAATCGAGGTTGCTCAAAGCGCGATTGATTCTGCGCGGGGCGCGGCGTCCGAAGTGCCAAACGGCGACGGCGCGAGGGCGCGCCGCGAGCACCATCCGGGCTACTACCTGATTTCAGAGGGGCGTCACTCTCTGGAGGAGCAACTGGGATTTCGCGCTCCGGTCCGCGACTGGATAGCTCGCGCCAACGCGGCCGCCGGAATCATGGGCTACCTGGGCACGATCGCGATGGTCACCGCGATCATCGTCGCGGGCGCCATGCTTGCCATTGCGGACGCGCCAATCGGTGGATGGACGCGGTTCATTCTTGCGATGCTCGCGATAATCCCCGCGATGGAGGCGGCGGTCGCGATCGTCAATCGGACAGTCACGACTTTCATCGGTCCCGCTATCATTCCCGCCCTCGAGCTTTACGATGGCGTGCCGCCGAGCCTGCGCACAATGGTCGTGATGCCGACTTTGTTGACCACGCGCAACGAGATCGACGAGCAGATCGAGCGTCTCGAGGTTCATTACCTGGCGAGTTCGGATGGCGAGCTGTACTTCGCGATCCTTTCGGACTGGACCGACTCCGCGACCGAAACCGCGCCCGGCGACGACGACCTGCTCGCCGCAGCCACGGCAGGGATAGCGCGCCTGAATCAACGTCACGGACAGGGGCCGGGCGGCAAGCGATTTCTATTGCTCCATCGCCGGCGCATTTGGGACGAAGCCGAAGGCGTGTGGATGGGGTGGGAGCGCAAGCGCGGCAAATTGCACGAGCTGAATCGGCTGCTGCGCGGCGCGACAGATACGACGTTTATCGCATCGGATGGACATCCGCCGGCGGTTCCCGACGGCGTGCGCTACGTGATCACGGTCGACGCCGACACGCGTATCCCGCGCGGCGCCGCCAAGCGGATGGTCGGCAAAATGGCGCATCCGCTGAACGCTCCACGATTCGACAAGCAATGCGGCCGGGTGGTCGAAGGTCACGGGGTTCTGCAGCCGCGAATCACGGCTGCATTGCCGACCCGCCGCGAGGGGTCGGTTTTCCAGCGCGTCTTCTCCAGCACCAGGGGCATGGATCCGTACGCGTTCGCAGTTTCCGACGTTTACCAGGATCTTCTGGATGAGGGCTCTTACAGCGGCAAAGGGATTTACGATGTGGACATGTTCGAAGCGGCGCTGGCGGGGCGCGTCCCGGACAATACACTTCTGAGCCACGATCTTTTCGAAGGAACTTTCGCGCGCTCGGGATTGGCGTCTGACATCGAACTGGTCGAGGAGTTTCCATCGCGCTACGACGTTGCCGCCGCCAGACAGCATCGATGGGCCCGCGGAGACTGGCAATTGATCCCATGGATTCTCGGCCGTGCGCATGGCTCCAACGCCGACACGGCAACGACGGTCCCGCGCGACGGCCGGTCATCGATCCCGCGGCTCGGGCGCTGGAAAATGATCGACAACCTGCGCCGCACGCTGTCGGCGCCGATGGCGTTGCTGGCATTGATGGCGGGATGGCGGCTTCCCGAAGCCGCCGCTGCGATTTGGACCGGGTTCATTGTCGCGACGATGGCGACTGCGCCGATGCTCCCGTTCCTGACCGGAATCATCCCGCGGCGGCGCGATATTTCCAAGCGCAGCCATATCCGCGCGGTCGGCACGGATCTGGCCATCGGGCTCTCGCAGCTCGCGATGATGCTGACCTTGCTCGCGCATCAGGCGTGGCTGATGAGCGACGCAATTTCGCGGACGCTCTATCGTTTGTACGTGAGTCATCGGTTGATGCTCGAGTGGACGACCGCGGCGCAGGCCAAGCGGACGAGTCGTCTCGACGTTCGCGGCTTTTACACCACGATGGCCGGCGGCACGATGTTCGGCGCCGCGGCGGCAATCTTCGTCGCATGGGCAGGTCAGGGCGGCGAAATAATCGCGGCTCCTTTCGTGATCCTGTGGATGCTGTCGCCGGCCGTCGCGCGATGGGCAAGTCTTCCCCCGCGAATCGAGGGCACCAAGCCGCTCTCGCTTGCCGACACGAGGGCGCTCCGACTGAGCGCGCGGCGCACGTGGCGTTTTTTCGAGAAGTTCGTGACGGCGGAAGACAACATGATGCCGCCGGACAATTTTCAGGAAGACCCCAAGCCCCTACTGGCTCATCGGACTTCGCCCACCAACCTTGGACTGTATCTGCTCTCGATCGTCGCGGCTCACGATTTCGGCTGGATCGGAACGCATGAAACCGTCGAGCGGCTGGGCGCGACGCTCGACACGATGAAGCGCCTGGAGCAGTTCCGCGGGCATTTCTACAACTGGTACGCCACGCGCGACCTGCGGCCGCTGGACCCCAGGTACGTATCGTCGGTGGACAGCGGCAATCTTGCGGGGCATCTGATCGCGCTGGGCAACGCGTGCCGCGAGATAATCACGCGGCCGGTTGTGGACCGGCAATGGCTCAGGGGAATTGAAGACCCGATCGCACTCGTTCGCGAGTCGCTTGGCCCGCTGGCCGCCGACCGGCGAAGCCACACTGTCACTCCAAAGCAGATGGAGGAAGCGCTCGACGCCATCGCGCCGTTGATCCAGTCGGATCCGCGAACCGTGGTGGAACTCACCGCGTGGTCGGCGGAACTTGAGATCCAGGGCGATTCGATCAGTGACATTGCGCGCGCGTTGACGCTGGAGCGCGCCGACCGGGCCTCCGCCGAGGTGCTCGCATGGGCAGAAGCGCTCCGAGCATGCATCCGCAGTCATCGACGCGACATCGAATTGCTAAAGCCGTGGTCAACTCGCGGTGCTCGCGACGCGACTTTCGACGGCCCCGCAACCCATCTCGATTCGATACCGACTTTGGGAGATCTGCCGGACCTATACGATGAGGCGATCGGCTGCCTGAAGCCCCGGAACGACGAGCGCCCGGCTGATGCCAGCGCCGGCGCGATTGGCGCGGCGCCCACCAAATCAATCGACTCGACGCTCGATGCGCTTGCGCGCGCCCGCGATGCGGCCAAATCGCTCGAGCGGCGATTGAGCGAGATCGCCGCAACCACGGGCAAGATGCTCGACGCGATGAAGTTCGACTTCCTGTTAGATCCCGCGCGCCAATTGCTGTCGATTGGCTACCGGGTCACGGACGGGAGCCTCGATTCCAACTGCTACGACTTGCTTGCTTCCGAGGCGCGGCTGGCCAGTTTTGTCGCAATCGCAAAGGGGGAAGTACCGGTCAGGCACTGGTTCCGCCTGGGGCGCGCCATGACGCCGGTCGATCGCGGCTCGGCGCTGATTTCATGGTCGGGATCGATGTTCGAGTACCTGATGCCGTCGCTGGTGATGCGCGCGCCGGCCGGGAGCCTGCTCGAGCAAACCAATCGGTTGGTTGTTCGCCGGCAGATGAAGTACGGCGCCAAGCTTGGGATGCCGTGGGGTATCTCGGAATCCGCGTACAACGCGCGCGACCTCGAGCTCACCTATCAGTACTCGAACTTCGGGGTGCCCGGACTCGGGCTGAAGCGGGGGCTTAGTGAGAACGCGGTGATAGCACCCTACGCTACTGCGCTGGCGGCGATGGTGGACCCGGAAGCCGCCGCGCAGAATTTCTCGCGGCTGTTACTGGCAGGCGGGCTTGGGCATTTCGGCTGGTACGAGGCGCTGGACTACACGCCGTCGCGCGTTCCCGAAGGTGAGAGCGTCGCCATCGTGCGTGCGTACATGGCGCATCATCAGGGAATGACGCTGGTGGCTCTTGCCGACGCGCTGAACACTGGCGCGATGCGCGCGCGGTTTCACGCTGAACCCATGATTCAGGCGACTGAGCTGCTGCTGCAGGAGCGAACGCCGCGCGACGTCGCAGTGGCGCGCCCGCGTGCCGAAGAGGTCAAGGCGGAAGCCAACGTCCGCGAGAGCACTCCGCCGACGATTCGCCGGTTCCATTCGCCGCACGATCTGATCCCGCGCACGCATCTGTTATCCAACGGCAAGTACACCGTGATGATCACCGCGGCCGGGTCGGGTTTCAGCCGCTGGCGCGACATGGCGGTCACGCGATGGCATGAGGACGTGACCTGCGATTCGTGGGGGACCTATGTCTTCATCCGCGATGTGAACAGCGGCAAGATCTGGTCGGCGGGTTTTCAACCGGCCGGCGTCGAGGCGGACAGCTACGAAGTCGAGTTCTCCGAGGATCGGGCGGTAATCGTGCGGCGCGACGGCAGCATGACGACGACGCTCGAAGTTGCAGTGTCGCCCGAAGATGACGCCGAAGTTCGGCGCGTGTCGATTTCGAATCTCGGCAATCGCGTCCGCGAGGTCGAGCTGACCTCGTACGCCGAAATCGTGCTGGCGCCCGAGGCGTCGGACACTGCGCATCCGGCCTTCTCCAAGATGTTCGTGCAGACGGAGTTCGATGCCGAGGTCGGCGCGCTACTGGCGACGCGGCGACTCCGCTCGCCCACCGACGCGCCGGTCTGGGCGGCGCATCTGGCGGTGGCCGAAGGAGAGTCGGTGGGCGAGATACAGTTCGAGACCGACCGCGCGCGGTTTCTTGGGCGCGGGCGGGATGTCCGCGATGCAATTTCGGTGATCGACGGGCGGCCGCTCACGGATACGGTGGGGGCAGTTCTCGATCCGATCTTCAGCGTCCGCCGGCGGCTGCGAATACAGGCGGGAGCGACGGCGCGGGTCGCGTTCTGGACCATCGTCGCACCGACGCGGGCCGAAGCGCTGGACCTGGTGGACAAGCATCACGACTCGACCGCATTCGAGCGCGCAGTGACGCTGGCGTGGACGCAGGCGCAAGTGCAACTGCATCACCTGCGGGTTGACGCCGACGAAGCGCATCTTTTTCAGCGTATCGCCAATCGCGTGCTCTACTCGGACCCGACCCTGCGGCCTTCGTCCGACCTGCTCAAGCGCGGCGCGGGCGGACAATCGAAGCTGTGGCCCAGCGGGATTTCCGGCGACCTGCCCATCGTGCTGGTTCGGATCGACGAGATAGGGGATTTGGGGATCGTGCGCGAGCTGGTGCGTGCCCATGAATATTGGCGGATGAAGCAGCTCGGCGTCGATTTGGTGATTCTGAACGAGCGGTCCCCGTCATACGACCAAGATCTGCAAGTCGCGCTCGAGGCCATGGTCCGGTCCAGTCCGGCGCGGTCGTCCTCCGACGGGCAGGGTGCATGCGGAAATGTGTTCGTGCTGCGCTCCGATCTGGTTTCGGTCGAGCTGCGAAACGTTCTGCAGACTGTGGCGCGAGCGGTGTTGCTGAGCCGGCGCGGGACGTTATCCGAGCAAGTCAAACGGCTGGAGATGTTTGAGCCGGCGGCAGCCCCGCCGCCGCGGCGAACCCCTGCGACAGGCCGGGCGGAGATCTCGACGCCGCGGCGCGATCTCGAATTTTTCAACGGGCTCGGCGGGTTTGCGGCGGACGGCCGTGAATACGTGACGATTCTCGGCGAGGGACAATGGACGCCGGCGCCGTGGATCAACGTGATCGCAAATCCCTCGTTCGGCTTCCAGGTCTCGGTCGAGGGCGCGGGCTACACCTGGTCCATCAACAGTCAGCAGCATCAGATTACGCAGTGGTCAAACGATCCGGTGAGCGACCGTCCCGGCGAGGTGATCTACGTTCACGACCTGGATACCGATGAGCTGTGGGGACCGACCGCGATCCCGATTCGCGAGGATGTCGCGCCGTACGTCGTTCGCCACGGCCACGGCTACAGCGTCTTCGAGCACACCTCGCACGGAATTTCACTCGAGTTGACGCAGTACGTGCCGGTGGACGACTCGATCAAGATTTCGCGCCTGAAGATTCGAAATCTCTCGACGCGCGCGCGGCGTTTGTCGATCACCGCATACGTGGAATGGGTGCTCGGCACTTCGCGCGGCGCATCCGCCCCGTTCATCGTGACCGAGATCGAGCCGGAAACCCACGCGGTACTCGCGCGCAACTCCTTCAGCACCGAATACGGAAGTCGAATCGCATTCGCAGACTTGAACGGCCAACAGCAGTCGTGGACGGCGGACCGGACTGACTTTCTCGGCCGCAACGGCACGCTGGACAATCCGGCGGCGCTCGCGGAAGGCAAGCCGCTGTACGCCAG
This sequence comes from Candidatus Binatus soli, assembly GCA_002479255.1. GTDB lineage: Bacteria > Desulfobacterota > Binatia > Binatales > Binataceae > Binatus > Binatus soli. The sequence goes on along the minus strand of DLMJ01000032.1, from coordinate 155,962 downwards.
AGCCGGAGCCGCGATCGATCCGTGCGCAGCGCTGCAAACGACCCTGTCTCTCAGGCCGAACGCCGTGACCGAGGTCGTTTTCCTTCTCGGCGAGGCGGGGAACAGGGCGGAGGCGATTTCCTCGATTAAAAAATACCGCGACGCGGACCTCGATTCGGTTTTGGCCGCTGCTGCGCATCGATGGAACGACTTGCTGGACACGGTGCAGGTGAAGACTCCAGACCGTTCGATGGACATCATGCTCAATCGATGGCTGCTGTATCAGACCCTGGCGTGCCGCGTCTGGGCTCGATCGGCCTTCTACCAGGCGGGCGGCGCGTATGGCTTTCGCGATCAGCTCCAGGACGTGATGGCGTTGACGGTGGCGCAGCCCGCGACGGCGCGGGAGCAACTGATCCGCGCGGCGGCGCACCAGTTTGTCGCTGGCGACGTGCAACATTGGTGGCTTCCGCCCGCGGGACAGGGAGTCCGCACCCGCATCGCCGACGATCGCGTCTGGCTGCCGTTCGCAGTGGCTCATTATATAGAGGTGACGGGCGAGCTGGGCATTCTCGAGGAAACGGTCCCCTTCCTTGACGGTCCGGAACTGCATGCCGGCGAGGATGAATCGTTCTTTCAGCCCACGGTCTCCGAGCAGCGCGGCACGATCTTCGAACACTGCGCGCGGGCGCTCGACCATAGCCTCGCGGTGGGCATCCACGGAATCCCGCTGTTCGGGTCGGGCGACTGGAACGATGGCATGAACCACGTCGGCGAGGCAGGCAAGGGCGAGAGTACCTGGCTCGGGTGGTTCCTCTACACGACGCTGCTGGCGTTTGCGCCGTTGGCGGATATCCGCCGCGAGGATGCGCGCGCTTCGACGTGGCGGCGTCGCGCAACTGCGCTTGCGGGATCGCTGGAGCGCGAAGCATGGGACGGCAACTGGTATCGGCGCGGTTACTTCGATGACGGGACGCCGCTCGGCTCGGCCGGCAATCTCGAATGCCGAATCGATTCAATCGCGCAGTCGTGGAGCGTAATCTCCAGCGCCGGAAGTCCGGTTCGTGCTGCTGCCGCGATGGCGGCGGTTGACGAATACCTGGTTCGTCGCGAAGACGGCCTGGTGCTGCTATTCACTCCGCCGTTCGATCACACTCCGCTGGACCCTGGATATATCAAGGGCTATCCGCCCGGCATCAGGGAGAACGGCGGCCAATACACACACGGCGCGCTGTGGTCCGTGATCGCGTTTGCGATGCTGGGCGATGGAGACAAGGCGGGCGAACTGTTCTCGATCCTGAACCCGATCAATCATGCGAACACGCGCGCAGGGATCCATCGCTACAAAGTCGAGCCGTACGTCGCGTGCGCCGACGTGTACTCGATGCCCCCGCACGTCGGGCGGGGAGGATGGACCTGGTACACGGGCTCGGCGGGATGGATGTATCGGGCGGGTCTCGAGTGGATATTGGGCTTTCGTGTCCGCGGCAAAACGCTACTGATCGATCCGTGCATCCCGGGCAAATGGCCGGGATTCGAGATAGTGTACCGACACGGCTCGACCCGGTATGAAATCGCGGTCGAGAACCCACGCAGCGTTAGTCGCGGAGTCAGCAGCGTGGAACTCGACGGCAAGGCGCTCACCGGGCGCCCGGCGCAAATCGCCCTCGCCGATGACGGCATCACACATCGAGTGCGGATTGTACTTGGCTGATTGTGCGATGACCGGCGATGGTAAAATAAGTAATAGAGTATATTTAGTCAGTTTGTTCTCCCGAGCACCGCATTCACGTTAATTTGGATTAGTCATTTTGACATTCCGAATGACTAAATATATTATCGACTAGTCGGATTCGATATAGGATTCGGGGCCGACTCTGATCCAGCCCAACAGTGGCCTTTCCGCTCGCCTTCGACCACGTTCCGCTAGACCATCGCAAATCGTCAAAGCATAAGGCTTGAGGAGGTTCGCACGGGACGACCCAGTCTCACGGCATTGCTGCGTATGGAAATTAAATTGATGAAAAACAAACTGAAAAAAACGATTACCTTGTCCGGTGCGATTCTGGCGCTCGCGATCGCAGCGCCGGCGTTCGCGCAATATGGTCCAGGCTATGCGGCCCCGGGCTACTACGGAGGACCGGGAGAAGCCGGATGGGGCGCATACGACAATAATCACATCTGGCACGGCGCCCGATGGTGGCATCAGCACGACATCATGTGGTTCTACGCCAATCATCCGGAATGGGCCATCATGGACGCGCTGTGGCTCAACGAAGATGGCGACTACGACAACAACGGCAACTGGCACGATGCCTATTGGTGGCATCAGCACGATCCTGACTTCTTCTACGCCAATCATCCGAATTGGATATCGTGGAATTCGCAGTGGCTTGCCCAGGACGGCGCCTACGACGCCCAGCACAACTGGCATTACGGCCAATGGTGGTACAACCAGAACCCGAGTTGGGTTTCCGCCAACCATCCCAACTGGATTAGCCAACACCAAAACTGGGTGAGTCACACTGAGCCGCAAGACCATCGGGCCGTGATGCGGACGGCGAACGAGGGAAATCAGCAGAATCGCCAGCAGCAGGCCTCGAATCAGCAGAAACAGGGGAATCAGCAGAAGGCTGCAACCGATCAACGGAACGAGGCGAACCGCCAGCAGCAAGCGTCGCGCGAGCAACAGACGCAGCAGAAGCAGGCGCAAGTCCAGCAGAAGGACCGTCAGCAGCAGGCCACGCATCAACAGCAGCAGGCTACTCACAAGGAGCAGGCGCAGGTCCAGCCGAAGAGCCGTCAGGAGCAGGAGCGTCCGCAGCAAGCCTCTCATCAAGAGAAGCCGGCGGCTCACCAGGAGCAGTCGTCTCGCCAGCGGCCTGAAGAGAACAAGCAAGCGAATGCGGGTCACGAGGGCGGTCACGAGAACGGAGTGCACGAAGAAGCGAAGAAATAATCGCGGGCGCGATACCGCCTGAACAGGCGTATAGCTTCCGATACTCAGATCGAATGGCCCCGCCGGTCCTTAAGACGGCGGGGCCGCTTCATGTCCACTACAAATAGATGATCGCCGACGCCGATCCACTCGTCGCGGCAATTGACCGGAGCGATCGCTGTCGCTTAGCGGCGGGTGAGCTTGTCGACTTCGGCCAGTTCCTCGGCGGACAATTTCCAATTTCCCGCCTTCACGTTCTGGGTGACCTGCTCGGGGCTGGTCGCGCCGGAAATTACGCTGGAAACCTCCGGCTGCGACCCGAGCCATCCCACGGCCAGCTCGAGCATCGTGTGCTCGCGGCTGCGCGCGAACTTCTCGAGCCGTTCGAGCGTCGCGAAATTTTCGTCGGTGAGCGCCTGCTGCGCCATCCGTTGCACGAGAGAAAGCCGGGTGCCCTTTGGCGGTTCGGCGCCGCGCCGGTATTTGCCGGTCAGAAATCCACTAGCCAGTGGAAAGTAAGGCAGGATACCTACTCCGAACTGACGGCATGCGGGGACGAGTTCGCGTTCGATGCGGCGGTCGAGCAAGTTGTACTGATTTTGCGCGGAGATGTACGAGGCAAGTCCGCGGCTGCGCGATATCCAGAGCGCATCGACGGTCTGCCACGCGGCGAAGTTACTACATCCGATATAGCGGACCTTGCCGGAGCGAACGAGATCGTTCAGCGCCTCGAGAGTTTCCTGTTGCGGCGTCTCGGCGTCCGGGCCGTGAATCTGATACAGATCGATATAATCAGTGCCCAGCCGTTTAAGGCTCGCCTCGGCGGCCGCGATGATATAGCGGCACGATGCGCCGCGCAGGTAGGGACCGTCGCCCATCGCCATGCCGAATTTGGTCGCGACGACAACCTCGCGACGGCGATCTCCGAGCGCCTTGCCGAGCAACTCTTCGGAGCCGCCCCGATTGCCGTATATGTCGGCGGTGTCGAACAGCGTGACGCCGTCGTCGAGCGCCTGATGCACCACAGCGCGCGTCTGCTCCGCGTCGCATCGCATGCCAAAGTTGTTGCATCCCAGTCCGACGGCCGAAACCTTGAGTCCCGAGTTGCCGAGCTTGCGATATTCCACGGTTGCTCCTTTCGGCGTGCGGCTTCAGAATCGCGCGAACGGCGGCCGCTTGCGACTATTCGATTCCGTAGCGCCGGCGCTTACGCCACAGCGTCGTGACGTTGATGCCGAGCGTGTCGGCGGCTTCTTCGAGCGTGGCGCTGGCGGCGAGCACGCGCGCGATGTGCTCGCGCTCGACTTCATCGAGGCTGGCAGCGTTGGGGATGCCGCTGAGCGCCTCGGTCGAATCGTGAAACAGCGAATCGGGCAGGTCATCGGGGGCGATCGCCTCGCCGCGCATCAGGACGGTGCCGCGTTCGATCGCGTTGCGAAGTTCGCGCACATTCCCGGGCCATCGATAGCGCGTGAGCGCCGCGGTCGCTCCGGGTGAAAATGCGAGGCCGGGATGCGAATTGCGCACGGCGGCGACGCTCAGCAGCCATTGTGCGAGCGGCAGAATATCCTCGCGCCGTTCGCGCAACGGAGGCACGCGAAGGGTGATGACGTTGAGGCGGTAATAGAGATCCTCGCGAAAGTGATGCGCGGCGACTTCGGAGTCGAGGTCGCGATTGGACGCCGCGATTATTCGCGCATCGACGTGAATCGTGCGTTCGCCGCCGACCCGCTCGAAGTTCTGATCCTGCAGGAAGCGCAGGAACTTGGTCTGGAGGGTCGGCGTCAAGTCGGCAATCTCGTCGAGGAAAACGCTCCCGCCGTTGGCCGCCTCGAGCCGCCCGGGCTTGTCCTTGACCGCGCCGGTGAACGCGCCGCGGACGTGCCCGAACAACTCGCTCTCCAGAAGTTCTTCCGAGAGCGTGGTGCAATTGACGACGACGAACGGCTTGCTCTGGCGGCGGCTCCATCGATGGATCTGCCGGGCGATAACGTTTTTGCCGGTGCCGCTCTCGCCGGTGAGCAGAATAGTCGCGTCACTGGCGGCGGCCTGACGCGCAGTTTCGAGCAGGTGTTGCATCGTGGGGCTGCGCGAGTCGAGCAGCGGCTCCTCATCGATGGCGCTGCGCAGTGCGCGATTTTCCGCCTGAAGCACCCCGACGTGCAGCGCCCGATCGACGGTGTGCTGAATCTGTTCGAGCGAGAACGGCTTGGTGACATAGTCGTAGGCGCCGGACTTCATCGCCTCGACGGCATTTTCAACGGTCGCGTAGGCGGTCATCAGAATTACCAGGCACTCGGGCGCGCGCCGCTTGATCTCGTGGAGCAGTTCGAGCCCGCTCATCTCGGCCATCCGGTAGTCGGTCAGAACCAGATCGAACTGCGTCTCGGCGAGGAGAGCTACGGCCTGCGTGCCGTTCTCAGCCGCGCGAACCTCGTGGCCAAGCGACTCGAAAAACGAGACGAGACTTCGGCGGATATTGCGCTCGTCATCGACAATGAGCAGCTTGGCCATCAAATCTCCTGTGCGGCGGGAATTTCGACGATGAATCGCGAGCCGTGAGAGTTGGCGTTCTCGACGAAAATCCTGCCGCCATGGGCCTCGACAATTTCCTTGACGATCGACAGACCCAGCCCGGCCGATCCCTTTTCGAGCCCGTCGGAACCGTACTGCACGAAACGCTCGAAAATATAGTCTTTCAGCTCGGGCGGAATTCCGGGCCCCGAGTCGGTGACTTCCAGCCGCGTGGCCTGCTTGGCGCCGAGCGTCGAGACTTTGATAGTTCCACCGGCCGGGGTGTAGCGGAGCGCGTTGCCGAGCAGGTTTGAAATCACCCACGAGAGCTTGACCGGGTCGCCGATGACCTCGGGCACCGATTCGATGTGCTCCTGGATCTCGATGTGCTTCTCGCGCGCCTGGATTGCGAAGCGCTTGGTCACGTCGGCAGCCAGCCGGGCAAGATCGAGACGCTTTTGCTGGACGGCGATCGCGGGAATCTCGCCGCGCGCGAGGTTGAGCAGGTTGTCGGTAAGCTGACGCATCCGCGAGCATTCTTCGAGGATCACCTGCAGCAGTTCGCTGCTCTTCGGATTTAAATCCCGCACATCCCGGCTCAGCAGCTCCGCCGACAGCGCCAGCGAGGTGAGCGGGGTCCTGAGTTCGTGCGACAGGGTGGCGACCAGGTTGGTGCGGGCGCGATCCTGATCGCGGAGGTAGGTCACGTCCTGCAGAATCAGCAGGGTCCCAAGCGACTTGCCGGCCGTATGATGAAGCGGGACAGACTTCAGCACGTAGGAATGATCGCGGCCGCGGACGTGAAGATCGATTTCAGTGCGCTGGCCGGCCGGCCCGGCCCTCTGAAGTGTGCGCAGCGCGTCGCGAACGCGGAGGTAATGAGGATGGTTGCTGCTGAGATCGTCGAACGGACTGCCGAGTGCATCGTGAAGATCGACGCCGAGGATCAGCGCCGCGATCTCATTTATGTGTGCAACGATTCCCTCCGTATCGATTAGCACGACGCCGTCTTCGAGGCTCTCGATGATCGCTTCGGTCTTGCTCTTTTCGTAAACCAGACGCTCGACGTTGAGCTCGTCGTACTGTTCGAGTCGCTCGGCCATCTGGTTGAATTCGCGCGCGACCGCTTCGAGCTCGGCCAGCGGCTGGGGGCCAAGCCGCACCTGCGACTTGCGCTGACTGATTCCGCGCAGCCGCTCGGCGAGTTCCGTGAGCGGCTTTGAGAGCCGCCATCCGAGACCCCACGAGACGGCGGCGCCCACCAGCAGCACCAGCGCAAGCCCGGCGGCGAATTCGTACGCGAGCCGCCGGCCCAGCTTTACCGAGCGGCTGTCCGCGCGGAACATGGCGGCCTTGTTCATCGCGATCAGATCGTCGAGGCGGCCGTTCAATTCGGCGAATTCGCGATCGTGAAACGTGCCGGGCGGCGCGGCGGTGATGTCGGCGAACAGATGGTTGCCGCGCCGGGCGATATCGGCGGCGAGTTCAGGCTCGCCAACTTCAGTCAAGCCATGATTCTCGACGTCGATCCACTGCAAGAAATTGTGCCGCGCCTCGGGCAGGACGTCCCTGGCGCGGCCGTCATGCTCGGCGATCTGAAGCGCGGTGAGCGCGGCGTGCATGTTCTGTGCGGCCTCGATGCTGATGTAGTTGCGATAGAGGGTCTCGCGGATTGCGCCGCCAAGCGAGTAGACCCGCGGCAGCGTGTAGAGTCCCAGCATCACGACCAACGCCAGCATCAGCAAAGTACCGTTGCGAATTTGGCGTTGCAGCGACGGCGCGCTCATCGCGATTCCTCCCGTTCTTCGGTCGCGACGATTTCCACGTCGAGATCGCGTGCGTCCGCAACCAGCCGCGCCGGCACGTCGCCCTTGAGCCACCGGCGCCATCGCGGCTGATGGGTCCGGCCGACGATTAGCTTCGTCACGCCCTTGTCGTGCGCGAAGTCGATCAGCGCCTTGACCACATCGTCGGACTTGAGCCACACGGTTTCGGCGCCGAGGTCGCTCGCGACATTGATGTTGTTGAGCAGCGCGACGAAATCCCTGGTGCCGATATTTTTCACCGACTCGGCGGGCGTCTCGATGTGCACGGCGAACCATTCGGCGTTGAGCTGTCCGGCGATGCGCGAAGCCTTGCGCAGCAGTTGTCCGGTGTCGGCGGCGTTGGACGAGATTCCGACCATGATGCGATCGATCACGTTCGCGTGGCGGCCGCCCTCGCGCTTGAGCGCCTCGCGGTCGAGGCGCTGGCGGTCCAGACTGCGCGCGACCTCGCGCAGCGCCAGTTCACGGAGCGAGGCAAGATTGCTCGGCTTGAAAAAATTCTTCAGCGCGTGTTCGATCTGGTCTTGCGGGTAAATCTTCCCCTCGCGCAGTCGTTCGCGCAGCGCTTCCATGGGCATATCGATGTCAACGATTTGATCGGCGCGCGCGAGGAACGAATCGGGCACCGTCTCGCGTACGTCGATGCCGGTGAGGCGCCTCATCACCGCGTTCAGACTTTCGACGTGCTGGATGTTCATGGCGGTAATCACATTGATGCCGGTGCTGACGATCTGCTCGACGTCCTGGTAGCGCTTTTCGTGGCCGGAGCCGGGGGCGTTGGTATGCGCGAGCTCATCGACGATCACAACCTCGGGCTTGCGCGCGATGATCGCATCGATGTCCATCTCTTCCAGCGTAACTCCGCGGTACGAAATCTGGCGGCGCGCAACGACCTCGAGGTTGCCAATCCGCTCCTCCGTCTCGCGGCGGTTGTGCGTTTCAATCAAGCCGAGCACGACATCCACTCCCCGATCGCGGAGCTGATGCGCCTCCTCGAGCATCCTGTATGTCTTGCCTACGCCGGCGGCGGCGCCGATATAAACTTTGAGCCGTCCCCGTTGAGTTTGGGGCACAAGATCGAGAAAAGCTTCGGGCTCAGGCCGTTTTTCATCGTCCATTCAAGTCCCGGGAGTTGTTCCGCCATGACTTCCCGCGGCGCGATCGAGGGCCAGGTTCAGCAGCAGCGCGTTTACGCCGGGCTCCGCCGAAGATTCCCGCAAATCGCGGCCGCGTGTTCTCGGCAATCAACTGCCACACCTGATCTTCGCTTATGCCGCGCGCGTGGGCAACCCGTGCCACCTGGAGGCCGTCTGTGGCTTCCATATTGGGAACCTCGCCCGCTAAGAGCCCGGGCGTTTGCCGTATCCGAGGTCCGCGCTTCGATCTATTGAGGCTGCCCGTACTTGTTTCTCAATGCGAGGTTGAGTTCCAGCACGTTGACGAACTTTTCGCCCGCGAGCCCACCGAACGGCGCGCACGCATTGGCTTCGATCATCTGCTCGATCTCGTTACGAACCTGTTTCGGATCGCGCTTGGTGTCGGAAGCCCATTTCTGGGAAATGCGATCCAATTGATACTCGGCGTTCGGCAGGCTGATGTGAGGATCGAGACCGGAGCCCGACGCCATTACCATATCGGCCGGCACATCCTGCAGGGGTGCATCGGCATGCTCCTGACGCCACATGTCGAAGAAGATCGACTGTATATCCGATCCCTGGTTCACCGGCTCAATTGCGGTGACGGTTTTTCCGTCAGCGCCCTGGTGAGAAACTGCCGAGGGGAACTTGCCCGGATTGTCTTTCGAGAACGTTTCGAAAAAGAGCACCGCCAGATCAGCAGCCTTTGGATCCGGCGTGCCGGGATTGTCCTTCTTCCACTTAGATACTTCGTTCGGATGCTTCTTCGTCCAGTCATCAACGTATGCGGCGTGTGTCGGATCGGCACTCACCCAGCCTGTCGCGAGTTCATTGTGAGCATCGTCCCACTGCGCGACGATGTGCGGCTGTCCGCCAAACTTGTCCTGCTGAAACCAGGCCTCAATATCCGGCGCAATCTGCTGACCCTTTTTCGGGCCGTCGCTGTATACCACGATTGGGCCAAGGGCGCGCGCGACACGGTCCCGAAGAAGGTAGTTCGAAGCGGAAAGGTTCGAGGGTGCCGACGCCGATGCGTCGTATGACGCCGCGGACGGCCGCGGCTGAAAATACTCATCCTTGGTGAACGGCTGCGCGATTAACAGGGAGCCGACCGGCTTTCCATCCGGACCATTGACAATGCTGCCGTTGGCCTGGAAGGGGAAGAACACCTGGCCAATTACCCATAGCACAGATGGGTATATTATGCAGATTATCGGAATGACGAACAGGAAGAGCAGAAAACTCTTTGAAAAATAGCGTGACATGGCTCTGCCTCTAGGTGCCTCTCGTTAAGAAATCAGGTGTCCCGCGACCATGATCATGTCGATCAGCTTGATTCCCGCGAACGGAAGAACGACACCGCCCAAACCCCAAATCAGCAGGTTTTTACGCAGCAGCGCGTCGGCTCCCAGCGGACGATACCGCACTCCGCGAAGCGCGATCGGGATGAGTAGCGGAATGATTACCGCGTTGAATATAACCGCCGAGAGTATGGCCGAAGTTGGCGAGTGAAGGTGCATGACGTCCATCACCTTCAACCACGGCAATGTGCCGGCGAACAGCGCAGGCACGATCGCGAAGTATTTCGCGACATCGTTGGCGATCGAGAATGTCGTCAGCGCGCCGCGCGTCATCAGCAACTGCTTGCCGATCTCAACGACCTCGAGCAACTTGGTCGGGTTGCTGTCGAGGTCGACCATGTTGCCGGCTTCCTTGGCGGCCTGGGTGCCCGAATTCATCGCAAGGCCAACGTCCGCTTGCGCCAGCGCCGGCGCGTCGTTGGTGCCGTCTCCGATCATTGCGACGAGCTTGCCGTCGGCCTGCTCCTTGCGGATGTAAGCGAGCTTCGCCTCGGGCGTGCACTGCGCGACGAAGTCATCAACGCCTGCTTTCTTCGCGATTGTCGCGGCGGTGAGCGGATTGTCGCCCGTTATCATGACGCTGCGCACGCCCATCCTGCGCAGACGCTCCAGGCGCTCGCTGATGCCGGTTTTCAGAATATCGGAGAGTACGACGACACCGACGACAGTGGCGCCATCGGCGACTGCGAGCGGTGTAGCGCCTTGCCTGCCAATCGCATCAACTGCGGGCTGGAATTCGGCTGGAGCGGTACCGGACTGACGCTCGACGAAGCGTATTATGGCCTCCGGTGCGCCCTTGCGAATTTGACGGCCATCGGGAAGATCGATCCCGCTCATCCGCGTCTGTGCGGAGAACGAAATGAACTGTGCGCCGTCTGGAGCGGTTACGTCGGCCGGGGTTCCACCCCGATCAAGGTGGAGTCTTACGATCGTCTTTCCTTCGGGCGTTTGATCGGCGATTGACGCGAGCGCGGCGAGACGACCGAGCTGTGCAGCAGTATATTTTCCGACCGGCAGAAAATCAGTCGCGTGCCGATTGCCCATTGTGATCGTGCCGGTCTTGTCGAGCAGCACGACATCGATGTCACCTGCGGTCTCAACCGCTTTGCCGCTCTTGGCGAGAATGTTCGCCTGAAGGGCACGGTCCATGCCGGCGATACCGATCGCGGCCAGCAACGCGCCGATCGTCGTCGGAATCAGGCATACCACCAGCGCCACCAGGGTAGGAACGTCCGTGCCGAGGCTCTTCAGCGGTTCCGTCATTCCGAGATAGCTCGCCATGTAGATCTCGGCGTTGAGAGCCATCGGCCAAAGGGGCACGACAACGATTACGAAGAGCAGCGTGAAAGCAGTGAGCACAAGGCTCAGTGCGATTTCGTTGGGCGTGCGTTGACGAACCGCACCTTCGACAAGAGCAATCATGCGATCGAGGAACGATTCGCCCGTGGCAGCCGTAATTTCCACGATGATGCGATCCGAGAGAACCCGCGTTCCGCCCGTCACACCCGAACGGTCGCCGCCTGATTCGCGGATGACGGGAGCTGACTCGCCGGTTATCGCGGACTCGTCGACAGACGCGAGCCCTTCAATAATCTCGCCGTCGCCGGGGATGATCTGGCCCGCTTCGACCACGACCCGGTCGCCGGGTTTCAGATCGGCGGACGAAACCTCCTCGATAATATCTTTGCCCTTGAGCCGGTATCCGGGCGTGTCCTTGCGCGCCTTGCGGAGCGATTGAGCCTGGGCGCGTCCGCGAGCTTCTGCCAGTGCAGTGGCAAAGTTCGCGAACAGCACCGTCAACCAAAGCCAGAAATCGAGTGCGATGAAGTAGCTAATCGGAACTTGGCTCACCGACTGGCTAAGAAACGCCTGTATAATGAACAGGAGCGTCAATACCGACCCGATTTCCACGACAAACATGACGGGATTGCGCCACTGAACGTCGGGCCGCAGCATCAGGAACGCTTCCTTGATCGCCGGACGCACCAGCTCCGACGCGAACAGCGCGTGGGCTCGCGATCGCCGCGGCGGCACCGGTGCCTGAGGCGTGATCTTCAGTTCAGGTGGCGTCGGTATGTTTTTTACAGCTTCCATTCTCGAGGATCCTCGATTGGTACATCTTCTTTAGCGATCGACCTATCCGCCGAACGGCATCGGACCCCAGTGATCGGCAAGCGGACCGAGGGCGGCTACAGGTAAGAACATTAGCGCGCCGAGGATTACGATGGTGCCGAGCAAGAGCCAGTAGAACGTCATACTGTCGTCGCGCATGGTGCCGAGCCCGGATGGCGCCTCCTTCTTCATTCCAAGAAAGGCGGCCATCGCAATCGGCGCCACGATTGGCAGGTATCGACTGAACAGCATGACCAACCCCGCCGCGATATCCAATTGCCGGCTGGTTGGAGCGGGATTGGGATTGTCATTAAAGCCCCAGGTATCGCCCAGCCCTTCGAAACCCGAGCCGTTGTTCGCGGATGCCGAGGTGAATTGATACATAACTTCTGAGAAGCCGTGCGCGGCGGGATTGAACTCCGCCTTGGTGCCCCAGCTTGTGGCCGCGAATAAACCGGTCGTTCCAAGAATCATCAGCGGATGCACCAGAAGTGCGATAACCGCCAGCTTGACTTCACGCGCGCCGACTTTGCGGCCGAGATATTCCGGCGAGCGCCCCACCATCTGGCCTGCGATGAATACGCCAATGATGAGGAAGAGCAGGATGTTAATCATGCCGACGCCCTTGCCTCCGAACACGCAGTTCAGCCACATGCCCACCATCGGCGAAAGCCCGGTGAGAGGATTGAGGCTGTCGTGGGCGCAGTTCACAGCACCGCAAGTGACTGCGGTAGTGAGTGCGGCGAAGGTGGGAGCGGCAACGATGCCGAATCGCATTTCCTTGCCTTCGAGATTACCCAGATGTTGATCAATCGGCAGACCCGCGACTTGAGGAATGGTCAATTCGCGGAACCCACCCTTTGCGGTTGCACTCGGAATCTTGTAGGTGACACTGGCGGGATGTGCGGTTAGTCCAGGATTCGGTTTCAGCTCGAAATAGATAGCCCACGCGATCATGCCGACCATGAGCGTCAGCATCACGCCGTAGATCACAATCGAGTGCCTCACTCTTCGCAGCATCCGGCCGAACATCAGAACCAGCGTGAACGGAAACATCATCATGTCGAAGCAGGTGATGAAGTTCGTCCACGCGCTCGGATTCTCATACGGATGCGCGGAGTTGGCGCCAAAGAATCCACCGCCATTCGTGCCGATCTGCTTGATCGGAATCGCTGCGGCGACCGGGCCAAACACGATAGTCTGTTCCTTGGCCACACCTTTGTCGTCAGTTCCCATCGCACCCGGTTCCAGAGTGGCGACCTGAATCGTGCTCTTAAACGTCATCGGCATGCCCTGCTGCATGAAGAGCACGCCGGACAGGATCGCGGCCGGCACAAACATGTAAATCAGCACGCGCCACATATCGACGAAGTAGTTGCCGACCTTCTGCTCGCCACGGAAGGCGCGAATCATTGCCACAAGTGCACAAAAGCCAACCGCGGCGGATATGTACTGGTTGGAAATGGTGAAGAAAATCTGGCTGAAATTTGAGAAGTGTACGTCGCCTGAATAGTCCTGCAGGTTTGTATTGGTCATGAAGGACGTGACGGAGTTGAATATCGTCGTCGGCGCCAACATGCCAAGGTGACGCGGATTCAGCGGCATAATCGGTTGAACCGCGAGCACCACGTAACCCCAGACGAACAGTAACAGGTTGAAAATCAGAAGCGCGGCCGTGTACTGCTTCCAGTCTTGAGGACCGCTGTCGAGCTTGCGCTCGATCCAGCCAAATCCCGGCAGCGGCCGATACTGGCCCTCCATGATCCAGGCACAGTATTTGCTAAGTGGAATCGATACTAACACCGCAGTGACAATCAGCGCGGCGGGAAGAAGCCAAAGTTGCAACATCGCTAGGTACCTCCGGGCGAGAGTCTGCCGCTTAGAACCATTCCGGGCGCACCAGCGCTACGGTCAGATACACAAGAAGAAAGACGCAGACAGCAGCGGTAACGTAAGTCATGACTAACCTCGTAGATTCAGATTCGCTCGCAGGCGTAAAGGAAGGCGAAGCATAGTCCTATGGCCGCGATGCCGAGCCCGAAGGTAAGTGGTATCCAAGTCCAAAGGTCCATAGTCGTGCCTCCACTGATGGTTTCCCGATTTAATAAAGTTTAGTGCGGTTTGTTAGTGCGCGCGCAGTTCGGAGCGACGAGAGTGTTCCCAGGGTAACCAAGGGGGGTCGTCCGATCCGTTCGACATCTGTCGCGACAAGATTTTCAGCACCGCCCGTGCCAATGCTGGAAGCGCTGATTCCACAAGGCTTTTTTCATACTTCAGGCTCGCGGCATTTCAAAATGCATCGTGCTTTTCGATGCAAACTTCATCGACATCCCCGAGCCGCAGCGATACCCTCGTCCAGCGTTCGCTCATAGGCTCATTTCCTGCTATCCCGGATGGCTGCCCGCTCTTTGGGGCGTGAACAAAATACAGGCGAAGATGAAAATCGCGATGATTAAAGAAGAACTGATACGGCTGAGATTGAAACCGCCATCCGCATGCGGCTTGGTCAGGAGATCGCCGAGCGTCGCACCGAGCGGCCGGGTCAGGATAAACGCCATCCAAAACAACAATGTGTGCGACGCCTTGGTATAGAAGTATGCGGCTGCGACCAGCACCAGCGCGCCGGCAAAAACCAGCGCCCCTCCTCCGAATCCGAGTCCGGAATCATCGGCTAGAAAGTCGCCAAGGGCGGTACCCAGCGTGTTAGAGAATAGAATCGTCGTCCAGTAGAACATTTCGACTTTGGCCGACGTGATGTTGTTGACGGACACAGAGCCCATGGTGAACCGCCATATTCCAAGAACAAGCATCAACATGGTGAAGAGAGTCAGCGAACCTCCGATGTAACCGATCCCGAGAGAACGATCCGCATAGTCCGCCATCGTCGTGCCTACGGTGGTAGTTGCGACGATAACGGCCCAATACAGAAATGGATGGAAGGATTTCGAGGTGACCTGAGCTGCGACAGTGACAATGAAGAAGGTGAAGAAAATGGCGGTGCCGATCGCGTACCCTAGATGCATAGTCATCGACACCGCATCGGCGGCTGTTTCACCCATAGTCGTTGCGGCGATCTTGATGACCCAGAAAGCCAGGGTAACTTCTGGCACCTTGTTCAAACTGCTCTCGGGAACCCTATTCATGGTATCGTCTCTCCACCCAGCGGCTGTCAGCCCCGCGAGCCACGCGATGCGCAAGTTGTTTTATTTTCTTTCTCAGGTGATTACTACTCAATTCCCCGTCCGCCCATAGGAGGAAAAGTCGCTTTTATGGTACGATGCCGCCCGGACGCGATATTCGAATGGAAATTACTATTCTGAGCAATGGGGTGTTGTTCGCAAGCGCAGATGGTGGCGCCACTTGGACTACGATCAGCCCGAACTGAACCCGCATATGGTCGGCCCACAGGAGGGAAAGTCGTCATTGCTTAATATCTCAATCGATGAGCGCAGATGCCGGCCTTGCGATGAGTTTCGGCGTGCCGACTAATAGCTCATCCGAGAAAGCAGGGAGGTCAATCGATTCGACCGGAGTCATCTTATGGTCTTCGACGCGTCCGGAAATCTTCTTCGCGCGGAGAGAGATTAAGCAGCTCGTCCTCCTATCGCTCGCGTTCGCTTTTGTCTTTTTGTACCCGATTTTGTGCGATAGCAGCTTATCCGGCCCGGGAATCGGCGCCTGGCTAATCAGGCCCCAGCTCGAACACTTTACTGCGATCCCGAGCGACGGCGCAGACCGTGATTTGTTTGTGCAACTGCGCTGGGTTCCCTACTACACCCTGACACATTTTCACCAATTGCCGTTTTGGAATCCGTACAAGTGCGGCGGGATGCCCATGCTTGGCAATCCAGAATCGGCAATAGTCACTCCGTTCCTGTTGCTCTATTTGATATTCGGCTTGATACCCGGGATGCTCCTCGAGATTTACCTGCATGTCGCGATTATGTTCGCCGGCGGTTACGTACTCGGGCGGGAACTCGGCCTCGTCCCGCTTGCCGCGCTTGTGCTCGCCGCAATGTTTCCATCGAGCTCCTGGCTATCGCTGCATATTGCTCTGGGTCACCTCAACTTTCTCTCGGCCGCCTATATTCCGTGGATTCTGGCGCTGCTGCTCGCGTCGTGCAGGTTGCGGCGATGGCATCTAGCGATGCTGGGCGGACTGCTCTGCGCGCTGACGCTGACGGAGGGGAATTACGGATTCGTTTTTGCCGCGATGCTGGTCGCGATCGTTGCGGTATGGTACGCGACGACTCAACTAAGTGTCCGGCCCCTTCTGGCTGCGTCTCTGATCGGAATTTTCGCCATCGCCTTCAGCATGCCAAGGCTCATCCCTACCGCCGAACTGTTGACGATACATCCGCGCGAAATACAACTTTCCTATCTGAGCTGGCACGGTGCTCTTGTCTCACTGTTCTCGAGAGACCAGGACCTTTGCGCTCCGATGGTCGCGTCATTCCTCTTCTCCGAGTATGCCGGCTATATCGGCGCGCCCTTTGCGTTGCTCGCACTAATCGGGGCAATCGGCAATGTGCGCAAGTCGTTTCCGTGGGTGCTCGGGGCGATCTTTTTCTTCACGTTGTTTCGCGGGGACACGAGCCCTAATGCGCCAACGATGTGGTTGCGGCTTCTGCCTCTTGCCGGCAACATCGGTCTGTGCGGACGCTGGGTGGTTCCGCTGGTATTCTGTGTCGGTGTGCTGGCCGCACTCGGTGCGCAATCATTGTGCGAGCGGCCACAACAGTGGGGCCGGCGCCTGGCCGGGATACTAATCACGGTGGGCGTGGCCGATGCGTGGCTGGTATGCGCGCCAAATTACCGCTACCTGTTTCAACCGGCAGCTCGGGCGCCTGCGCCATCGCAAACGTTTCGCCAGTACTATACGGAATGGGCCCCGCCGTTCACGTCGATAGCCATGGCTGGGATGGGTTCCCTCAGTTGCGGGGACCGCGGCTATCACGTGGATCCACCGAAGGGCACCGTACTCGGATACAACCAGACAGGATATCGCGGTGAATACTACTTGCTTGGCGCCGGCAAAGTGACCGAGACTCTATGGTCGCCCAACCTTCTGCGCTACGAGGTCGACGTTCCCCAAACAACCTCGCTGGTGGTCAACCAGATTATGTATCCTGGGTGGCGTTTGACGCACGGCAATGGATTCGCTTACGCGGAGAATGGACTTATCGCTGTGCGCGTTCCATCCGGTCGCCAGGAAATCGAATTGGTATACACTCCCCGCCACATCGTGGCGGCATGCGCGATCGCGCTTTTCGCTTTGGCGACGCTGATAGTGGTTTGGCGGATAGAATCGCAATCCGTAAGTCGGCGCCGCTCCAACCCTTGCTAGGCCATCTCTAGCTCGCGTCAAGGAGCGCCCGTCGCGACTCCCATCGAATCAGGACAAATGCGACGAGCGTGGTCAGAATCGAGACTATTATCCCGCAGATTGCCGCGAGGCTGATGTATCTGAGGACGATTCGGCTTTTTCCGGCCGGCGCCTTTACCGCCAGCAATCCATCCCAGGAAAAGGTTGGGCCCGCGCCCGACATGACTCGCCACGATGGATCGTAGTTCTGATTGACGACCAACAGCGAAGGCCCCGGCGCGTCCACGGCGTATTCGAGGCGGTTGGGAGTCCATCGCGCAAGCGTCACGGAGCCTGCGCCGAGCAAGTACTGCTCTCCGCGATAGCCGGGTTCGTTCCACCCTTTCGCCTCTGTCGGCCAGGGGGGGGACACGTAGCAGTTCACAACGCCTTGGTGATCCCGAATCACCGCCGACTCCGCGAGTGCGGGTGAGCGTTCATATTGCGCGAACTCGCCATGCGTCGGACCAGGACCGACCACGTCCAGCAATATGGTGCGCAGGTTGGGGGGACCGACCAGAACCAAATCGACGCCACCAATGAGTATGAGAAGGGCGGAAATTGCGAGCGCGGCCGGCGAGCCGCGGCTGCATACGGCGTCGATGCCGACACCGGCCAACACTGCCACCATCAGCGCGAATGGAATCAGGAAGCGCGACGGCAGGCGGCTCGAAGAAAACAGCGGCATACTGTGCAACCAGACCCACAGGCAGTTCGGACTGGTCGCTCCGCGCGCCAATTCGAAGAGAACTATTCCGGCGAAAATCCATGGGATGGCTCTGCGCGGGAAGAACAGCGCCATCACTGCGATTATCCCGAACAAGCCCACGTATGCGCCCGATTCCCAGAAGCCCCAACCGTTCACGCTTGTCCGATTGCGATCTTGATTGCGGGACAACAGTGACTGACTTAACGCGTCGAGCGAGTTCGTAAAGTTTGCGTCGGTTGGGCGCGGATGCGATGCCATCACCTCAATCACCGGCAAACCCTTGACCGCGCCGAATCCAGCGGCGAAAAACGCCGCGACCACTAGCGCGATCAGCGGGCGCGCACTCAGCCGCACCGCGGCTCGACCAACAAGCACCAGCGCGAGCGTCAGACCTTCGAAGAGTGGGAGATATGGGTTGCCCTCAAAAAGGCTAAACGCTATCAATGCGCCGCACGGCGCCGCGTATCGAAGCTTGCCGCGCTCCGATGCAGTCCATCCGGCCGCAATTATCCACGGCAGGTACACGAAAACCATGATAACGATCTGGCCCTCGGAAGCGCGCAGGAAAAACCATGAACTTCCGGCGAACGCGGTAGCAGTACAGATTGCCGAGATACGTCTCATTCCGAGCACTCGGCCCAGCACGTAGCCCCCCGCCCATGCGATCGCACAGTAAAGGATAACCTCGAGATGCAGGCCCACCACCGGACCGAACATCACCGTGAGAAAAAACCAGGGCGTCAGGAAATGAGAATTGGGATCACCAAGCATCGGCATGCCACCGCATTCAAACGGATCCCAGAATGGAAACTGATGGTATTGGCGGACAGTCCAATATGCGGCCCGTTGGGAAGCGGAAATTTGATCCCAGTCGTTAAGAGTACCCGGAATCGACAGATGGGAAACCAGCGGGTAGCAGAAGAGCACCGCAAAGGCGGTGCTCCCGATAGCAATCGCAATCGCCTCAGTCCTGGTGAAGCGTCCGCGATCGAGCAGGATGTCCGCCAGTTTTGAAATATTGCGCCGATACAAGTTAGGTGCCTATCGCTTGCCCGACCTCGCTGCACATTCTACGCTCCGATTCCAACTCGTCGTATAGACCGAACGGCATTCCTCGGCAAGGTTTTGGCCTGATAACCGCTTCGGTGTTACCGCGAGGAGCCGGTTTTGCGTCTGGCGGGCGCCAACGCGGAAGTTCTCGGTCGCTACGGTGATCGATTAGGCCGCTCAGTAATTCCCGAGGGATGAATTATTCGCGCTCGTCGCGCGGCTCAACGCGAACGGAACTGCGGGAGGATGTCTTCGGCGAAAGCCTGGATATCCTCTTCGGCGGTCATCGGTGGATTGTGCATGAATATGAAGTGCGTGACGCCGGCTTCGATGAATCGTTCGATTTTATCCACGCACTCCTGCTTGCCGCCGATGATGATCCGATCGCGCGCCTTGTCCGGTGTGGTCTGCGCCATCATCGTGACGATCCCGGCAAGCGTCTCCTCGCGCTGTTTAGGGGCCTTGTAGCACAACGCGAGCATCAGGGTCTTTTCGATTTCATCGGTATTGCGCCCGACCGTATCGCCGTGGCGCTCGATCACTCCGATGAGCCGTTTCATCTCGTCCGCATCGGCGTTGCCCATGTTCCACATATCGGCATGTTGCGCGACTATCTTGAGCAGCACCTTTTCGCCATGCCCGCCGATCATCAGGGGCAGATGCTTCTGCACCGGCTTTGGATTACAGACCGCGTCGACCACGTTGTAATGCTTGCCCTTGAGCGTGGTCTTCTCCTGGGTGAACATCCCCTTGATGATCTGGCATGATTCGTCGAGCGCCTGGAGCCGGCCGCCAACGGTTTTGAAATCGATGCCGAAGCTCCGATGTTCCAGCTCGTACCATCCGGCGCCGAGCCCCAGGTTGAGCCTCCCACCGCTCACTTGATCGAGCGTCGCGGCCATCTTCGCCATGAGACACGGGTTGCGGTAGGTGTTGCCGTTGACCAGCGCGCCGATACGCGCACGCTTGGTGTTCTGGCTGAGTGCGCTCAGTAGAGTCCAGCTTTCCATGCACGGGCCGGTCGGGTTGGGCACGAAGATGGGATAGAAGTGATCGAACACCCATAGTGAGTCGTACCCCCAGCTATCGGCCTTGCCCCAAAAGGCGCGCAATTGCTCCCATTCAATGTTCTGCTGTCCGGTCTGCACTCCAAAGCGAATCGGATGCTTGTCCACGCGGTTTCCTCCGTGATGGCTCTCGATGGCGTCGTGGTCGTGTAACGTCGGTTGCACCTGCCGCAAATGATTCTAGCATTTCGCGGGGGCCCTCGCGCCGCAAAATTACGCTTGCTCCGACGCGACTCGGAGCGATACAAGCGGTACTTGATGCTTAGTCTCCGCTTTGCCGTGCTGTTCATCCATATCGTCGCCGTGATCGTCGCGCTGGGCGGCTCGCTGTTCAGCACTTTCGCACTCGCTCCCGTTTTGGCCGCGGAACTCGATCCGCCCGCGCGGCTGCGCGTCGCCCGCCGAATCGTTCGCCGCCTGGGCGCGATCGTGCTTACCTCGCTGGCCGTGCTGGTTGTGACGGGAATCTTCAACGTGCTGTTCATCGGCGGCGTTTCGATTCTGCTTGCGATCAAATTGATCCTCGTCGTTGTCGTTATCGCCCTCGCGCTTTATCAATATGGAAACATCGGCATGCAAATCTGGAGGATCTCGGCCGCGGGTCCGAGTCCGGAAGTCGCAGACCTCCAGGCGCGCTTTCGCCGCGTCGGTCTGACCGTCGGCTCGGTCGCGTTGCTGATTGTCTATCTCTCGATCGGACTCACGCGCGGCTCAGGCGCGATTGTCGCGTCCATTCGTTGAGGGTCCACAGATGCCACGAAAAAAATCGCCGCGCCGAACGCCAGCCTGGATGCGCCGGCTTACCGCGCTCGCAATCGCGCTCGGCGTCATCGCGACACTCAGCTACGGCGCGGGCGCGCATATCGCAGTGCGATACCTCAATCCCTCGTTCGGCGCGTGGTGGAATTCCAACGAGTTTGCAATCATAGAGTGCGCGGCTGCGGCGGTCGGAATGTTGATCGGAATTCGCATCGGCGCGCGACTGGTAAATGGCGGAGCGCTCAGGAACCGCTCG
This sequence comes from Candidatus Binatus soli, assembly GCA_002479255.1. GTDB lineage: Bacteria > Desulfobacterota > Binatia > Binatales > Binataceae > Binatus > Binatus soli. Next base: position 134,890 of record DLMJ01000032.1, on the reverse strand, counting down.
ATGATAGCCGCGGTAATTGTTTGCGCGCTCGTGCTGCCGATCGTCGGGCGGCTCAGCGCTGAAATTGCGCGCCTTAGATTCACCAGCGGCGCACTCGCCAACGGATGGCTCATCGACCGCTTCGGCTACGACGTGGGAATGTTCTCTGACAAGCTTCTGGTAGCGGGCGTTTACTCGATCAAAATCGCGGCATTTGCGCTTCCAGTGGGGATGGTTCTCTTCGGTGCGGCGATTGCTATCTTAATGACTGCAAAGCCTGTCGGCGACGCCGCTGGCGCAATTTCCAAATGAATCGAGACGACCGCAAGCCCCGCAAACCGCCCGGCATCAGCCGCCGATCGTTCATCAAGGGCGCCGGTGTGGTCGCTGCTGCGGCAGGCCTGGTGCGCGTGCGGCCGGCAGCCGCCGATGAAAAGACGCTGCCCGCCGGTGTCGTAGAAAAGCTCGGGCCTGAAGCTACGACGATCGAACTGAACATCAACGGCAAGCCCGCGACGCTTGAGATCGAGCCGCGCGTAACCCTGCTAAGCGCGCTCCGGGAGCATCTTGGACTGACAGGCACGAAACTCGTCTGCGATCGCGGCGCGTGCGGGGCATGCACCGTGCATCTCGACGGCAAGCCCGTGACGTCGTGCATGGTGCTGGCTATCGATGCGCGTGGGCGCCAAATCACCACCATCGAAGGTCTCGGCACGCCGTCGAATATGCATCCCGTGCAGGCCGCATTCGTCGAAACCGACGCGCTGCAATGCGGGTTCTGCACGCCGGGGATGGTGATGTCGGTCGCGGCCGCGCTCGAGCGCAATCCGGCAGCTACTACTGACGAAATCAAACACGCAACCGCCGGCAATATCTGCCGATGCGGCACTTATCCGGACGTCTTCGCGGCCGCTTTCAGAGCCGTTAAGCCTGGACCTGCCGGATCCGCGCGTTCTGTCCGCGCGGCGAAGGACGCCTGATGTCGCGGCGCGTCACGCTCAACCTCGGCTTTCAGGGCAACACGCGCGACGTCACGGTCGTCATTCCCGATGACGAGCCGACGCCTTGGCAATGGGGCGAGCGCCTGTCCGTGGTCGGCAAGCCCACGCCGCGCGTTGACGGACCACTGAAAGCGACGGGCGCTGCGCATTACACTTACGATATCGAATTGCCCGGGATGCTTTACGGCGCGATCCTGCGCAGTCCGCGGCCGCACGCGCGGATTCGCAACATCGATCTGTCCGCGGCGGAGCATCTCGATGGCGTGCGCGCGGTTCTTGCTCTTGAAGATCGCGAAATCCGTTTCGCCGGTCAGGAAGTCGCAGCCGTTGCCGCTATCAGTTCCGACCTCGCCGCCGACGCGCTCAAGTTGATCAAAGTCGATTACGAAAAGATGCCGTTCGTGGTTGATATGGACCGCGCAATGGCGGATTTCGCCCCGCGCGTTTTCGGTAGCGGATCCAACGTCGGCAGGACCTCGACTTCGAGCGTCGGCAATGTCGCAAGAGGACTCGAGGTCGCGGCGAACACGATCGAGGCTGCCTACACGACGGCCGTGCAGACGCACGTCTGCCTCGAGACGCATGGCGCGGTTGCGAGCTTCAACGCGGCGCGAGACCAGCTCACGGTATGGTGCTCGACGCAGGGGGTTTTTTCCGTGCGCGACGATCTGGCGGTGTATTTCAGTCTCCCACCCGACAATGTGCGCGTAGTCTGCGAGTTCCTTGGCGGCGGCTTCGGATCGAAATTCGGCGCAACCCCCGAAATGATTGTTGCCGCGCGGCTGGCTGGGGCGACCGGCGTGCCGGTCAAGGTGATGCTCCCGCGCGGCGACGAGCATCGATCGACGGGTAACCGTCCGAACTCGGAGCAGAAAGTCAAGCTGGGCGTCGATCGCGACGGAAAGCTGACCGCGATCGATCTTGTGCAACGTGGAAGCGGCGGGATCGGCGGTGGTGCGGGCAGCGCGGGCCCGTTCAAGTCAATCTATCGATGCGCCAATATCCGCACCGAGGAACGCAACATCTACACGAACGCCGGCCCCGCGTCTCCGATGCGTGCGCCCGGCTGGCCGCAGGGATGCTTCGCGCTGGAACTCGCGATGGACGAGATGGCGCGCAAGGCGGGAATCGACCGGCTCGAGTTCCGCCGCCGCAACAGCGACAATCCGGTCCGTGCCGCCGAATACGAAATCGGCGCGCGCGCGTTTGGATGGGCTGAGAAAAATTCGTCGCCGAAATCTAGCGGCGCCTTCAAGCGCGGAGTCGGCGTCGCGTCTGCCGAGTGGCATGCGGTCGGAGTGCCGGGGCCGGAGGCGCAAGTGATCGCGCATCGCGACGGCGCCGTCGAGGTTCGCGTCGGCACCCAGGATATCGGCACCGGCACGCGCACGATTCTCGCGATCGTCGCGGCCGAGGAACTCGGCCTGCCGGTGGATCGTGTGAAGTCCGAAATCGGCGACACGCGATTTCTGTTCTCCGTCCCGAGCGGTGGTAGCCTGAGCGCGCCCTCGAACACGCCCGCGGTGCGCCAGGCTGCGGCGCATCTCAAGGACAAGCTGTTTCGGATCGCGGCGCCGATACTCGGCGCCGAACCCGACGACCTCGAGGCGTCCGACGGATTCATTCGGGTGCGTACCAACCCCTCGCGCTCGCTCGCGTTTGCCGACGTATGCAAGCGAATCCCCGGCGATTCGATTTCCGCGCAGGGCGAGCGCGTGGCCAACTACGAAGGCTTTCGGACCGATCAGGCGGGATGTCAGTTCGCCGAAGTCGAGGTCGATACCGAAACCGGGATCGTCCGCGTGACGCACGTCGTCGCGGTCCACGACGCGGGACGGATTATCGATCCGCTGATGGCGCGCAGCCAGGTCAACGGCGGGATCCTGATGGGAATCGGGTTCGCGCTGTTCGAGAATCGCCGGATGGATCCGATGCTCGGTATCATGGTGAATCCCACGATGGACGACTACAAGCTTCTCGGCTCGCTCGACGTCCCGCGGATCGACGTGACGTTTTTCGAAGTCGCCAACGGCATCACCAATACCGGCGTGATGGGACTCGGCGAGGTGGCGCACGTAGCGAGCGCGGCCGCGGTTGCGTGCGCGGTGTACGACGCGATAGGCGTGCCGGTGCGTTCACTTCCGATCACGCCCGATCGCGTGCTGGCGGCTCTGGGACGCGCGTGAAGGATTTGGAATTGCGATGAACCGATTCGAGGTGATCACGCCGGCCGATCTCGCAAGCGCCTCGCGACTGCTTGCTCAAGACGGCCACGTCGCATTTGCGGGCGGCGTCGATGTGCTCGATCTGTCGAAGCAAAATGTCGAGTCTCCAACCGCACTCGTGAATTTGAAGGGGCTGAAGGAACTCGGTGGAATCGAGGTGCGCCCGTCTGGAGAACTTCGCCTCGGTGCGATGGCGAAGCTGAGCGAAGTCGCGGAGCACCCTGCGATCCGCGCCAGGTTCACCGCGATTGCCGAGGCCGCCGGCGAGGTGGCCACGCCGCAGATTCGCAATCTTGGGACGGTCGGCGGGAATATCCTGCAGCGCCCGCGATGCTGGTATTTTCGCAATCCCGACGTGAATTGCCTGAAGAAGGGCGGCGACACGTGCTACGCGATCAGCGGCCTCAATCGTTACCACGCGATTTTGGGTGGCGGTCCGGCGTTCATCGTGCATCCGTCGAATCTTGCGCCCGCGTTGATCGCGATGCGCGCGAGTGCGACGATCGTCGGACCGGCTGGCGAGCGCACTGTCGAGCTCGAAAAATTCTTCACGCTTCCTACCGTCGATCCGAAGCGGGAAAATTCCCTGAAATCCGGCGAAATAGTCACCGAAGTGATCGTGCCTGCATCGCCTTCGAGCGTGCGCAGCCATTACCTCGAGGCGCGGGAGAAGCAGAGCTTCGATTGGCCGCTGGTCAGCGTCGCGATCGCTCTCGATCGCGCGCCCGGCGCGAATACTGTCCGCGATGCGCGCGTCGTGATGGGCGCGGTGGCGCCCGTGCCGTGGCGATCGCCCGAAGCGGAAGCTGCGCTCAAAGGCGGACCGCTCGACGAGTCGCGCGCTCGCGCCGCGGCCGAAGCCGCGCTGAAAGACGCGCGGCCGATGTCCGACAACGCGTACAAGGTGGTGATTGCGAAGGTGATCGTGCGCCGCGCGATCATGAGCGTCGCTGGCCTGGAGGCCGCCTGAGATGCCCTCGCCATCCGCCGGATTCTGCGCTCATCTGCGCACCAAGACCGCGTACTACCGCACGCCTGACGGCGAACGGATTTTCAAACCCGATGAGTCGACTGCGTGCTACACGTGCCTCAAGACGCAGCGGCCGGTGGGACCTGACGGGCGGCCCGTCGATGCGCAATCATGCGGCGCTGACCGCGGATGTTTCGAGCAGGAATGAAAAATCTTGGACGAGGACCGAAACGCTGCCGCGAGAACCCGCTGTGGGGCGCGCCGCGCCTGAGCCAATCGGTTGACCGGCGATCGAGACACGATGATGCTGAATGCGAGATTGAGGATTGTGACTCCGTGAAGAGCGCCGTGTCATTGCGGAGGACGACATGAGCCGCGTAGCGCCGATTTCAGAAGCCCACGCCGAACCGGCCGCGCGCGAGGAGTTGCAACGCCAGCGCCTCGCGCACGGGCGCGTGACCAACATGAAGCTCACGCTGGCGCACTCGCCGATCGCGCTGGACGCTCTGATGCAGTGGTATCCGCTGCATGACGCGGTCGCGCGCTTCCTCGGCGAACGCGCGACGACGCTTTTCGTCCACGCGATCTCGGCCCAGACCGATTGCCTCATCTGTTCCACATTCTTCCGCCGCCTGCTCATCGAAGCCGGCGAAGACCCCGATTCGCTGAAGCTCAACGAGACCGAGCGCGCGGTGGTTGACTACGGCCGCCAGCTTGTCGTAGACGCCAATCGCGTGAGCGACGAGCTCTACGCGCGGCTTGAGAGTTTTCTTAAGCCCGCGCAGATCGTCGAGCTTACGGCGTTCGGCGCAATCATGATCGCGACCAACGCGTTCAACAACGCGCTGCGCGTCGATCTGGACGAATATCTCCAGCCGTTTCGGCGCAAGGGTACCCCCGCCGACGGCTGAATGGCTCCAGCCGACGCATCATTCGGCGGAAATCCTTCGGGAGCGCATCGTGTACGACGACCTTCGAGACAAAGTGGCGCTGATTACCGGGGCGGCTCACGGTCAGGGTCGGGCCTGCGCCATCGCGCTCGCCCGCGAGGGTGTTCACATCGCTGCGCTGGACGTGGCGAGGCAGCTGGCTTACCCCGGTTACGCGCTCGGAACCGCGCACGAGCTGGACTCCGTTGCGGCCGAGATTCGGAGCCTCGGCGTGCGCGCTCTCGCGCTCGTCGCCGACGTGCGCGACGGCCGCGCCGTGGCCGCCGCCGTCGGGGAAGCGATCGAGACTTTCGGACGAATCGACATCCTCTTCAACAACGCGGGCATCTGCGCCTATGGTCTCGCTCAAGAGCTCAGCGAGGAAGCCTGGGACGCGATGCTGGACATCAATCTGAAGGGCGCGTGGCTGGTGGCGAAGAACGTGATTCCGCAGATGATTTCCCGCCGGTCGGGCGTGATCATCAATAACTCGTCGGTCGCCGGGCTTCGCGGCATGGCGCGGTTAAGTCACTATGCCGCCTCCAAGTGGGGACTGGTCGGATTGACGAAGTCGTGGGCGATCGAACTGGCGCCGCACAAAATTCGCGTGGTTTCGATTCATCCCACCGGCGTGAACACGCCAATGAATGATGGCCTGGCGTCGCTCGAGGGGAGTACGCCGCTGGAAATCGCCGAGCGCTCCGCCGGCAATCTCCTCCCGGTGCCGTGGATCGAGCCCGAAGATGTGGCCGCGGCGGTGGTCTTTCTCTCCTCGGAACGAGCGCGATTCATCACGGGCTCCCAGTTCGTAATCGACGCGGGGTTGCTGAGCCGATGATGCACCGCGCGCCGCAACCGCGATGAAGAAATCGGCGTTGATTCATTCCGATCGATGAGTGGTTCATTTGTCCATTTCTGTCCATTGGCCAGCCCGAGCACGGCATCGGGAAGCTCCGGCCGCGGATTCTCCAGGTGTGCCTGCGCAGGCACAAGGGTCAATGAGACTGGTAACCAGTTGAACTGTTTGCTCAACCACGCGGCTGACGGGATGTCCGCGAGTGGGCAAAGGCGGGTGCGGTCACTTCAGCCTCTGTCGTGAGCGCGTCCTGCAGCACACCAAGCGCCGTGGCCGGATCGTCGACATAGCGGAAGAGGTCGAGATCTTCGCGGCTGATCATTCCATGACGGACGAGCGCGTCGAAGTTGATGATCTCTTTCCAGTACTCCGAGCCGTAGAGAAGGATCAGTATCCGGCGATCCAATTTTCCAGTTTGCTGCAAAGTCAGTATCTCGGCCATCTCGTCCAGGGTGCCGAAGCCTCCGGGGAAAACAACTAGCGCACGCGCGAGATGCGCGAACCAAAGCTTGCGCATGAAGAAGTAGCGGAACTCGAAGGACAGCCCGCGGCTAACGTAGGGGTTGGGCCGTTGCTCATGCGACAACCCTATGTTGAGGCCGATAGTCCTTCCGCCCGCCTCTGATGCGCCCCGATTTGCGGCCTCCATAATCCCGCCCCCTCCACCCGTGCAGACCGTATATCGGTGTGCATGAGAGGCGAGACTTATGGACCATGCGGTGACGAGTCGCGCGAGCTCTCGGGCCTCCTCATAATAGCGACCGAGAGGACCGTCGGGGGCGAGCCGAGCCGACCCAAAGAAGACGATAGTATGGTGGATGTGCTCGCGTCGAAAATTGTGCAGCGGCTGGAGGTATTCCGCAAGTATGCGCAGCGGGCGAGCGTCCTCGTTCTCAAGGAACTTCTCGTCCTTGTATGCAAGCGGGGAATGGATCACCTCGCGCGGTTTCATGATGACGCGACCTTGGCGAAGTCGATAAAGCCGCGCTCGACGTTGGTGTCGACCAGCTTGACGCGGACGCGATCGCCGACGTCAAGACCCTGGTAGCCGCGCACGACTTTACCCTCGGCGGCGGGTTGAATGATTCGGACCCAGGTCCCCTTCTCTGAAGCGCCGGTCACGATCGAGTCGAATTCATCGCCGATCCTTGTTTCGAGGAGAAGTGCGGCGGCCGACTTATCCACCTGCCTCTCGACCTTGGCGGCGGCGTCTTCTTTTTCCGTGCAGTGTCGAGCCAATTCGCCAAGTTCCTCGCTAGTATAGGGTACCGGCCGTCCCTCAATCGCGGTCTTCAGCAAGCGTTGCGTTATGAGATCAGGGTAGCGCCGGTTCGGGGCGGTGGAATGAGTATAGTCTTTGACCGCAAGTCCGAAATGTCCCTCTGCTTGATGACCAGGAAGCTCCAGCACGTACTCTCCACGGCCCAGGAGTTTGATCACCGCCAGCGAGAGATCCGGAAAATGGTCAGGATCGGCCTGACGGCGCTTCACCAGGAAGTCCTCAAGAGCCATGATATCGGGCCGCGAGGGCAGACGCGCACCCAAGCCGGCAGCCATCTCCACGATCCGATCCCATCGCTCGGGTACGCGTAGCACCCGACGCAGCGAAGGAAAGCCCTTGCGCTCGAGGTACTTCGCGGTAACACCGTTAGCCGCGATCATGAATTCCTCAATCAGTTCTTTGGCCCGATTATTTTTCTCGGATCGTAGATCGGTCAACAGGTCGCCGTCGAACACGGGCCGAGCCTCGACCGTTTCCAAACTCAACGCACCGTGTTGATGCCTGAGCTGCTTCATGGATTGTGCAACCCGATCCTGAATACGGAGCTGCTCGTCAAGCCCCGCTACCGACGGCATTTGCGCCAAGGCCGGCGCGACTCCTTCGAGCCAGGCGGAGACGCCGTTGTAGGCGAGTTTCGCGTGATTGACCACGACCGCCCGGTAGATGTCTCCCCCGCTCACAACGCCATCGCCACTACCAACCTCCATCTCGATGACGACGGCGAGCCGTTCCTGGCTCTCGCCAAGCGATGTCAAGTCGGTCGAGAGCTTTTCCGGAAGCATCGAGAAGATTTCGGCGGCCGTGTAAACGGAGGTTGTATTGGCCAGCGCATGGACGTCGATCGCTGAGCCTCGCTTGACGATCGCGTCAACGTCTGCAATCGCGACGAGTATCTTCACCGTACCGCCAGCCGCGGGAACAGCGACCGAGAGCTGATCAAGGTCGAGCGAATCATCGTTGTCGATCGAGGCCCAAGGGAGGCTCCGAAGATCGCGGAAAGAAAGATCCGCCTGGGCTGGTTTGCCGATGGCGTCTGTTTGTTCGAGGACGGCGGCCGAGAACTCCGGGAGCAAGCCCCGTTCCAGCATCGCCCGTCGCGCGATGCTCCTCAGCTGGTCTCTGGCGGTATTGGTAACCCGATTCATTGCCGGGATCGTACTCCCTGTACCGCTTGGGTGTCAGACGTTCAGTTGCGAATCAAGACTTTCCGGCCCGCGACCGCCGTTCTCAGCCCGCCTGGCGGTATGCAAATATGCAAGAATGCTCGCCCGGCTCCGGGCCGGCCGCAGGCTGCCAGTTAAGCCCTGCTAATGGGTTTTGCCGCTCCGTTCGCCTCATCTCCGGGCACTTTTGCCGTGGAAAATGATCACTTCGCTGCACAATATGATCAAATCCGCCGCCCGGCTACACTCGCTGCTCGTGGCAGGGGGAGCGCGAGGGGGACCTTCCCCCTCGCTGTTCTGTTGAGATCTCGCTCGGTAAGCTGGCTGGATCAGTCAAGATCTACGGCAGGGCTTTATCCGGCCATTTCGTCTGCTGCGATACAGCTCCGGTCTCCAAGTTCACAAGAACTACGAAGTCATTGTCTTTGCCGAAGCCTTTGACCCCGTACAACGCTCCCGGACTCACCGTCGCGACTGAGTGTGGAGGAACGATCTTGAACGTCGGATCTGGGGTTTGGTCGAGAACAACCCGATGACTAACTTCCTCCAAGTTGCGAATGCGGTTGTTCGCCCTGCTGTAAAAGAACGTAGGTGAGTGCCAAGCCTGATGACCGCCAGACGATGTCGTATTGTACACAAAGAAGCGAGAATCAGGGGTCCAGCGGCCTTTCTCCACTTTAAGCCCGTGCTCTCCTTCGTTCGACGAATCATCTTTTGTACAAAGTAGCTTGTCGCCGGTTCCGTGGATCTCGACGCGGCTCTCTTCAAAGCCTCCGTTGTTATGCAGAGGGATAATCAGTGCTCGCAACGCTCCGTCGGGGGAGGCTATTACTTGCCCGGGCGCCTCGGCCCTGGCGCTCCGGTAGCTTCCGAACACCAGAATCTGGAGGACAAGCAATACGGTGAGCAGCTTTTGCATCTTACTGAGTGAAGCCTTATCCAACCACATACGTCATCGTTTTTGAAGCTTTTGCTGTGTTCCAAGCAACCCAGCTTTCCGCTTGTCCTTGAGTCTGAAGCTCTCCCCCTTGATGTTGACAATGATCGAGTGGTGCAGGATACGATCGAGCATCGCCGCGGTGAGCACGGGAGGCCGCGTGACCAATCAGGGGAGAGACGTCATGGCTAGTGTGTCGAGGCCGCGTGAGAAGCGCATCGCCAAGCCGCCAAAGGCGGCGAAGTCAGAGGCGGTGCTGCTCTATCAGGTGAGGGATGAAATCGCCTTCATGACGCTGAATCGGCCGGAAAAGCTGAACGCGCTCAACGGCGCGCTCAGCGACGCCTTGTGCGCGACCTGGAGCCGGTTCGAGGCCGACCCGGCAGCCAAGGTCGCCATCCTGACGGGCGCAGGCAAGCACTTTTGCGCCGGCGCGGACGTGAGCCCCGGTGCGATCGATCGCGAAGTGCCATTCCAGGTCCATCAAGGCTATCCGCAAAACGGCATCACCGTGTTCAAGCCCATAGTCGGCGCGATCAAGGGCTACACGCTCGGGGCAGGCTATGCGCTCGCCGTGCGCGGCTGCGACATTACGATCGCCGGCGAGAGCATGCTGATGGGTTTTCCGGAAGCGCGGATTGGCACGCCGCTCCCACCGATGGAGTATCTGCCATACATGCCCTTCAAGATCAGCCTCGAGTTCATGCTGCTAGCGTGGAACGGCGGGCAGATCATGGACGCACATCGCGCCTATGAGGTCGGGCTGGTCAACAAGGTCGTAGAGGATGAGCGCGTGATGGACGAGGCTATCCGCTGGGCTGAGCTGCTCAAGAAGATTCCTCCGCTCTACATCAAATCGGTCAAGTACGGGCACTACAAGACGACGGACAACAAAGTCCGTGTCGATGAACGGGAATATATTTTATTCACCCATCCGCAGGAGATAAGCCGGGACCGTCAAGAAGGGTTGCAAGCGTTCTTGCAGCGGCGGGAGCCGAAATTCACGGGCCGCTGAGCCCGTGGGCACGGGCAGGGGTGACGCCTGCAGCCAGTATTAAGGCCGCCCGCCGTTGGCGGGCGCGGGCAGGGGTGACCCCTGCACCCAGTATTAAGGCCGCCCGCCGTTGGCGGGCGCAGCCCCTGCGCGGGCGCGCCGTGTTTCCTCTTCTTAATACTGGCCTCCCGTACCAACGGGTCTTAATGCTACGCAAAGGTCTCCACAGGGCAACGCAAGGAAAAAGATCCGGGGTCCCTCGGCTGCGCTCGGGATGACACAAAGATAAGAAGCGGACGGATAAAGAATGCGGACGCAGAATCCTGAATCGCGCGCGAAAAAAATCGCGCGCTGTAATCGGACTTTTCACTCTCCCCTTCATCCCTCTCCCTAACAGGGAGAGGAAATTAAGAGAGAGGCAAGGAAAAAGATCCGGGGTTCCTCGGCTGCACTCTCGGGTGAAATTTCCGGCTCTCTCAGGTGAAATTTCCGGCTCTCTCGGGTGGAATTCCCCTCTGCCCCGGATGTTTTTCCCCTTGGCGCTCCGAACCTTTTCCTGAGTCGCTCGGGCGGTTGCCCAATTACTTAAACCGTTCGCAGCGCCTATGTTCATACTTAGCAAATGAACAGATGGAGGTGAACGGAGATGCGAAGGTACAAAGGCGGAAAACCCGCAAAAGACGGTTTCTATCTGAAGAAGGGTGAATTGGAGATCGTGACGGTCGAAGGGGAGAATGGCAGGCTGCCGGGCGGCATCGAGAGCGAATACATCAAGGTGCCGGATGTTCTGTTCGTTCCGCTCGCGCTGATACGCGGTGTGTTGTTCGTAATTTTCCTGCCCTACGTCGCCCTCGCAATAAGCGCGCTTGTACTGGGGTGATGAAGACAGGAAATGAAGACGGGAGGTGAAGGGAAATGCTGACATACAGAGGCGGAAACCCCGCCAAAGACTGTTTCTACTGGAAGAAAGGTGAATGGGAGATCGTGACGGTCGAAAAGGAGAGCGGCAGGCTACCGGGCGGCGCCGAGAGCGAATACATCAAGGCGCCGATTCTTCTGCTCGTGCCGGCGGCGCTGCTGCTCGGTGGATTGTTCGTAATTTTCCTGCCCTTCGTCGGATTCGCGGTGATTTTCGTGATGATCGGGGTGAAAGTGGCTAAGGGCGTGGGAGTTTTGATCTCGAACGTTGCGGAGAATCTCGCGCAGCTGCCGATTTTCGCAGGTAATCCGCGTCTTGCGATGGCTACCATTTCCGGCAACTCTGCGGCCAGACCTCCGCGGAGAGTTCGTCAGGCGGAAGTCAGGGGCTGCAGCGTGGGAGAGGCGGAAAGCACAGAAGACCTGGATACCGAGGAAGAGTTCGCAACGGAAACCGGGGAAGACCCGGTAGCTAATACCGCGGAAGAGTTCGCAATGGAAAACGCGGAACACGAAAACGCGGAACACGTGGATCGCGCGCGGTGAAGCCGGCTATGCGAGCTTGCGATCCATACTCTGCGACGGCGCAGCAGGAGGTTGCGCCGTCGCGCGATCGTTGTTCTGATGCGGATTCGCGCAGGCGGGTGGCGCGCGAATCCGCTTGATGGCGGAGATACGAAAGAGGGGCGAGCGCCACCGCTGGCTGCGGCGGCACGCTCAGGTCTCGACGCGGATCACGCCTTGTCTAATAGCAAACTTAATTACGTCGGTTCGGCTGTGAAGGTTGAGTTTCTCCATCACGTGCTCGCGATGTGACATCGCGGTCTTGATGCTGACTTTGAGGAACCCCGCGACTTCCTTGTTGCTGTGTCCGAGCGCCACCAGTCTCAAGACCTGCTTTTCGCGGTCAGTCAACGTCTCGTAAGGATCGTCGATCCCGGCTCCCGCCTCCTGTGGCGCATGTTGTAGCGCTTCTCTGGCGATCTCCGGGTCGAGCACGAGGCCGCCCTGGGTGACGGAACGAATCGCGGCGACCAGCTCCGAGCCGAGCACGCGCTTGAGCACATATCCGGCAACCCCGGCCTTGAGGAAGCGTTGGACATACTCACGGTCATCGTACTGGGTCAGCACCAATACCCGGGTCTTTGGCACTTCGCGCTTGATTTCCAGGGTTGCCTCGAGTCCGCCAAGGCCAGGCATCGCGATGTCCATCAGGACTACGTCGGGTTTGAGGCGCCGGCATTGCTCGATGGCCTCACGACCATTGGTCGCCTCGCCGATGACTTCGATACCTTCGGCCAAGGTAAGCAACGCCTTTATCCCGTCACGCATGAGCGCGTGATCGTCGGCGATAAGCACTCGAATCTTAGTCATGATCAGCCACCAGTGGCACGGTCAGTATAACCCTGGTGCCTTAGTCATGATCAGCCACAAGTGGCACGGTCAGTACAACCCTGGCGCCTTGGCCCGGCGCGGACTCGATAACTGCGCTGCCGCCCAGTAGCTCGACCCTTTCCCTGATACCGGCCAGTCCAAGCCCACGTCCGTCGACTGCGGTAGCGGAAATGCTCTCCGGATCGAAGCCGTCGCCGTCGTCTTCGATCTCCACGGTAACCGCCCGCGGCCCGAGCACGCACTGGATGAGCACGGTTTTGGCCTGCGCGTGCTTTACAATATTAGTGATCGCTTCCTGAACTGCCCGAAAGAGGGCGGTCTCGACCTCCGGGGGAAGGCGTCCGTTGGCCTCATCGAATTCGCAACGGACCGAGACTCCGCGCCGCTTCAAGTCGCGTTCGGCGTACCATCTGATCGCAGGAAAAAGTCCGAGATCGTCGAGCATCGAGGGCCGCAGGTCAAAGCTCATCCGGTGAATCCCGTCGAGCGTCTTGATAGCGAGCGCTCTTACTTCCTGCAGGCGATCGGTCGAAGCCCCATGTGGCAGCGTCGCCATCGCGGTGTCGAGCCCGAGTGCGAGCGCGCCAACAAGCTGGCTGGTCTCGTCGTGGAGCTCGCGCGCGATCCGCCGGCGCTCCTCTTCCTGGGCGCTGATGAGCTTTTGCAAGAGCTTGGCCCTGAGTTCATCGCGCTGCCTGAGTTCCTGGTAGAGCCGGTTGATCTCCCGCGTCCGTTCCTTGACCCGCAACTCGAGCTGGTCGCGAGCGCCCGCCACATCCTCCAGCGATTGCCTGAGCGCGACCCGCATCTGCTCGAGCGCCGCACCGAGCTGTCCGACCTCGTCCGCGCCGAGTTCGGGAATCGGGGTCTTGAGCTCGCCGGCGGCGATCCGCCCGGCCGTCCTAGTCAGCAGCGACAGCGGCGCGGTGATACTGGCGGCGGCGCCGAGAGCGAACATCAGCGACAGCAGAACGAGTGCGGGGGCCCCCGCGAGAATCTTCCACCGCAGGGCCACCGCTGTGGAAAACGCCCGCTTCTCGGGTTGACGGATATTTATTCCCCATGGCGTCCGCGGCGACAGCGGCGCAAACGCCATCACCTCGTCCACCCGGACGTTGACTGGGCCGCTCTCGTGACATCCGTGACAAGTGCCGGACATCTGCCTCTGCTGCTTGATGAGCGCCTCGAGAGAATGACGATGGTCGCTCTCGGTATAAAGCCGCGTGGCCGCCGTGCTAGCGATGACGATACCGTTCTGATCCACCAGGTCGACGGTCTCGCCCGTATCCAGCGGTACGAAGTTCAGCAGCGCGCGAAAGCCCGGGCTTTCCGGGAGAATCTCCCCACCCACCAGGCCGGCCACCTGGCTCTGCAGGTTCCTGACCGGTATCAGGAGAAAGAGCCGATGGGCACCGGCTGGGCCCGTCGAGAGCGCCGAGACTTCCGGCACACCCTTTTCGAGCGCTTCCCTGACGGCGGGAAGTTCCTTCAACGACGGATCGAGGCCGGGGCCCTCGACGGGTTCCGCTTCGACGAGCCGGCCGGTGCTGCCGAGCAAGAACACCTGGGACAGGAGGCGGGAGCGAAGATAGGCCTCTCTGAGCGCGCCGTGCGCAACGGTCGGATCGCCGGCCACGCCGACTCCCAGTGCGGGCGAGATCGCCTCGAGCAGCTCGAGTTGCGAATTCACCACCGAATCAACATGTGCGGCCATGCTGATAGCCAGATGTTGGCGCTCGGCCAGCACCTGGTTTTCCAGCGAGTGCACGCTTGACCAACTCAGCGAGCCCAGCAATGCGATCGGGCCGAGCGTCCCGGCCATCGTCAGGAGCACGATCCGTGTGCGAAGACCGCGCCGCGCACTCTGCTTAGCAGCGACCGTTGCCATTGTTCCATCCGCCCACCGTCCGGGCGGCGCCGTCCGTCGCAGGGTGACCGGCTAAACGACTGCGCGTGCGAGGTTGGGACGTACCCGCAGCGCCCGCCCGCGCGCCGTGCTCAAGCTTCAGGGTGCGCGTCGCGCTCTTGCTTTGCATCGGCGCGCATTCGGTCGTACTCGATCGGATGTTCCTTTTCCATGCGCTCACGGGTCACCTTTCCGGTGAAAATGCCAACGTCAAACGGAAATACGTCCGGCGATAAATGAGCGTTGTAGATATGCCAGGTGATCACGACCAGAAAGGCCAGCAGCCCCTCATTGCTATGCGCGATTCGTGCCGCCGGGATGAACTCGCCGGGCAGGAGGCGCGTTGTCAGCACGGGAAGGTAGAGCATGAACCCGGTCATGATCATCAGCATCGAGCCCAGCACCATTCCCCAGTACTCAAACTTCTGCCGGTAGTCATAACGGTCGAATTGAGCCTGCTCGTCGGAGAGCCGCAAGTAGTAACGGATCATCATCACCGCGTCGCTAAAGTCCTTGCGGGTCGGAACGATCGAAGGCTTCGACCGGCGGGAGGCCACCAGGTACAGGGCCCACGCCAGGTGGCCGACAACGACCGCCGCAAACAGGATTCCTGCACCCCGGTGAACCCATCGCACGTTTTGGAGGCCTCCCATCGCCGCGATCAGCCACTGCGCCCATTGCGCCTCGAAAAATTTCTGCGCGAAGCCGCTCACCGCCAGCACCAGAAACAGCAGCATCACGCAGGCGTGCTCGATCCGCCGCTCAACGGAAAACCTGATTACATACTCGTTCATCGGTTCACCACTACCCGCCACAGATGCAGCAGAATCTGAAGCACCAATCCGCCGATCACGAACGGGATGAATATCATGTAAAAGACGCTGACTGCGTACACCAACGGGGCATGGCGCAGGCTCGGCTCGTAATGTCCAATCCACGCCGAAGGAAAGTTGGGACCGGCCGCGCGATGGCATCGGCGGCAGGTCGCGAGCAGGTTCGCCTTTATCACCGGCGAGCTCCGGTCGTTGACCCGCGCGATGTCATGTATGCCGTGACAATCCGTGCAGGTTGCGGTGAACGCGCGCGGGTCCGCCTTCTCGGAGCGCTCGATCGAGGCCGTCACCCCGTGGAAGTCGGCCAGGTAGGTCGTAAGCACGTCGGTCGATATCCGGTATTTCGCCATCATCTGCTTGTTGGTATGACATCGAGCGCACAACTGCGGGATGGCCAAATGCCACGACGCCGCACGCGGATTGGAATTGTCGTGCGGATGATGACAGTCGGTGCAGACCGGCACATCGTGGTTGTCTTCTTCGAGCAGCGCCTTGCCATGGACGCTTCGGACGTAGGCGGCGGCGATCGCCGTGTGGCACTGGGCGCATGTGCGCGAAATCAGGGCGCGTGGCCGGGCCGGCCGCGTCATCGCGTGCGAGCCGTGACAATCGACGCAGGTCGGCGCATTTTGGTCGCCCTTGGCGAGTTTGGCGTAGTGAACGCCGTCGAGCAGCCTGCTGTACTCCGGGAAATGGCATCGCTTGCACATCTCGTAATACGCCAAGCGCATCGCGAGCCGGTTCGGGAAATGCTTCGTATCGTGCGGAGATTCGACCATATCGGTGTGACAGTCGGTGCAGACGAGCTTCCCCCCGTGGACGGAATGGGCGAAAGCGTGTTGGTCGATGAAAAGCGAGATCTTCTTGCCGTCGCCCAGCTTGTGCACAAACTTCGGATCGTCGTGACAAGTCATGCAGGAGGCGATGGAAGGAGGAT
This sequence comes from Candidatus Binatus soli, assembly GCA_002479255.1. GTDB lineage: Bacteria > Desulfobacterota > Binatia > Binatales > Binataceae > Binatus > Binatus soli. The sequence continues at coordinate 118,565 of DLMJ01000032.1, read as the reverse complement.
CTGATGCGGTACCCGCAGCCTGCACTCCTGTGAGGGAAATCAGGGCGCCGGCCAACGTCATTAAAATTGCTAATCTTAAGCTCATCGGCGGATTAGATTATCATCGTGGATATAGCAAGACTAGGGCTGTGGCAGTCAAAAAGTCCGCGTTCTCGCTAGATACCGAGCCTTAGATCACTTGTTATACTGCGCAGAACGTGATTTCAAGGCCAGCGCCTTCAACCACTCGGCCACCCTCCATTCGAAAATCACTTTTTCGCGACAGCTTCATACTGCCACAGCTTGATACCGCCGAGCAGGCCCTCCGTATTGCTCACTACCTTGACGTTGGGCGGCAACTTGAAGTTGATAGCCGCCGCATTGCCGCCACCGAGGTAAAGCCTGTCGTAGTTGAACATCTTCGCCATCTCGTCAATCGCTTCGCGCAGGTGTTTGTTCCACTTCTTTTTGCCCTTCTTCACGAACGCCCGATTGCCGAGCTCGTCTTCGTAGGTCTTACCGTTGCGGAACGGATGATGCCCCAGCTCGAGATGCATCCGGCGCCCGTCAACGAACAGCACCGATCCGAACCCGGTCCCGAGTGTGATCACCAGTTCGTCGCCGTGGCCGGTCACGCAGCCCAGGCCCTGCACGTCGGCGTCATTGGCGACTCGTACAGGCCGCTTGAGTTTCTTCTTCAGCGCAGCCTCGAGCGGGAAGTTGTTCCATCCTTTGCCCAGATTCGGCGCGGTGTAAACGACGCCATCTTTGACCACGCCCGGAAATCCCACCGACGCCCGGTCGAACGCCCCGGCCATCCCGGCGAGCTCTGCGATAATCGCGATCAGCTTTTTCGGCGTCGCGTTACGCGGCGTCTTGATCTTTTGCCGCTCGGTTATCAGCTTGCCTTTTTCGTCGAGCGCGGCGGCCTTGATTCCAGTCCCGCCAACGTCCACCGCAAGAGTGGTTGTCGATTTGAGCGCCGGCGGCTTCACGGTCGCCGGCCGCTTCGCGATTGGTCTTGCTTCCGGAGCCTTCGCAGGCAGTTCTTCTTTCATTTTTCCACTCTTGACGTGCGCCAGGATTGACGGCCGGCGACAATGCGGGCGTGAATCGCAGCTCGCGATTCGTTCGTTATATACCAAACCGCATTTACACGCATTCTTGTGGCATGTGCTTGTCGCGACGTGTTAATTCAGGGCTCGCGGATCGGCCGGGGACGCGTTTTTTTGCAATCGCGAATAGCAAATTACTTCGGGTTGGAACTTGCAGGCACCACGTTTCGACGCGAGGTGCTGGCGGGCGTCACCACGTTCGTCACGATGTCGTACATAATCGCGGTCAATCCGGCCATTCTGAAAGCCGCGGGCATCCCCGAAGGACCTTCGATGGTGGCGACCGTGATGACGGCGGTGGTCGGAACGCTCGTGATGGGCCTGTACGCCAATCGTCCGTTCGCGATCGCGCCGTACATGGGCGAGAACGCGTTCGTCGCATACACGGTCGTGAAGGTGCTTGGCTACAGTTGGCAAACCGCGATGGCTGCCGTGTTCCTGGCGGGCGTGATGTTCGCGCTGTTGACCGTAGCGCGCGTACGGCAATGGATGGTCGAAGCGCTCCCGCCGGGCCTTTGCTACAGCTTCGGAGTGGGAATCGGACTGTTCCTCAGCTTCATCGGACTCAACGAATCGGGAATCGTCGCGATTGGCGTGGCAGGCGCACCGGTGAGACTGGGGAACCTCGCGGCGCCGTCGGCCGAGATCGCGGTGCTCAGCTTCGTGCTGATCGCGGTACTGATGGTCCGGCGCGTGCCGGGCGCAATCCTGCTCGGGATTTTGATCTCGACTGCCATTGCATTTGTCGCGGGTGTCGCGAAGGCGCCGTCGGCGTGGGTCAGCATGCCGCCGAATCCCGCGCCCATCATGCTGAAACTCGATCTGCGAGGCGCGTTGAGCGTCGGATTTTTCGGCGTACTGTTGACGATATTCGTGATGGCGTTGATCGACACGATGGGTTCGCTAATCGGAGTCTCCGCGCGCGCCGGATTTCTCGACGCCGACGGCACGTTGCCGCAGATCGAACGCCCGATGCTTGCCGACGCGATCGCCACGATGTTCGCGGGACTGGTGGGCACCACCACCTCAGGCGCGTACATCGAATCCGCGGCCGGCGTCCAGGTCGGAGGACGCACTGGCCTGACTGCCGTGGTGGTCGCAGCTCTGTTCGCGATGTCGCTGTTCTTCGCGCCCCTGGTAGCCGCGATCCCGGCCGCCGCATACGCGCCGGCGCTGATTGTCGTAGGCGCGATGATGGTTGCGCCGGTCGTCAAAATCGACTTCGACGATTACACCGAACTGATTCCCGCCTTCACGGTGATCGCCCTGATGAGTTTCACCTACAACATCGGGATCGGAATCACGGCTGGACTGATTCTTTATCCACTGGTCAAGCTCGCCGCCGGACGCCGTAGCGAGGTCCACGCCGGATTGTGGTTGCTATGCGGCCTGTCGATTCTGTTTTACGTCTTTTATCCTTACCAATAGCAAAGACGCCAATTGGCGCGCGTAGAGATGCGTAATTGGCAAATCGCACTATTTGACTTAACGCGCGGTCATGCTTAATTTCCTCTTGTACGCGCCTGCCGGCGTCAACAAGGGGTGAGAATGGCTATTTTCACCAAGCGGTTCGCCAACACCGACGACTATGAAGAATGGCTTCAGGAGGCGGGGGAACGGATCAGCCTGCTGTCGATTACCAATTTGCCGACGACGTCTGGTTCGTCAACGCAACCGAGCATCGGGCCGATCACGATCAAATATGAGACTGACGATCGCTCGTTGGCTCCCGCCAGAAGCATGGCGGCAATGATCGCGGAGGTCGTGATCGTCGGGGCGCTCTTCTTTGCCCTGTTCCTCTACCTGATTTCAATAATATAGCCGCCTCGACGAACCCGCCGTCTGCGGCCCTCCGCTAATCGGTGCGATCTCCCCCCGGCGCAGGACTCAGCGAACCGGCCACGCGCGCGATGTGGTCGGGCGTCAGGCGCAGCTTGCGAGTCTGCTCGTTGAAGAGTTGCGAGTACACGCCCGCGCGCTTCACGAGCTCCGAATGCGAACCGACCTCAACGATCTTCCCGCGATCGAGCGCGACGATCACATCGGCATCGACCGCGCTGGCGAGCCGATGCGCAATCAGGAAGGACGTCCGCCCCTTCATCAGGCGGCGCACGGCGTCGTGAATCAGGTTTTCGACTTCCGAATCGAGACCGGAGGTGGCTTCATCGAGAATCAATATCGGCGGGTCTTTCAGAAAGACGCGCGCCAGCGCGAGGCGCTGACGCTGACCGGTCGAAGGCCGCACTCCCCCCTCGCCTATCATCGTGTCGAGCTTGCCGGGCATCGAATCGACGAAGTCGCGGATGTTGGCCTGCTCGAGCGCGCGCCAAACATTTGCGTCGGGCGAGCCGGGGCGCCCATATTGCACGTTCTCGCGGATTGACGCGCTGAACAGGATCGCGTCCTGCGGAACAATCCCGATTGAATCGCGCAGTGACTTGAGCGTAACGCTCGAAATGTCAGTGCCGTCGATCAAAATTCGGCCTGCGGCCAGTTCGTAGAAGCGCGGAATCAGGCTGGCGAGCGTGGTCTTGCCTGCTCCCGAGCGTCCAACCAGCGCCACCGTGGTCCCGGCGGGGACGGCCAGGTTCACGTCGTCGAGAATGATGCGCAACGGCCCGCCGTCCAGCGGCTTGTAGCCGAAGCGCAGATGCTCGATCTCGACCATGCCGCTTTTCACTTTAAGCGCCGGCGCACCGGGCGCGTCGTGCACCTCGGGCGTCTCGTCGAAAAACGCGAAAATCCGCTCGATGGCGGCCAGCGCAGTCGCCACGATGATCGACAATTCCGAGAACCGCTGCAGCGGCAGGTACAGCGCGCCCAAAAACGCAAAGAACGCGACCACCGTTCCAATCGTCATCTGACCGTGCATGATCATCAGCGCGCCCGCCCAGATCACGATCAAGGGCGCGCCGCGTGAGATGAACTCGGTGAACATCTGATGGGTCGAGGAAAGCTTCACGCTCTCAATCGTCAGGTCGTAAAGCTCGGTGGTTCGCTGATGGAACCGGCGCGCCTCGTACGCCTCGCGCGCAAACGATTTCGTCGTCGAGATTCCGGCGACGCGCTCCTGCAGCTCACCGGAAAATTCCTCGACCACTTCCTGCAGGTCGTGACTGGTCTCCTTGATTCTCGGCGAGAGAATTCTGATCACCGCGACGTAGAACGGAATGACTATCAGCGAGATCCACGCCAGCCGCACGTTGAGGTAAAACAACAGCCAAATCACGAAGCCCAGCGACACGCCGTCCATCCAGATGTTTATCATCGCGGAGCCGACGAAATTCTGCGCCATCGAGATGTCGGAAATGAAGCGCGAGACTACCGCGCCCGAAGCCGTACGATCGAAAAACGAATGCGACAGGCGCTGCATGTGCAGATACAGCGCGTAGCGCAGGTCGAAGATCAGCCGATGACCCGCCATGCTCGCCCAGTAATTGCGGAAGTAAGTCGCAATCGCCTGAATCAGGAACAGCGCGAACAGCGCCGCGGTCAAAGCTTCGAGCTTGGCTGCCGATCCCGCGCCGAGATGAAGCGTCGCGGCAAGCGAGCTGCACCATCGGTCGAACATCTGGTTCAAATGCTCCGGATGCGGCTGCGGAACCAGTAAAACGTCGAAGACATATTTGAAGGCGAGCGGAAACGCGAGCGGCAGCGTGAATTTCAGGATGCCCATGACGGAGCCGCCCGCCACCAGCCATAGATGCGGCCGGACGTAACCGAGAAAGCGCACCAGCGCAGTCGGCGGAACGATGCGGTCGAAGAGTCGCTCGAAAAAGCCGCGGCTACGTTGGTCGGGGTCGTCGGGAGCGTCTTCAGGCGCCCGCTTGGAACAGTCCGGCGTCTCCGGCGCGCCGGCTATCGATGCGGAACCACGATTTGGCATGCACGCAGTTTAGCAGCGCCGCACGACGCAGAAAACATGCGCCAGCGATGCTCTATCCGGGTGTCTTACGCGGACGCCGAAATGCGATCGATCATGGCCGGGATGCGGCTGCGCCTGGCATGGCCCGCCAGCCCGGCCGCCGCGATTCGTTCCATGTACTCGCGCACGACCAGCCTGATGAACTTCGCCGTGGCGATGCGGCCCTTGTCCACCTGCGCCTTTTCGAGTCCGCCTCCGCAGATGATGATCATCGGCTCGAGCAGCTCGGGACTCCCAATCAATCCGAGCAGGGCGTGCTCAGTATGGTCGAGATACCCCTCCATCGCGTTCACTTCGAGCGGGCGATGCTTCAGATGGTAGCGGAGTTGGCCGAGTCCATAGGCGGTCTGGCGTCCCGCGTCCTGCATCGCGTAGCGCATGATCGCGCGATCGACTTTGGTCGGTGCGAAGGCCGCCACTTGCCGATATACCACGAGCAGGAATCCGGCGAGGGACAAATTGATCGAAACCGAGCCCTGCGGAAACTGGTCCGCCCACAGCCATTCTTTGAGTCCCTGTTCGGCCGTGACGCTGGCGCGTCCCAGTCCCGCCCCGCCATAGAGCGCGCGCTTGCGAAACACTTCGAACAGGCGCGACGCGTCGAGCATCTGCGCGCACAGCCAGCTCTTCTGTTCGAGGAAGTCCTGATTGATCAACGCAACCCACTTCGAGGGAAAGTCCATCGACACGATCTGGCATTCCTGCAAGAAGGTGTAGAGCTGCGCACACGCCATCTCGAGCTCGGGCGCGATCGGATGAGCGTGCAGTTCGTTCCATGGTATGTCGGTCGCCGGGACCCATCGCCGCGCCTTGTCTTCTTCGTAAAGCTCGGCGACGTTGTCCGACCATACGTCGGACTTGCGATTGACGACGTAGCCCATGTCGGGCAGCTTGCCCACTTTCTCACTGCCGCGCGACACCATCGACTGACTGGTGCGCACGTCCTCAGGGATATTGGTGTAGCCGTAACTGCCGATGTCGAGATCCTGGTAGGTGAGTCCGCGCCGCGGGTCCGACGCCCGGCCTGTTATGCGTTCGGTCTTGGCCTCGTACCAATGCAGGCCCAGGTTTCCCTCCATCACCTTTTTCGCGGCGTCGAGGACCGTCTCATCAACCGTGTAATCCTTGTCAGCGTAAAATGCCACTTGGTTGCCGCCTGTCCTATCCTTGGAGCTTGATGTCCTTAGAGCTTGATTCCCGCGTTTTCGGCCGCGGCCCGGCCCATCTCGTACATCTGATAGAGCTTCGAACGTTCCTTGCGCTCCGGCATCCCGCACTTGTCCAGACGCTCGAAATGCTCCTGCATCTGCTTGAGATTGAACTGAGTAGTCACTCGGACGCCCTGTTCGATGTTTTCCTTCTTGAGCCCGCCGCCGGCCAGGATGATGAAGGCTTCGGTCAGCTCGGTTGCTGCCGCGCCGGCGAACGAAATGTTCTCGGCTTCGTCCAGGTGCGCGTGCAGAACTTCGCGTTTCTCGGGAAAGTGCTCGAGTACGTATTTGAAATGCTGCATGCCGTAGCCGACGTGACGCGCTTCATCCTGCATCACGAGGCGGAAAATCTTCTTGTCCACGTCGGTGGGCGACAGGTATTCGCTGAACCGGAACATCGTGAGCACGTTGCCCTCGGCTACCAGGTGCAGCGCAACCGACATCTCGCTGAACGAATCGGCGTCGCGCAGATGCTTCAGCGCCATTTCGTTGATCGGGCTGGCCTGCATCAAGCCCCAACCGGTCGTAAGCGCGCGCTTGCGGAAGACCTCCGCATGGCGCGCCTCGTCCATCGCCTGCGCCGCGATGAAGGAACGGACCTCGATAAAGTCGGGGTTGAGCCGCGGCAACCACATCGCAGGCGTATCGGTCGCGATCATTTCCACTTCGGTCAGGAAGGTCATCAACTGCGAGAGCGCCTTGCCCGTCACCTCGGGCAGCTCAACCCCTTCGAGGCGGTCCCATGGAATGTCGGTGGTGGCGTTCCACTGTCGCGACACCGCTTCCTCGTAATAGCTCTCGGTGTTGAACGCCCACAGCTCGCTCTTGCGCGAGACCCATGGCTGCGCGTCGGGCACGCCGTCGGGAATCTCGGCGCCGCGCGGCGCGTAGGATCGATTGGCGCGAACCTTCTCGGGTATGTCGGTGTAGCCATAAGTCCCTAGGTTAAGGTCACGGTAGGTCAGTCCGCGGCGCGGATTGGCTTCTTCGGGACTGATTTTCTCGGTCGCAGACTTCATCCACGATAGGTCCATCTCGCCGGTCCTGATCGTGTATAGCCACTTGTCGATGAAGGCCTTGTCTTCGGTGAAGTTCGTGGTCGAAAGGTATGCCATCGTCGCCGCGCCTCCGCGCCTGGTTAGAACCTTAAAAGCTCACTTCGAGCTTGCTCGACAGATCGAAAAATTCCTGGATCGATTGCATGAACCGGTAGAGTTTGTCGTGACCGTCGGGATCGTCATAAACAATCTTCAACCGCTCGCCGAAATGCGCCAGCGTGTTGATGTCGTGCGCGGAGTCGGCCTCGCCGTTGCGCCGGATGTTTTCGATCATCTCGCGCCACACCCGCGAGTCGCCCTCGATCTGGAAATCGACTTTCTTGAGATCGATCGCCGGCACCTCGCTGACGTTCTTCAGGTCGAAAACTTCGAACTCGAGGACGAAGTTGCGCGCCTTGCCATTGACGCCGACGCTGACGCCGAAGGTCGTGTCGATAAACCCCAGGCGGCGGAATTTTTCCTCGTTCGCGGCCATCTGCGCCTTGAGCGCCTCGAAATATTCGGTCGAAGGAAAGCTAATCGCCATAAATCGATGAACCCTGCCGGTCTCCCAATAAATTGATCGATGCTGAATGAGGGTTAGAGTCTAGGGTCGAACGACTCGTAAGGCAAGCCGCCCCGCCACTCATGCCGGCAAAGCACACGGAGAGTTCAGGGTGTCATAGTTCAGCCTGAATGGACTCCAATGATAGTGCTATTCGTCATTTTGGCCGCAATTTGCGGATGATTGAGCGAAGGAGCTGCCATGAAAATCGGGAATTTACTCTGCGGTATTCTACTCGCCGGTATATTAATTGCCGGTAGCGCCGCGCCGGGGCGCGCGCAGCTCCAAGTGCGCCTGCGGCCGCCGAATGTGACGACCTACTGTTCGTCGGTCGGCTCCGGCGGTGCGTCAGTCAGCACAAACTGTCCGGCGGCCGCGGGACTGACGAACTATCTCTGGAAAATCGACGCGAGCTGCAGCAGCCCCGCCTCGAGCGTGAGCGGAGTTGTGACCGTGACGGGAATTCAGGGCGGAACTTTGTCATATGAATTTACCGAGGTGGGCGGCGGCGCGCCGGAACTGGACGATGCGTTCCCGCCGATTCAGGCGAGCGCGACGAATACGGCAATCGTCGTGACCGTTCCCGCGATTAGCAGCGGAGGAGCATGCGTTGCCTGTGCATTCTGCTCGCAGCAATAATCGCTATCGGTGGCTGCCGAGGCTGATTTTCGTTGCCGCTTTGTTCGCCTTGCCCGTCCCGCGTCCGGCGCTGGCGCAGACTGTCATCGACGAGCCGCAGTTTGTAAAGGGCACGCCCTGCAACGGCGCTTCATCCGGCGGCGCATATTCCTGTTCAATCTCCGGCGTACCGGCAGGAGCGACGGTCGGCGCGTGCATCATCATAGGCAACGGCTCCAGCACGGTGCCATCTGCACCAACCATCACCGAAACGAGTCAGGGCGCGACCGTCAACGAGCGCAAGCATGTCGATTCGTCAGCGAATTACAATGATGTGGATCAGGTGGACATTGTAAACGCCGCAGGAGGCACCTACACATTCAAGTCGGTTTCGGGCAGCGGCAACATTCCCCAGACGATCATTCCCTATTACCTCACTGGCGTTACAACGACGCCGTTCGACCAGACCGGCTCCTCGACCAACAGCACAAGCAGTACTTTCACCGGCGCTCAAACTGCGAGCACTCTTGCCGATGCGACCGAGATAGCTGTCGAATGCTTCGGCACAAATCACGGGACCGGTGAATCCAGTTTCACTTCTCCAAGCGCGGCTGCATGGACCATACAGGGTACGGAAAGCTCGGTTCCTGCTGGAGCTTCTGTGAGTGTTGTAACCGGCAGCACGGCGCAACTAACCGGCACGAACATTGCGGCGGCTTCGAGCGCGACTAATATCTCTACCATCGCGACCTATATCAGCAGCGTGCAGCCGACGATTACGCCGCACGGAACGCCGACGACGACAGCATTCAGCTCCTCCACTGGAGGCACTGTGAACCTGCCGTCCGGCATATCCACGAATGATTGTATTGCGATCACCTGCTGCGGCGCCGGCGTTATGTCCAGTCCTTCGCTAAGCGATGGCGGGAATACCTATACAAAGGAGTTGGGACCGACGAGCTTCAATAGCAATGGCGCGTCGATGACAACGTGGTTTGGGCAAGCGACTGCGAGCGCTACGAATCCTACTGTCGCTTTTGGGGTGAGTCTCACTGGAGTTTGCGGCGCTGCTGCCTTTTCCGGCGCCAACGGTTGCACTGATGATGGAACGCCCACCGCAAATACCAGCGCCTCCAGCCCGTTGCGGGCACCGTCGGATACCGGTGCGCAAGCAGGGGACGCGGTAATGCTGCCGACGTGTTGGGTCACTACTGCCGGCGATACGCTCACCAATCCAGAACCCATGCTTGATATTCAAGGGTATCTTGGCTTAGAGAGCACCACTGAACTGCTGGGAGATTCTTATTACCCCATCACGGTGACTGCCACGATGCCCGGCCAAGAGCGCACATTAAGCGGGAGTTACAGCGCAGGGGCGGCAGCAGAAATCCTGATGCTTGGCGCGGCAACGGCTACGAGCACTGCAACAGCTACGGCAACCGTGACGGCGACTGCTACATTTACGGCCACAGCAACCGCGACACCTACGGCCACCGCAACTGCGACTGCCACGGCGACTGCGACCGCCACGGCGACTGCCACTGCAACCGCGACCGCAACACCGACAGCCACAGCTACGGCCACCGCAACCGCGACTGCAACACCGACAGCCACAGCGACGGCCACCGCAACCCTGACGCCGACGCCCACTGCCACACCTACTGGCGCGAAATCTCCCGCACTGATGCAGCGCTATCTCGGGCAAACATGGTGGTGGGAATCACCTTGGCTAGGGCGGTGACCGATGGCAATTCCTGACGCATACGGACGCCCTGTAGATACCGGACGCTTGACAGAAGAGTAGGCCGCGCCCAAGCCGGTCGGCGTCCGCAATTATCCAGCCGTCGAGCATCCCGAATTCGGGATGACGCCGCAAAAGCCCGTATCGATCCTGCGCCGAGGCCGAGCTCGGCGATCCGTACTGGTATCTTGAGCTAGCCGAGGCGCTGGAAGAAAAGGACCTGCCTTATCTCTCCGTGCTCGGCACGCACTAATGTGCCGACGCTTGCTTGTTGGCACCGCCGGCAGCCAGCTCGGAGTCGATGATCTCTTCGAACTTCGGAAGCGGCTGCGCCCCCGTGAGCGGCCGGCCGTCAATAAAAAACGCCGGGGTTCCGTCCACACCGACTTTCTCGCCGGCGGCCTGGTCGCTTTTGATCTGGCTGTCGTATTTCGCCTTGTCAAAGCACGCGTCAAACTGGCCGGTATTGAGTCGGAGCGTCTTGGCTGTCGCCTTCAGATCGGCGGGCGCCAGCTTGTTCTGATCGGCGAACAGCGCGTCGCGGAATTGCCAGAACTTGCCCTGCTCGTCGGCGCATCGCGCGGCCTTCGCGGCGTCAAGCGCGTGTGAATGGAACGGCAGCGGGAAGTCCATGTGTACGAGGCGAATCTTGTCGCCATATTTCGCGCGCAACTGCTTCAGAGTGTCTTCCGTTCTTTTGCAGAACGGACACTGAAAGTCGGTGAACTCGACGATCGTGACGGGCGCATCCTTGGCGCCGAGCGCCGGATGGCCGCTGCTGTTCACCGCGACGCGCTGGGGCTCGAGTAAAATCTTCACCGGCGCATTCTTGCGCAGGCGTTCGAGCAGCGCCTGGCGGTTCAGCATTTGCATCACCTGCGGCTTGATCTTGTCGAACGGCGCGGTGCCTGCCGCCTTGTTCTTATCGTAAAACTTCTTCGCGTCGGCTTCGGTCACGGCCGATTTGCCGGCGTATTCTTTCTTGAGGTAGGCATCGACGCTCAGCTTGTCGCGCTGGGCGGCCTGCTCGACCAGGTAGTCGTCGGTCATCGACTCGAGCGTCTGGCGCCTGAGATCGAAAGTCTTGTCGGCGATCAGTTGATCGACGCGCTTCTCGAGCGACGCGCGCATCTGATCGAGCTGCGGCTTGACCTTTGCGTCGAGGTCCTTCTCGCTGATTTTGTGATCGCCGACCGTGGCAACTACGGCGTTGGGGTCGTCGGCCCATGCAGGATGCGTGGCAATGGCCGCGCACACGATTGCGACGGCGGCAATGGCGGGAACGATACGCCGCGCGGACTCAAGGCGATTTCGCCCCAACTGATTCATGTTTAGCAGCATCGGATAATGTTCGAACTCCCTCGTTGAAGATAACCGTGGCATACTAGCATGCGAGGGGGGCGCTGCCGCAATGCTGAAAAAGATGCATTTGCTCAGATCGCCGCGACTCCGCTACCCTGCCATTTACTTTGAAACCGAATATCGCAGCCTCAATCGGAATGCTGGCCCTGGTCCTGCTGATCTTTCCCGCGCAGGCGCGAGCGGCAGGCAACGAAAACAAAAACCGACTCAGCGTCTTTGTGGACTGTCATTGCTCCGATCCGGTCGGCGAAAGCTTTTGCTCCGCCTTCAAGGACAAAGTTCGCGATTCGGCCGCATATCGGCTCGTCGATCACACGGACGCCTACGGAATCGCAGTGCATCTCTGGTGCGTGGACTTGTTTGCGGGACTGCCGGGAGTCGATGGCAAGCTTTCCGGCACGATGTCCGCGGTATCGGTCGCGTTCACGATCTATTCCGACAGGCTGCCGGGCGAAGTGTACGAAGATTCCTCCGTGTTTCGAGTCGGCAAAAACGCTGCCGACGAGATGTCGGATAGAATCCTAGCCGCCGTCGGTCAGCTTGCCACCGCCAACAAGGCGGTATTCGAGCACATCCGCGCCACTCCAAAGCCAGCAGCGACGCCGACCCCGCGCGTCATCGAGTAACGCTTCAAAAAGCCGCGGGTTTCCAATACCTTTTCAACTCAAGCGAGAGTGGCGGAACGGCAGACGCGCCGGACTTAGGATCCGGTGCCGCAAGGCGTGGGGGTTCAAGTCCCCCCTCTCGCATTCCGAATTCAGTCTGTGAGCGCGGAGCGCTCGCGAGATTGCGAGCGCCCCGTTGTATGCATCCTTACTGTTCGGGCACCAGTTCGACGCGACGGTTCTGCGCGCGCCCTTCGGCAGTATCGTTGGTCGCCACGAAATTGGTCTTGCCGTAGCCGTGCGGAATCAGCCGGTTCGCGGCGATTCCATCCTTGACCAGGTAATCGACGACGGCATTCGCGCGCCGGTCGGATAACCTCAGGTTGTACTCCTCGCCTCCGATCGCATCGCAATATCCATTCACGTCAATTTCAACGCCGGGATTGGCCTTGAGCGTTGAGGCGGCCTCGTCCAGCACGGCGGCATCGCCGGGACGGATGTTCGATTTGTTGAAATCAAAATGCACGCCGCGCAGTACCAGCTTCTCCTTCACCGGCGGAAGAGGCGGCGGCGGTGGTGGTGGCGGAGGGGGCGGAGGTGGTGGTGGTGGAGGCGGCGGTTGAACGATCGGATCGCAAAGGTAATGGCCCGCGACTCCGCCTATTACCGCGCCGATTCCCGCGCCGGCCACCGCACCCGTGGTGACTCTCGTATCAAAGCCACTGTTGCCTTTTGCGGCCTCGCCGATACCGAAGCCGGCGCCAGTGCCAATCAGCGCGCCCGCGGCGGCGCCGTAAACAGTGCACCAACCCAGCTCGCGTTGCTGCGCGCATCCGCTCAAAAGCAGCGCCAAGCCGGCCACCGTTGGCAACAGAAGCGACGATATACGCGATCGAATGTTCATGTTCCCTCCCACAGGCGATCTATGCCGTCGCTGAGCGGCATCCGCTCAAGCAAACACCTACGCTCCACGAACGGCGTCACATTAGTTCGGAAACATGTCAGAACAATTAGCCGCGGATTAACACAATGTGACGTGAATGCGGGCTGGATCTCGATCAGACGGTCAGACTCTGCGCTTCCCATAGCGCTCGGAAACGGCCGTCGCGCAGCGCGCTAAGCGACGACCAATTGCCCGACTCGACCACCTTCCCGCCTTCGACGACGTAAATCAGATCGGCCCATCGGATGGTCGACAGGCGATGCGCGATTAGTACGACGGTGAGTTCGCCGCGGCGGCTTTCGATCGCATCGAGCACACGTCGTTCGTTTTCGGAATCGAGGCTGTTGGTCGCCTCGTCCAGAAACAACATCGAAGGGCGGCGCAGGAATGCGCGCGCCAGCGCGAGCCGTTGGCGCTCTCCCTGCGACAGCAGAATTCCACGATCGCCGACGATAGTATCGAGCCCGTCGCTTAGTCCCGCGACGAAATCGAAAGCGGACGCCTGTCGAAGCGCCGTTAGCATTTCGTCCTCGCTGGCGTCGGGGCGGGCCCATTTGAGGTTTGCACGAATCGTGTCGTGAAAAAGAAACGTGTCGGGCGCCACGTAGCCGATTTGATCGCGCCATCCGCGCACGCCCTCGGGTCCGAGCGGCCGGCCGTCGAGTCTGAGCGTTCCCGAGTCGGGCGCGATCAGGCCCATGAGAATGTCGGCGATGGTACTCTTGCCGGCTCCCGACGGCCCCACCAGCGCGACGATTTTCCCCGCCGGAATCACCAGGCTCAAATCTCTGACCGCGGGCACGCGTCCCTCGCGGTAGGTAAACGATACGCCGTCAGCGGCAAGTTCGCGCGTGAGCGAGAGCCGATCGTGCGGATGCATTGCAGGCTCAGCGGCAGCGGCGCATCGGGTTTCGATATCCAGCAGGTTGGCGAACGATGGCAGTGCATTGACGAAGGCGCGGTAGTGGTACTGGCCGCTCATGATTCGCGGCATCACGCGCGCGAACAGCAGCAACAGGATCAGAATTGACACTGGCGGCACCGCCAGGATTTGAATCGACACGAACAGCACCACCGCGAGGATTACGACCGAGTCGAGTTCGAACCAGGTCGCGGCGATCGCCAGCTGACGCGTACCGTCCACGTTGGCTCGGGCAACATCGGCGCTCAACTCGGAGAAAATCGAAAAGTTACGCGCTTCCGCGCCATAAGTCTTGGCCGCTTTGAGGCTCTGCAAATGCTCGATGGTGGCGGCGTAGAGCGACTTGTTGGTTGCGGAGACCTTTTCGCCCTGGTTTTCGATCGCATGCGTGCGACCGCGAAAAGCGAACACCAGAATCGCGCCGGAGATCAGCACCAATGCAGTCATCCCGGCCGACAACGCAAACGCAATCGCCATGTAGAGCATTCCGATCACAACTTCGCCAGTGAATACGAGGGCGAGATCGGTGGCCGTACCGACTCGGTCGATTTCAGAGGTCAGCGCGTGAGTGAAATCCGAAGCCCGACTACGGCATACGAACAACCAGTTCGCATCCGCAATCGCACGGTAGAGGCGACGGCGCAGATGATGCTCGACTTCCTGCTGAACCGCATAAGTCCACACGTTCTGCATCTGTCCCAGCACCGTTCGCGCGCCAACCAGCATTACGAATACGCCAAGCAGAAGAATCAGCGACGGGCGTAGCCCCACCGCAACGAATGCATTCGAAACGATCGCCGCGTAGCGTCCCGCCTCGCCCTGTCCGGCGAGATTGAAGCCCGCCACCTGCAGGGTAGGAAGTAGCAGCGCGAAGCCGACCCCCTCGCTCAGCGAATACAGGAGCATCACGATGAGCACGCCGATCAAATGCCAGTGCGAAACCCGCACCAGCATCGCGAGATACTCTGCAAGCGTGCTATTCATCGGCGGATTTGCGGGACTATCGGCCAATGGAGTCTGGCCCGCCAAGTGGCACGTATCGATCGATTTTCGTGGCCGTTCTCCCGCGGCTTCAGTCGGCTTCGTCACCCGCGAGCATCGCAACTATTCCCCGAGCAGTCTTAAAGTCAACATGCAGGGATTTCATGCAGAGCTTCCACGCATCGGCATTATCGCGCTTGGCGACGAACGCTAGCAGCTGCGACTTGAGCGGCTCCTGGACACGCGCCATAGCTTCCTTGGTCTGTTTGCGACCGGCAGCGCGCATCTGCTGCTGCTTGGCAAACCGTTGCATCCCAAGTTCCGTTGGGCATGGCTGTGCCTCGTACCACTTGCCGTCTTCCTGGCCGATCGTTTCGTTCACCGTGGCGGTGCCGCCGTCCTGGGTGGCGAATTCTATTCCCATCAGATCAGTCGGCGGCATTGGGTAGGTGGAGAACTTGTTCGGCATCCTCACATTTGCCGCAAGCTTGGTAACCGTCAGGTGATAGTTCTTGCTGATTGGAAGAGCGAATTGCTTCCTTATCCGGTCGTCAAGATAATCCTCGTTCTTGCCGATGCATTTCAGCGTGGACGGCGCGAACAGCCGCTTAATCGCGGTGGAATCTTTCGCGTACATAGCGTCGACCATCTTGCGCGCCAATTCCTGCTGCTGCGGCGTACCCTTCTCGGCGGACTGCTGCGCAGAGGCAGGCGCGGCGAGCGCGGCGGCGGCAGCCAGCGCAAGCAAGGCAAATATCGTTCCCGAAGGCTTTAGCATCTCACTCCCTCATCGCAGAGTGCACGCGGGGCGCCGCTGCGCAGTCAAATCGTCGATCAATTTCATTTTTCACGTTTTCACTTTTCACTGAATCGCGAAGAGCCTGCAAGCCGTCCGCGAAAACGATGGCGAGATTAATCTTTGTCGGGGATCGACTTCAATTGCTCGAGCCATGCGGTCGCTTCGCTGTCCGAGGGCGCCCGATAGTCGCCGCGCGGCGAGAGCGATCCGCCCGAACCAACCTTGGGCGCGTTGGGGATACAACTGCGCTTGAACTGGCTCAACTGGAAGAACCGGTACAGAAACGTATGCAGATGTCCCTTGATCGTCGCGATGTCGTACTGGTTGCGGCGATCGCGCGAAATGTCCGGCCACTCGCCCGCGTCCTTGTCGCGCCACGCATTGTAAGCGAGGAACGCGACCTTCGGCGGCGGGTATCCGAAGCGCAGCGTGTAGTAAAGGAAGAAATCGTGCAGCTCGTAGGGGCCAAGCGTCGCTTCGGTGTCGTGGCTGGGATGTCCGTCCTCCGACGTGCCGGGGATCAGCTCGGGGCTGATTGGAGTGGCGAGAATTTCGAGCAACGTCGCACTGGTTTCGCGGCCGAGGCTTTCAGTTTGCGCGAGCCATCGAATTACGTGCTGGATCAATGTTTTCGGCACGCTCGCATTGACGCTGTAATGAGACATGTGATCGCCGACGCCGTAGGTGCACCATCCCAGCGCGAGCTCGCTCAAGTCGCCGGTGCCGACCACCAGCCCGCCGCGCAGGTTCGCCAATCGAAAAAGGTGGCTGGTGCGCTCGCCCGCCTGCACGTTCTCGAACGTGACATCGTAAACTTCTTTGCCTTCGGCATAGGGATGCCCGATGTCTTTGAGCATCTGCATGCAACTCGGCCGAATGTCTATTTCATCGGTCGAGCAGCCGAGCGACTTCATCAGGCGGCGCGCCTGCTCGAGAGTTCGCGCGCTGGTGGCAAAGCCGGGCATCGTGACGGCAAGAATATTTTTGCGCGGTGAGCCGAGCCGGTCCATCGCACGCGCGCATACCAGCAGCGCGTGGGTAGAATCGATTCCGCCCGAGATTCCAATCACGACGCGCTCCAGGCCGGTCGAGCGCAGTCGCGTCGCCAGGCCTTGAACCTGGATGTCGAAGACTTCGGCGCATCGCTCGTCACGGGTTGCGGGATCCGAGGGCACGTAAGGGAAGCGCTCGTAGTGCCGCTGCAGAAGCATTTTCCCGCGCCGCGGCAATTCCGTCGAAAATGAAATCCGCCGAAAGCGCCGCACTCGCTCGAGCTCGCGCTGAGCCGTGTCGCCGAACGTGTTTTGACGCATCCGTTCCTGCGACAGCCGTTCGAGATCGATTTCCGCCGAGACCACTTGCGGCCGATCCTTGAAGCGCTCGGACTCGGCGAGGATGTTGCCGTTCTCGGCGATCAATGCATGGCCGTCCCAGGCGAGATCGGTCGTCGATTCGCCCACTCCGGCCGCCGAATATGCGTACGCCGCAATGCATCGCGCGGATTGGCTGGTGACCAGCGAGCGGCGGTAGTCGGCCTTGCCGATCGTGATGTTCGACGCCGACAGGTTCAGCAGCACCGTCGCGCCGGCCAGCGCCGCATATGACGACGGCGAAATCGGAACCCACAAGTCCTCGCAAATCTCGGCGTGAATCGTGAGCAGCGGCTGCTCCTCGTGCTGGAAGATGAGGTTGTTGCCGAACGGAACCGCGGCAATCCCGGCCAGGTCGATTTCGTCGCGCGTCGCGGCGTCGGCCGAGGCAAATTGCCGCGGTTCGTAGAACTCGCGGTAGTTCGGGAGATTCGTCTTCGGCACGACGCCGAGAATCCGCCCGCGATGAATCACGATCGCGCAGTTATACAGATGATGATCGATCTGGAGCGGCGCTCCGACCACGCTGACGATCGAAAGCTTCGCGGTCGCCTCGACAACCCCGGCAATTGCGTCAAGGCATGCGTCGAGCAGCGCGCGCTGCTGAAACAGATCGTCGCACGAATAGGCGCTCAGCCCCAATTCGGGAAACAGTGCGAGCACCGCCTTGCGCTCGGCGGCTTCGCGGATCAGCGCGACGGTGTGTTCGGCGTTGTAAGCGGGATCTGCGACGCGAACGGACGGCACTCCAACCGCGATTCTGACGAAATCGTGATTGTAGAGATTGAAAAAGTTTCCGTTCCTGGTCACGTCGTTTCCCTTGGGCGCCGCACGGCAGTCGGCTCTATATCCGCCGCCCATGCCGGCGCCCCTCTTTAGAAGACTGTGCCGATTGTGGGCGGCCGGTACAAGATTGCCCGATCCGGCCGGGGGCACGCGCCGACGGGGCTTTGCCCCCATCATTGAAGAGTTATCCCATCGCGCGCGCCCAATGCGCCCTCGCATCCCATTGTCTGACGGGTCAATCATTGCAATAACGGCTGGAGTCAAATGAAAATTGCGACATTCACCCATGGCGGCGCGACGCGGATTGGCGTCGTCGTCGATGACTCGATCGTTGACCTTGCGGCCGCGGCGCCCGAGTTGCCGCGCGACATGACCGCCTTCATCGTGGCGGGGCCGCAGGCGGCCGAGCGCGCGACGGATGCGGCGAAGAATTCTGCCCACCGGATTGCGCTGGCGAGCGTCAAGCTCGAGGCGCCGATCGCGCGCCCCCCGGAGTTTCTCGCCATCGGGCTCAACTACGCGGACCACGTCGAAGAAACGAAGATGAAGCGTCCCGAATTTCCGATGTTCTTCAACAAACAATCGAGCTGTGTGACCGGACCGTACGATCCGATTCATATCCCGCGCGTGTCCTCGGCGTTGGATTACGAAGGCGAACTCGGGTTCGTGATCGGCCGGCGATGCCGTCACGTGCCGCGCGATCGCGCGCACGAGGTAATCGCGGGTTACGTGATCGTAAACGACGTGAGCGTGCGCGATTGGCAGCGCCGCGCGCCGACGATGACGCTGGGCAAGTCGTTCGATACGCACGGGCCGGTCGGCCCATGGATCGTAACGCCGGACGAGATTGGCGACCCGCACAAGCTGGACCTGCGCACGTTCGTCAACGGCGAACAGCGCCAGCATTCGAATACCAGGAATCTGATCTTCGATTGCTTCGCACAGATCGAGACGCTGTCGACGGTTTTTACCTTGTTGCCGGGGACGATCGTTTCGACGGGCACGCCCGGCGGAGTGGCTGCCGCGATGAATCCTCCCAAATGGCTCCGGGCGGGCGACGTGGTCCGAATCGAGATCGAGAAAATCGGCAAGCTCGAAAACAAAGTGATCGAGGAACCTGCCGGCACGACGATGATTTGAGAGCGCACTCGCCGCGAGGCCGCCTCAACACGAACTCAGGACGACTGCCCGAGACCGGGCGGGACCAATGGGGCAGGCGTCTCGAAATGGGAGAGGTGAAGTGCTTGCTGCTGGAGACCGGCGGGCTCGCGATGGCTGGCGCGCCGAAGGATCGCCGTCATCAGTGCGATGATCACAATTGGGGCAATTGGGATTTTGGCACTTTGACTGACAGGCAATGAGACGCGGGGCAGAATCCACGCGACCGAAAGCACGGCCTTCTCATAGGGCAAGAACCCCTTCTCGAAACCCTCCATTGCCAGCCACGCTATCGGCAGCGCGAGCAACACCAGGTCGTATTGCAGGACGTATGGGGAAACCATCAAGGAGCCAACGGCCAGAGTGGCGGCTTTGAGCGCGAAGGGGCGGCTGGTTTGCCAAACCCAAACCACCGCAGACGCCGCGTATATCGCAACCACCGCCTGAAACACATACGCAACATCGACGCTGCCACCCCACATCCTGATTGCGCCAAAAATGCTTTGCAGGGTGGAGAAATTGATCGCACCCAGTTCCAGGACAATTTTCTGTGTGATCGCGATACTGCCGACAAACGCGCGCCAGGTTGGTGCGCCAAAGACGGCGAGCGAAGCCGCTGCGAACAGAATCGCGCTGATGGCGGTGGCAATAAGTGCGCGCCATCGGCGAGCTACGATCAGTGCGAGCGGAATCAATATCGCGAATTGCGGCTTGTAAGCCATCAAGCCAAGCAGGAACCCCGCAAGCAGCGGCCATCGGTCGAGAAGCAGCAAGCCGCCCCCGATCAGCGCGGTGGTCAGGAAGCCGTTTTGCCCGCACGTGAAGTTGATGATGACCCCCGGAAATGTGATCGCAAGCCAAAGTCCGACAGGGATGGGAGCGATGCGCCGGAGCACGGCAAGATAGCCGGCCAGCGTTACGGTCTCGAACACGATCCACGACGCGATGAATGGCAGCATCGAAAGCGGCAGCACGATCAGAAGGTACATCGGCGGATACATGAAGGATCCACCACGATCCTGCCCTCCCATCAGCGCAACTTCGTGCAGGTGCTGGCGATAATGAAAGTCGTAAACAGAGGCGGGGTCGCCTTTGAGCGCCGTGATCGAAGCCGCGTAGGGATTTACGAAATCGCCTCCAATCAAAGCGCCGCTCTCAAGTATCAGGTGATGAGAGTGGTAGAATTGAGCTATCGCCACAGCCAGATATGCAAGCAGCATAACGCCCGAATAAAACGTGACGCGCTGGACTGTCAGCCAGGATGGATCGCGGAGCCAGCTGGTGAACCGGTGCGCAAAACCCAAGAGGCCGTCATGGGCCGGGGTAGGCGTCGTTACCGTGACGGATTCCCCGGCGGTATCGATTTTCGCGCGATTGTCCATCGCCAACCTGTTCCTGTCCGCAGCACCTAATATGCCATCGTATTCGGCCAAGGAAAACGCCACTCGACATTCTGGATTCTCGCCGACGCATCGCGAATCCGTTAGATTGGGGCCATGCAGCACGCCGGAACGGAGGTAGCCAGCTTGGCCCCTTTCTCCGCGATAGGAGGATCGGCATCTTTGCCGCCTTACTCTACGAGAAAGAGGAACCTGGCCATGGCGATAGATCTCGGTGAATGGTCGCGAGCAAATAGATGACGAATCACCGCACGAACGACACCTCCAATTTCGACGACTATGCAGGTTCCTATGATCGCGCTCTGGCGCTGGGGCTCGCCGCCACCGGAGAAAATCAGAACTACTTCGCGCGACGGCGGGTTGAATGGCTTAGAAGATGTCTCGATCGCATGCAATTTGCCGCCGGATGCACGATCGAGTTCGGATGCGGAACGGGCTCGAACGTTCCATTTCTGATCGAACTGGCTGGAGCAACTTCGGTGGTGGGAATCGACACCTCGGGGAGATCGCTTGAAGTCGCCCGGAATACATTCGGGTCGCTGAAGGCGCAGTTCTATGGTTCGGGCGAATATGAGGCTCGGGGCAGGGCCGATCTGGTCTTCTGTAACGGCGTGTTACATCACATACCGCCGCCCGATCGCGCAGCCGCAGTCGAGTACCTTTATCGCTGTCTAAGACCGGGGGGATTGCTCGCGCTATGGGAGAACAATCCGTGGAACCCGGGCACTCGCTATGTCATGAGCCGTATTCCGTTCGATCATGATGCGATTACTCTCAGCCCGCCCCAATCGCGGCGGCTGGTGAGAGCGGCGGGATTCGAGGTCCTGAGGACGGATTGTCTCTTTATCTTCCCGCACTTCCTTCGATGGCTGCGCGGTCTGGAGCCGCACTTGTCGGCGCTGCCAATCGGCGGACAATACGAGCTTCTGTGCCGCAAACCGCTCGATTGAAAATGAGTGCGATGCGATTAGTCGAGCTTCTCGGCAACGATGACAACGTATTCCCCCCACCATATTTGGCGGTCGAACCTTTGCAGCAAAGGTATCAGCATGGTGGGGGTGTTGTTCTGCGAAATCATCCCGGTGGTGAGGCTGCTCACGATTCGCAGTCCGCATCGGTGAAGATCCCCTTCCAGAGACTTTGCACATGACTTGAGGCCGCCACGCTCCGCCCGCACCAACAGGAAGAAGGCCAGCATCAAGGGATTGTAGCGGTTTGGCTCCAGCAGCACGACGTACTTGCGGCTTACGCGTTTCATCTCCCCGATAACTCGTTGGCGCGCCGGTACATGATGGAGCACGTTGGCTTCGAAGACCATATCGAACGTGCCGTCGCCAAATGGCAGGGCGGTCGCGTCGCCGCAGATCAACCGGCGATGCGGATTCTGATCGAGCAGGTGAGGGGAAAAATCGACGCCAATCACCGAAGCGCCTGCCGCGGCGAAGCGCGCCGTGAAAATACCGTTGCCGCAGCCAACGTCGAGTATATTTCCCTCGATCGGCGCATAGCGCTTGATGAACTCGATCTTGGGCTCCGCGTATGCACTGACGACGGGATCAAAGGCGCCGCGATATTGGACCTGGTCGAAATATTCGGACTGTAGAGAGCCGGGATCTTTGGTCAGATGGTTCTCCTTGCGGCCGTGTCGCAACCGACATCATCCGGACGCGGGCATCATCGATGCTCGAGGCCGAGAAAGCTGATCATGAACGCCGACAGAATGGTCTGGAATCCCAACGCAACCAGGGTGGCGCCCGGCACCACAAGCCGCATCGTGCGGGCGTAATCGAGCAAACCATAGTTCACGAGTCGCCATTGCTCGATTGCAAGTACGAGTAGCCCCAGACCAAAGATCATCGCGCAGGCGGCGATTACGAGGCCCACTTCAAGGTTGACGGTATTGAAGAAGCGCTCGATCCGCATGTCCGACGGTAATAGGCCCTGTTTGATCGCGAGCGTTTTGGCGAAAACCGCGAAAAATACCGACTCATAGCCACACAGCATTGCGAGACTTCCAAATAAGAGAGTGTGGGCGTCGAATTTTACTCCGTGCAGGGTCATTCCAGGCAGTGCCAGAGCGTAGGCAAGGATGCCGAGCAGGATAAGTATTACGCCTGGGACCAGGAACAGTCGGCGCGGAGTACAGAGCAGGAAAAAGCGCAGTGTTCGCCACCCGTCGCGGAAAGTATTCAGATGCGGCGCGCGCAGTTTTCGACCGTCGGGATGAAGCGTGATCGGCACCTGAGCGGCCTTGCAGCCGAGCAGAGATGATTTAATGATCATCTCGGTTGCGAACTCCATACCGGTGCATCGCTGATCCAGTCGCTCGTAATGCGACTTTTTGAAGCCACGCATTCCGCAGTAGATGTCTTGTATCGGAGAATTGAACCATCGCTGCGCCATCAGCGAGAAAATCGGATTGCCGATCCAACGGTGCAGAACCGGCATCGCTCCGGGCATAACCTTGCCACCCCCCGATGGCAGGCGGCATCCCTGTACCAGGTCGTACCCTTCGCGCAACTTTTCCAGGAATCGGGGAATTTCCAGAAAATCATAGCTGCCGTCGGCGTCACCCATGATGATGAATTCGCCGCGAGCGGCAGCGATACCTCCCATCAAAGCACTGCCATATCCTTTCGCGGGAACGTGGACCAGACGCGCCCCCAGCTTGACGGCGATTTCAACCGACCCATCGTCGCTGCCGTTGTCCGCAACGATGACTTCACCTGCGATACGATTCTCCCGGATGGCGGTTTGCGCCGTCCTAACGCAGTCGGCCAGGGTGTCAGCTTCGTTCAGACAAGGAATGACCACACTGAGTTCGATTTCCTGAGAGTCGCGGTTTGGGTCAATCGTACGACTGGTCATTGGCTCGCTGCCCCGCAGCGTCCGCTAATCCTTCTGAATCATCACCTCGGTCGCTTTGATCACCGCTGTCACCTTGCGTGTATTGCGCAACTCGGCGCGATACCCCTGCGCTCGTAATAGCGCTGATGATGATCCTCGGCGCGGTAAAACTCCGTGGCAGGCACGATCTGCGTGACAATCGGGCGCGCGAGTTTGCCGGATTCTTCGAGCCGGCGTTTCGATTCCTCGGCGGCCGCCCGCTCGTGGTCATCGGAATAAAAAATTATTGAGCGGTATTGAGTGCCGACGTCGGGTCCTTGCCGGTTGAGCGTGCTGGGGTCGTGAATCTGCCAGAAAACTTCCAACAGTTGCTCGTACGATACCCGCGCCGGGTCGTACTCCACCTGCACGACTTCGGCGTGTCCCGTCTTGCCGGTGCAAACCGCTCGATAGTCGGGCTTTGGAACGGTGCCGCCCGCGTATCCTACGACCGCATCGACGACGCCCTTGACCGCGCGAAAAGCCGATTCCACGCCCCAGAAGCATCCGGCGCCAAATGTCGCAATTTTGTTCATCTTGTCCATTTGTGTCCTTTCCCTACTTAACGATGAGAACCAGCACGAATCAATGCTCGCCCGGCCCCGGTGAAACCGCCGCCGCCACTGTGCGACCGTCCGGAGGTGTGCCATTATTCAAGCGGTGATGACAAGTATTATGGCGAACAGCATGCCTGGGAAATCGGGAAACTGGAGGCGATTCGTGAATCTAATCCTTGATGGCAAGCACGCGAAAGTCGTTTTGCGGGCGCTTTTCGCTCTCGCAACTATTCTTTGTATGCGGCTCCCTGCCGGGGCGGGCGCCGCGGAAATCAAAGTCGCCGCGGCGTCGGACCTGACGTTCGCGTTCAAGGACGTTGCCTCCCAATTTGAGAAGCAAACCGGGAGCAAGATTGAGCTCACCTATGGTTCATCCGGGAATTTTTTCGCCCAGATTCAAAATGGCGCGCCGTTTGATCTGTTCTTTTCCGCCGACGTTGGCTATCCGGAAAAGCTCGAAGCGGCGGGCCTGGCTGAACCCGGCACTATCTACGAATATGCGAGCGGAAAAATCGTGATGTGGGTTCCCAACGCGTCGAAGCTCGATTTAAGCCGCGGTCTTGCGGCGATCCTCGATCCGGGCATCCGAAAGATCGCGATCGCCAACCCGCAGCATGCGCCGTACGGGATCGCGGCGGTTGCGGCGATGCGCCACGCGGCGGTCTATGACAAGATCAAAAGCAAGCTCGTGCTCGGCGAAAATATCTCGCAGACCGCCCAGTTTGTTCAATCCGGCAACGCCGACGTCGGCATCCTCGCGCTCTCGCTCGCGCTCGCGCCGGCGATGAAGAACGCCGGACGATACGTCGAAATCCGGGCGACGGACTATCCGCCGATCATCCAAGCCGGCGTGATTCTGAAATCATCGCGCAACAAGGAACTGGCAGCCCAGTTTCTGAAATTCCTCAAGGAGCCCGGGACGGTAGCTCTGATGGAGCGATATGGTTTCTCGGTTCCGAAGGACGTAGCCGTGGGGCACAACGAAAGCAAAGTGGCCGCGCCGCGCTGACCTCCGATGGATTGGAGCGCGATTTTCCTCAGCCTGCGGCTCGCGCTGGTCGTTTGCGCAATTTTGCTGGTGGTCGGGACGCCCATCGCGTTGTGGCTCAGCTTCACGCGCTGGCGATGGAAATTTTTCGTCGAATCCATCGTCGCGCTGCCTCTGGTGCTTCCGCCGACCGTGCTCGGTTTTTATGTGCTGGTCGCGATGGGTTCGAACAGTCCGATCGGCCGCTGGTATCAATCTTTAACGGGGCACGGATTGCCGTTCACATTCGAAGGTCTGGCGATCGCGTCGGTCATCTACAGCCTGCCCTTTGCGGTCCAGCCGATGGCGGCGGCGTTCTCACAGGTGGATCGCAACTTGATCAGCGCGTCGTCGATACTCGGCGCCTCGCGGATTCGCACTTTCCTTCGCGTCGTGCTCCCGCTTTCGATCGGCGGGGTGGTCACCGGCTTCGTGCTGAGCTTCGCGCACACGCTCGGCGAGTTCGGCGTGGTGCTGATGGTGGGCGGCAACATCCCGGGCGTGACGCGCACGGTTTCGATCGCGATTTACGATCATGTGCAGGCGCTCGACTACGCCGGCGCCAATCACATGGCGCTTATCCTGATGGCGTTTTCGTTCGTCACGCTGTCGATCACGTATTCGCTCAACCGCCGAATCTGGGCGGTCTGGCCGATGCATCGCTAGCGGGCGGTGGCGAAACGATGGCATCGGGCAACAGTGCGATACGCGACGGGCGTCTGTCGGTCCGCATCGCGTATCGGCTCTCGAACAGCTTCGCGCTCGAGGCCGAGTTCGAGGCGTCGGCCGGCTTCACGATGATCCTTGGGCCGTCGGGCGGCGGAAAGACGACCATCCTGAATTGCATTGCGGGGTTGGCGCGGCCGGATGCCGGGCGGATATCTCTCGGTGCGCGAGTGCTCTTCGATTCGGCTGCGCGCATCGACATGCCGGTGGCGGAGCGTCGATTGGGATACGTGTTTCAAAATCTCGCGCTGTTTCCCCATCTGACGGTCGCGCAAAACGTCCAATACGGGATCGCGAAGGCGCCGGCCGCGGAGCGCCACGCGCGAATGATGACGATGCTCGAGTCGTTTCGAATCGCGCATCTGATCGCGCGCAAGCCCGGCGAGATTTCCGGCGGCGAGCGCCAACGCGTGGCGCTGGCGCGATCGCTCGTGACGAATCCGGCGGCGATCCTGCTCGACGAGCCGCTGGTCGCGCTGGACAACGCGACCCGGTCGAAGATTCTCGATGACCTGCGCGCCTGGAATGCGGCCCGCGAAATTCCAATCCTGTACGTCACGCATTCGCCCGAGGAGGCATTCGCGCTCGGCGAGCGGGTGTTAGTGCTCGAAGCGGGGCGCATCCTCGCCCAGGGGATGCCGCAAGACGTGCTCACGACGCCGCGCCATGAAACGATCGCGCAGGTAGTCGGCTTCGAAAATGTTTTCGACGCGACGGTGAGATCGATCGCGGAGACTCAGGGCACGATGCTGTGTCAGTTGGACGGGAGCGCGACTCGACTGGAAGTGCCGCTCGGCCGCGCGGAAGCGGGAGCGCGGGTGCGAATCGCGATTCGCGCCGGCGATATCATCGTAGCGGGCGAGCATCCGCACGGTCTAAGTGCGCGCAACGCTTTTCCGGGACGAGTCGAATCGATGCGCCGTCAAGGCGTGACGGTGATCGTGATGGTCGATGCGGGAGGCGCGACGTTCGAGGTTCATCTGACGCCGGGGGCGATCGATGCGTTGGGAATCGAAGATGGGAAGGAGGTCTGGCTGGTGATCAAGACCTACTCGTGCAATTTGGTCGAGCCGGCATTGCGGTAATCACCGTCATTTGTCGTTCATTTCGAGAAACGATTCGTAGAGAACGATTCACTGCCGAATCAGTACCGGAGTAGCAAGTGGAACGGACTGGATACTGAGTCTGGTCATTGTCTTCGCCATTGGCAATGCTTGCACATAGGCTTGAGGACTCGATGGTGATTCGAACTCATCAAAGAGTTCAAGGCTCAGGCCGATCTTCTGTTGGGGACTGAATGAAATGGCTGGATGATAGTCTGCCGTTTGAGAATACGACAATTCGAGAATGGCGGTATCGCTATCAAAACTAATTCCCCTTTCGGTAAATCGTTTCAGATCGAGATCGTACGTCCGGTCAATCATTGGGTAGCTGCGGTGATGAGATTGTGAACCACGAATGGCTTTAGAGGCTGCAGTAGGCTTTAGATGAATTGTAACCTGTCTGCAGGCCCAAAGGTCGTGAACGGCTTCGTGGACCGGTGAATCCCAAGCGCACAAAACCCTCAGGCGCGGAGCGGTTGCAGTCTTGAGCCACTCGCGCGGAATGGGCACCTGAACTCTAGCTATGTCGCCGACATTATTCAGAACTCCCTGCCAGATCATCACGGCGGTCTGGGTGGTGGGTCGTTGCAATCTTGCCGCGTTAGGCGTTCCTCGCCCAAGCGTGCGCTCTACTAGCTGCTTCACTTGAGGAGGATACGATCTCTTGACAGCTGTTAGTGCCAAAAATGCCTTCGCAGTCGCTGCAAAGGGACGAGCACCCGAAGGACAGAAGTTTTGTAGCTCTTGAAGTGCGAACGCGGCCTCACGGGCAACAAGCGGAGCAGCATGTGAAGTGCCGCATCTGTCTTCCCATAGCGCATCCGCCGTGCAGCCCCAGACTCCAAGAAATGGCTTCGCTTGATAACTCTCTGTTGTGTTGCCGCCGTGAGCCGAAAATCCAGGTATCGGGGCGTCACATATTCCTGGTCCGACTCGCGTAAAAGGGCTTGGCCATCCTACCTCCTTGACCAGGCCGTCCGGAGAAAGCCTTTCAACGGTCGAACCGCATGTGAGAGTATTGAATCCAGTCGCCCAGCTACCGAGAGCCCAGTTCGGATCTTGATAATTGTTTGGGTATGGGACCGACGGTATGAGTCCTGGTCTTGTATTTCCCGCCGCCACAACTACCAGCACGTCCCTCGCGAATACGAAATTGTCCAAGTCTTGGAGGAGAAGAAGCTTCTCCCGGCGTTCAACGTCGTTGAAAGACTGGAGGGGCGTGAAATCGCCCAGACTCAAATTGAATACTCGGACGTCAGGTGACGTGGCGATAACGGCTTCAAGAGCAGGAAGGATATCTTTGTCGAATATCCGATCAACGCTTTCGGCCACCATTACGTCTAAGAAGCCGCAGTTTCCTTGATCATCTGGGAAGTTACCATCGCTGCAGTCTACGTCGCCAAAAACTACTCGTGAGGCCACGAAAGAACCGTGATCGCCCAAATGCGGCGAGGGAGAATTCGGGCTCTGATATCCGCCAGGCCTGCGATAAGGCGTCAAAATCTTATGAGCAGTGGGCACTCCAGTGTCGACGACAGCCACACACGGCATTCGTTTAGAGTCAACTTGACCGCCACTCTTTTTCTGAACAGTTTGTCCTCTCGTTCTCGAACGAGGACCCGAGGAAACCGCGATCGGAGTAGAGAGTGGAGGGTGTAGCGATTGGACAGAGAAAAAATCGCTTGCCATCGATTGCAGAGACCTTCGTGCGACTTGGCCTCGCAGCCAGTGACGACCTGAGAAATCGTTTCCACTCCCGGTGAACGCCTCCCGATTCGCTTGGCTAAGCACGCTTGCCAATGCCCGCATAACGTCTTCAATCTCGGTTCGGGTGAGCATCGGCTGAAACTCGACTACTACGTCTGTCGGTAGCGCAGGCGATAGGCTCTTCAACCAGATCTCATCCACTCGAAGACCTGGCGGTATGGTAGAAAACGCATCGATTGTCGCCCATCGCGCCTGTTCTCGCAGCCCTTCATCGGCAAGCGATCGAGTGGTCGCAAGTAGCCGTTCCATACGGTCGGTGGGCGCATGAACGGTGGCAGATCCATTGTCATGGACGGAAATGAGGTCGAGTCCGAGACGTCTAAAAACTAACGAGTGTTCACCACCATAGTGCGTCAGTTCGCTGTACGTTCCGTCTGGGGCCTTCGTCTTGTTCTGGCTGAGCTTCGCGACGGCCTCGACGGGCTTTGCAAGCAAAAAGTAGCGACGGCGCTTCAAAGGGTCACGTGAAGCCTCAACCGCGTGGCGCGCTTCGCTTAGGGACTTGTTGATTCGGCGGCCTTTTGCGCCCCAATCTACGGATGCCAGTTTCGGCAAGGCACCGCCGCCAGCGCTTTCTCCATGGGCGAGTTCATGCTGCTCGTTGAGAAAGAAAGTTCGCGGAGCGGGTGCGTCCTGACCTTTAGGCACGTTTCAACTCGCAGAAATAACCACGGTTCTCTGCTCGTTTTCAATCGCCCTGACAGCGTCGGCAAAGGTCGATGACGCTGCTATAGCCCTACGGAGTGTTGGCGATGGAGCAACACCTCGGTCACGAGCATGAGACAAGGCGAACGATGTGAGCTGCGTACGTCCTGGTTTGGGAAACTCGACGACCAAGTCAAATCGGCGCCATAGCGCTTCGTCGAGACTTCCAGCCAAGTTCGACGCAGCAACTAAGAGCCCTTTCGGTTCTGAATGCTCCAACTCTTGCATTAGCGAAATGACTATTCGATCCAATTCTCCCACGTCCATGGGGTTACCCCGACGTTTGCCGAGCGCGTCGATTTCATCGATTAAGAGCACACATGCCGTGAACGATGCGAACTCGAATAGCTGCCGCAGCCTCTGTGCTGTCTGCCCCAGAAACGCGCCGACGATTGCATCAAACCGCAGCGTGTAAACAGGGAGCGCGAGTTCCCGACCGAGCGCTCTCGCCGTTAGACTTTTTCCGCAGCCCGGCGGACCGTAAAACAGGAGCTTGTTTCGCCGTCGAATACCCTTCCTTTCCAGCGCTTTGCGAGCCTTCCATTCGCGCACCACATCATCAAGTTCGCGACGCGCATGGGTGGTGAGCACCACTCGCTCGATTGGTTCCAAATTGGTTACTGCGATCAAAGCATTGATGATGCCACCAACCTGCATGGTTTCGCCCGACTGCGTATGCCAAATCCGGCCGCCGTTGCCGTTGGGTTGTAGAGAGCCTTGCAGCAGTTTGGCAACAGCGTGGTGCCCGTTGTTAGCCTCGGCGCGCGCCATCTCGAGCGCTATCGAGTGGGCAGCGGGCAAATCGTTGGAACCAATTGCAGAAAATAACTTCGCTAGAATCGACGCTTTTTGCATTTCGTCTTAAACTGCTCAGCCATGGAAAAATTCTGACTCGACCGCCGATTTCATACTCCATGAGATTCCGGATCGTTCACAGGTACTACCGGAAATGCGGGAGCTCAGCCAGTGTCGTCGGAGCTCGGGGACTCGGAGCACGATTCGAACCCACGACGCCAAGACGAGGAATCGTGTGATTTATCCATATGAGCTGAGGGCCTCCGCCAAGGGAGAGAGATTACGCCGATGCGCCTCGCGGACCAAGCGGTGCGCGCCGCGTGGCGCTGACGGAGGCGAACTTAGTTCGGAGTGAGACGGAAAAAGACCCGGGGTCCCTCCGCTTCGGTCGGGATGACGGAGGGAGCCGGGTCGCTGCGAGCGAGGTGGCGCGAAACCGCGGTGAACTGCTGGCGTCTTACATAGAGAGCGACTCGCGTTTATCATTATTGTTCGACAAGGAGCAAGAAGTACGTGCCCGAAGAATCAACCAGTACCCCGAGTCAGAATGACGACGCGCTGGGCCGGCTCGAGCGACGCATCGAAAGCCTCGAGTTCGTGGCGCAGCGGGAAAATCGATGGTGGCGAGGCGGCTTGATTGCGGCGCTCGTCCTGGTGGCGCTGTCGATCTTGATAGCCGGCCATCACCGGCATCACCACCCGCCGCCGATGATGGGAACGCGAGACTGCGAAGGGCCGCGCGTGATGCCCTATGGCCCACCTCCGCCGCCTTACTCGGGTTATGGTCCCGGCGGCGGCTACTACGGGCCTCCGGAGGGTTGGCGCTATCGCCAATGGAATGGTCCGGGCCCCGAGGCTCAGCCGCCTGCGCCCAAGGGCTGATTCTCACGAGGACCGCGGCCTCGCGACGCCGCGGTCCTTTCGCGCTTGGGCTTGCTTGACCTCGCGTTTGCGAGCGACACTGCTGAGGGTCGCGGGCAGAACCGGCGCATTGAACTGGCGCCGGTGCAGTAAGCGCACAACAGGGTGGGATACTCGCGAGCGCGCGGGCATCCCACCGTTTCGTCGAGGTTCTCCCATTTGACTTCCGTCTGAAGCGCGGGCACAAAGAACTCGAGGTCTACGTGATGTGCGAGTTTCCGTCGAGCGCGATCCTGGCGGATAAATTCGCCGAGAGGTTCGACGGTTTCTCGTAGGCACCTGCGGGCGCCGCTCGGCCTGGTTTTTGTGGAACGTTGCAAGGGGCGAAGGATGCGGCAAATGGCGCAGCAGGAAGGGAAGCCACAAAAGAGAATGACGGGGACGGGGCAGCCGCCGCTCCCGCGCGGCGTCCTGTTCTGGTGGCTGATGTCCCTGGCGGTGCTGATCTGGTACGTCGCCGGCATGTGGCCATGGTCGCAGTCCAAGGCTCCTATCCCCTATTCCTTGTTTCTCGCGCAGGTGCGGGAGAACAACGTCTCCCGGGTTCACATCACGGGAGACGTGATCAAGGGGGAATTTGTAAAACAGATCGTTTGGCCACCGGTCGAATCTCCGACAGAACCATCGTCGAAACCCGCGCAGCCGCCTTCTGCATCGCCACCGAGCATAAGCCCAAGCGCAGCGCCACAAGCCCCCACTGCATACAGCGAATTCAGCACGACCTTTCCCGCGACCGTCACCGACCCCGGCATGATGCCTCTGCTCATAGCGCACCATGTCGTCGTAGACGTGTCGTCGTCTTCACTTCCGTGGTTCGTCGAGATGCTGGTTACATGGGGGCCGCTGATACTTCTGCTCGGGTTCTTCTGGTGGATGAGCAACCGAGCCGCACGTAGTCAATCGGGTTTGTTCGGGTTTGGGCGCATGAGGGCCCAGCGCTACAGTAGCGAGCAGCCAAAGGTGACTTTCAATGACGTGGCAGGGGCGGACGAGGCCAAGTCCGAGCTTCAGGAGGAGGTCGATTTCCTGAGGCACCCCCAAAAGTACCACGACCTGGGGGCACGAATTCCCAGAGGTGTGCTGCTGGTCGGAGCGCCGGGAACCGGCAAGACTCTTATGGCACGCGCCGTAGCAGGCGAGGCTGGGGTCCCGTTTTTCAGCCTCAATGCATCCGAGTTCGTCGAGATGTTCGTCGGCGTAGGAGCGAGCCGTGTACGAGACTTGTTCCGGCAAGCCAAGGAGGCGGCGCCGGCGATCGTGTTCATCGACGAGTTGGATGCGGTCGGACGGCGACGCGGCGCCGGCCTGGGGGCAGTCAACGACGAACGCGAACAGACGCTCAACCAGCTTTTGGGCGAACTCGACGGTTTTGACGAGCGGCTCGAGGTCATCGTTCTCGCGGCGACCAATCGGCCGGACGTTCTCGATCCAGCGCTGCTGCGGCCGGGACGTTTCGATCGTCAGGTGGTGATTAGTCTTCCCGACAAAATAGGCCGCGAAGGTATCCTGCGCATCCACACAGGCAAGCTCCGACTCTCCGACGATGTGGATCTGTCCACTCTCGCGCGCAGCACCATAGGCATGAGCGGGGCGGACTTGGCGAACCTTTGCAACGAGGCGGCGCTTGCCGCGGCCAGACACGACCATAACGCTGTTACGATGGCGGATTTTGAAGAGAGTCAGGACCAGGTCCGGATGGGTGCGGCTCATCCGCAACTGGTGAATCCCGGCGAACGACGCGTGATTGCCTATCACGAGTGTGGACACGTGGTAGTTGCGTGGCTGACTCCGGCTGCGGATCCGGTGCACAAGGTGACAATCATACCCCACGGACAGGCTCTTGGGATGACGGAGCAGGTCCCGGGCGAAGACCGCCATAACCTGAGCCTCTCCTATCTGAAGGCGCGGCTGGCAGTGATGCTCGGCGGACGCACTGCGGAGGAGATCGTCTTCGGCGAGGTAACCACCGGCGCGGAGAATGACCTGGTGGAAGCCACGCGTTTGGCCCGCCGCATGGTGACCCGTTGGGGGATGAGCAAGCTCGGACTCGCGGCTTTCAAGACCGACGAGCAGCAGCCTTTCCTGGGATACGAGATCTCGCAGGGACGCGATTACAGCGAAGCGACCGCGGCCCGAATAGACCAGGAGGTCGCGCGTCTGCTCGAGGAGGGCCACGAAGGCGTCCGCCGTTGCTTGACCGATTCCAGGGAGAAGCTGGATCGGCTCGTTGATGCGCTTCTGCAGGAGGAGACCGTTAGTTCCGACGAGTTGAATCGCATCCTTGGTCCGCGTCCGGACTCAGGATCGGAACAGACGGATGGGATTATCGCAGGTTCACGAAAATAATTCCCAAACTTACCGTTCGAGGTCTAACTCCCCACGAGAGCCGACGAACGACGAACGACATGACCGCGAATGTCAGAAAAGTATTGAGCAGGCTCGACTGGATGCGCGAACAACGCATCTGGCCCAATGGAATGCGATACCTATGGACCGACGCTTTCGGCGTCGTTCTGTTGGTTTCGCTCTACCACAAACTGGGGCAGAGCAAGTTCCTGGACGAAGCTCAGCGGGTGGTCGCAGACGTCGAGCGTGTGCTGGGACGCCGGCGCGGTTTCCGAATCGGCGAAGCCGCGGATCGGGACGGTCAATACTTTCACTATCTGGCGATGTGGGCTTTCGCGCTATCACGACTGGGCAAGATAGTTCCCGAATATCGCACGAAAGCGATCCGACTGGTGAAGGACATCCATCCCGCTTTCGTGATTCCGGGTCGGGGCATGCACTGGAAAATGCTCGAAGACTTGAGCGGACCATATCCAGGTTTCGGACCAGGCTCGCTCGATCCATTCCATGGATACATTGTTTACCGGCTGCTTGATGAAGATGCGCTTGCAGACGAGATCCGGCAGATGAAAACCATCGTCGAACGAAGCTACGAAAACCTGGTCATCACTCAAGACCTCGGTCTTGGAATGATGCTATGGATGACGTGCTTCTTTCCTGAGGAAGAATGGGCACGCGTTCAGCGCGAGCGGAGTCTCGCGATACTTGACCGGATGTGGATCGAACCGCCCGGCTACTTCTGCCGCGAGCCGGGAGCGCATTCGGTGAAATTTGCCTTCACTAACTTCGGCGTCTCTGTCGGCCTGCAGGCCGCTGAGGCGTGGCCGGAGCGCGTCGCGCGATTGAACTCATTTTTCGAAACGTACCGATCGGGAGACGAATACGATACGGATGCGATCACGCACGTCATGGCGTGTGTGTCATCTTTCGCGGGCGAGTTCATACCATAGCGCACTACGGCCATCGAGACCTCCGCCACGGCGACTAGATCGCGAAAGCGGCGCGTGAGGGCTTTGGCGGCCTGCTTTCACAGCACGCGGACGGCCTCTTCGATTCGTCTTGCGAGGGCGGTGTAGTCCTCGCCCTCCAGATGGAGCGGTGCGCCGAATGCAACCGATGCAGGGCCAGGATGGATCATCGAGGCGCCGCGAGGGAGGATGCGGTCGAGGCCGCGCAGCCGCACTGGAATCACCGGCAGGCGCAGCCGCGCTGCCAGCATCGCCGCTCCCGGCTGGAACGCTTCGATCTCGCCGGTCACCGAGAGCCCGCCTTCCGGGAAAATCAGGATGGACCAGTTGTCGCTGACCAGCTCACCGATATGACGCAGCGTCTGACGGGTGTCCGCCTCCTGCTGCGAAAGCGGAAATCCGTTGAAGAACATCGCGGCGACGAAGTAGCTCGTGCTGGCGACGAATCGGCGCCATCTCGAATACCGCTCGGGATGGAAATGCGCGTCGAAGAATTCCTTGAGCATCGCGGGCGCGACGCGGTAGCGCCAGCGCGCAGGCAGCGCCGTGAAGATCACCGGAACATCGAGGTAGCTCTGGTGATTGGCGGCGAAGATCACCGGCGCCTCGATCGATTCGAGGTGTTTCAGCCCTGTGACCGTGAGCTTGATTAAGAGCCGGGTCATCGGAATCGCGAATCCGGCCAGCCCGGCCCGCCGTATCGCGCGTGCGGCCACGCTGCAGTTCCAGGTGTTCGCCTCGAAGGATTCCTCGGGCAGGGCCGCTGGCGCGTGCAGCATCTTCGCGAGATCCGCGACTTTGTAAGCGCCTGTGAAAACGGCCTCATCGATGGTGGCGTTGAACTGCTGCTCGAGTTCGACGAGCAGTTCGACGCGCTCGAGCGAGCTTAGCCCCAGCTGATCGAGAGTGGTCTCGGGTGTGATTGCGCGATCGGGCGCATATCTCGCGATCAGTTTGCCCAACTCGTCGGCCGGTTTGGCGGCGCCAGCCGGCGCGCCGGCGTCGACCCATTTCTGGATCGCGCTGCGCTTGAGTTTGCCGGTTCCCTCGACACGCGGAAGGTCACCGGCGGTCCATACCGAAGCGGCTTGTATTCTCTGATGCGCTTCGAGTCGCGCGTTGGCGAGACCGACCACCTGTTCCTTGTCGGCGCCGGGTTCAAGCACGAGCACGGCGTGAACATGATCCTTGCCGACCACCGCGCAATCGCGCACTCCCGCAACTGCGTTGATGACGAGTTCGACGTCCTCGGGAAAAATCTTCAGGCCTGCGGACGTGACGATCATTTCCTTCTTGCGTCCGCGGACGAACAAATAGCCGGCGTCGAGCTTGCCGATGTCTCCGGTGTGGAACCATCCGTTCTCGAACACTTTCATGCTTTCGGAAGGCGCGTTGAAGTAGCCGGGAGTGACTGTGTCGCCGCGCACCAGGATTTCTCCGTCCGGAGCGATTTTGACTTCAACGCCGGACATTGGTTGCCCCGCGCTCCCAATGGGATGCCCGTGAAACGGATGGCTGAAGCTGATGACCGGTGCAGTTTCGGTGAGACCGTATCCCTGCACGACAAGGAAGCCCATGCGCGACCAGAACTCCTCGAGGGCAGGTTCGAGTGGGGCGCCGCCGACTACAACGCCCCAGAACTTGAGGCCGAACATGCGATGCACGCGCCTATAGCGCCACCATCGCGCCAGCCAATGCGAGTTGGTGGGAGGGGCCGCGGCAGTTTCCGGAAACTTGTGCACCACGTACTGGCGCATCACTTCGAGCATCTTGGGAACGCAGACCAGGAACGAGACGCGGCGGCGGCGAATCTGTCGCACAATATCCTGCGGACTGTAGACGCGCATTAGAACCGCCACTCCGGGCAGCATCGGCGGGAAAAACATCGCCAGTAGCTGCCCGAACATGTGGCTCAGCGGAAGCAGGTTCAAGAAGCCCAACGGAAACATCGGGCGCACGTAGCCGCGATACTTCATCACCTCGCGCTGAATCGGCTCGAGATCGGCCGCGAGGTTGCGATGGGTTATCACCACGCCCTTGGGAGCCGCGGTCGAACCCGAGGTGAAGACCAACTCGGCGGTATCGTCGGGAGAAATCTCCACAGCGGGCGCGGGCGAGGCTGCGTGCAGATCTACTTCGCACAGCCGCCAGCATGGGATGTCCAATCCGTTTGCGGGGAGACGGACGTCATCGCCGATCAGCATCAGCCGCGCGTGCACCACCTGCTGCATGTTGCACATCACCTCGGCGGAGGAGCGGTAGTCGATCGGAACTACGATGCTTCCGTTGAGCAGGCAGCCCCAGAACGCGGCGATCCATTCGGGACGAGACTCGGACCAGATGAGAACTTTGTCGCCTTTGCCGATGGACTCGCGCCGCAGCCGCTCAGCGAAGGCGCGGCTGGCCCCTGCGATCTCGTCGTAACGATAGCTCCAGCTCCGGTATCCGTCGTAGTAAACGACGCACTCGGAGCGAATGTCGGCAAATTGGCGGAACAGGTCGAGCAGTGTGCGAATGCCCGCGCTCGATGAAGGCTTAGCTGGCTCATCCGCCACGCGAGTAGGCAGCAGAGTCGGAGCGGCATCGTCGGACATCGTACTTAATCCTGATCAGGAAAGAGGCATTTCCTGTGCGGCAAAGATCGACCCGATCCGAACAGTATAATACCTGCCGACAGTTGATTCAGCGAATTCGATTCCAAGCATCAACAATTCGCCGTGGATCCGCGGTGGACCGGCCACGCGGCGCCGCCCCTCCGGCGCTGTTCGGCTGTCTGTCTGTTCCTGACGGCGGGTGATAGAAGATTTGCCAGCCTCTAACCTGGGTACAGCAATGCAATGCTCGAAGTGCGGGACCGAAAGCACGACAGGTAGGAAGGCTTCGACACCGCCGATCTGAAGGACGCCAAGGCGCTGCTCGACGAATTGAGCACGTGAGCGACCAGAGCGAGGAGTAACCAATGCAGCAGGTAAAAATGGTAAAGGACCAGGGAATCGCTTTGGTGACGATCGGCACTCCCAAGTCGATCTATCTAACGGCGCAGACCGGGGAAGAACTCGACGCGGTCACGCGCGAGATTGAATCTGACCAGAGCGTCCGCGCCGCGGTCTTCACCGGCGGGTCGCCTGGGGTTTTCATCCAGCACTACTCGGTCCAGGAACTGGTAGCGATCGCCGAGCAACTGCGCGCTAGTGGGGCCAGGTTCGACGAACGCAGCGAGCCACAGAGCTTTTCACTCGATAGAGCCTGCGACCGCGTCGAGACGATGCCCAAGCCGACCATTGCCGCGATCAATGGCAACTGCATGGGTGGCGGGCTCGAATTCGCGCTCTGCTGCGATATCCGCATCGTCGAAGACGGCCCATATCAGCTGGGGCTCCCGGAAGTGACCGTTGGTATCTTGCCGGGCGGGGGAGGCACGCAGCGACTGCCGCGCATAGTCGGCACCGCACAGGCGCTGGAGTTCATGCTGCTCGGGCGACGATTCACCCCACGCGAAGCGGCCGCCTTTGGTCTGGTGAATGAAATGGCGCAGGGCAAGGCCCTGGAACGGGCGATGGAAGTGGCGAGTCAGCTCGCGAGCCAGTCTCCGCGCGCGATGGCCCACATCAAGCGCCTGGCGCGATCGGCGATGCAGACGCCGCTGGCCGAGGGCCTTAAGCTCGAGCGCAACCTCTTCATGGATCTGATGACGACCGACTGGGCGATCGACGCGATGAAGGCGTATGTCAGGAGCCTCGGAGAGCAAAAGTGAGAGGAGACACCACGATGGGCAGACTCGATGGCAAAGTCGCAGTGATCACCGGCGCGGCGAGTGGAATCGGCCGCGGCACGGCGATTCGGTTCGCGGGCGAAGGCGCCGCGGTAGTGATAGCCGATTTGAACGTCGAAGGCGGTGAAGCCGCGGTTCGCGATTGCAAGGAGAACGGCGGCCGCGCGGTCTTTCAGAAGACCGACGTTTCAGCAGAGGCGGACGTCAAGGCGGCGGTCGCTCGCGCGGTC
Source organism: Candidatus Binatus soli (assembly GCA_002479255.1). Lineage (GTDB taxonomy): Bacteria > Desulfobacterota > Binatia > Binatales > Binataceae > Binatus > Binatus soli. Next base: position 80,245 of record DLMJ01000032.1, on the reverse strand, counting down.
AAGGAATTCGGCCGTCTCGACATCATGTATAACAATGCCGGCCTTGGCGGCGCGGTCGGGCCGATCGACGAGACCACGGTCGAGAATTGGGACAAGAGCCTGGCGATTTTGCTGCGCTCGGTTTTCCTCGGAATGAAGTTCGCGATTCCCGAGATGCGCAAGGTTGGCGGCGGATCGATAATCTCGACCGCGTCGGTCGCGGGTCTTCGCGGCGGCGCGGGGCCGCACGCCTATAGTGCGGCGAAGGCGGCGGTCATTAATCTGACGCGCTCGGTCGCCCTTGAGGTCGGCAAAGATCGGATTCGCGTCAACTGTATCTGTCCGGGTGGGATCAATACTCCGCTGATAAATACGCGCCTGCCTGGAGGTGAGCAGGTGGCGGAGCAGTTCCTCGCGCTGATCCAGCCGATTCCGCGCGCCGGGCATCCGCATGACATCGCGGCGATGGCGCTGTTTCTGGCCAGTGACGATTCCGAATGGGTAACCGGTACCGCTATGGTCGTCGATGGGGGTTTGACCGCAGGCGGCGCAGTATTCGGACAGAATCGCGGTCCGGAGCCGGTCATCCCGGGGAACTTCGCGGGCCCATCGTTCGAGAAGTAACGATTCCCGCAGGGAAAGATGCGCTTTTAAGTAATGGGGGAAGTGAAACGTGCTCGGTATCGTGGAACACGCAGACCGCCCGCCGAGCATTCCGCCCACCTGACTTTTTGTAAGTAAACTCTCTCGGATTGAACTCCAGCACCTGCGCGCGCCGCAGTTGCTTGCGCACCACCAGCTTGCCCCGCCCATCGGCGCAACTCACCGCTAACACGCTCTTTGCCAGATCGATCCCAATCGTTGTAACTTCCATCGCGGACCCTCCTCGCTTCGAATGAATGCTTAATCACCTCATTCTTGGCCCATTGCGAGGCCATATATAAGCGGGCGGGGGTCCATCCCATCATTCTGAGCGAAAGCTGCTGTAGCTAAGAATCTCGACGGACGTTTCGGTGCCACTCAGCGACACAATGTTGACGCTCTATCTCTCATAATGAACGAGGCCATGAAATACCTGCGCACAATAGATAGGCGCAACACTAAATTGATTATCGCATTCCGGCATTTCCTGTATCGGCATATCAATTGCAATACCCCAACACCGACGACGTTGTGAAACGACATTCGCCGTCGAGGGGGGTACTCACCTGCGATGAAGCTTCGCACCAGAGCGCTAGGGGAAAGGCACCATCGAGAGAGGATGTGCAGCGCCGTGTTACAACCAAGAACCGGATCAAACGCCGCGAAAGCGATGATTCACACTCTCAACAACCGGACCGTGCTCATGGCGCTGGTGCTGGGAGCGATTCTGGTCGAGTGTTCGGCATGTACGTTTATCGGCATCGATCAGCCGGCGACGCGCGAGGCGATGGATTGGGGACCGTCCGAGACGATTCCCACCTGTGTCTATCTCGATCACAACGTCAACAGGGGCCGCGCGAACGAACTGATCTCCGGCTGGAATGATAACGAGGGCGACTGGTTCAAACTGAGATTCCAGCCAGTCTCTTACGAGGAACTCGACCGGGACGCTTCGGACCTGTTCTACTATCAGATTGCGAATCAGCTCGAGGCAGTCCCCAAGCCAGACAGGTGCGCGAAGCAGGTCTGGTTCGTGAATCGTAACTTGTTCGACGCTGCTTACGGCCTCGGTTCTGTTTCTGTGGGGTTGCCGGAAGTCCTTGGATGGACCGATGATGAAACACGCTCGAAAGTCTTCACGTATGCAGATGCCGCGACTGTCAATCAGCTTTTCATGTGGCCGTCGATGGTGACGCGGCACGAGCTGTATCACACCCTCGGATGCGATCATTTTTTCATGACCGAATGCTACCAACGCATCCAGAACTTCAAGCGCACTTGGGAGTACGCGTTTAGAGACGACAAACCTGAGCCACGGCAAGTCGCGATTCGTACTCCGGGGCCCAATGGGTCGAAGCCCGCAGGCGACGCACCAGCCGATTAGCGGATGCGCCGCCGTCCCTCCTTCGTGATGGCCTTCTGGGAGCAATCCGAAACTGTTTCCGCTCTAAACACGCATTAATCTGGTCAGCAACGTTTCTGATGTGAGGCTGGATGACAGAATGTCATCTGATGACATAATGTCATCTTATGTGCATTTCTGGTTACCAGAGGAACCGATTTAGAACCAACGGCGTAGTGCATCATACCGCCAGATATGAGAAAAAAATATGCCATGACAACGTTTGGCCTTGATCGATGCTTGAGGTCATTGCTAGACTTCAAGAGGGGGTGTTCCCGTGGTTAATGAAACTCCTGTCGTAAAAGAAATTCTTCGGCATATTGGAGAGCAGACAATTGAACTCCCTTCAGCGGAGGAGCTTGACCGGCTCGGCACGAATGGAATGCTAGCATTGATTCATGACGCAATCGGTCACCTCGTCACTCCGGTTGGCAGCCTTCGCAAGGCGATGCCTATTATCCAGGAAGCCGCGCAGGCGTTGATTGAACAAAAGATGCTTTTGAAGGAAGTGTTGACGATACGGGAACGTCCGAACTGGGAGCACCTCGGCGCTTGTAAGCCCGAGGAGGTTTCCTCGCTCCCCCATTCGGTTCTCAAGCCCGATATGCGCTTTGTTTCAGTCAGTGCGTCCTACTGTGATTTGTTTGAATTCACCGCGGCCGAATTCCGGGGTATAAGTTTCATCAACCTTCTTCATCCATCGGAAGTAATGCGATTTTCCAGAACCGTCAAACCGTTGCTAAAAGGCACGGCCGAGTCATGCGAGATCGTTCAGTGGAGAGTTGCAGGTAGCCCCCACTTCGTGCACACGAAAGATACCCTGTGGAGGGTTGGTACGTGCCACTCGGGAGGGCCCCAATATATTGCTACAGTCTCTGAGCGAGTACCTGACCAAGACGACGCGGCGAAACTCGCCGAGCGCGCCAAGTTGAAAATTCATGGACATACACCAGAGCAGCAACGAGAGTAAGCAGAACTTTCAAGACTCATCCGGAATTTCCATTTCCAATCCTTAATCGGATTAGCGCCGACGCCGGGCCTTTCGAAAATGCGAAGTTCGAGCCCGCTTTTAAGTCTGGCCTGCACCCCGATTTACCAGCAGTTATAAGCGGAGGCAGTTGAGGCTCGCCCGTGACTTCAGTCGGGATCGCGCGACGAGCAGGAGCGTGGCCCCGAACCCTGACATCGGAGTTTCAGCATCGCAGCCGACCGGCCCGCGTCCCCGGACGAGGTTTTCGGTCGCGACGCCATCTTCGGACTACCCACCAGGCAGTCCGGTTACCTGACTTTTTGTAACGAAACCTTCCCGGATTGACGAAAATGAGCTACAGACCATCAAAAGAGTGCCATTGACACTGAATTTGCTCTAGGGTAACTTTTTTAGGTCGGTAAACCGAAATGGAAGCGGTGAGGTTGGTTGAAGCGCAATTTAGCTCGCTTTAGCTATTCAGGTTGGGGTGTCAGAGGAGATCAAAGAACAGCCCACCGTTTTCGAGACGGAAAGGGATGGCGGACGCGTGTTCTGAATCACCGGGCGGGCGACATTTGGAAAAATGATCGACGATGCTCGCGTGGCGCCAGACCGCTTAAGGAGCGCACTGATGAATAAATCATATATTGGACCTTCTTTGCTAACTTTTCTTTGCCTTGCTCTTACGCCGGCCGCTTTCTGTTCCGACATCACAGGCAAAGTGCTCGGGCCCCAAGGTCCAATGACTGGAGCTCAAATTACAGTCACGAACTCGAACGGAAATGTTGTTGGCCAAGGGACGACCAACGCGTTGGGCCGGTACTGCATTACCGGACTCCGGCCGGGCAATTACAAGACCTCGGTGAATCCTCCGGCAGGCACATCGTTCAAACCAGGAACGGTCAACGACAAGGTACCTGCGGAAGGTGAGACGGAAGACTGGTCATTATCATACACTCAGGTCGCAGCTGCTTCGAATCCTCTCTGGATGGTATCGGCAAATCCGCCGGGCGCATGCGGCGGGGCGTATTTTGGAGGTATTCCCGACCTTTATATTGCGGGAGGCGCGCTGGGGGCCGCTACGGGTGGCGGATTCGGTGTGTGTGTCGCTTTGGGCTGTTTTGGCGGAGGCGGCGGCGGCGGCCCCTCCCCGGTGGTCAGTTCGTCCAGATAGGTCTCTCTTGGTTTCGTTTCTCGTTTCGTCCACCGATCAGGCTGAATTGAAATGGCATGATTAGCCTCGGGCGAACTCGGGCCCTGCGCCATGGCGCACAAGGTTTCGGCGATCGGACGCGCGCCGTCCTGAACAGGATAGTGAACGAAAAAGAGGATGAGAAAGAGACGTCTTTTGACGACGGGCCTTGTTGCGCTGGGGTTGCTTATGTTCGCGGTGCAGGCCCGATCGGCCGAAATCGCCGGGTTAGTCACCGACATTCAGAATCACCCAGTAACCTCGGCGGATGTCAGCGTCAAGGACCAGGCGGGCAACGTTGTTGGCAAGGCGGATGCCGACACTAACGGGCACTACTCGATCGGAGGGATTGCGACCGGCGAATACAGCATCTCCCTGACCTTGCCCGGGACCAAGTACCAGGGCCAGACGATCGAGACCGGCGTGCCGCCGGAAGGGCTTTGCCTTTACTGGATGGTCTCGCAAAGCGCCAGCGCTCTCGCGACCGGTCGTCCAGGCGCGAGAGCCGGAACCTGTACGCCGGTGAGCGCGGCGGCCGGCGGCGCCACAGGGGGATCGGTTCCAGCACCGTCACCCTAACAACTTCTTTGGTTGAGTTAATATCGTAACCCATTTGCAAAAGGGCCTCAGGCGACTTGCTTGAGTGCGGGGGGATCAGTGTGGTTTTACAAAGAGGTTCGACCCATGCGCAGCGCTGAGAAAACACTATCAACAACGGGTCCGCTCAGTTTGACTCGGAGTGCAAGAGCACCTCGCCGCGGCGGCGTCCCCAGGTTCCAGGTGGCGCTCCTTGCCGCGCTTGCCGCGGCGCTCGCCGGGTGCGCATCGCAGGCGCCACCGGCGCCAGGCAGCGAGGGCTCACCTTCAGCAGCTAAGCTTCCCGCCGCACAATCGGATACAGCGCTTGACAAGCTCTGGCAGCAACGCGCGACGGAACAGAAGGATTTAACGATCGGACCAGGCGACGTGCTGGAAATTTCGGTGCCGAACGTAAAGGACCTTGAAGACCGTACCGTGCGCGTCGACGGAAAGGGCGACATCATGCTTCCGCTGGTGGGATCGCTCCACGTTGCGGGACTTGCGGAACCGGAGATCATCGACCACCTGGCCAACGCGCTCCACAAGTATGCGTACCATCCGGAAATCAATCTGCTAGTGAAGACCTATTCCAGCAGGGCGGTGGGGGTGATGGGAGCAGTACGCGCCCCCGGGCTTTACGTACTCAACGGGCCCAGTGACACCGTTCGTGATCTGATCGAACGCGCTGGAGGGCTCAACGATAACGGCGCGCACAAGGTGCTGCTCAGCCCCGCGCGGCCAGGCTCGAACGGTGACTCGATGCTTGCGCAGCAGGGCGCAAACGACGCAGCGATGCCCAAGCCGCCTGAGGTCCCGACCGCTGCGCTCGGTGCTGTCGACAATTCCAACGCACAACCTTCGGGCGTCGTCACCAACACCGCACTGAAAAACGACTACACCCCGTGGGTTCGGCCACCCTCCGAGAGCGAATTCGATGGCAGCTCGGGGTACGTTATCGCCTTGGATGGTGACTCGCCCTATCGGAAATATGTCGATTTCCCGGTAAGGCCTGGCGATACTCTTTTCGTGCCCCTCGCAGGCCAGATTTCGGTGATCGGCTGGGTCTATCACCCCACCGTGCTTCCAGTGACTCACGGTCTGACAACACTGAACGCTGTTTCCGCGGCGGGAGGCATGATGTACGCGGCGGATCCGGCCACCGTAAAGATCATGCGACGCGAAGCCGGTGACCAAACCCAAGTAATCCACGTAAATCTGGCGGAGGTTCAGCGGGGCCAGGCGCCGGACGTCGCCCTGCAGGCGAACGACGTTGTGGACGTTGGATATTCGGCGGTGAAAATTCCCGGATACGCTGTCTACCTCGCGGCGCAGGGGATAGCTTCGATGGCCCCGGCCGCCGCGCTCATGGGGGCATTCTGATGACACAAATCGAACCGCGTAAAGAACCTCCGCAGTACGTGGAAGCGCATCTCGTGCGCCGGCCGCCGCGCAGTGCGGGTCACGAGCCATGGATTGAGTTTCACGAATACCGTCGCATCGTGCAAAAGCACCTGCGCCTGGTGCTTGTGATCGCGGTGGCATGTGTGGGTTTCACGCTGGTGCGTGATTTGATGGCGGAGCCGACCTACACGGCCAGCACCACGCTGCTCATACGATTCGCCCCATCACGGGTCTTCGAGGACGAAAGCATTTCCGCGCCGCAGGACTCTTCTCAGGAACCGTATGATGACACGCAGTCCGAGCTGCTCAAGTCAAGCAGCCTCGCAACCCGGGTGATTCTCGACCAAGGACTAATGAAGCTGGAGGCTCGGCCTTCGCACGCCTCCGGGTCGTGGTTGCCTGGGTGGGGCGTCTTGCGGTCCGCGCTTGCGGGTTGGTTTCCCAGCCTTGCGGCGAAGCAGGCTGCTCCGACGTTGGACGATCCACTGGCGGACAGCGTTCCCCGTTCCGTGGTCCAATGGTATTTGGGCGCGCTGCAGGTCAAGCCCATCGAAAACACACAATTGGTACAGATCGGGTTCACGACCTCGGATCCCAAGTTGTCGGCGCGAATGGCCAATGCTCACGCGCGCGCATTTATTCGGCAGGGGATCGAGCTCAGCGCCCAGGCGAGCGACGAGGCTCAGCGATTCTTGGCCGGTAAGCTCGACGAACTCAAGCAGCGCGTCGAGCAATCGGAGCTGGCGCTCAACAACTACCGGCGTGACAAGGATATCGTCCCAGGACTGATCTCGCTCAACGGCAGCCAGGATGTGGTGGTCGAGCAGCTCAACAAACTCAACCATGACCTTCAGGACGCGCACCTCAAGACCATCACCTTGGGCACCCAGCTCGAGCTCGTGAAGGCCGGCCACACTGACGCCCTGCCCCAAGTGATGGACAATAAGGTGATCCAGGGCTTGAAAGGCGACCTTGACCAGCTCGAATCGCGCTATGCCAGTATGCGCGGCGAGTACACCGATGAATATCGGGAAATGCGAGAGCTCCGCGAGAAGATCGGCGGGACGCGTGCGGTTCTGGATCGCGAGCTCAAGACCGCGGTCGCAAGCGTAAACGAGCAATATCAGGCCGCGCTCAAGAGCGAAGCAGCGATCGCCACCGAGCTCGACAACGAGAAGGGCTTTGCGCTGGGGCTCAACGACGCCGCCATCAAATACGTCATGCTTGAGCGCGAGGCCGACACCAACCGCGAGCTTTACAACGCCGTGCTCAAGCGGATGAAGAACCTGACCGTCGTCGGGGACGCACATGCGTCCAACGTTTCGGTCGTAGACCTGGCGCAACCGCCGCTTGGCCCGTCGAGCCCACGTACCCAGCGCGACCTGGTAGCCGCGGCCGCGCTGGGATTGCTGCTGGGGATTTGCGGCGCGCTATTCATCGAGCGGCTCGACAACACGCTTAAGACCCCCGAGGAGCTGGAACGCTATCTGAAGCTTCCGGGTCTGGCGACGATACCTGACTTCAACAGCGCCATCTCCATCGGCTCGCGCTACCACGCGGGATATCTGCCAAAGCCCGCGGTAGCCGACCTGCCCGCCGACGGCGCGCACGGACGAAACCTGGTCGCAACCTACGGCAAATACTCCGTACTGGGCGAGTCCTTTCGCCAGCTTCGCACCGCGCTGCGGCTGTCGCGGGCGGGGGCGCCACCCAAGGCGACCATGTTCACCAGTGCCGTTCCCGGCGAAGGAAAGACCACGGTTGCCGTCAACACCGCCTCAGTGTTTGCGCACACTGGCTCGAAAGTGCTGATAATCGACGCGGACATGCGGCGCCCGAGATGCCATCGTTTACTTGGTTTGCAGAACCGCCCGGGTCTGACCGAGGCGCTCACCGGGACGGGCGGAACAGAGCTGGTGCAGCCGACCTCGGTTGAAAATCTCTTTTTTCTGAGTTGCGGGAGAATTCCGCCGAACCCCAGTGAGCTGCTCGGTTCACCGCGGATGAAGGAATTTCTGGGGGAACTTTCTGAAGCGTACAATTATATCATCATCGATTCGTCGCCGGTGATGTTGGTGAGCGACCCGCTGGATCTTGCTCAGGTTGTTGACGGGGTGGTGCTGGTTACGGCGGGGGGACACACACCCCGCCATCAGGTGGCCGCGGCGCTGGGCCGTCTCGAGTACACGAACGCGAAGGTCCTGGGCGTCGTACTCAACAAGGTGCGGTTGTACAAGGCGGATTTCCCGCACTATTACTCGAAGGCCTACCAAGGATATTACCAGGGTTTCGATAACGTAGACGCCGATGAACCACCGTTCGAGGACGCTTCTCCAATGGCCGACAGCCCCAAGCGCGCGAGCGACGGCAACTAGGCGGGCTTGTCGCCGCTTCGCTCGACTACCATCCCTCTAGCGATGGCCTTCCGCCCAGGTTTGCGACTGCATGCGCACCCAGTCGATTGATTTGATTGACCGTGCAGTGATCGGAGGCCTGGTCCTTCTTATCCTTGTCACGCCCCTGTGCTTCGGGACGGTTCATCCCCGGGCGTATCACATCGCTGAGACTGTGGTCTTCGCCATGCTTGCCGCGGCGCTCTTGCGGATGCGCGCGGCCGAGCCGGCGATCAAGGGTGCGGCGGTGGTGCTGAGCATCGCGGCGCCCACCGCTGTACTGGCGCTGCTCATCGGTTTCCAGCTGGCGCCCATGCCGCCGTCGCTTTTGCACGTCCTGTCGCCGCGAACATACGACCTTTATCAGCACGCGCTGGACGGATGGCCGAAAACGGTTGATTATCCTCGGCCTAAAGCCCGACCGGCGCAGGCTGCGACCTCCGAGGTCCGAGTGGTGGTAATGCCGACGGAGAGCGAGGTGAGGAGCGGCGCGCCGGTTCCATTCACCTCGCAGCGCGAGAGCGGTGAAGCGGCTTCGCCGCCGGTGGTGGGGCGCTCTCCTGCGGACCCGGGCTGGTATGGAACTGCGTGGCGGTCGTTGTCGCTCGCGCCCCCGCTCGGGATTGCAAGTGCGCTGCAACTCTTTGCCGCGTTCGGGCTCTTTGTGATTGTGGCGCTCTACCCGGTCACGCCCGAGGCGACCCCGCGCGACGAGGATCCGCTTACCCGTTTGCTCGTGGCGGTGATCCTGATCAGCGGACTTGCCGTGGCGGCGATCGGACTGGTGCAGCAGGCCACGTGGAACGGCAAGGTGCTGTGGTTCTTTGTCCCGCTCGATTGGCGTGCGCCAAAACTGGGCTGGCAGCGCATGATGGGTCCTTTCATCGATCCCGACCATTTTGCCGCTTATCTCGCGATGACCGTGCCGCTGTTCATCTCGCGGGCCTGGGACGCGTTGGCAGCCGACGCTGGGCGGGAACGCGATGAGACGGTGCCGATTCTGTGCAGCGCGGCGCTGGTCATTGTGGTGTGCGCGATGCTTCTGAGTGAATCGCGCGCAATCTGGGCTGGGACGGTGCTGTCCTGCGTACTGTTTGCGGTGATGGCGAATCGAATAAGAACACCCACGGTGTTCCGCGCGCGCGCCGATGGCGCGCGCGCCTGGGTGCCCAGGCTCGGGCTCGCGGCGCTTGCGATCGCCGCGCTGTCGATCGCACTCATCGGTTCCGCGGGCAGGGGTCAGGTCGACACCCGGATCGACCAGAGCGCGGCCGGGGGGCTCGGTTTTTGGTTCCGCGCGCATATCTGGCGCGACACGCTGCGAATGTTCCGGGACTATCCGTTGTTGGGGGTCGGCTTCGGATCGTGGGCTGAGGTGTTCCCTCACTATCAGACAGGTCCATGGCCTCCTATGCTTTTGCGCAACGCCCATAACGACTATATCGAGACTGCCGCGGAACTTGGAATCCTCGGCATTGCCGCGTTCGCGATGATCGGATGGCGAATCGCGCGGGTCATATGGAAGCGATGGAACCGCGTGTCCCCCCGCGCGCAACTGACGCTGGCCGCTTTAGTGGCCGGAATGTCGGTCGAAGCATTCCACGAGTTGTTTGATTTCAGCCTCACCACCCCAGCCATCGGATTTCTGTTCACGATCTACGCGGCATTGATGGTGAGGATCGCGGTCGCCGGCGCCCCGGAAACTGGGTTCGCGATCCGCGCCCGCGGGCTGGTTCGAGGTGCCGGTCCCTATGCCGCCGCGGCGGCGGGGATTCTCGCGATTGCCTCCACCGTCCAGGGAAGTGTGATTTATCCCTACTATCCGCCAGCCAGGACGTTTGACGCTGCGCGCACGATGGTGTTGCTGCACCCGGCCAACGCCGGCCTGCACCTCGCCCTGGCGTCGTGGTACGGGAGCTCGCCGGCCGGGCTCGCGGAGGTTGCGCGGGCGGTATGGATCGATCCGCGCAATCCGTTCGCGCGCGACTTCTATGCTCGCAGCCTGGCCGAGAATGGGCGCACCGCCGAGGCGCTGAATCAGATTACGATCTCAGTGATGCGCGCGCCCAGCTCTAGTAACCATTTCTATCTCACCCCTCGGATAATGCCCTACTTGTCGGGGCCCGATCGCCAAGCCATCGAACAGGGTCTGCTCGAGGCGATGGCGCGCGGATACTCCGAAGCGATCGACAGCCTCAGCGCATTCTACGTGGATACCGGACGCACTCTGGTTGCCGCGCAGCTCTACGAGCGCGGTGCGGCCTCCGAGCAGGATCCCCGTCGTCGTGAGCAACTTCTGATGACCGCGGGGCAGACCTATGCGAGCACGGGACAACTTTACCGGGCGCGCCGCTGCTTTGAGGGGGCCCGCGCCTTGCGCCCGCAAGACCCGGAGCCATATTCTGCGCTCTTAACCGAGGTGTTTGTCACGCCGAAGGACGCCTCTGACGCTGAGATCGTCCTGAAGGAAGGGCTGGATGCCGGCGTCGACCCGGTTCCTATGTTTGCAGCGTTCGCGCAAATGGCGCAGGCCTCGGGACAACCCGATAAGGAGCGCGCGGCCTTGGCGAAGATGGTCGAGTACGAGCCGACCTACGACAACCTCCTGCGCCTGGGTTCTTTCTACTTGGGGGCGCGCGACTATGAGAGAGCATCTCAGACCTTCCGCCGCGCCACGGAAATCGATCCGACGAATCCCCGGGCGTGGGTTGAGCTCGCAGGCGCGGAGAACGGCGCCTACCAATATGTCACCGCTGACCACGACTATCTCCACGCGCGCGCGCTTGCCCCGAACGACATCGAGGTGCGCGACAGCTACGCAGCCTTCCAGAAGAAGCTCGCTGCCGGGCGTTCGGACGCCGCGCAGAGTGTTGCGCCGGCGCTTGGGGCGGGCAGCGCCGACAAGTTACCGTGATAGAATGTAGTTGTTGAGGGCGCCAGGCGATGAAAGTGGTGATTTTGGCCGGCGGACTGGGCACGCGGCTTCGCGAGGAGACCGAGTTTCGGCCCAAGCCGATGGTGGAGATCGGCGGGCGCCCGATCCTCTGGCACATCATGAAGATCTATGCGGCGCATGGATTCAGCGACTTCGTGATTTGCTTGGGCTACAAGGGCGACGTGATTCGCGACTATTTCCTGAACTACGAGCTCCGAAACCGCGACTTTACCGTGACGCTGGGCTCCCGCGATTTGCAGGTGCACGACAGCCACGGAGAATCCGGATGGCGTGTGACATTGGCGGAAACGGGACAATCCACGATGACCGGAGGCCGCATCCGCAAAATTCGGCCCTACGTCGGCGACTCCACCTTCCTGGTGACCTACGGCGACGGTGTCGCCAACGTGGATGTCGCGCGGCTTGCGGCCTTTCATTCCCAACAGCGCCGGCTCGCGACCGTCACCGCCGTGCGCCCATCGTCGCGTTACGGCGAGCTTGGTATTCGCGATGGCGCTGTGACGCTGTTCCAGGAAAAGCCGCAAGTCACTTCGGGCTGGATCAACGGAGGTTTCTTCGTCTTCGAGCCCGGTGTGTTCGACCTGATCGAGGGTGAAGACGACACGCTCGAGACGGGGCTCCTCCCCCGTCTGGCCGCTCGCAACCAGCTCTCGGTCTATCAGCACGAGGGTTTCTGGCAGTGCATGGATACTTATCGCGAAGCCCAGCAGCTTAATGCGATGTGGGACGCGGGCTCCGCGCTTTGGAAGGTCTGGAACTAGGTGGTCGATCAATTCTGGAACCGCCGCGTCCTCGTGACAGGCCACACCGGCTTCAAGGGAGGATGGCTCGCGATGTGGCTCCGCGAGCTCGGCGCACAGGTGTCGGGCTACGCACTTGCGCCGGAGTTTTCCGGCGGAATCTTCTCCGCGTGCAAGCTTGAAGGCGTGATCGACTCACGCATCGGCGACATCCGCGACCGCGACCGTCTGCGTGGCGCATTCGAGCAATCTCAGCCGGAGATCGTTTTTCACCTGGCGGCGCAGTCGCTCGTGCGCCGCTCCTATTGCGAGCCGCTCGCGACCCTTGAGACCAATGCCATTGGCACCGCCAACGTGCTCGAAGCGGTGCGGCACGCGCCGTCCGTGCGCGCGGTGGTCGTGGTGACGAGCGACAAGTGCTACGAGAATCCTGAGACCGCGCACGCGTTTCGCGAACGAGACAGACTTGGCGGAGCGGATCCCTATAGCGCGAGCAAAGGCTGCGCCGAGATTGTCGCGCACGCGTGGCGCCGCTCGTTCCTGGAAAACCGCGAACCTCCAGTCGCGCTTGCCACTGCGCGCGCGGGCAACGTGATCGGTGGCGGCGATTTCGCCGAGGATCGCATTGTCCCCGACGCGATCCGCGCCTTTAGCCACGATCAAGTCCTGTGTGTCCGCAATCCCGATGCGATTCGGCCGTGGCAGCACGTGCTGGAGCCGCTGTCGGGGTACCTCGCGCTTGCCCGCGCACTGATCGAACGCGGCCGGAAATTCTCCGGCGCGTGGAATTTCGGCCCGCAAGATTCCGCCGCTGCGACAGTTGCGCAGCTCGTCGAGCTTCTGAGCGATGCGTGGGGTGGCGCGCGATGGCGCGTCCAGCCGGCCGCCGACGGGCTTGCCGAGGCGCGGATGCTGTGGCTCGACACCGCCAAGGCAAGCAAGCGGCTCGGTTGGCGCCCCCGGCTTTCGCTGCGCGAGGCGGTGGATTTTACCGTCGAGTGGTACCGCGCCGCGCCGTCTGTTCGCGGACCGCGCCTCTACGACCTCAGCGTAGAGCAGATCCGGCGCTACTCCCGAATCGGAGATGCCGCGACGCCCGACCCGCGCCGCGGCACGCACGTGTCGCCGTGATTTTTCACGAAACCGAAATTCCCGGAGCCTGGGTTATCGATCTGGAGCAGCGCGCCGACTCGCGCGGCTTCTTCGCGCGCGCCTTCTGCGCGCGCGAATTCCAGGCGCACGGCATCAACCCCGCGGTCGTGCAGTGCAACCTCTCATACAACCACGTTCGCGCAACGCTGCGTGGGATGCATTACCAACTGGCTCCGCAGGCCGAGGCGAAGCTGGTCAGATGCACTTCGGGCGCGATCTTCGACGTAATCCTCGACCTCCGGCCCCGATCTGCGGCGTACTGCCGCTGGTACGGCGTCGAGCTGACCGCGTCCAACCGCCGGATGCTCTATGTGCCGGAGGGATGTGCCCACGGTTATCTCACGCTCGCGGACGGGACCGAAGTCTTCTACCAGGTATCCGCGTACTATGCGCCCGAGGCGGAGCGCGGCGTGCGATGGAACGATTCCGCCTTCGGCATCCGATGGCCATCCGAGCCGTCGGTGATCTCCGAACGCGATCGCGCTTATCCGGATTTCGTGCCATGAAGCGGGTGATCGTAACCGGCGCATCAGGATGGATCGGAAGCCATGCCCTCCCGTTTCTTGTCGAGCGCGGCTACGAGGTGCATGCCGTCGCCCATCGCGGCGCGTCAGCTCCCGCGCGCGGCGTAGAGTGGCATCGGACGGATCTTCTGGACGAATCGGCCGTGATGCCGATGCTCGAGCGGGTCAGGCCGACGCATCTGCTTCACCTCGCGTGGTACGCGGAGCCCGGCAAGTACCAGATGTCGGAGCAGAACTATGTCTGGTGTCGCGCGGGAATTGATCTGCTGCGCGCATTCGCCGCGGCCGGCGGCGGCCGCGCGGTTTTCGCCGGCAGCTGCTTCGAATACGATCCCTCGGCGGGCATGTGTTCGGAAACAGACACGCGATGCGCTCCCACCACGCGTTACGGCGCATGCAAGCTTGCCCTGTCCGAAGTTGTGAGGCGCCCGCCGGGCGGTCTCAGCACTGCATGGGGAAGAATCTTCTACCTGTACGGTCCGGGCGAGCATCCGTCGCGCCTGGTGCCGTCGGTGATCGAATCTCTCCTGCGCGACCAGCCGGCGCGATGCACCCATGGACGCCAGCTACGCGACTACCTGCACGTCGCCGATGTCGCATCTGCGTTCGCGGCGATCCTCGATGGAGAAGTCGAAGGGACCGTCAATATCGGGTCGGGTGAGGAAGTCACCGTCCGCGCGCTGGTCGAGATGATCGCAGACGCGGTTGGCGCTCCACGCTCGATGCTCGAGTTCGGCGCGATAGCCGCTGCGCCCGGCGACTCGCCACGCGTCGTCGCCGATGTCCGTCGTCTGCGCGACGAGGTGGATTTCCGGCCGCGATTAACCCTCCAAGACGGCCTCGCCGCGACGATTCAATGGTGGCGGGATGCAGCGCCGAAGGACGCGATGGAACTCCGCGCGCGATAGCTGTTTGAGCAATCCGACCAATCTCACCAGCGGGCGTCTGCTTGCTCGCAACACGATCATCAACCTTGCGGGCGAGGTCGCGCCTTCCTTGGTTGCGTTGCTGGCGATACCGCTCGTTATTCGCGTGCTCGGAGTGGATCGCTATGGTGTCCTCACTCTGTCCATTATGGTGGTCGGCTACTTTGGCCTGTTCGACTTCGGGCTCGGCCGCGCCGCGACCAAGTTCATCGCCGCGGCCGCCGCGTCGAGCGACCAGCAGGAGATCCCTGGCCTGTTCTGGACCTCGCTGTTCATGATGCTGGCGTTCGGCACCGCAGGTGGCGTCGTGGTTGCCGTTCTTGCGCCATGGCTGGTGCACGGCGCCCTCAAAATTCCCGTTGCGCTCCAGCCTGAGAGCCTGCACGCCTTGTATCTGCTCGCTTTCTCGATGCCTTTCGTCATCAGCAGCGGCGGCCTGAACGGCACGCTCTCCGCCTTCCAGCGCTTCGACCTCATCAATGAGATCCGCGTGCCGAGCGCCATCTTCTCCTATGTGGGTCCGCTCCTGGTGTTGCCGTTTTCCCACAGCCTTGGCTGGCTGGTCGCGGTGGTGGTGCTGGGACGGGTGGCCGGGTGGATCGTGACATTCTGGCTTTGCTTGCGTCTCGTTCCGGGGCTCGGGCGCGAAATTCACCCGGGTCGCGCCACGATCCGCCCGATGCTGAGCTTCGGCGGCTGGCTTACGGTGTCGGCGGTGGTTAGCCCAATCATGGCCTATTTCGACCGCTTTCTGATCGGCGCGATGCTGTCGATGGCGGCGGTTACCTACTACGCAGTGCCCTTCCAAGTGGCGACCAAGCTGTGGATTATACCCAATGCCGTGTCAGCGGTGACGTTTTCCGCTTTTTCCGGCGCTTTCAGCAGCGATCCGGACCACGCTGCGCTCTTGCTCGAGAGCGCTACCAAGTACATCGTTCTCACGCTGTTTGCCCCGGTTCTTTTTATCATCACGCTGGCGCCCGAAGCTCTTCGCCTGTGGCTCGGTCCCTCCTTCGCGGACCACAGTGCAAGCGCATTGCGATGGCTCACTTTTGCCGTGTTCATCAACAGCACCGCACACCCGGCCTACGGCCTGATCCAGGCCGCTGACCGGCCTGATCTTCTCGCCAAGCTTCATCTCGCTGAAGCACCATTCTACGTTGCCATGCTGTGGTGGATGATGGTGCGATATGGAATCGCGGGAGTGGCCATAACATGGACAGTTCGGGTGGTAGTCACAACGCTTATAGTATTCCTTATGGCGTGGCGGTTGTTGCCGATGGCGGCCCCAGGGATTGCTAGGATTGCCACGCTCACTTCAGCGGCGTTGCTGATCTTCGCTGTTGGGACGATACCAATGGATTTGCCTGAACAATGCCTCCTACTCGGTATAGCACCACTTCTATTCGCCATGCTGGGCTGGCTGGTACTCGGACCAAGAGAGCGGGCTTCTGTGCGTGGTGTAGTTCGCGGCGTGCGCCTTCTCCTTGCGCAGGCGCACTGATTGGGCTCCCGCGGATTGAAACAAATCGATCGTTTTTGAGGCTGCCAGAAAGACATCGAGAAGATGATTGAGATACGATCACTCTACTTGGACCTAATGAAAAAGGCGGTGTCCGGAGCGGTCTACGCCGAAAAGCCTATAGGTCGCCTTCACCAGACCCTTCCTGCTCGCCGCTGGCAGAAATCGCTGTACACTTCAACGCGCAGCACTTTGGAACATTATGGTCTTTCTTTGATGAGGCTGTATCGATCGGACTTGAAGATCGTGGCCGAGGGCACTCATTATAATGAGGTCGCTTTTAGCATGATTGGGATGAAGCGCCTCGACAATCTCCAGTTTTGCTGTGAGGAAGTGATCAGGAACCGAGTGCCCGGCGATTTCATAGAAACCGGCGTGTGGCGTGGCGGAGCTGTAATCTTCATGCGCGCGGTTCTCAAGGCGTATGGAATCGACGACCGGACTGTTTGGGCCGCAGACTCCTTTTGCGGCCTGCCGCCACCCAACCCTGCAAAGTACCCAGCAGACCGCGGCGATCACCTTCATACTCATGATGAGCTGAGGGTTTCGCTGGAAGATGTCAAGTCGAACTTTTCCGCCTTCGGTCTTCTCGATTCCCAAGTCATGTTCCTGAAAGGCTGGTTCAGCGAAACGCTATCCACCGCACCGATTGCGCGACTTGCTGTGTTGCGGCTCGACGGCGACATGTATGAATCAACGATGGATGCCCTGACTTGTCTCTATCCCAAATTGTCCAGGGGCGGGTACGTAATTATTGACGACTACGCGCTCCCCGGCTGCCACAAAGCGGTTGACGACTTTCGCGCACGGTGCGCCATCAAGGAAGAGATGAAACGCATCGATTGGAGCGGTGTCTATTGGCAGCGCGCGGATTAGGCAAGGAGTGGAATCGATCGTGGAGCCGTCAAGAATTGCCCGGTCGACAGGATGCCAGATCCGCGGGGCTCTACTGCGATAAGGTATGAAGCGAGCGATGAGCGCTGCGGACGCAAAGCTGAACGAACAGGCCGAGTCGGGCGAAGAAATCAGGAGCCGGCCGTGCCCCGAGTGTTGCCTCTGCGGCGCCGGCGGCAAGCCGCTGTATGAGGGGCTCACCGATCGGGTGGCCAACGCCCCGGGCCAATGGAACCTCAAGCGATGCCCAAACCCCGAATGCGGTCTTCTATGGCTCGACCCGATGCCACTCGAAGAAGATATCGCGATGGCCTACGAGGGCTATTTCACCCATGCTGCCCCCGAGGATGCGGCGGATGCGTCGCCACCGGCTGCGCCCGGAGCGGGCCATCGGGCGGCCGAGCTTTGCAGGTCGGCCTATCGTGCCTGGCGCTTCAATTGCGGAGACGACACCGGCAAACCATTGCGGTGGTTGTTCGCGCTGCCGATCCTGCTCTCGCGCATTGAATGCGACGCGCTCGATATTCCGCTTCGCTATCTCGCCGTTTCCCAAAAGGGGCGGATGCTCGATGTCGGATGCGGTGACGGCTATGCGTTGAACATGGCCCAGGAGCTTGGCTGGAACACCGAGGGCGTGGACTTCGATGCGCAAGCAGTTGATGCGGCGCGGCGCAAAGGACTTTCCGTGAGGCTTGGAAGTCTGGCCGCGCAGCGCTACCCGGACGAGTCATTCGATCTGGTCCTGATGAACCACGTGATCGAGCACCTTCACGATCCGCTTGGGACGCTTCGCGAAATCCGTCGAGTGCTGGCAGTGGGCGGTACGCTTGCCGTCACCACCCCCAACGCCGAAAGTTGGGGCCATCGCCATTTCGGGCCCAGCTGGCTCGGGCTCCACCCGCCGCAGCACCTTCAGATCTTCACCGGCAATGGCCTGGCCACGCTGGCAAGGCGCGCCGGGTTCGTCCAAAGCGCGGTCTCGAGCACGCTTCGAACGACCCCGTTCAACTTCGTCCAGAGTCCGCTTATCAGGCGTGGCGGGCGCGTGGAATGGCTGCGTTCGCTGACTCACGCGGACGTGCGCTATGGACGCGCGGCGTCTCTCGTCGAGATGTTGATGCGCCTGTGGGACCCGCTCGCCGCGGACGAACTCTTGCTGGAGGCCCGCAAGTGAGCACCGGATCGAAAATCTCCATAGCGATGGCGGTGTACAACGGGGAGCGGTTCATCGGCGAGCAACTCGAAAGCTTTGTCCGCCAGACGCGACTCCCTGATGAGTTGGTGGTCAGCGACAATGCCTCGACCGATCGAACGGTAGAGATCGTCCGCGACTTCGCTGCTCGCGCTCCGTTTCCGGTGCGGTTATTCATCAACGACTCGAACCTCGGGTTCATGAAGAATTTCGAGCGTGCGATAACGGAATGCACTGGCGGCGTCATCTTTCTCAGCGACTGCGATGACGTTTGGTATCCCAGCAAGGTCTCGCTGATGGAGCAGGCCCTCGCCGAATCACCGAGAGCCGCTCTCGCAATCTGCGACGCTGATCTGGTCGATGAGCATCTGGAGTCTCTCAATCGCCGCTTATGGCAAGTGCACAAGTTCCGATACCGGAGCCGCGACCACGAGAGGTTGTCCGCCGGCAACACTTTCAATAGACGCATTCCGCCAACGGGTTGCTGCATGGCCTTTCGTGCAAGATTCAAACCGCTTGTCCTGCCTCTCCCCGATGGTTCCTCTCACGACATTTTCATTGCATGGACAATCATTTATTCCGGGGTTGGTGGGGTTGCCCTGGTGCCGCAGCCGCTAGTCGCGTACCGGCAGCACCCGAAGCAGACCAGCAGGACCGCCCGCGGAGCAAAGCCTAATGGGCCCGAGCGAGGGCGCTTCGCACAAGACTTCGCCGGCAGAAAAGAAAGGCCGGTCCGCGATCTAGGACCCGTGATTAGGAGGTTGGAAAGCGCCTACGAGTGGGAAGAGTCCAACAAGAAGCTTTTATCAGCCGTGCTCCGCCACTGGCGAGCACGCTGCGAGTTGCCAGCGAGCCGATTAGCACGCGCGCCCCTGGTAATCAGGGAGCTGGCAACGCTGCGTTATTGGCGTTTTTCAGGTGGCATACCCACCGCCGTAAAGGATCTTATCTTCGTTCAGTGAGCCAACTGAGGCTGCTGATGGCGGCGATCACAACCATCATTCCAACACACCGGCGCCCACACCTTCTTACACTCCATCCGCAGCATAGTCTGAGCTGATGCGCATCACTTTCATACTGCCAGGTTACGCGCCCGTGCCTCGCGGCGGCTTCAGAATAGTATATGGCTATGCTAACTATCTCGCCAAAGGTGGCCATATCGTCAGCATCGTCCATCCGCACAGAATGGATCCCGCGGCCACACTCGTCCAAAAGCTCAAGAATCGCGTTTGGCTCGGCGTACGCCATCTCACTGAAAGGCCGTTGGTTCCATGGGCACGACTTCATCCTAACGTGCGTGCGATCCTCACGCATGATTTGCGGCCCGGCGTTATTCCGGATGGGGACGCGGTTTTCGCAACCTTCTGGCAGACTGCTGAGCATGTGCTTGGGTACCCGGCGTCCAAGGGCGCAAAACTATATTTAATCCAGCACTACGAAACATGGGCTGGACCTAAGGATCGTGTTGATGCCACGTGGCTCATGCCCATTCACAAGGTGGTCATCGCGCGATGGCTGTATGACCTTGGCGTCACTCTCGGAGCCGGCCGCCTCCACCATATTCCCAACGCTGTCGACGACCATTTCCGTGTTCTGAACCCGCCGGCGAATCGCCCGGCCAGCATCACAACCATGTCGCATGCTCACGACTGGAAGGGGGTTCCAGATGCGGTCGCAGTCCTCAAGCAGATTCACCAGCGTTACCCTGCGCTCCCGATCAGCATGTTCGGGACAGATCCGAAAGGGCCCGATGTCCCAAACTGGATTACTTACCATCGAAATCCAAGCCAGCAAACCCTCGTCGAGCAGATATATAACGGGCACTCGATTTATGTGGGAGCTAGCTGGATGGAGGGTTGGGGTCTTCCTCCCGCCGAGGCCATGGCCTGCGGCTGCGTCTTTGTGGGCACGGATAGCGGCGGCTGCCGTGATTACGCCATTAACAATGAGACCGCCTTGCTTAGTCCTCCGAGAGACCAGAAGTCACTTTTGGACAACCTGTGCCGCGTGATTGAAAACCGGGAACTCAGACGCACACTGCAGGAACGCGGCACAGCATTCGTCCGCACCTTCACGTGGGAGCGCTCCGGCGCGGCGCTGGAGCAATACATTCACGATGTCGTGCAGCAAGGAGGCGCACCGGTTTCCTTTGCGTGAGATGGCAGCGACGGGAGCTTTCCCGCCTCGCGAGGGCTCGGCTCAAGCAGTGCCATCCAGCGAGACGGATGACCACTTCAGATCGTCCGCAGCTAAGCTAGGTGTCGGGGTCGCTCTTACTTTACTGGCATTTTCGGCATCCGTCATCCAGACAATCGACGGAGCGTCGATGCTTGCTGTATCCGTGTCCCTCTCGACCAATGGGAGCTTCGCCGTCCCTCCCTGGTTCGGTATTCTTGGTCGAAATGGTCACTATTACTCTGGGTGGTACCCCTTGCTCTCCATCGTTGCTCTCCCGTTCGTAGGACCGGGTCTTCTCATCGCTCGCCTTTTTCATCTTCCAGCGAATTTCGTTGCGGGCGTATGTGCGTTGACACTGTCGCCGTTGTTAGTCGCGGGTACGAGCTATTTAACGGCTCTTCTTGCTTATCGTCTGGGAGCTTCCGCCAAGAACGCTCTCATTGCGGCGTTGGGTTTTGCGTTCGGGACGATCTCTCTGGTATATGCGCGCGAGTTCTTTGCCGAGCCTCTTTTGGCCTTATTGACGGTTTGGGCCATTTTCCTGGAAGTAGGAGGAACTCGGCATGAAAGAAACGGCGCCTCTGTTCTCGCGGCCCTTGCGGTACTTGCCAAGCCAAGCGGCATTGTCGTAGGCCCGCTGCTGGTCGCTCACTCCGCTGTTAAGACGCACTCACTCCGGACCGCGCTAGCGCCGCTGTGCGGTACCAGTGTGGGATTGGTCTTATATTGCGCTTACAATGTTGCACGATTTAGCCACGTTTTTGCCTTTGGTCAGCCTAACGACTTCAGTTTGGCTCACTTGCCTGCCGGACTTAGCGGGCTATTGCTCAGTCCAGGTAGGGGCTTGTTTTGGTATTGCCCAATAGTTATTTCCTTAGTCGGGCTCGGTTGGTCCGCGCTTAGACGAGTGGACACGCTACTGATCTTCGGCGTATTCGGCGCATACCTGGGTTTATATTCTCTATGGGGTGATTGGGCCGGGGGTTGGTGCTGGGGTCCCCGTCTTCTCATGCCTGCGCTGCCGGGCTTGCTGGCCTTGACGGGATTGCTAGGGGCAAGCTGGTGCAGGTTGGTCGCAATCCTGATCCTGCTTGGGTTTGTTGTCAATGCTCCAACTTTGGTTTCCGCATACGACCGTATCTATTGGGAGAGAGCCGTCGCCGGAGTGCCCCCTGCGTCACAGTGGTCCCTGCCTGAGGCGCCTTTGGTGCGTATCTGGGGGGCTACCTACAGAGAAATATCCGATGCACGCCACACCGACGTAAAGGACCTCGTCAGGACGGTCGAAAATCCGAACCGTGAAAAAGGATCTTGGCGGGTCGTACGAACTGTAGCGGTCTGGTGGTGGATGCTACCAGCCGCCGGGATACCTCGTGCCCTTGGTGTATTTATATCGGTGACATTGTGCTTGATCGGAATATCTTTGATCTTCGCTGCCATGTACCCGACCCTTCGATTCCGCCCGCAAAGCGCCTTTGCGTAATTGGCGCATCCGAATGACCGAAAACAACTGGACAGCCAATTGGTGCCGACGACGTGCGGCGCATGAATCCGCCGGACGCCTCGAAATAGCCTCTATCGGAGGCAGAGTTTCGTGAACCCTTACGAACACATGCTCTCGATGCTGCGCCGCTATCATGGTGGCGCCGCGGACGGCGAGCGCCTCGCCAATGAGATGCTGGTGATCGGATACAATGTTGTCCAGGACTTTGTTCGCCTCCAAGTCGGTCCTCCCTGGGTATGGAGCCCGGCGATGGAGAGCTTCTACGGCCAGACCGACGCTTTCGTCTACGAGCTCCTCGCCTACCACTACAGACCTGGCCGTAGGCAACTTCGCGAAGCCACCGCCGACGAGGTCGGCAAATTCCTTCCTGGGGGAGGGCGGGTGCTATGCCTCGGCGATGGAATCGGTTTCGACGCGTGTGAAATCGCGGCGCGCAACCGGGACGTCAAGGTCGTGAGCTTCGAATTCGAAAATGCAACCTCGACTTTCGCCCGGAGGCTTATCGACGATAGCGGACTTTCCGACCACACTGTGCAGTTGTCCCAAGTCGAAGAGTTAAGCGCCGGGAGCTTCGACGTTGTGGTATGTTATGATGTTCTCGAACACGTTCCCGCACCCGCCGAACTGATTCGGGATATCGCACGATACCTTAAGCCGGGCGGGCGCGCATTTATCGTGGAAGCGTTCGAGAATGTTGGACCGTCCCATCCGACTCATCTGCTCTCGAACCTCAAATACGCTGGTAGGACGATTCCGCTGTTCGAAGCGGCAGGGCTTCGATTCGAAGGAATTGGTCCCGAGAACTTCCGGATTTTCGTCAAAGGCCCGCGAACCAGTCGACAGTCCACCGCCTGGATTCGGTTCAGGCAGCGCGCTAACGGGGTAAGGGCCCGAGCTTGGTTCGCGTACCGGTATGGCGGTCCCGAGAAAGTCGACCTGCGAGAAGCAAAAATCAACGGTCCAGCGTTTGCCCGCACCTCCCGTGGCATGTGAGTCCTGCACGATGATAGAGCGGGTTTGTCAGCGCAAAGAGACCAAAAGCGCCGGCAACCCTCCGGTATGACGGGGCTACCATCGATGGAACGGCTAAGAGCCAGCGTCATCATAAATAACTATAACTATGCGCGCTTCCTGCGCGCAGCCATCGATAGCGCCCTCTCTCAGACGTACCAGAATTGCGAAGTTGTCGTCGTTGACGACGGCTCGACTGATAATTCCCGGGAAGTGATCGAGAGTTACGACCGACGCGTAAAGGCTGTATACAAGTGTAACGGTGGCCAAGGGTCTGCCTTGAATGCCGGGTTCGAGGCTTCTAGCGGCGACCTGATCATATTCCTTGACGCTGATGACGTTCTGTTGCCTTGCGCGGTCGAGACGGTTTTGACGGAACTGCGGGAAGGAGTCGCGCGGATTCAGTATCTTCTCGAAGTAATCAACGGATCAGGCGAGGCCTCGGGCAGGTATGTTGGGGGTTCACGGGTACCCGCAAGGCTTGGTCCGTTCGCAGCAGATTCACCCATGAGCGCGAACGCATTTCCAAGGCAAATACTGGAACGAATAATGCCCATCCCGGAAAAGGAGTGGGCGATTGCAGCGGACGCCTTTTTGACAATTTTGAGTTCGGTGCTTGGCGAAGTCGTCTATTTGGACAACGCTCTCGGCAAGTATAGGATCCACGGACACAATGCGGGGGGCAATCCAGATTCTTTAGTTGAAATCAGACGAGGTATCTTGGGTGATTTCAATCTTCATGCGTCCTTGCACGAGCTGACCCGCGGCGAGACCGGGTCCCTGGAGCAATGGCTCGGCAGGTACCCTCCGCACTGGGTTGGCCGGATAACGTCTCTTCGCGAAAGCCCGGCGGACCATCCATGGGATGACAAACTATTTCCGCTAATGTACCGGGCGGTATCTGCCACCTGGCGGCAGCCGTACTGGAACTTGCGGCGAAGGCTCGCTTACAGCGTATGGATTGTAGGATACAGCTTGTCTCCCAAACGAATGGCGCCGGCTCTAAGGCGGCTGGAGCGGCGAGGTAGCGAAGGCCTATCGGGGCTTTTGCTTGGCCGGTGAATCCATAGCTTCTTCAGCCACGGCGATGCAGGGTAAGAGGACGAGCATCTCAATCGCGATGGCGGTGTACAACGGCGAACGCTTCATCCAGGAGCAGCTCGATAGCTTCATCGGCCAGACGCGACTCCCCGACGAGTTGGTGGTCAGCGACAACGCCTCGACCGATCGCACGGTCGAGGTCGTGCGTGAGTTCGCTGCTCGCGCCCCGTTTCCGGTGCGGCTTTCCATTAACCAACGAAACCTCGGCGTTACCAAAAACTTCGAGCGCGCGATCAGCGAATGCACAGGCGACATCATCTTCCTCAGCGACTGCGACGACGTCTGGTATCCGGCAAAAGTGGCCGCCATGGAACGGGCTATGACAGAGTGGCCAGCAGCTGCTGTTGCGCTGTGCGATGCTGACGTTGCGAATGAGGAGATGGGGCTTTTGGACCGCCGCCTCTGGAAGGAGTTCCGATTTGCGCCCAGCCCCCGGTTACAGCGCAAAATGGCTGCCGGCAAGACATTCAAGCGGTCGGTCCCGATTCTCGGTAACTGCATGGCGTTCAGGTCTGCGTTGAAGTCTATAATCCTGCCGCTGCCGGACGGCGATCTGTTTCAAACCAGCGGACAGGACGTTTTCATTGCATGGACTCTCGTCTATTCCGGGATGGGCGGGATCATTTGCATTAACAGACCGCTGCTTGCCTACAGACAGCATCCGGGACAAGCCACCGGAGCGGGGGGACATCGCTCGACCGCGGCATTTCTCGCTGGGTTTTTCGCCCAACGCAAAGAGAGATCGTGGACGCCCCTCTTTGCAGCAGTTAGCGAACGACTCGAAACGATTGATTCCCACGCTCGGCCGATTACTCCGGGCATACGAAGCGCTGTGCTGCGTCATTGGCGGGCGCGGAGGTGCCTGCCGGCCAATCGAGTATCACGCATCCCAATCATCGCGAGAGAGTTGTTGACTTTGCGCTATCACCGCTTCTCCAGCGGGGCCTTGACCGCGCTTAAGGATCTGCTGTTCGTTGAATAGGCTCATCAGAAACGAGCGCGATCTCCCGCCAAACGCGTTCGAGCCGCGAAGAATTTCCGTGGCTATCACCCATCCCAGAATGGGCCGCGGAGGATCGGAAGCCGTGGTGATGTGGGGAGCGGAGGCGCTCAAGCGCGACTTCGACGTATCTATCGTGACGACCAGCGCGATTGATCTCGTAGCCATGAATTCGTTCTACGGAACCGCAGTTCGTGAGGAGGAAGTCAAGCTTCGACAGTTACCGATACCCCGCATACTGCTGAGAATTCGCAGTGGAGCGGCTATCCGTGGCGCTTTGTTCGAGAGAGCAATACGCCGAGTCGCATCTGAGTATGACGTTTTGTTTAGCGCTTACAACCCATGCGATTGCGGCGTTCCCGCTATTCATCTGCTCGATTTGTCCTGCGACGAGGAATTGCAGACCCGCTTCGCTCCGAGGCCGCGCGGTTTCCAGGGCTTGTTCCATCGGGTCGCGCCCGTGCGCGCTATCTATCTATGGCTGGCACATCGCATTTCAAGCCCCTCGGGGCGGGATTTATTTTCGGGCGAAGACGTTCCGCTCGCCAACTCGCGTTGGGTAGCCTCGGTTATCGAGCGCAAGCACCACGTAAAATGCCCGGTGCTCTACCCTCCGGTTCCAAGTGGATTCGCAGACGCGCCCTTCGAGAGTCGTAATGACGATTTCGCTTGCATTGGCAGAATCTCGGAGGAAAAGCGTCTTGAGCAGGTGTTCGAGATCCTCGCAAGGGTTCGCGCTCGCGGTTATCAAGTGCGACTCCGCATGATTGGGGGTTTCGGCACGAATAAATATGAGCGCAAACTTCAGGCGCTCGCACGCAGCTTGCCTTGGGTTATTCTGGAAGGTTCTGTTTCCGAGCAGCGCAAACAGGAAATCTTGAAGTCATGTCGCTATGGCATCCATGGAGCAGAAGGCGAGGGATTCGGCATCGCGGTCGCCGAGATGGTCAAGGCCGGATGCATCACGTTTGCTCCGGCGGAGGGCGGACCGGCAGACATTCTTGACCACGACGCCTTGCTCTACCGTGGCGACGATGACGCTGTGGAGAAGATCTACGCGCTGCTCAGCCGGCCGGCGTTGCAGGCAAGCCTTTTGGAACATCTGAGGCAGCAGGCCGAAAAGTTTTCCGCCGAGCGCTTCATGCGCGACCTGCGGACGATTGTCGATAAGTTCCTGGCCCGATCCAATTTGCCGGCGAGCGCTGCAACCGCCGGCGACGGAGCGGACCACGCGTTACAGCCAGTCACGTGAACAGAATCTCTTTAGCCGTCGCGACCAGGGACCAGCCCGACGATCTGCGCCGCATGATACCTCGGCGTCAAACGGTATGGCTGGTGCTGATCGGGATAGCCGCGCTCTTCATCCGACTCGCACCGCTCGCGCGAGGCGATCTGAAATTTCAGAGCGCTTGGGACGCGGCGGACTATATACCGCTTGCTCAGGGTATTCAGCATGGCTGCGGATTCGCGAAATTCGACAATGGACACTGCGCCAGCGCCGAAATCTTGAGACCTCCGGGCTATCCCTTCTTCGTGGCGATGATGCCGGGCCTGCGCACGGTGCTTGTGATCCAGGCTTTTCTCGGCGCCGCCCTTTGCATATGGCTCGGCTGGTTCGTCAGCGCGCGTTGGGGGATTGGCGCCGGACTCACGGCCGCGGCCATTCTCGCAACGGACATACCCTCGATCGTTTACGGCGCAATGATAATGTCGGAAGCGCTGTTTCAATTTCTGCTCACCGGAGCCATTCTGTTGCAGCTTTCGGCTATCATTGCAGATGAATTAAACGCCGTAACCGCCGCCAAGGTTTTTGCTGCCGCTGGTCTGCTCGCCGCTGCGGCCATGATTCGGCCCACCGGTATTTTCCTGCCCCTGTTTGCACCGCTTCCGTTCTTGTTGATGAAAGGCGCCACCTGGCCGCGCGCATTGGTGCTCGCGGTGTTGGCGTTCGCAATTCCGATTGCAGCAATGTTGCCTTGGATGGCGAGGAACCAGCGAGTCGCCGGGGTGAACGCGATGAGTACCGATTCGGCTGTTACAATTTTCGACTATAACGCCGCGGGAGTTCTGGCTTACGCCACGCATCGTTCGTTTGGCGAGGCATCGACCGAGTTGGCGCACGAAATCGGCTGGCAAGGGGACCCTTCCGCGATACCGTTTACGCTCAGCCAAGCGATGATACGACAAAGTTTTAAGACCTTTGCAGAGCATCCGTTTGCCACGCTGGTCGTTACCGTTCGTGGTCTCGTTTTGGTGGCGATCGTGCCCGACCGCAATGAGTTGAATGAACTGCTTGGAACCAATGGTGGGGGGCCGCTCGGCCTTGCGCCATCGTTCGACATCACTACGAGAATACGGCGCACCATGAACTCGCCTGTTTTGGCCATCCTCGTTCTGGTGCAACTGATGCTGAACTTATTGGTCTGGGCGGGAGTGGCGCGTGGGCTGTTCCGTACTGATTGGAATTCAAAAATAGAGGCGGCCTGCATCTTGATTCCGTTGGGGGTGGCTTTCGCGATGCTCGCGTGTGCCGCTAGTCCGGCTGCACATGCGCGCTTCCGAGTCCCTGCGGTTCCATTTCTTGCGATGCTCGCCGGAATCGGCTGGTTGGGAAGGCGAGCAGATGAAGTCAGCTCCTCCGAAACGGATGTGCGCGATTCGGCTATGGCGGTGCGGCCCGTCGTTTCACAAATGAGGGGATAAGCGGGCAATTGAACAGACGTGTGGCGATTTTCTGTTTCTACGAGGCCTATCCGCCGGCGAGTGGCGCCGCGAGCGTCAGCTATAACCTCGCGAAATTCATCAGCGACTCCAGCGTGCTGGTACAGCTCGGCCGCCACGACGGGCGCTTCGTTACCGCAGATGGCGTGGAGGTTGTGACGCTGGCAGGCGCGTCCGAATCACGCCGCGAAAGACTCATTCGGCTTCCGGGCTTCGTCAATCGTATGGTCGCGGAAATCCGCGGGGCGAAACCGGATGTGGTGATTCTCGAAGGCGCCTCGTGGGCGTTTTATCATTGGATGCTGCTGCGGCGAATCCGGCGCGCGATTCCGCAAACCAGAGTCGTTTACCATTCCCACAACGTCGAGTATCTTCTGCGCTCGATGCGCAACGGCCGGACCGTCGCGCTCCTGACACGCCTCGCCGAGAGGCAGGTTGTTCGCGATGCCGACCTGGTCACCGCAGTTTCGGAAGTCGATCAGTCGCATTTTGCCCGGCTCTATGGCGTAACGCCGATACTGCTGCCCAACGGTGTCGACACCAAACGATTTGTACCGCTCGATCGCCAAACAATCGCGAGCCTGCGGGCGAAATACGGGATCGACAGCCAGACGCTGCTCTTCGCCGGATTTTATGCCTACGGTCCTAATCGCGAGGCCATCGATTTCCTGGTCACGTCTGTGATGCCGGCGCTGCGGCAGAGGCACCCGTCGGCGACGCTGGCGCTGACCGGCGGCGGCGCTCCGTACTGCGAGCCGTGGATCAGGAATGCCGGGGCGGTTCCCTATGAGGACTTTGCGGGCTTCGTTGGAGCATGCGGCGTCGCGGTCGCGCCGATTTTCTCGGGCTCTGGGACGAGGCTCAAGATCCTCGAAGCGATGGCCGCGGGCATACCGGTCGTGGCTACGGAGAAAGCCGCCGAGGGCCTTTCGCTCAAACATGGCGAAGATATTCTTTTCGCCCGCGACCGGGACGAATTCGTCCGGCGCATTTCGGAACTGTTCGATAATCCCGATTTTGTCGCCCGCCTGCGCGAGCGGGGGCGCCTCAAGGTCGCCTCGAAATTCACATGGGACAGCATCGCGCGCAAGTTCCAGGACGACATACTTATGGCTGGCGGGGCTGCTGACCAAGGCGCCGGCCTTCAAGCCATGCGCGCAGCGGACTTTAACCGGTGAAAGTGCCGGGCTGCGCGTCTCCGCGGCAGCGGATTTGACGGGAATGTATGGAACCTTCAATAGCCGGAATCAATCGCCTGCTCAAAAACCTGCTATTTTTACTAGGTGAGTGTCGAGGAGTCAGGAGCAAAGCTCGTTTCTGTCGCTATGCCGGGACATTGACTTTAGCAAAGCTGTCAAGCGCCTTGGGGTCGCGGAACGGACAAATCAGTGTTGACGACCCGGAGTTATTCCTGAGACTGAAGCACGGCGACGTGTGGTTTGAATCGTCGCCTGGATTGGGAGAGTTGTGGCCTTACATAGAAGTTTACTCGGGACGTGAGTATGACAGCGAGAGAATTCGGTTTGAGCCGCAAGACGTTATTCTGGATTTGGGCGCCAATATAGGTATTTTCGCAATCCGCTATGGCAAGGAGTTCCCAACCGTTCCTATACATTGTTTTGAGCCCAACCCCAGAGTTTATAAGAGGCTGGTGCGCAATCTCGAGGCGAATGGCCTCATCAATGCGGTCGCGGTCAATGCGGCGGCGGCCGAATGCGCCGGAATGCGCCCGTTTTTCATAGGACGGAGCACGGTCGCGGGAAGCCTCATTGAGGGCGGGGCGCTTCCGCCAGCCTTTTATATTGAGGTGATAGATCTTGACACTTACTGCAAAGCGCATTCGATCACATCGATCGGTCTGCTCAAGATCGATGTCGAAGGCGCGGAAGTCGCGGTGCTCGAAGGTGCGCAATGCGCACTGAAGAGCGCAAAATATGTAATCGTCGAGTGTCATTCTCCCGCTCTGGAAAGTTCGGTCAGGACCGTAATGGCTGGGTACAACTTCGAAGCAACAGTGAAGCGAGAGTTCATGTATGGCACATGCGTGCTTCACTTTGCGCGTCCCGCCTGAGGAAGCGCCATGTTTGCGGACTGGCTTTCAATCCCAAGCGCGTATCTACGCTCACGTGCGAGCTTGGCGTATGCGGCCAAGAGAAACGGACCCGGCATGGAGTTTGCCCAGTTCGGCAAAGTCCTGGCGCGTCGTATGATTGCCAGAGGTAATTTTCGCGTTGGACTCACCTATCTGCTGACCCCGGTAAATATTGTTAGATATTTCGAATTTCCATTTGCTCTGTCATGCTTGGCCGAAGGACTGGGCGACTGCCTAGATGTAGCGTCGCCGAGGCTTTTTAGCCTGTTCGCGGCACGGAAACATCCAACTGCTTCGATTCGCGTAATTAACCCTGACCCCAGAGACCTATCTTGCACGGCGCGGGCCGCAAAGAGCCTGCGGCTGAACAACATATTCACGGAGTGTGTGGCAGTAGAGCGCTTGAAATATACTGCCTGCCAATATCAGTCGATTTGGTCGATCTCGGTTGTTGAACACATTGCCGGCGAAACCGCGGATACCGACGCCATGTGCACGCTTTACAAGGCTCTGGAGCCCGGCGGTCGGCTAATAGTAACCGTTCCCGTGGATCGCAAGTTTTGGCTGGAGTACCGCCGGACAGATCTCTATGGCACTCAGGGCACTGCTCGGGACGGGCAGTTTTTCTTTGCACGGCACTACGATCGAGCCGCGGTCTTTCAGCGGCTCGTTGACCCCTTGGGGGTACAAGCAAGCGTCATACGGTGGTTCGGAGAAAAGACTCCTGGCCGTTTCGCAAGCCACGACCGCAGGTGGCAAACGCAGGGGTTCCGATGCACAGCCGATGACGCGAGGGAAATCGTTGACAACTATACAGAATTCGCCGATTGGAGTCTTATGCCAGGTCAGGGTGTATGCGGTCTTATGATCGAAAAGGTCAGCAACTGAACTATCGTTGTTTCTGTGCGAGACGACCAATCGAGCTGAAAGACCTATTGGCGCACTTTGTGTAGGTTACTGGATGCGGAGCGAACAGGTCAGAGACCGCGATGAATGCCGTATCGGAATCGACGGGCGAGCCTTTATGGGTATGCCTACAGGGGTGGGGCGCTACGTTATCGAGCTTTGCAGACATTTGGACCACTTGCTTCCGAAGGCGCGCTTCTTTGTCTACGCTCCGTGCGCGTTAAGCTTGCCGGTTTGCTCGGAGAGATGGTCAGCGAGGATCGACCAATCCTGGATGGCTCGTAATTTAAACCGCGGACTGTGGCTGACCTCGCGCGCCGGCAGCCTTTGCCGTTGCGATAGCCTGGATGTCTTTTGGGGCGCCGTCACGCTACTGCCGGCGCTTGGACCGAGGGTCAGGGCTGTGAGTACGGTTCACGACCTCAATCACAAGATAGTGCCGTCCACTATGCGGGCGCGCGACCTTTGGGGCCGAAGGTTGCTGTTCAGCCAATCCTTGGCACGCGCCAATGAAATCCTCACGAATTCTCGCGGTACTGCGGCGAAGCTTCACTCTGCATACGGATTTACCGCCGCCGCGGTGGTCCGGCCCGGGGTTTCTGAGGAATTCACACCGCAGCCTCGCGACAAAGTGGAAGCTTGTCTCAACAAGTACAGATTGAAGACCTCGTACTTACTTGCGGTCGGGACACGTGAGCCGCGAAAGAATTTCGAGCTCCTGGTCGAATCGTTCTTGAAAATGAAGGCGGAAGGCCTTATACGTGCGCACACGCTGGTTCTGGCCGGCAGCAGGGGATGGAAGGACAGGAGACTATGCGGGCTTCTAGAGCGTGGCGCATCGTACGGCGTGATTGTGCTCGACTATGTCGATCAGGGAGACCTGCCTGCACTTTATACGGGTGCCGATGCTCTGATTTGCCCGTCCCTCTATGAAGGATTTGGAATGCCGGTGTTGGAGGCGCGGGCGTGCGGTACCCGGGTGGTCGCAAGCGACATCCCGGAGCTGCGCGAAGCCGGCGGCGATGAGACTATTTACATAACTCCAAATGACGCCGGGATCCGTGAAGGTATTCTGGCCGTGCTAAACGACGGCGCCGCAGCAAAGGCTCGCGCGGACAGGCTGGCCACATGGGAAGACGGGGCCGAAGTGCTGGCGAAGGTATTGACCGGAGGGATAGATTGCAATGCTCGCTGATACGCAACGGCTTGCGCGTCAATTCACATTCAGCAAACTCGGTCTTTTAAAATGAGGCAGCTGAAAGTGTTGATCGCAGCATACGCCTGCGATCCCTATATCGGTTCCGAGAAGGCCGTGGGCTGGTCTTGGCCAACCGCTATCGCAAGGAATCATGACGTCTGGGTAATTACGGCAGAATGGCAGCGGGAAAGCATAGAGCGGTTCATTGCATGCGCTCCCACAACGTACTCGAATATTCATTTCGCGTATGTGACTGCGAAACCATGGCATTACAGTGATGCGAACCGGTTCTGGCGCATGTGCGAAGGTTCCATCCTCAAGCCCTTGATGCATTCCTCCTACAGAATCTGGCAGCGCGATGCGTTGAAGCTGGCCCGCGAGTTACATAAGAAGGTTCAGTTTGACCTCGTGCATCAGCTCACTTTCGTGGGATTCCGCTTCCCCGGCCATCTCTGGAAGCTTGACGTTCCGTTCGTATGGGGCCCGATCGGCGGGCTCGAGAATATGCCGTGGCGGTTGCTGCCCACGATGGGCGCGCAAGGATCTATCTATCACGGCGCACGCAACCTCGTGAACTCGATGCATCGCCGGTTTCTCCGGCTACCGCGCAAGGCCTTCGCCGCCGCTGGTCCGGGAGTGATCGCGGCAACCAGCGGAATTCGCGGCGAAATCCAGCGCTGGTACGGAGTTGAGGCGGAGGTGATCTGCGAGGTCGGACTGCCTCCTCAGACCGGTAATACCTACGCGATGCGGCGAGACGGAGAGCCGCTGCGAATTGCATGGAGCGGGCGTCATATACCGCGCAAGGCATTGCATCTCCTGCTGCGTGCGTTGGCGGACGTACCTGATACCACCGATTGGCGGCTGGACATCTACGGCGACGGCCCGTGCAAACTCAAATGGCAGCGGCTCGCCGCCAGACTTGGAATCGAGTCCCGCTGCACGTGGCGCGGCCAGGTGTCGCGTGCGGAGGCGCTTGCCGGTCTGACATCAACGCATCTGTTTGTAACAACCAGCCTGCAGGACCTTACGTCCACAGTAATCGTGGAGGCATTGGCTAGCGGCGTTCCCGTCATATGCCCGGACCATTGCGGCTTTCCGGATGTTGTAAGTGATAGGTGTGGTATCCGGATTCCGATCCGCAATATACGGGAGTTCAAGGGCCGGCTTAGCCGCAGAATCATTGAAATTGCAGGTGACGAAAACATGAGGCGCCGGCTGGCCGCCGGAGCGCTGCGGCGGGCGCGGGAGTTCTCCTGGGAGGCCAAGGCCGAAGCGATCGATCGCATCTATCAGCGAGTCCTTGCGACGCGTTCCGAGCCGATGGCCGCGCCGGTGCGGCGCAGGATTTCACGCCCGCTCTTATGACAATGCTCGCACGCGGACCAACCGATCGACCTATTCGCAGCGTCGCCGGAATCATGCTCCCGGTCGTTCCTACGCTGTGCTGGCTGGCGCTCTGGGGATCGATTAACACGGGTCCTTGGAATATTGATCTCGACGGCATCCTGAGCGGAGGGTTCGCCGCGTTCCATGGCATCCGCGCAGCGTTCCCGCTCGTGGTCCTGGCGATTTGGATTTTTCATCTGCTGGGCCGGAGCGACACTCGGATGCGCGAGCCGACCCTGCCCGAGTGGTTGTGGTTTTTTTACGCGGCCGTCTGTCTCACCGCGAGCATTGGGGTGGAGAACTGGTTCGAGTGGGGCTATTGGGGGCTCGCATTCATCGCAACGCTGGGCGCGGGCGAAATGTACCTGGCGGAATGCGGCGACGAGATTGCCGGCGCGGCGTCGCTCAACCGCCTGAGTTGGGTCGCGGCCGCCGTGATTCTCGCGATCATCGTTTACCTTGGCCGAGGCCATCTCACAGTGGAGACGTCGGAGGGACTCAGCGGCTATAAGGTGAATACGAGGATGCCGATGGTTGCGGGAATGGCGATGGTGCGTCCGACCGGGATTTCACGCTTCGCGGCTGCGATTGCGATCGTTGCATGCGCAGCGATGTGGCGGACCGAGCGATGGACCCGGGTAGCGTGGATTGCTCTGTTCGCGGGATGCGCCTGGTTAGTGTGGGTGATGCAGTCGCGCGGATCGCTGGCGGCATTCGTGGCGGCACTGGGCGTTGTGCTGCTGCTGCTGCGAGGACGCGCACGCACGATCGGTATTCTGGCGCTGGCGCTGACCGCCGGCGCAGTCGGCTTGGATTTCGTGTCGCACGAAACGCTGCACCACATTTGGCGCCACGCGACGCGCAACGACAATTATATCATGCGGATGACCGGGCGGACCGATATTTTCTACAATGCCTGGCAGGCCATCCTGCGCGCGCCGATCATCGGCTACGGGCCGCGGGCGGACCGGCGGATCATCTTTGGGGATGCGCAGAACGGGGTCCTCTATTCGTTGCTGTGCGGAGGATTTCTAGGCGGCGGCGCCTGGACGCTGGGGTTTGCCATCGCCCTCGTGTATCTTGCGCGCGCGGCATGGCGGCCGGATATCGTGTTCGCGGGTGATTCGACGATGTTCGCGCAGGTCGCTGGTCTGATGGTCTTCTTCACGCTCCGGACCATTCCCGAGAATACCTCTGCAGTGTTCAGCGTCGACCTGATGCTGCAGCTGCCGGCCATAGTTTATCTCGGAGCATTGATTCGCGCCGCCAATCTTCGAAATGCCAGTGAGAGAGTGGAGACTTTTGCAACGATCCGCGGCGACCCAACGGTTGCATTCGATGCGCGGGCCTACCGCTGACGATTCGGGTCCGAAGTTTTCAACGAAGCTTCACGCGCTCAGCGCGTCGATAAAAATCCTGTTTTCAGTCCTCACGCCGACAGACTCCCCCATCGTGTCACGGAACTGAAGCTGCATGAGTTCCATCGCCAACAACGAAACGTCCCGAGCCGAGTGCCAGGAGCGACCCGCATCGATTGCAATCCTGGGATGCTCGGTTTCCAGGGTGACGATCGATGAGGCACTGAATCGCATCGAGCGCTGGATCGAGCTGCGCGAGGGGCGGTGCCGGTTCGTCGTCGCCACGGGGTTTCACGGAATCTGGGAGGCGCACAGGAACCCCCGGCTGCGCGACGTGCTCAACTCTGCGGATCTCTTCTGCCCTGATGGGATCGCCCCGGTCTGGATATCGCGCCTGCGCGGATCGCCGCTCCCGGGCCGCGTTTCGGGGCCCGATCTGCTGGCGGCCTTTGCCGCGCGCGCCAGTCGGACAGGTTACCGGAGCTTTTTCTATGGCGACACCGAGGAGACGCTCGTCGCGCTCAGGGAACGATTCGAGCGGCGGCATCCCGGCCATCGCGTGGTCGGGACCCTGTCGCCGCCCTTTCGAAAGTTGGAACTCGAAGAAGAGCGGGCGATGGTGAAGCAGATTAACGAAGCGCGTCCGGACGTGCTGTGGGTCGGCCTCGGCCTGCCCAAACAGGAGTGGTGGATTCATCGCAACCTGGACGCGCTCCGGGTGCCGGTGGTTGTCGGGGTGGGAGCAGCGTTCCGCCTTGTCAGCGGACAGGTGAAACGCGCACCCGCATGGGTTGGCGACGCCGGTCTCGAGTGGCTGTGGCGGCTTGCGATGGAGCCGGCTAAGTTGTGGCGGCGCGATCTGGTCGACGGCCCCCGCTTTCTCTACCGTGCGCTCGCCGAGACGCTGCAGATTCGCGTGAGGCAGGCTGTCGCCGCCCGGCACCCGAACCGTTGAGCGGACGCATGACTGGCGTCGATGGCGCTTGATAGAATCTCAGCTCACGCGACGTGAGCCTAAAATCAAACCTGGTGACACTATGACGACAAAAGTTCTCGTTACCGGAGCGGGTGGATTCATCGGGAGCCATCTCGCCAGCAGTCTCAAACGCGATGGATACTGGGTCCGCGGCGTGGACATCAAGGAACCGGAATTCCGTCCATCGGACTGCGACGAATTCCTGCTCCTGGATCTTCGCAACTGGGAGAATTGCGCTGCGGCGACACGTGACATCGACGAGGTCTATGCGCTCGCCGCGGACATGGGCGGGATGGGTTTCATCTCCTCCCATCACTCGCAAATCCTCTACAACAACGCGATGATCAACTTCCAGACCCTGGAGGCTGCTCATCGCAACGGCGTACGCCGCTATTTGTACAGCTCGTCAGCCTGCGTCTATCCCGAATTCAAGCAGACCGAAACCGACGTTGTGCCTCTTAAGGAGGAAGACGCCTACCCCGCACAGCCGCAGGACGCCTACGGGTGGGAGAAGCTGATCACCGAGCGATTGTGCAACCACTATCGCGAGGACTACGGAATCGAGACGCGGATCGTCCGCTTCCATAATATCTTCGGCCCCTACGGCACCTGGGAGGGCGGGCGCGAGAAGGCGCCGGCTGCATTGTGCCGCAAAGTGGCGCACGCAAAGCTGATTGGAAATCACGAAATCGAGATCTGGGGCGACGGCGAGCAGACGCGCTCGTTCTGTTATATCGACGACTGTGTCACCGGGATCTGCAAGTTGATGCGATCGGACTACCACGAGCCACTCAATCTTGGTCAGGACCGGATGGTTACGATAAACGAACTTTCCGAAATTGTAGCGGACATCGCGGGAATCGGGATCAGCCGCAAGCACGTAGTCGGTCCGCAGGGTGTGCGCGGACGCAATTCCGACAACACCAGACTGCGCGAGGTCCTAAACTGGGAGCCGGAGATTTCCCTGGAGGAGGGACTCGCGCGCACTTACGCCTGGATTGAGCAGCAGGTGCGTGAAAAATTCCGGCATGAACGCGTGTCCTCCTCTTCCTGACCGCCACGTTTGGGGGAGTCTGGCGGCTTCCGCGCGAAATTGACATTGGCAAGCTTAACAATGCTCGATCTTCTGACAAATGAGTGGACGACGGCTGCAATCGCGTTCTTGGCGGCGATTATTACGATGCCCGTGGCGACGCGCTTCGGCCGGTGGATGGGCATTACGGCGAAAGTGGCCTCGCCGCTCAGCGACGCGCGAGTTCCTGCCACGGGCGGCATCTCGATTATCGCCTCGATCGTCGTCGCCCTCGTGGTAACCAGCCACCTGGCCGGATGGATTGCGATAGGCGCTGGCGCCATGCTGGTGGTCGGTCTGGTTGACGATGCGCTGGCGCTGAGCCCGGGGCAGAAGTTCTCAGGCCAGCTCGCGATCATCGCGTGGGCGGCGATCTTCGTGTTGCCCCGTTACGCGTTCACCTCCTGGCAATTGCTGGACGTCGGGATCACCATCTTCTGGCTGGTCGCGACGACCAACGCGTTCAACCTTGTGGACGGACTCGACGGCCTGGCGGCGGGGATCGGAATTACGGTCGCAGCCGCGATTGCGACAATCGGCATCGTGCGGGGAGTGCCCGCGGTAACCGCGCCGAGCCTCGCCGTCGCGGGAGCGTTTGGGGGATTTCTTATCTTCAATCTCCCGCCCGCATCGATCATCATGGGCGATGCGGGTGCGCTCCCGCTCGGATACATGCTGGGAGTACTGGCTCTTCAAGGAGGAGCGCTCGCGACGAACTCGCGGCTCACGCTGTGGGTCTTTCCGGTGCTGGTGATGCTGGTGCCATTGCTCGACGCGGGGATCGTGACGGTGGCGCGACTGGCCATGGGGAAGGCTATTTCGAGGCATGGATTGGAGCACGTCCATGATCGGCTGCGCTCGCTCGGAGTGACGGAGTGGCGGACCGTCGCGTCGATCTGGACGGTGGCGACGGTCGCCGCCGGATGCGCGATTGCGGCGAACCTGTTGCCGCATCCGGACGTCGTTACAGCGTTGCCGTTCATCGCGCTCGCGGCGGCGGTGATCGCGCTCTTCATGATCGATTTGACCTTCGACGCGAGACCCCCGAGCGTAGCGTACGGCTATCTTCAGGGGGTCGCACGGTACATTCTTTCTCTCGGCTACAAACGCCGAATTGCAGAGGCGGCGATGGACACCGCGCTGATCAGCGCCGCCTACTTCGGCGCGTGCGCGTTGCGGCTTGATTTCAAGCTCACGCCCGAGGTGCTCGCATCGATGATCCGCGGGCTGCCGTGGGTAATCCTGCTGACGTACCCGGCCTTTCTGCTCGCGGGCGTCTATCGTGGAATCTGGCGCTACGCGGGTCTCTCGGACAGCTTCCGGTTCGCCGGCGGCGCGATAATCGCGGGGATCATGGTGGCGATTGGGTCCGATTTCCTGCCCATCAGGCATTCGGGATCAATTGCGTTGCTGTACGCGCTCCTGCTGGTCAACCTTTTGGTCGCGACGCGGATGTCGTTCCAGGCGCTGCGCAAGCTGATCAGCCGCCTCGCGACCGTCACGGACCGGGTGTTAGTGGTGGGCGCCGGAGAAATCGGAACCGTGGCCGCGGAATTCGTCTTGAAGGCGCGCACGCGCTCGGCCCGTGTTGTTGGATTCGTCGATGGGGATGCATTCAAGCAGGGCAAAATCTTGTACGGAGAGGAAGTGCTTGGCACACCTGAGGACCTCGAGTCCATCCACGCGCGGGTGCCGTTCACCGAGATCATCGTGGCGGACGAAGAGCTCGCTCCCGAGCAGACCGAAAGACTTCACCGCTTTGGGCGGAAGCACGGAATACCGGTGCGGAGATTCTCGATGCAGCTGAACGAGATGCAGGAGCTCGCGCCACGTGAATCTCCCGGCGTGGGCACAGCGCCCGGTGCCATACCGATCGGAGCGGTCCGGCCGATCTGAGTGCGGATGATTCAAGTCTCAAATTAACATCTGGTGCGAGTGTTGATGCTTCGAGATCCATCGAATCGCCCGGAAACACGCTCAGAGTTCACGGCGCGCTTCGTTGTCTCCCGCCACTTTTCCGTCGCACTTCCATTTCCATCCTAGCAGGCTGACCGCACCGCGTTCATCGGTTGAACGCCCCGCCAGCCGTACCGCCTTGCCGTTGTTGATCGCGCGCAGCGAGACGCAAGTACATCGTACGAAAGCGCGGCGCGCCCTCCCCGACCTGGCGGAGCTTTCTTCGCAATCACACCCACGGCATCGCGAGAAGTATCGCGCGCACCACACGTTTATGGGAGTTAAGGTACCAATATCTCATCCGCGCATCGACTCCGACGCTTCGTCACCAAAAGCAGGCGCCTCGCATCTCGACACTTGACAAGCCAGGTTGATTTCACTTTGGGTAGTCGCAGGTAACGATCGGGATTGCTGATTGAAGATGTCACGATTAACAAAAGGACTCGCACTGGGCGGTGCCGGGTTCGCGATATTCGCCGCGCTGGCTTGGTGGATGGCACATGTGCCGGCGGTGCAGGATGCGCTGCTAAGGCGGGTGGTCGAGCGGATTCTCGGCGCGACACGCAATGATCTGCTCAGCGACGACGCACTCCGCGTTGTCCTGTGCGGAACGGGAAATCCGCTTCCCGATCCCAATCGGGCGGATGCGTGCACGGCGGTTTTCGCCGGCGGCAGTATGTATCTCGTGGATACCGGCCCAGGCTCATGGAAGAACCTCGCGCTGTGGCGTCTGCCGGCGCCCAAGCTGGCGGCGGTGATGCTGACGCACTACCACTCGGATCATATCGGCGACCTTGGCGAAATTAACCTGCAGACGTGGGCGCAGGGCCGTGCGAACCCACTGCGCGTCTTCGGGCCGCCGGGGGTCGAACTGGTGGTCGGCGGTTTCGCGCAGGCCTACGCGCTGGACCGCGACTATCGCGTAGCGCATCACGGCGCCGCACTTATGCCGCCGGCCAACTGGACGATGGAACCACACGTGGTGACGGTCGATGCCAAGCCGGGCGCGGCGCCATGCGCGGGTGGCTCGGCGACCGTGCTCGAAGAGAACGGCCTCAAAGTGACCGCCTTTACCGTCAATCATGCGCCGGTCGCGCCCGCGTACGGCTACCGATTCGACTACAAGGGGCGCTCGGTGGTCATCAGCGGCGACACCACCAAATGCGCCAACCTGGTGGCACAGGCGCGCGGCGCCGACGTGCTGATCCACGAAGCCCAGTCGGCGACGATGGTGAAACTTATCGAAGAGGCGGCTAGCCGCCTGGGAAACGCGCGGGTTGCGAAGATCATGTCCGACATCCTCCGCTACCATACGACACCCGAGGACGCGGCCGCCGAGGCGAACGAAGCGGGCGTGCGGCTCCTGGTGCTGAGCCATATCGGGCCGCCGACGCCTAACGCCTTCGTGCGGATGTCATTCATGCGCGGCGTCGCCGCGGTGCGGCCGCGCGGCGTCGTGCTCGGATACGACGGAATGCTGCTTACACTGCCAGCGGGTTCGGACACAATCGATACTTCCAGCGTCAACTAGGAGGCGCGCTGAATTTCGGCGATAAGCGATGAAACAATTGGCTGACAACGTATCCGGAGGTCAGATTGCGGATTTTCCAAAAGCTGTGGATTTCAGACCAATCTAACGGAGAATTTAGGAATTAAGACCGGCTGTCGCTATTCAAAACCGGACACTACCCCCGACGCGTAGTGTCCATCCATCTGGAAAATATCGGGATGAATGATCGGTGATTGAGCCCGAAACAGGATCGGCGGTTCCTCTGGCTGCGCCCTTCCGCTTCCCACGCGTTGACCGTTTTGAAGAGTGGCTGCACGCTCCGGCGCAACTGGAGTCGATGCATCCGCGGCTGCAAGCTCGCGGGCTACTACGTGTTGAAAATTGACGGGCAGGCGAGTTGGTTCATGGAATTTGTGACACCTGTTTCGCCGCGCCGCCTCGCCTCGGCGTTGCTACTGCACCTCATCGAGACGGCGCAAGCAGCCGGCTGTACCCATCTTACATTTTCGGCGCCGCCAAGATGGCGGCACTGGAAGCTCTTGCACGCCGTCGGTTTCTTACCGGTGCCCTCCGAGATCTACGTCTTGCCAACGGGCAAAGAGCCGGAGCTCAGGCAACTCGCCATGTGGCAATGGGTGCCGGGCGAGATGGACGACTTGTGACCACGGTTCCAGAACACCCTGCTAGGAAACAACTGGGAGATTTGATGGCCGAGAGAGACGGACTGGTTAGAAAGCTGATTTGAAAGAGCGGGACATGCGAGACCGTTCTCTCACAAGGAGTTTGTGGCTGCTTCTGGCCGGCATTTTGGCCGCTCAGCTTGCCTCGGCGCCGGCATCGGCCGGGCAAATTGAGGTCTGCTACTCGCCGCCGCTCCCTGGCGGATGCGACCCGCTGGCGACTGTCGTTCAAGCGATCGACGAGGCACGCAAGACGGTTCTCGTCCAGATGTACGCTCACGTCGCGAGAAGTCGCGAGGGCCTTGGGCAACGCGAAGCACCGGGGCATTGACATGCGCGCCGTGGATCGCAGCCAGCTTCAGGAAGATCGAAGCGACACCGCTCAGCCGACGCTAAACTCCAGCGCGCTCATCAATCGGTGGCAGTCGCTTCGTGTCACGTGCTCACTGTGTGACCGGAAACGCCGTTACACGCAATTTCGCCGAACCGTAAGGGATCAATACGACGGTTTCGATCGGTTCGGTGCTCGACGCCGGACTAAACGGAACCGGACCGGCTGAATTATCTACCAACGTCCATCCCGGCAACCGCCGCGCTTTCGCCTTCAGCACTACCGGAGCGCCTTCGGAACTGAACGGATACTGTCCGATAGTGCGCTCCTCCGCTTTAAGTGAATTCTTTGGATGCACCGCGTCGAGCAACAAGGCATAATTCCAAGGCGTTGTCGGCTCGACAGCCCAATCCGGCGCCTGCGCTCGCTCAGTAACCTTGGTCCACCGTTCGCCAATCTTCAACGAGTAAATGAGCGGGCCGCGTTCGACGGCGACTGAGTCGTGGTACCAATGCGATAAGCGAACGTCCATCGGAAACGCGATCTCGACCTTGTCGCCCTGGCGCCATCGCCGCTCAATCCTGTGGAACGTACCAGGCTTGAGCCCGGCGATCGGCTTGCCATTGACCCGGACGCTCGCGGCCGAGGCCCAGCTGGGAATGCGAAGGTCGAGCGGAAACACCGCCGGGCGCCGCGGATTCACTGTCAATCGGATATCTTTGCGGAAGGGGTAGTCAGTTTCCTCCACAATGGTTACTTGCACGCCGCCACGAACCACGCCGGTGACCTCGCTGGGTGCATAAGCGATCGCCGCCAGTCCGTCGTCGTTGGTTGCCATCCACAGACTCGCGGCGAATTTCGGCCATCCTTGATGCATGTTGGCCAGGCAGCAGCCGAAGTTCGGCTCTAAGCCGAAAAGATTGGAGTCCGGCCCGTTGGTGCTCCAGTTCCGCTTCGCGCGCGACACAAGCACCTGGTTGGCCTGTTGGTCATATTGATGCCCCCACATGTCGCTGGTGAAGGTCGCCGGCAGCGAGTTATAGGCAATCTTTTCCAATCTATCGGCGAACGTCGCATCGCCCGTCGCAGCGACAATCTGTTCCAGCGAGAACATCGTCTCCACCACCGAGCAGAGCTCCGTTCCCTGCGATGGATCGAGGCCCGCATAGTGCTCATCGCCACTGTGCACTCCGCTGGGCTGCAGGTGATACTTATCCAGCGTTCGAAACTGGTTATAGAGCCCGTCCAGATCCGCATGATCCTTGGTGATCTGCCACCAGATCGCGCCGGTCTTGAGCCCCTGGGAGTTGTTGACGCCGTGGGTCCGTAGCATGCACTCCTTGCCCGTGTTCTTCTCCTTAAACGCAAAATCCTTGAACTGGTCCGGCCAATAGAATCCCTGGTCGTGCAATTTGCGAATGAGGTTCAGAAGTTTGAGATCGCCATTGCGGTTATAAAGCCATATGAGTGTCAAGGCCTCGTCCTGCCAGCGCCATACGGCCCACTCTCTCAATGGATTCTGGTCGAGCTGTGCGGCCTGGTAGGCGAAGTAGCGTTCCATCAGCGGGATAACCCGCGGGTCGCCGGTCGCCTCCTGGTACTGCGTGAGGGCCTTCAGCATCACAAACTTCGGCCACCAGTCGGTATCCTTCACCGGACCGATCGAGCCATCCGGGCGCTGATTGGACAGCGTCCAGTCGACCCACTTTCTCGCGCGTGCGATGAGGACCGGATCATCGAGCAGATACGCCAACGGAACCAGACCGTCGAGATAGTACGGCCCACGCTCCCAACCCTCACCCGTGCCGCCCAGCCATCCACTTTCCGGCCCGAGGTCCTTCCAGATTTCCTCCACATGTCCGGAGAGACCGTCAGCCTGGATTTGAAGTTGCCGTTTCAGCCAGCCCTGCGGCCGCACGGAGGTGAGAGGCAAGAGCCGGTAAGGAGTAGCCGCCAGCGGAGCCCGGTTTTTCATGCGGGCTGTTGGGCTGCGGGAAGAATCCCCGAAGGGGAGATCAGGAGGATACTGAAGGTACGCTTCATTATTATCGACCGAGGGCCATTCGTCCGGTCTCCGCTCCATAACTATCGCGGCTCGGTAAGTACGCGCAAGATCGAGGCTTGTGGTTCCTCAAAACCTAATCCGCGCGAATTCATTGATGGTTTCGAACGTCTGGCGATAGCCTGCCTTTATGGCGATGCCGACAAGCGAATCATTTCTGGTGGCCCATAGCGGCAACCTCCGTCAGTATCTTTTGCCAAATTCAATGGAATATGGTGCAATTTGACCATGGACAAGCACATAAGCAAGCATCCCGAAACCCAGCATCTCACTGCCGACGTGGTCCATTACCGCGAGTACAAGATTCTGCTGCAACCCGATCGGTTTACGAGCAAACATGGTTTTCTCGAATTTTGGGAAACGGCGTCCAAGACTCTCAAGAAACTCGGTCTTAAAGTAGATGTCGACGAGCACGCATTCGACAGTCAGGTTCGGGAAGTGCTCTTTTATGACACCCCGGAGTTTGACCTCTACAACAACCACTTCATTCTGCGAAAGCGGACCTTTTACGACCAGGGATGGCCCCGTCCCGGCCACGAGCTGGCCTTCAAATACCGCACCCCGGAGCTCAAGAGCGCCGCGGCCGTTGACGTGCGTCCGCAATTGGGTGGACACGATGAGATAAAGTTCAAAGAGGAGTTCTTGCTCGAGCGCGACCGCCTGGGCGGAATGCGCAGCGTTTACTCTCATGGATGCGTGCTTACATCACCCAACATTGAGCTCGAACGCGGTATCGAGGACATTGCCCGCGCTTTTCCGACCCTGAAGCGGATAAACATACGGCCCAGAACCAAAATGGAGCTGGTC
Organism: Candidatus Binatus soli; assembly: GCA_002479255.1. Lineage (GTDB taxonomy): Bacteria > Desulfobacterota > Binatia > Binatales > Binataceae > Binatus > Binatus soli. Next base: position 35,929 of record DLMJ01000032.1, on the reverse strand, counting down.
AACAACGTAGCGGTCGAGGAGGTGCAAAATACCATGGGCGTGATCCATTTCGGGCACCACTTCAAGGGTAAGACCACAATCGCGATATGGCGGAGCCGGGCGCTGGAAAAATCCCTGTCGGGCGAGTTCGCCTTTCAGTGCAAGTTCGATCGGATCGATGAGGTTAGCAAAGAGTCCCTTGAGCTCTCCGAGGAGTTCTACAAAAGAGTGCAGCTCGATTGCGCGGAATGGATCAAACTTGGCACCACCAAGACCGCGATGGTGTACGGGCTCGGCGATAGTCAGCAACTAAAGAACCGCGAATGAGGACGTCTACGAGGACGCGATCGTCGCGTTCGCTTCCATGGCCGACGCGCTGATTCTCGCGCGTGCGGTCAACGATGAGGAGCTTTCAGATCTGATATTGAAGAGCACGGCCAAGCGAGCGATCAAGCTTGCCAAAGTCCGTGCGGCGGTCCGCCGTTCCTAGAAGCATGGAGGATTGTCAGAGAAATGCCTCGGCGGCGGTGATCGGAGCCGGCGACTACATCGGCGGCGCAATCGCCAAAAAATTCGCGGCCGAGGACTTCACCGTTTTCGCGGGACGCCGCAACGGCGACAAGCTCGCACCGTTGGTCGCGGAGGTTGAGGCAAATGGCGGCAAAATTTTTGCGCGAGCGCTCGACGCGCGCAAGCAACTGTTGCTGAGCCGGAATCTGGGGCAAATCAGGCGGCGAGAGGTTCCTAGCGATGATGCAGACCGCCGCCCTGCGGGATGGCAACGACCCTTCCGATCGCTAGGCTTTTCGGCGCTTTCTGAGTTTTTGGTAGCCACAGGGGCTGAAACCGCCGTTCCGACGCGAAGTCCAACGCATGAAGCGACTAGCTTCAGCAGCGCTCAGTTCTGCCGCGCTCATTTCCGGCCGCTTTTGCTCGAGGGTTGCCATAGTTTCTGCAAGTTTTTGAGGCCATCCTCAAGCGTCTTGCGCAATTCCCTGGTTTGCTTGAGAGCCTCCTCGCCGAGTCCACTCTCGCGAATCGATTGCATGAAGGACTCGTTCGCATTGCGCCACGCCTCGAGCCACGCTTCGATTTGGCTGGCTGGAGCTTTCTGGTCGCTCTTCGACTCCTTTGCGGAGGAGGATGACTGCGCGCGCGCCATCGTCTGGCGAATCCGCCGCTCCCAAATGGCGAAGCCCTGATCGATTGCCGCTACGTAGCCGTCCTTGGCTGCGCGGGCAACTCCGATCCAGTGCTCCATCTGCCGTTCGCCGTCGGGTATGCGGCGCTTAGCGAGATCACCGATCGCGCCACCAATCGTCGAGAGGCCGTCAACATATGCTTGCGTTATGTCGCGCAGCACTTTGCCAATTCCGGTCGAGTCAGCCATCCATCAGCTCCTCTTCGAACACGCAAGAGAGTGGCGATCCAAAAATCCTCTCTTCCTCAGTCACTTCAATCTGTGTCCTTCGCGGAATTCCTTGCGATAAACGGCCTGTTCGGGATCTGCGTGGGAGCCTCCACGACCATCCCAAGCTCGCGATCGGATGCGACGCTCGCATGAGCCCGAGCATACCGAGCGTCGCGCGCCGGCACCGGCTTCATCGGCAGGCTCAGGTCCGCCCGCATCGCTCAGGCGACCTTGCGCATCTTCGCCGCGCCCGCATGCCACTTGCGCATGTGATCCTTGTGGCTCTTCAGATAGGCGGGGCCATCGTAATACTTGTCGTAAAATTCAAGCTCGATGTGCTGCGCCTGGATGTAGACGTAGAGCACCGCCGGCGGAGCGAACGCGGGGAAGGTGCCGAACGTATCCCAGACATAGCGGCAGGTCTCCTTGCAGATCTGGATGGTCTTTTCCGGCGTGTGCGGTACCTGGCGCAGGAAGTCTGCGCGGTTCTTGTACGGCACCGGCTTTTTCGCGAACGGGTTGAAGGTGCCGTTGGGGCCGAACTTCTTCGCCACCACGGCATCGACCGCCGCGTCCATGTCCTTGTAGTAGGGCGGCCGGAAGGTCTCGAACTCGCCGTCGATTCCGATCGGCGCAGGGAAGGCGTCAGGGTTCTTCGGGTTCGACTCGAAGCGAAAGCCGAGTCCGCAGCCTGTCGGTGTACCGCCCATGACCACAAGGCTATTCATTCCGCCGTACAACCATCCGCCCAGGCCCAGCGCCTGCTCGGCCAGCAGTATGTTGTGGCCGATGAACGCGCCCTCGGCGCCGGCAGTGGCAAGCATCATTTGGCTCTCGAACATCGAGAGCGGCACGGGGGTGTTGACCCAGCCCTCGCGAATCCAGCGCTGGTCGATGCAGGGACGCATATTGTTGCGATCATCGATGACATATTGGCCCAGGTCCGCCTGCAACATCACGGCATTGATCATTTCCTCGGTGATGTCGGTCACCGGCATGAACAGAGTGGTGCCGGGCATGTTCGCGTTCCAGAGATTGAATGACATGATCGCGCCGGTATTGCGCGGGATATCGAGCCGGCCGTCGAACAGCTTGACGCGGTTATTGCGCACGAAATCGAGCAGCCGATCGCGATCGCTCTTGGAGGCGACCTCCTGCAAATGCACCGGTTGCACGTCGCGCAACTTCATCAGGTAAACACCCTCGTCATTGGTATAAAAGAGTTCGGTGCCGTGGTTCCCGCACGGGCTCGCCCAGGTGCGCCCCACGTGCTCGACCATCGTATTGCACATCCCGTCCCAGTTCTGGACGCCATCGAGATTGTCCGGGCGCGGCGTGTGCGGCATGTCGGACAGGTTGAGGCCCGAGATACCGGTGCCAGCAGCGATCAGGATCGCTTCCTCGACTTCATCGAGCGGTAGCGGCGGGTGCTGCGACTTGTGCTTGTTGGGGCCCTCCTTGATCTCCATGCCCAAGCCGAAGCGGCGCGAGCGGCGGTTGAAGATTGCGTCGAAGAGCGGGAAGTTGAACGCCTCGTCGACCTGTTCTAGTTCCGACAGTTTGATTTCATCAGCCATGTCAATATCCTCCTGCGCTTGCGAAAGCGATTCACTGCGGCTTCGGTGCCGGCGCGGGCGCGGCGGGTTGCGCGGCGGGCGCAAGGCGTCGGCGGCGATCTTCCTCGACCAGGCCGACTAGATAGCGGAAGGCGAACAGCGCGGCGAAATCGACCACCTTGGCGCTGACCTTCATTGTGCCCAGCATTTCCCGCAGCTCATCGACGCTGAGCATGGTCTTGGCCGACCACACTCCCATCTTGCCGGTCATTACGAGTTCGCCGTCCTCGACCGCGACGTCCTCGATCGTCATATTGAAATTGCCGGCGCGCGATTTAATTCGCATCTTCCAATCTCCTCGCTTCAGCCGTAGCGGTAGGTCATGCCGAATCCGCCACTTGGGTATCGCCACGAGATGTTGTGGAACGGGCAGATGATCCGGCAGGTGCCGCACTCGATGCAGTTGCTCCAGTATATCGTCGTGTGACCGTTCTCTTCGACTTTGTAGTTTTCAACCGGGCATGTCACCGTGCAGGGTTTCTCGATGCATTTGAGGCAGACCCCTTGATCGATGATCTTCAGGTGCGGACTTCCTTCGTCCACCTTTATCACCAGGGTCGCGACTTTGTCATCGCGGCCGAGCAACTTGGGCGGCCCTAGAAAGTTCGCCAACCCGGTAAGCTTCGCAACGCCGGACGGGCTTTTGACTTCCGCTGCCATTGCAACCGTTTCTCCTTCCCCGGTCTTTGCCCTTAGAACATAGCCGCCTTGGCGACATCGAGAAGGTCGAGCCCGAGGCTCATCAGTCCGAGCTCGGCGAGCACGTGGTCCGCGACGGCCAGTTCAAGTGTGCGCTTGGGCACCTGCATCCCGTCATCGGTGGGCGCCACGGAAAACAACTTGCGCGCGAGCCTGGTGAATTCGTAGGGGTATTTGCTGAAGAACTGGGGATGGGTCTCGGCCATCCGCGTCAGCCCCTGATAGCGATCGTAATCCTGCCATGCGAAGCTCTCGCGAAGCCGGCTCGCGTAGGGCTCGAGCGCCTTGGCCGAAAAGTTGCCCGCCTTGTGCGCCTGCAGAATCGTCTCGGCCGCCATCACGCCCGAGGCCATCGCCATGTTGGTGCCCTCGTGGAATAGCGGGTTCGCATTGACCAGCCCGGCGGCGCCGCCGATTACGACAATCCCGTCGCCCACGAAACGCGGCAGATCGTGCGGCGTCATCTCAGGAATCAGATGCGCCGAGTACTCCTCAGGCGTGGTGCCACGCAGGAGACGGCGCACCACCGGATGCATTTTGAATTCGTTCAGCAGCTCGTCGGGCTGGACCCCCAGCGCTTTGAGTGCGCCAAGCGGGATCCCGTAGCCCACGGAAATCGTATCGCGGTTGGTGTAGAGGAAGCCGGCCCCCATTGCGCCCCGCACGGCGCCGCCGCCGAGATACTCGTACGCCGCGCCTTCATCTCCTTCCAGCGAAAAGCGATCCTCAATGACCTCGCGCGGCAGCGAGACCACCTCCTTGACGCCGAGGATCACCGACAGCGGAAGCTCGCCGCGAAGCCCCGCCGACTGCGCGATCAGCGAATTCGCGCCGTCCGCGGCGATCACCACGTTGGCGAGCACCTCGCCACCCTCGCGCCGCGCGCGAACTCCCACCACCCGGCCGTCGCTCACGATTGCCTCGTCGACCACCGTCTGAGTGATCAGCACCGCGCCTGCCTCTTCCGCCTTTCTGGCCAGGTAGCGGTCGAATACCGCGCGCAGGGCCGTGAACGAATGGTTGTAATAAGGAGGCTCGAAATCGAGGAACTTGAACGAGAGCGCAAGCTCATTGCTCTCCGAAAGCATCGAGAAACGCTTTTCGATGACGTGGCGCTCGACGCAGCCTGCTCCCGGAAAGTCCGGGAAGAACTTGCTGAGCACGGTGGTGTACAGCACGCCGCCGAACATCGCCTTTGAGCCCGGGTAGTCGCCGCGCTCGAACATAATCACTTCGAGCCCGCCTTTGGCGAGCAGGTATGCGGCAATCGAAGCGCCAGGCCCGGCTCCAACGATCGCTACGTCACAGCGTTCGGCCATGCGGCCCCCGGCAGTTTGCTAAACGCAACCGGAAATTGCAGAGCACCAAGCGTGTCACGACGATCTAACGCTTAGCGCGGATGAGCCGATGCGCGCAAACAGCGCCGCTGATCGCGGGCTCGGCGCCGGTTCAGCTCTGAATGCCGGGACTCACTCCAGCGCCACGGGGAAATTTGTCCTGAGCTGGTGTCTTCGTGCCTTTGTGGCAAATGTTTTTGAGATTATTGGCGGGGTGATGCCGGTCGAGTAGATCATTGTGCATCACATGCGCCGTTTTTTCATTGTTCTCTTGATGTTCGCTGCGCTCGCTGTCGCGCTGCCCGCTGGCGCGCAACCCATGTGGTTGAGTCTGCCGCCGACACCGGTGCTGCCCGAGCCTGAGGCTAGCGGCATCGCGCCGGTCAACGGCATCCGCTTGTGGTACGCGGAGTTTGGTCACGGTGCGCCGGTCATCATGGTCCATGGCGGCCTGGCGAATTCAGAGTACTGGGGATTGCAGGTGGCCGTCCTCGCCGCGCATTACCGTGTAATCGTTCTGGATAGTCGCGGCCACGGACGCAGCGCAGGAACCGATACGCCAATCGGTTATGATCTGATGTCGTCAGATGTTCTGGCGTTGATGGATTACCTGGATATCCGCAAGGCCGCATTGATCGGATGGAGTGATGGAGCGATTATTGGTCTCGATATCGCGATCCATCATCCGGACCGGCTGACACGACTGTTCGCGTTTGCCGCGAATTCCGATCCATCGGGTGTGAAGGATGTGAGCAAGAGCCCAGTCTTCACTGCCTATATCCAACGCGCAGCGAAGGAGTACACGCGACTCTCGCCGACCCCCACGCGGTTCAAAGCCTTCCTCGCAGACGTTGAGCACATGTGGGCCGCCGAGCCGTACTTTACCGACGATCAATTGCGCAGCATCAAAGTGCCGACGTGGATCGTCGATGGGGATCACGATGAGGCGATCAAGCGCGAGAACACCGATCGCATGGCCGCACTGATTCCCGGCTCCGGCGAGCTAATCCTCCCGGGAGTGAGTCATTTCGCGTTTCTTCAGGATCCAGTCATGTTCAATGAGTCGCTGCTGCACTTCCTCTCGGCCGAAGACTGTGCCTACTTAAAACCTAAACCCTGACGTATTGATGATGCATCGCGAGGCTTCAAAAATGGGAAGGATAAAGGCGTGACCATAGAGGCGGTGATTTGGGATTTCGGCGGCGTTTTCACGAGTTCCCCCTTCGAGGCCTTCAACCGCTTTGAGGCCCAACGCGGCCTGCCCACGAACCTCATCCGAACTGTCAACACCACTAATCCCGATTCCAACGCTTGGGCGCTGTTCGAGCGTGGGGAAATCGATGGGGCAGGCTTTGACCGGAAATTCCTGGAGGAAACGACCGCGCTCGGTCACCCAGTGCGCGGAGCCGAAATTTTGCCCCTGCTTTCCGGCGAGGTACGGCCGCGGATTGTCGAGGCGCTGACCATCTGCAAGCAGCGTTTCAAGGTCGGTTGCATCACCAACAACATGGCCCATGGTCACGCATCGGCCATGGCCAAAAACCCCGAGAGCGCCTCGCGTGCCGGCGATATCATGCAGCACTTCGACGCAATCATCGAAAGCTCCAAGGTCGGCGTGCGAAAACCCGACCCTCGGATCTACCTGATGATGTGCGAGCGGCTTCGAGTAGAGACCCAGTCCTGCGTCTATCTGGACGACCTGGGCATCAACTGCAAGGCAGCGGCGCAGCTTGGAATGGTGGCGATCAAGGTGGTGAGCGAGCCCCAGGCTTTGGCCGACCTCGAAGGCGCGACAGGACTGACCTTCCCCAAAAGTTAGAATCGCCCATGAACAGCTGGACCGAGAGGCCCAATCAACTTAGGAGCGTACTATGGCCAGAATCGACTACGAAGCAGATCTGACGGAGGGAGAGCGATCCGTTCGGGATATGGTTCGCAGGTTTGCCGAGGAGGTAATGCGACCCGCGGGCGCGGAGCTCGACGCGATGGCGGACCCCCAGGACGTCATCGCCAGGGATTCCATCCTCTGGGACGTGTTCAAGAAACATCGCGCCCTCGGCCTTGACGGGCGTCCGCATTCACGGCGCGTGGAGGATGAAAAGTTATGAACGCTGAAGAGTTCCATCGGACGCGGAAATTCGCAGACACACCGTTTGGTCGTATTGCTTATGTCGAGCGCGGCTACTATGCCGGCGGGTATTCTTCGTACTGCGGGAGGTTGTCAGTGATCGTATGCCAAGGCGCCTTCGAGCCTACAAAGATGTGATACGTGGGCCGAATGCCCGGGTCGCCGTCGATCGAGCCCGCCGGTACGACGATCAAGTCGCGCATAGGAACGGCACGCGGCATCGGGCTGCCGCAGGTCCGGCAGAAGGCGTTTCCAAAACGCTGCGCTCCCGGCAGCCGATAGTTGATCAAGAGGTCCTCGCCCCGCAGCCATCGGAAGTCCGCAGGCCTGACGAAGACGTTAGACGCGTATGCCGCGCCGCGCGCCTTGCGGCATCGCGAGCAATGGCAGTTGCGGAATTCGATCTGATCGCCGGCTTCGAAGGCCACGCCGCCGCAGAGACAGCTCCCCCTGATCATAGGCGGTTCCTCCTGGCAGGCCGACTGCCTCGCGCCGGAAAGTGAAAATCAGATCTGAAAGTCGTCCTTCGGCGGACGTTTGGGTTTGGGCTTTGCTTCTCGCTTAGCGTCACGCTCGAGCGCCTCGAGTTCTTCGCGCACCTGATCGAGCCGATGGCGAAATTCGTTCGCTTCGACCTTGACCCCGGTCTTGCAGTTCACGCATACGAAGTGACTCTCGGCGCTTTCCTCGAACCCGCGCACCAGCATCGAGTTCCGGTGACCGCACTTCGGGCATTCTATGTCGACGGTTTCGTCTTCAAACATCGTGGACTGTCTCCGCGGAGCGGCCCGGACCGCTCGTCATTGAACTTCTGTCGCCGGTGCCTGCGCCAATGATCTGAAAAGCTTGTCCCTCGGGTTGTCGCCGTTCCCGGATCGAATAATAACAGTTTCGCACCGGTCTTGGACCGGTGCACGGATCTGCTGAATACTAATTCACTGTTCGTGAATCTCCGACACGCCGCCGCGCTCGCGCGTGGGCACTCGAGGTGGCGATCGCTTTCGCGCCTGCGTGCTCGATGATGCGCGCGCTACCGGCATCCCAGGCGTTCGGCAGGATCAAAAGGCCGTTCTGGTGAAGCGCGTGAAATTCACGCGCGGCATTCGAATTGCTCATTCGGATACCTCCAAACGGAAAGCACAATGGCGCGCTTCGTGCCCGAGCAGCCAGCGCTTGCGCGACAGCCCGCCGCCATAGCCGGTCAATGAGCCGTCGCTGCCGATGACGCGATGGCACGGCACGACGACGCCGATAGGATTGCTCCCGTTGGCAAGCCCCACGGCCCGCACGGCTTTGGGTTCGCCGATGCGTTGGGCGAGCGCACCATAACTGAGCGTCGTCCCGCCCGCGATGGTGCGGAGCGCATTCCACACCTTCGTTTGGAACGGCGTGCCGGCGAAGGCGACGGGGATCGTGTCGAGTGCGGAGATGTCGCCGTCGAAATAGCGCTTGAGCGCGGCGACATGGCCGAAATGATCGCGGCGCGCGACGAGTTCCCGATCGCCGTACCGACGATGAAACAGCTTGCGCCAGTCGTCCGCCTGCTCTTCCCAGCAATGCATACGCAGCGCACCGTCGCCGTCCGCAATCAGAATCGCGATGCCCAGTGGCGTTTTCATCTTGTCGATGAAGAATTTGCGGCATTCAGGCATTGGCGCTCCTTGCATCGGCTTCCGCCATCCACAGATGTTGCGCTGCATAGGCGCGCCACGGTCGCCAGGCTTCCGCGCGCTGTAGCAGAACTTTCGGCGAAAGCGGGATGCCATTGGCGACGGCCGGGCTGCGCAACAGCCCGACATCGCTGGCAGGAAATGCATCGCTGTCTCCAAGCGCCCGCACCGCCCAATATTGCGCACTCCAATCCCCGAAGCCCGGAAGCGCCATGAGCCGCGCGAGGACATCATCACGGGGACGCGCCGGCTCGAGCAGCTTCTTGTCGGCTGCGGCGGCGCGTCCGAGCGCTTGTAATGCTTGAATGCGCGTGCGGGTCATACCGAACCCGGAAAGATCGGCCGCGACGAGCTGGATGGGCGTTGGAAAAATGTGCGTCAGCTGCTCATGTCCCGTAACGTCGGGCGTCGCGCGCGAGCCCGCCAGCGCCACCAGCCTGGCGGCAAGACGGCGCGCCGCGATGACGGTTATCTGCTGACCGAGGATGACCCGCACCGCCATCTCGAAACCATCCCAGGCGCCGGGGGCACGCAGTCCTGGTCGGCGCACGACCAGCGGCGCGAGGCTCTCGTCGCTCTTCAGATGCGCGCCGATCGCTTCCACGTCCGCGTCAAGATCGAAGAGCCGGCGCAACCGCGCGACGATCGAAAGCAGCGCGCGCACGTGTGAGAGCCGGATCGTCGCAGTGAGGCAATTGGCGCCCGGTCCAACTTCGACGCTGCCGAACGCCTCGTCGACCGCGATGGTGCGGCAATAGCGGTTGTTCTCAATCAGCTCCACTCCCGTAATCGCGCGCGCGGCGAGAAACGAAAGCATCGCGTCCCAATCGTAGGGCGGACGATAGCCGAGGCGTAGCGTCACGGCAGAGGGGGCGACGCGCTTCTTGCTGCGCAGGTCGCGCGGAGTGCGCCGATACAGCTTCCTGAATGTATCGTTGAAACGACGCACGCTGCCGAAGCCTGAGGCCTCCGCAATCTCCACCATCGACAGTGACGTTTCCTGAAGCAGTTGCTTGGCAAACAACACCCGGCGGGTTTGCGCCACGCGGATCGGCGGCGCGCCCAGATGCTGGTCGAACAATCGCCGGAGTTGCCGCTCGCCCATACCGAGACGCTCGGCAAAGGCTTCGATACCTGCCTCGCCGCCATCGAGCGCACCCTCGGCAATCAGCGCGAGCGCCCGCGAGACGGTGTTGAATGTTCCCCGCCACGCGGCGGCATCGGGGGAAATCTCCGGGCGGCAACGGAGGCACGGACGAAAGCCTGCCTCCTGTGCTGAGGCCGCGCTCGGAAAGAAGCGACAATTCTCGGGCTTCGGAGTGCGTGCAGGGCAGATCGGCCTACAATAGACGCCAGTGCTGGTGACGCCGACAAAGAGACGCCCGTCGAAACGAACATCGCGCGTCGATAGCGCCCGGTAGCACACCGCGTGATCCGGAAGGGTCATAGGTAGAATATGCATCAAGTGCGCACGAATGTCTGGCCATTTTCGGACATGACTGCGACCCGGACTGTCCTCCGCAAAAATTGCCGGCGTGACTTGAAACGGGCTAAATTGCGACCGATTCGAAGGGGGGAATTTTGCGCCATTTCTGCACTCAGCCGCGGCGGGCCTCGTTCTTCGCACTTGCAGCAGGCGTGGTCGGACGCGACGAGTACTTGAGCCGCCACTTCTTCTGGAACGGATATACGAATCTTCCTCGGCATCTTAGGTCAGACGGTGTGTCGGAGGTTCATGGTCTTTTGTACAACTGCTCTGGAATGTGCTCAGAGTACGGACCGTGTGCATCCCAGAATTCCAGCCTCCAACTGTGATTAGCATCTCTAAGTTCATCTTCGGATACCTGCGCCATTCCCGAAAAGTCAAAAAATATCAACCCACTAGCGTGATCGTGTTCATCCAAGCGGAATGTAAGGCCGCCGACAGGTTGTCCTAGACCTAGTACATTTATTGGCACCGGTTTCAGTTTAGGTCTGATCTGCGAACGCAGTGCCCAACCGTACAAAGTTACCGGAGAGCCTGCGGTTCGAACCGACATATGAACAACCATTGTGATGTTCTGTGAATTAGGCGTTGGATGTCGGAATGTTATCTGTTCAAACCAGACCGATACCGTTTCGCCCAGTTGCTTGCTTAGTGTGTCAATTTGTTCAGCGCGCTGACGATCCAAAGCCAATGGTGCGCGAACCATTTGAACAAGAATGTATACAGCCAAGAAAATCAAATAAGGCCACAATGTATCAAGTACATTTGTGTGGAGGTCGGGCGTTTGGATGGTGCCAGATTTGACCTCCAAGATGACAGTCATGGTCGCAATGCTCAGCAGCATGACTTGGTCCCAACCGAATCTGAAAGTCTGGCGGCCAACTTGGATAAGCAATCGCCAGGAGTAATTTGCGACCGACACTTGCGAGTCACTGTTCGCGCGATCTGGCGCCTGACCGGCGCCGCGACGAATTAGCCACATGTCGCTGGATTCTACGCTCGAAGTGAGCGCTCGGAAACTCCAACAAATCCGACTGCTCGCCCACGGATATCTCGAACGCCGGCGAATCGTCCCTGGCAACTCGGAATCAGGGAAAGACCAATTTCGGGCGCCCGCCTAGTTCTCTTACCTTCCGGATTGCCTCTGTCTATGAACTAGGAAGCCGCCAGGTACTTTTCGAGAAAGGCGAACACTTTTCCCCACCCATCCTGCGCCTGCTCGGGCCGGTAATTCGGACGATACCAGGCAAAAAACGCGTGGCCCGCTCCGTCGTAGCGGTGAAACTCGTAGTTCTTGCCGAAGCGCTTGAGCGCAGCTTCGGTGCGGTTTACGTCGTCGGGGGAAGGGTTAGTATCTTCATTACCGAACAATCCCAAAAGCGGGCAGTGTATTCTTTCCGTCAACTCGATGGGCGCAACCGGCTGCGTGCTCGGTAACTTCGACGGGTCGCCAACAACTACGCTGCCACCCCAGCAATCGACAACGGCATCGAGATTGGCGATTCGGCATGCCGCTAGGTACGCTTGTCGTCCGCCGGAGCAGAAACCGATCACGCCAACCTTGCCATTGCTATGTGGTTGGGCACGCAGAAACGCTGCGGCTCCAGTCACATCTCCCATCACCTGGTCATCCGGCATCCCACCGGCTGCGCGTGCACGAGCAACCACTTGTTCTGAAGCGCCGTCACCCAGCCGGAAATAGAGACTCGGTGCAATTGCGGCATAGCCGTGATGTGCGAATTTACGAGTTACCTCTGTGGTCCACTCGTCCCAGCCGGGAAAGTGATGGATCACGACGACGCCGGGATACCGGCCTGTCGCCAGAGGATGCGCATAATATGCCTCCCCACTATCGCCGTCGAAGCCTTGGAACTTCACCGTTTCTGCCTGAATGCCTCGAAACGCCATGGGAGCCTCCGTTGTCTTTGCTCTGTAGCAGCCCGACCCTGACTATACCAAACCTGTAGTTTTGCGCCTCACCTGCGCTCGATTTGCTTCCCGCTGCGTCGCTGGTATGCGATCGGTTGCGTCCGACGCTGCTTATCAGGCCGCGACGCCACTCGCTGCTCTCACCGCGACATCATCCGACGCTTTTCTTATGAATCAACAATTGATATTTCAAGACAGATTGCCGAGCACGAATTGATGCACCAACAGATGATGAATCAGATGTGGCCGTAAAAGATGCGAGACGATTGGACGGCCTTCTGACTAAACGGTCGAGCAATGCGGAAATCAAACTGTGTCGTTGGACTCTGCAAAACCCGCGCAGCGCTGGCTCTTGTTTGCATTCTATTCGTTGTTTCGTGCGCCGGTTGCAGAAAATTGGACGACAGGTTGCAGCGTCAGGTAGGCCGGCCCCGCGACAAGCTGATAGAAGAGTTCGGGCCACCGGAAAGAGAGATGCGGTCGAGCGATGGCAGAACAGTCGTTTGGTTCCATCCCTGGGTGAGTCGTAACTCCACCGACTCTGCTGGAACGTGTCGAGAGGTTTTTCACTTGAGCAGCAAAGGCATCGTCATTTCGGCTTCCGCTCACGATTGCGTGGGCGTCTGTCTAGGACCGTACTGTTGGTAAGTGACGGCTGGAGCCATCTAACAGTATCTATCTGTACATACTAAGTCTCGATCGCTTCCCCGACGGCTCTGCCTCCACCTCACACCGCGACACCTGAGCGCAGCAGCTCCTCGGCGATGATGATGCGCCGCACCTCGCTCGTGCCCGCACCAATCTCCATCAACTTGCAAGCACGATAGAGGCGGTTCACCTCCATCTCCCACATGAAGCCGCTGCCGCCGTGAATCTGCAAGGCGTCGGCTGCCACGCGCGAGGTCGCTTCCGCGCAGTAGAGAATGGACGCTGCCGTGAGCTGATGGACACCGCCACGTCCGCCGCCGCCGATCTCCAGCACGTTCACCGCGGCGAGCGCCTTGTAAGCAAGCAGCCTCATCGACTCGATCGCGGTGTACATGTCCGCGAGCTTTGCCTGGATGATTTGGAACTCGCCGATCGGACGGCCGAACTGCCGGCGTTGCCGCGCATAATCGAGGCCAAGCTGCAAGCAGCGTTCAGCGATCCCGATCGACAAGGTCGCGCCCACCGCGCGCTCGAGGTCGAGGCCGCTCATGACGACCGCGACGCCGGCGTTTTCCTCACCTACACGGTTGGCGACGGGAACCCGGCAGTCGTCGAAGACGAGTTCCGCCGTCGGGCTGCCGCGGAAGCCCATCTTGATGAGCTTCTGCGCCACCGAAAAGCCAGGCGCGCTCTTCTCGACGAGGAACGCGCTGATGCCCTTGGGGCCAAGCTGCGGCGAAGTCTTCGCGTACACGAGCAGCACATCGGCGATCGAGCCGTTTGTGATGAATAGCTTGCGGCCGTTCAGGACGTAATGATCGCCGTCGCGTCGCGCCGTCGTGCGCATGCCGCCGAGTGCGTCGGAGCCGGCGCCGGGCTCGGTGAGGGCGAGCGCGCCGACCAGGGTCCCGTCGGCGAGACCCGGCAAGTAGCGTTTCTTCTGTTCCGGACTCGCGTTGCGCTGGACGTTGTTCACGCAGAGATTCTCGTGGGCAAGCCACGAGAGGGCGACGGCCTGGTTCCAGCGCGCAAAGCCCTGGCCCACCAGCGCCGACGAAAAAAGGTCGAGTCCGGGTCCGCCTTCCGACTCCGGGATCGTGAGGCCGAGGTAGCCAGCCGCGCCGAGGCGACGGAAGAGTCCTTCTGGCCACCACTCGTCGTCGTCCATCTTCTTCGCGAGTGGCGCCAGCTCTTTGCGCGCGAACTCGTCGGCCAGCGCCAGCGTGTGGCATTGATCTTCGGTCAATTCGTAGGGGTTTGGAGCGGGCGCGATGCGGGCCATAGGGCCTCCTGGGTTCGAATGTGAATATCATTTGCCAGAGACTCGGTCCGAGACAAGGACCCGCAGCGTTCTTCGGCACCGCATCGCGTTTCATCAACTCCAACTCTTCCGCGACCATCGGTTCTCTGTTAAGTCAGCATCCACTCAGTCAGGAGATTCGCGAGGAGCTGAGCCAATGCCGATCTTGCCAACTCGCATCGACCCGCGCTCGGAGACGTTTATTGCCAATCGGCGGGCCATGATCGAGAAGCTCGACCGCCTCGCGGCGTTGCAGCGCCAGGCGCTACTCGGCGGCGGAGAGCGCTACGTCGAGCGGCATCACCGGCGCGGAAAGCTTTTGCCGCGCGAGCGCATCGAGCTGCTAGTTGACCGTGACTCGCCGTTCCTCGAGCTGTCACCCTACGCGGCGGCCGAGACCGAGTACGAGGTCGGCGCATCGCTCGTGACCGGGATCGGTGTCATCTCCGAAACGGAATGCCTGATTCTTGCCAACGACCCGACCGTGCGCGGCGGCGCTATAAACCCGTACTCGCTCGCCAAAATGTTGCGCGCGTACCAAATCTCGATCGAGAACCGGCTCCCGCTCGTCTACCTGGTCGAGTCAGGCGGCGCGGACCTCCCGCGCCAGGCGGAGATTTTCGTGCCCGGCGGCGCGATGTTCCGCAACTTGACGCGTTCTTCGGGGCGGCGCGTGCCGACGATCGCGCTCGTGTTTGGCAACTCGACGGCCGGCGGCGCCTACCTGCCCGGCCTCTCCGACTACGTGGTCATGGTGCGCAATCGCGCCAAGGTCTTCCTCGGCGGCCCGCCGCTCGTGAAGATGGCGACGGGCGAGGACGCGAATGACGAGGAGCTCGGCGGCGCCGAAATGCACGCGAGCTTGTCGGGCCTCGCTGACTACATGGCGCTCGACGAGCCTGACGCAATCCGGCTTGGCCGGCGCATCGTCGCCCGCCTCGCATGGCGCAAGCTCGGTCACGGCCCGAGTGCGGCGCCGCATGAGCCGCGCTACGACACCGGCGAGCTGCTCGGTATCCCCTCCGCCGATATGAAGGTGCCGTTCCCGATCCGCGAGGTGATCTCGCGCGTAGTGGACGACTCGGAGTTCGACGAGTTCAAGCCCCTCTACGGCACGAACCTGGTGACGGGATGGGCGCGCATCCACGGCTACGACCTCGGCATCCTCGCCAACGACCAGGGCGTGCTCTTCTCGGAGGAATCGCAGAAGGCGGCCCAGTTCATCCAGCTCGCCAACAAGATCGATCTGCCGCTCCTGTTCGTGCAGAACGTCACGGGCTACATGGTCGGCCGGGATTACGAGCAGCGCGGCATCATCAAGCACGGCTCGATGATGGTGAACGCGGTCTCGAACAGCAGCGTGCCCCACCTGACGCTCCAGGTGGGTGGCTCCTACGGCGCGGGCAACTACGGCATGTCCGGTCGTGCCTACGAACCGCGATTCCTCTTCCTCTGGCCCAATGCGAAGACCGCCGTGATGGGCCCGGAGCAGCTCGCCGGAACGCTTTCGATCGTCGCGCGCGAGGCGGCGGCCGCGGCAAAAAGACCCTTCGACGAGGAGGCCGACGCGATGCGCCGGCGCGCGGTCGAGGAGCAGATCGAGCGCGAGTCGCTCGCCCCCTTCACCAGCGGCCGGCTCTTCGACGACGGAATCATCGACCCGCGCGACAGCCGGATCGTGCTCGGGATAGCGCTCTCCGTCGTGCACTCGAACGAGATCCGGGGCGCGCGCGAGTTCGGCGTCTTCCGGATGTGAGAGCGGCATGCGGAAGTTGCTGATCGCCAATCGGGGAGAGATCGCGCGGCGCATCCAGCGCACCGCGCGAGAGATGGGCATCGCGACGGTGGCCGTGTTCTCGGAGCCCGATCGCGACGCGCCCTTCGTGCGTGAGGCGGATGAGGCGGTCGCGCTCGGCGGTGCGTCGCCTGCCGAGTCATACCTGCGCATCGACGCAATCGTGGAAGCGGCGCGCCGCACGGGCGCCGATGCGATCCACCCGGGCTACGGCTTCCTGTCGGAGAACGAGGCCTTCGCCGCGGCGTGTCGCGACGCAGGGCTTACGTTCGTGGGACCTCCGCCCGAGGTGGTCGCCGCGATGGGCTCGAAGCTCGGGGCGAAGCGGCTCATGCAGCGGGCAGGCGTGCCGCAACTCCCGAGCCGCGAGCTTAGCGACGGCGCGTCCACGGCAGAGCTTACGCTCATGGCCGCCGAGCTCGGCCTGCCTGTCGTCGTAAAGGCCTCGGCCGGCGGCGGCGGCAGAGGCATGCGCGTGGTGCATAGCGCGGCGGAGCTCAGAGAGGCTGTCGCCTCGGCCCGACGCGAGGCGCTCTCGGCGTTCGGCGACGATACCGTCTACCTCGAGCGCTACCTCGAAGCCACGCGCCACATCGAGGTGCAGATCTTCGGCGACGCGCACGGTCGTGTGATCCATCTTTACGAGCGCGAATGCTCGATCCAGCGGCGACACCAGAAGATCATCGAGGAATCGCCGAGCCCCGCGTTGACCCCTGCGTTGAGCCAGACGATCCGTGCGGCCGCCGTCGCCGCGGGCCAATCGATTGGCTACCGCAACGCCGGAACCGTCGAATTCCTGCTCACGCCCGCCGGAGAGTTCTTTTTCCTGGAAGTAAACACGCGCCTCCAAGTCGAGCATCCCGTGACCGAGTGCGTGACCGGGCTCGACCTTGTGCGCCTCCAGATCGAAGTGGCGCGCGGCGGCGCGCTTCCGGCGCAGGACGAAGTGCCACCGCTTCGTGGCCACGCTATCGAGGCGCGTCTCTATGCCGAAGACCCGCGGCGCGGCTTCGCACCATCGACGGGCGTGTTCCATCGGTTCGCCTTCGCACCGGCGTCGGGAATCCGCCTCGACTCGGGTGTCGAGGACGACTCGGAGGTGAGCGTCCATTACGACCCGATGCTGGCGAAGGTGATCGCGTGGGCGCCGACGCGCGCGGAGGCGGCGGCCAGGCTGGCCAACACACTCGCGCGCGCGCACCTTCACGGCCCGCATACGATTCGCGATCTCCTCGTGCGCATCCTGCGCCACCCCGAGTTCATTGCGGGCGCAGCCGACACGCATTTCCTCCAGCGACACCGGCCTGAGATCCTCGGCGCGCCGCTCTGCGACGCGGCGGGCGAGCGCCTCCACGCGCTGGCTGCGACGCTTGCGTTGCAAGCCGCGCGCCGCGCGCGCGGCGGCTCGCTGGCCTCGATCCCGTCCGGCTGGCGCAACGTCCCTTCACAAGACCAGGAGCAGGCTTTCGAGGGAAGCTGGGGGCGACTCGACGTGCGCTACCGCTTCGGGCGCGAGGGTCTGCGCGCTCTGGTGAACGGCAACGCGCTCGAATGCGTTCGCGTACACGCATCCGGCGAGGGCGAGGTCGATCTCGAAGTCAACGCTGTACGCCATCGCTATGCGGTGCATACGGTCGGCGAGCGGGTCTTCGTCGACAGCGCGCTGGGCGCGAGCGAGCTGCGCGAACTCCCACGCTTCGCCGAGCCCGAGCTCGAGCTGGCAGCCGGCTCGCTCGTCGCGCCTATGCCGGGCGTAGTTAAACAGATTTACGTCACCGTCGGTGCAATCGTCGCCAAGGGCGACCTGCTGCTCGTGCTCGAGGCGATGAAGACGGAGGCCCCGATCCGGGCGCCCCACGCGGGAACGGTGACCGAGATCCGCGCGACCGTCGGGATGCAGGTGGCAGCGGGCGCGATTCTTGCCGTAATCGAAGCAGAGACCGCAAGTGCCCAGTAATGATCGAGGAGGAGATCTGAAATGTCTGACCAGCCGGTCCGATACGAGCTCCGCGACCACATCAGCACGATCACGATCGATCGCCCGGAGGCACGCAATGCGCTGAACCGCGCGGTGCGCGAAGGCCTGTGGGCGGCGTTCCGCCGCTTCGTCGGTGACGACGACGCGCTGGTCGCGATTCTCACCGCAACCGGTGACAAGGTCTTCTGCGCCGGCGCCGACCTCAAGGAGATGTCGGTGACCGGGCTTCAAGTCCCGCCGCTGGATTTCGTCCCGCAGCTCGGCCGCAACCTCATGACGGACAAGCCCGTGATCGCCGCCGTGAACGGCTTGGCCTACGCCGGCGGCTTCGCCCTGGCGCAGATGTGCGACCTCTGCATCGCCGCTGAGACGGCGAAGTTCGCGATCACAGAGGCGAAGTGGAGCCGCGGCGCGCCGTGGGCCGCGCCGCTCCCGTGGATGATTCCGCCCCGAGTGGCGCTCGAGCTCTTGCTCACCGCCGAGCCGATCGATGCGCATCGCGCACGCGAGATCGGCCTGGTGAACCGCGTCGTACCGCTCGATCACCTGCAGGAGGAGGCGCGCGCACTGGCGATGCGCATCGCGCAGAACGCGCCGCTCTCTGTGCGGGCGGGCAAGCGCATGGTGTACGCCGCCGCCGAGCGCCTACGGAGCGAGTCTTTCGACGAGGCCGAGCGCATCTTTGAGCCGGTCTACAAGAGCGAGGACGCGCAGGAAGGACCGCGTGCCTTCCTCGAAAAGCGCGCGCCGGTCTGGAGAAAACGATGAGCGTGCGCCGACCGCTCCGGATCGGGAACATCTCCGGCTTTTACGGCGATCGCCTCTCGGCGGCGCGCGAGATGCTCGAGGGTGGCCCCATCGACGTACTCACCGGCGACTACCTCGCTGAGCTCACGATGCTGATCCTCTGGAAGGCCCGCCAGAAAGATCCGAGCGCCGGCTACGCGGTGACGTTTCTGCGCCAGATGGAGGAGGTACTTGGCGCCTGCGTCGATCGCGGCGTGCGGGTGGTCGTAAACGCCGGCGGCCTCAACCCGCGCGGTCTCGCCGAGAAAATCCGGGAGTTGGCGAAGCGCCTCGGCGTGAAGGCGAGCGTCGCCCATGTGGAGGGCGACGATCTCCTCCCGCGCCTTGGCGAGTTACGGCGTGCAGGACACACCCTGGCGCATCTTGACGACGGTCGCCCCTTCGAGGCGATGCCGGTGCGGCCGGTGAGCGCGAACGCCTACCTCGGCGCATGGGGCATTGTCGAATGCCTTAAGGCGGGAGCCGACGTGGTCGTGTGTCCGCGCGTGACGGACGCATCGCTCGTCGTGGGTCCGGCAGCTTGGCATTTCCAGTGGGCGCGCGACGACTGGGACCGGCTTGCGAGCGCCGTGGTCGCGGGGCACATCCTTGAGTGCGGCGCGCAGGCGACCGGCGGCAACTATGCCTTCTTTAGTGAGGTGCCCGATCTGGACCACCCCGGCTTCCCGATCGCAGAGATGGAAGAGGATGGTTCGTTCGTCGTCGCCAAGCACCCCGGTACAGGCGGTCTCGTGTCAATCGGTACCGTGACCGCCCAACTCCTCTACGAACTCGGCGAGCCGTCCTACGCGAATCCAGACGCGATAGCGCGCTTCGACAGCATCCGGCTCGACCAGGCCGGCGCCGACCGGGTCCGCGTGTCGGGTGTGCGCGGTGAGCCTGCGCCGAGAGCGCTCAAGGTATGCATCAACTACGCAGGCGGCTACCGCAACGCGATGACCCTCGTGCTCACCGGTCTCGACGTGGATGAGAAGGCCGCAGTGCTCAAGCGAGCGATCGTGCGCCGCCTCGGCGGTGCCGAGCGCTTTGGCGTACTCCACTTCCACTTGGCGCCCACGCAGCATCCGGATCCCGAGACCAATGAGCAGGCGAGCGCCACCTTCACGGTCACCGTGAAGGACGCCGACGCGAACAAGGTCGGACGCGCGTTCTCCTCTGCGATCACGGAGTTAGCGCTCGCCAGTTACCCCGGCTTCTACTCCATGGACCCGCCCGGCGACGCGAGCGCATACGGCGTCTACTGGCCGACGCTCGTGCCGGCCGACGCCGTGGATCACGTTGCCGTGCTGCCCGACGGGCGCAGCATCCCGATCAAGCCGCTCGAGGTGGTGACACGCTCGCCCGTCAAGGTTCTGTCGGCCGTTCTGTCCTCGCCACCGGCCGGCTTGACGCGACGCGCGCCGCTCGGGCGCGTGGCCGGGGCGCGCTCGGGCGACAAAGGCGGCAACGCTAACGTCGGCCTGTGGGTGCGCAGCGATCTCGCCTACGCGTGGCTCGCCGAGTTCCTGAGCAGCGAGCGCCTCAAGCAGCTCCTCCCCGAGACGGCGCCGCTCGAGGTGCGCCGCTACGAGCTCCCCAACTTGCGCGCGCTCAACTTCGTGATCGTCGGCCTGCTCGGCGAGGGCGTAGCCTCGTCGGTGCGCCCCGACCCCCAGGCCAAGAGCCTCGGCGAATGGCTGCGCGCGCGGGTGGTTGACGTGCCGGAGGTGCTGCTGGATCCCGCCGCATCGCGCTGAGACTAGGAGCTGTCCGCGGCAGCGGCGATTGAAGGTCATCGCACTGGTCAAGACCATAGCAAATAGAGCCCAAGATCAACGTAGTCCTATAGATTGCGACGCCAGATTTGCATTAATGGAGGGGGGTGGTTTTCGCGGTCCCCTCAACCGAAATTCAAAAAAGTGGGCAGTAAGTGGGCACTCAGGCCGATCCACAGATTGCGCTAATCGCCGTAAGTCCTTAATAAATGAGGCTTGGAGGGGTGGCCGAGCGGTTGAAGGCACCGGTCTTGAAATCCGCAGGAATAGTATCTCCCCGTATCGTTCCGTCCCGTCCTATAAGGGTTATCTGGTCTTATAGTCCCTTCCCGTATCGGCCCGTATCGGCCCGTATTCGGGCGTTCAATTTACAAATCCATTTACATCGGTCGCGGGTAGCTCTTAGTTTAGAGAGTAGGGGTGGGAAAACGCCGTCCGGCCGTCCGCATGGTGTCCAAGCCTCACGCGCCGTGTGGCTTAATGGGAGGACGGCTTCTAAAAACCAGTCGCCCGCTACCGTTCGACCCGTCCGCCTACCCCGAAACAGCTACCCGGAGCGCCCGAAACCCCACCGTGTGCCTAGCTAGGGGCGTGGTATAGCACCCCGGCGCTACCGGCGCGGGTCGGCGCTTGGGCGAAGCGGGAAACGTCTCTCACCGCCGCGCCGTCATCCGTTCGCGGTATTCCCGGAACCAGTCCCAAGCGCGGGCGCGGTCCGGGAGAAGTGTTTCGGGGAACGTTGCGCGCGAAACCGAAATGCGAACAATTTCACTGTTACAGGCCACTAGTGATTTGAAATTCAGAGGCCTTTCGTATTAGCCAAGGGGCCATATTTGAGCACCACTAGCATCGGGAGGGTTGACCCAGGGTCTAGGACGGTGAGCGAAATGTCATTGCCATCGCCCGTCCAATCTTTCTTATAGCCGTCGGCGATGAGATTGGTCTCCTTGTAGGGGGACCCATACTTCGCGGCCAGCGACGCTTCGAGTTTCTCTAGATTTACGCGCGGGTCGCGCAACTCTAGGCCGACGTACGCAAGTCGGCCAGCCGCGTCGAAGAAAAGCTGAGCCTCGAATGTAATACCGCCAGCGCTGTAGATCCCTCTTAGTTTCTCGACGAGATGGAGGCCAGGAATCGAGTTCGGGTTCTGATCCGCCTTGGTAAGGTGCAATGACCCCTTGGACGCGGTCTGCGCTTGAGCGACGGTCATCCCCCATTTTGTGTACTGCCAATCGGCCCAGCATTTCGTTCTCGTGCAGAGCAACATCATCAGCGCAATGCTGACCAAGGTTACTTTTCCGCTCATTTTCCGTTTTCTCCCCAGCTGTCGCGCGAAGACCGGCCTGAGTTTATCATCCTGACCGGGCCGCCGCTATCGAAGCGGCGCAAGCCGCGCTGACCCTTACTCTAAGCTTCCGACCGTTGATCGTCAGTTGTCCGATTCGTTGCGAGGGTGGTAGAGAGGGCTTCGTGACCATCGCGCTTCCCAGTCCAGCCTTGCGCTGATTCGGCCGATAACCCGTCTCACTGGTGAAGCGGTCGCCCGCGCCGCGAGTATCGTTGATTGGACGCAAAGCCATCGAAAAAAGAGAGGTGGCCGGGAAATTCAGACACTCAGGCCCGAATTAAGACAGCACCAAGCGCCCTGTCAAGCCATCGCACCGGTGCGTCGCCATTTGGCGGACGGCGACGGTCTGCTAAATCACGGGCAGTTTACGGGCCTCAGCACCGCCATCATCAATAGTTGCACATCGATGTACTATCCTTCCATTGTCCCAATTCTTTGCGCTGACAATGGTAACGTGGTCGGTTGTAATGTGGGTCATGATTTCATCTTCCGCCAGCGAGATAGCGTCATTGATGCGTTCGCTGGACCATCCCAGCGCCGATAAACGGGCGCGGTAGAACGAAGTGCGCCCAGCGGCCAGCGTCCGGGCGACTAGCTCCGGCTTTAAGGCTTGAATCTCTGCCACGACTTCATCGCCCAGGTTACAAATCTCAGTCGTCAGCAGGTCATGGTGGGGGCGGTAGGGATGCAGGGTTATCCCGTGACTCGCCAACAGGTACATTACGTCCACGGCGCGTTGGTCGCGTGAACGGTGGTCAGGTGCCTTGATGACATGGCCGCAGTTGTCCCAAGGGTCATCCATCTCAGCAAACTCCAATTCAACACCGTTCGCCGCTTTCATCTTCATAATGGTGCCTCCAAAATGTTAGCCATGTTAGTCGGCGGCGCGGGCGTCTCGCAGTGGGAAGGAGTAAGACCCCTGCTCAACCATCCCGCGCCGCCTTGGGTCTCCACAGCCCAACCTGTGGGAAGGCGGGGGCGGTAGTGATGCACCGCCGCTCCCCTTTGGCAGGACAACTTATGATTGACCATCATCGTAACCGGCCTGTTGCTTTAACAGCGCGACCGCAATCTTGGCCGTGGGCGTACCCTTGCCCGCCCGGATGGAAGTCTCGCGGCGCAAGATGTCAAACTCGACCAACATGGGGGCGACTATTTCGGCATCCAAGGGGATCGTGTCCAAGAGCTTGTTGATGGCTTCGCGCTGGCCGCGTGTGAGCCGTGGCGCGCTACCGGGACCATCGGCTGGTCCTTCCGTCCGCGCCGACACCTCAATCATTATCAGGCCACCGGCCACGGGGTCGGCGCGGCTGGCAGCGAGCGCGGCTTCATCCATCAGTTGTGCGGCGGATTCCCGGCGTAGCCGCGCCAACATTGAGTCGGTCGCCGTTACCGCCGCGTCCGCTACTGCCCGGAGAAAACAGGCTTGGCGGGTGAAGAAGGGCGCTACCTGTGCTGCGGCGTCGCAATAGGCGAATGTCGCCTTAACCAAGGACTCAATGTCACTGTCAAAAACATCGGAGATGGCCTTAAGTTGCGCGCCCACCGCCGTCTGCGTCAAATCCTTATCGTTCTTGATGGTGCGAATCTTGGCATCCTTCTGTTGCCGAAGGTCGTCAATCTTGGCACCAAAACTTTGCGCCGCAGCCAGGTCTTGTTTTATTCCGCTCTTGGGTCGGAACACCGGTGGCCCCGGCGGACTCCCATCAGCCTGTGACAGTCCGGTTATGATTTTAGGGTTAGTAGCCATTATTGCCTCCTAGAGAGATAGTCCAATTCAGTTTCAGTGATTCGTTCTAGCCTTACGCCACGCTCCACTCGGATGTCGGATGGATCTGCTGGGGGCGTGTCGTCCCCGCCGTAAAATGACCTTATGGTAATGGAGTGTCCGCCTGCGCCACGCACAGCGCCTAGCACCGCCTGCGCCAATGCCACGATAGTATCAATCTTGTGACTCTGTTTTTCTTTGCCGATTCTCCAACCGCGCGCCGTCTCTATAGCTACTGCCCGCGATGCTGCCAAGCGCATCTCAGCGTCCGCATATAGAGTTATTGAGTGGCCTTTAACCTGTTCATACAAACAGCTGCTCGCTTCAGTGAGATTGCCTACGGTCTGGGGAAACTCCACCATTGGGAGTCCGGCCCGCGTTAGACGCTGCGCGACCGAAACCAACTGCCACGGGTCAAACCTGACCTCTTGTAGGTCGTATTGCTCAGCCCAGTTCAACAGTGTCCGCTCGATGGTCGCTTCAAAGTCCAGCGGGTCATCCGGCGACGGCTGGAATGTGGTATGGGTAACGAGCCGCACATGCTTGGTCTTATCGTCATAGGTACAGGCCACTATCGCGGTGCTATCATGCTTTGTAGAAGCATCGACACCTACCCACACGGGCAGGCGCTTATCGCGCGGTGTAGGGCTGGCGGTCGGGTCAACACACTTGTCCCACTCCCCAACATCAATAAAGCTGGACTCGTTGGTCACCCACCTATTCTCAATCAGCCGCAAGTACGCATTGCCCCGAAGCGATAGCCGCATCTGTTCCTTCCACGCTTCCGTTTGCCAAGGTGCCCGCGCCTCATGAGTCCAGTACATCAGCATCCCCAGCTGTGCATATAAATCTGGAGCGATGATTGTCCCTGTGAGGCCGCGCTTGTATAACCCTTCCAACAGGTCGGACTCGCCAGTGAACCCGGCATACGTGACTGTAAGTCTTACACTGACCTTGCGAGTGGGAACCGAGACCATCTCATCCCACAGCCGGTGCCCACGCTCGCTCATGAAACCCCACAACTCATCAAACACGGTGATAGTTGGGTTCGCTCCAGCCGCGCCCGCGTATTCGGAGGCCAGTGCGGTGATGCTCGCGCCAGTGCTAGGGAACTCTATCTTGTTAGACGAGATTCGCGCCGCGCGGTACAGGAGCGGGCTGGCCCTCACGATTTTGACCGCTGCGGCGAACACACGGCTTTGCGCTTGCTCAAAATCATTGGCGATGCAGTACCCCTCAGCACCACGGCCACCAATCGCGCATACGCAGTAAAGCAGTGCCCAAGCGCCCTCTGTAGTCTTACCGGACTTCTTGGGAGCGCCCCTCATCACTTCCGCGTATGGGAGCGTACCATCCGGCTTGAGAGTGAACGCGGCTCGCAGAAACCGTTTCTGTTCTTCATAGAGCATAAACGGTGTGCCAGTCTCCGGGTCTATCAGCACCGTCTCGATGAACAGCACCGGGTCGTACTTTGCGGCCGCCAGTGGATTACTCTTTTTCTGTTTCGCCATTGTCCTTATCCGGGGTGACAGTCTTAGCGAAATGCGCCACTAGGTCTATCGGAGCGCCGTCCTTGCCGCCCAACACAGCCGCACGCGCTGCCGGGGTCATCAACAGCGCTTCCTCGTAGCGTAGCTGTGCCAGCTTCAATTGCCGAAAGTCCTTCAACAGCCGCCTTGGGTCGCCGTCCTTTTGTAGGATGCCTTCGCCCATAAGATTGTTGAACGCTTGGCTCGTCACGATGACAAGCTCCGCCCACGACCTGAGAGTGGGGCGGTCGGCGGTGGATAACCACTTCATAGCCCGGTACGCCTTGTTCACCAGCTTGTTCACTGTGTCTTGGCGTTGCGTGATGGCTTCCTTGGACTTGGAGAATATGCCATGCTTGACGACCGCATTCGTCACAACAGAGCGGGGACGCCGATTAAGTTGATTGCCCATCATGGATAGCCCCATTAGTGTGGAAGACCGCCTCAGTGCTCTTGAGGGCTAGGTCATCCTTGTGTCGTATCAAGATTTGGCGGTCGCGGTTCTTGCCAACGCGGATATGTTCGATGATTATGCCGGCCCGTAGCAACGGCCCTTCCAGCCGGTATAGTTGGGAACCAAGCATCTCTACGGACGTTGGCCACTTTCGGTCTTTGAGAATGTGGTCCGGCAGGAAGTTATCATGCAACTTCGTAAGCAGGGCTGTCGCAGTGCCTTCCCAAGACTTGTATCCATCAGATACCCACGTGGGGACTTTATCTGTGCCAATGTTCTTGTAATTGTTGGCCAATTGGATTATCAGAGGGCAAATCGGATAATCGTCCAGTAGCCGCGCGGCAGTGTCGGCACGGTCGTACTGATAGGTGTCAAACCAAGCCTCTTGTGTATCCTTCCCGAAATAACCCATGCAGGCGTACATCCAAGTGGCCGGTCCCATCATCCGTGTCCCTTCAGGCAGGGCAACTGAGCCCATCTCCCGTAGCCCATGCCGTATCGCCGCCCACACCGTCGCCAGCATGGCGGGTCGTGCAATCAAGAAGTCCTTTTTCAGACGCTCCCAGGGCAACCGGGTAACTGTGCCGCCCATCTCAGTGAACCTTAGGAAGGATGGCGCGATAATCCTGTCAGCAAGGTCAGGCAGCCTTGCCAGGTCCGGGATCGATGTTAGCGGCATGGGCCGCGACCCATGGAATGAACTTAAGCCGAAATTTGTATAAAGGGTGCGCGTTGCGATGCTGCCTCCGGTGCTCAACTGTGAGAGCGCATCCGACATTTCATTGGAAATGGAAGAACAGTTATCAAAGACGGGAAAGTGCTGATGGATTAAAATTGCTGGTAGGTCACGTGGGTCTTCAGGAAGGCGTGTGGATTCGATATAATCAGGGTCAATCAAATACTTAAGGAGCAGTGCCAGCAGGGTCTTGCCAGAGCCAGAAGCAGCGTGAAGGCCCAAGTATGGAAACTCATTGCCGGGGAACAAGGCTGCGCAAACGTAGGCGAACACCAGCAGGAAATTCTCCCAATCCAAGATTGAAAAGAACCGCTTGTGTATTTCAGGCAGTGGCATCTTGTCGCTGGCTGGCGGCGGAAGCTCTAGCATCCCGTTCGTTCGCAAAAATGGTGTTTGACAGTCCGCGTACTCGATTACTTCACTCCGGTCGCGGGTGGACCGGAGAATTTTCCAATCCGGGGTTGCCAAGTTGTAATAGATGGCACCGTCGCCACCCATCGCCACACGCAACGCCGGGTCGCGTAGCGGCGCGGTAGGATCGAAGGCGCGGGCGTCCAATGCCTTGATAATCTCAGCAACAGCGCCCGGATAGATTGTAACGTCGCCGCTCGCCTTCAAGTACAGTCGCGTAATAAAGCGGTCAAATTGGTCTAAGCGACAAGTCTCCTTATGACCGTCATCTTCCTTATAGGTCACATAACCGATGCCATCAGAGCTATGGAACAGTTCAATGTCCCGCTCCGCCAGCGCCTCCATCGTGATTGATACTTTGGACTTCTTTCTTGCGGACGGCGCATCAGGCTCCAACTCAACCCCAAACAGCGCCGCTAGCTCCTGCTCGATGCGGTTGAAGTCGGTCTTGGAATCTAGCTGGTGGGCCGTACCGTACAACTCCGGTATGCCACCGCCCGCCTTGCATACATCACAGGTCCACGAGCCTTTGTCCGGGTTGAGACGCGCAGATGGTTTGGTATCGTCGTGGCTTGGACATACAAAATGGTATTCCGCGCCGCGCTTCGTGAACTCTTCTTGACCGCTCGCCTTGTGGTAGGCGGCGAGCACGTCTTTGTTGATGGCCTTCTGAATAGGTGCGGCGAATGGACGGCGTTTTGGTTTCGCTACCTTGCGCCCCTTGGGCACGGTGTTTGATTCAGGTTCGGACGCGACTAGGAGCGCGAGCAGCGTCGCGTCAACCTGTTCATCTATTGCGCCCATCGGTAGTCCCCCTTCAGGCCACGGCTACCCGGCGCGATTACATAGCCATCCGAGCCGCGCACATCGACGCCAGCGCCCAGCCGTCCAGCAACGCCGTCCGTGATGTTGACGCCGGGAACGGCTGCGTAGTACAGGTGCCGCCCGCCGCTCTGTGTTATGGCCTGAACAGCGGACTCCCGGATGGTAGGATTATCGCGCTTGATTTGTGCCCAAGTCTCTTCGCCGGCATGCTCAACATCTATATCAATGACGATGACGGCAGATGCACCACAGGCAATACCGATGTTCGCGTTCGGCCAACGCTTCCACCACTTCTTGATTTGATCCGGGTCGGTGCTGGCATCCTTCCAACCGTGGGGCGCTGCTCCGGGTAAGCCCAGCGGATGCTTGGCAGGACTCTTACAATCCGCCTGCCGACACGAACACTTCCCGTTCGCCAATAGCGAATTGCAAGGGAACACCGCGAAGCCGCGCGCCACGAGCGCCAGGGCAACTACTAAGAGGGTCATCGCACGCCGCCCGCGCGCCCGGTGGACTGGTCGGCCAAGAATTGTTCGAGTGCCAGCCGTGGAATGCGAACCGAGCGCCCGATGCGGACGCTGGGCAAAATTCCCTTCTTTGTGTACTGGTACGCGACGTTCGCGTTTATGTGCAAAAGCCGCGCTGCCTCTTTTACTGTGTAGGCAAGCGCATTCGGTGTCTCGTTCGTCTTCATCGTTGCGTCCTCTTTTCTATTCGCCTTCGGAGCGATAATAGAATAGAATAACGCTGGACTGATAGGAAACGTAAGGAACGTAAGGAATGTAAGGACGTTATGCTGATACAATATGAAGGACAACGGTGCCCGGACGGGTACAAGCTCACGCCGAATCGCCGCCAAATCTGCGCCCGCGCCACAGCCACAGCGACCTATCGCCCGGAGCGCAACGCCTTCCTGCGGTTCACCAACCCGTATAAGACAACCATCACCGGTACGCAGGATGAACCGCGCGCCATGCTTCGTTCGCTCGACACCGAACGGATGCTATCGCTGGCGAATGAATTTGGGTTGCTCGGATTCGCGGCAGACGGGGAATCGGTCATCTTCTGGCGCGATGCGATGATGGAGATAGGGGAGGCAGTCGGCAACCTAGCTATCGTGAACTGGAAAGGACCGGCTGCGATATGGGATGAGCAGCACGATTGGGCCGAACGCCGCCCCGCTGCTGCTCAACACCTACGCGCCGCCCTTAACCGCCACCTCATTGGCGCGCCGGTCGGAGCCGATATAGCTGAGGGGCGCTTCCGAACCGTCATCCGCCCGGACTCGCTACTAACCTGCCTGTGGGCGCAATTGCTTGAATCAGCGTCGGGCGACGGTACAACCATCCGCCTATGCCCTGGTTGTAACGAGTGGAAGGAATTTGGAAAGCGCCGGACGACCTGCACGAACAAATGCCGAGTCCGCGTTAACGAGCGGTTCCAGCGCCGGGCAATTCAACTCTCCCGCGAGCGAAAGATGAAGCCAGCGAAGATTGCCGAGACGCTACGGCGGGAAGGCTGGCGGTCAGCGGGAGACCCGGTTGAACAGATTATGTGCTGGATAAAGGCTCCGGTCTAGGAAACCGGAAGGGTTGTTAAACGCTCACGGCGCGTGCGGCCTTAAGAGCTATGTAAATTGATTGTAAATTGAAGGAGAAAAACAATGGCATTCATTCAATGGAAAGTACGACCCAAAAAGGGTGTGCCGGGGAAGGCTCGCATCTATATTCACAAGGGCAAGAACAAGTATCAGACCGAACTGTTCCGGGGTTCATACCGGGAAGTGAAACAACGCGCCAATACTCTTGACCACGAAAACGCACGGGGCACACTGGTAGCACCATCCCGGCTTACGACTGGCGAGTATCTAGACCGATGGCTTGCTGAACATGACGCTTCCGCGCGCACACTGGAAGGCTACGGCTGGTTAATTGAAAAGCACCTTAAGCCTGCCTTCGGAGCTATCCCGCTCGCCAAGCTGGACCCACAGACAATCCAAACGTACTATCTAAATGCCAAACGGGTTGACGGCAAAGGGAAGCTGTCGCGGCGGACGGTGTTGCACATACACCGCGTCTTTCGTCAGGCGCTTCGCCGTGCGGTACGCTTAGGGATACTCGCCATCAACCAAACCGACCGGGTAGATTCGCCGCGCCCCCACCACCCGGAGATGAAGACGCTAGATGAAAAGGGGCTGATGACGCTGTTAAAGGGCTTTGAGGGCAATCGGCTCTATGCGCCGGTTGTAGTCGCCGCCACCACTGGATTGCGACGTGGCGAATTACTCGCGCTGCGGTGGAAAGACATTAAGGATGATGTTCTCACTATCTCCCGCTCGTTATCAGAAACCAAAGCTGGTGGACTTGTTTTCAAGAATCCCAAGACCGAAAGTTCAATCCGTCCGATTGACCTTCTGCCCTTGACTGTGGAAACATTGCGCCGCCACGCCGTCGAACAAAAGAAGGCGCGGCTGGCCGCTGGCCCCTTGTGGAAAAATGATGAGGGGCTTGTTTTCCCGACACTGGACGGATCGCGCTGGCGTCCTAGCAGTTTCACATCGGCTTGGGTTGACCGCGTCCGCGTCATCGGGTTCACCGGGACCCAACTCAAGAACCTACGCCACACGCATATTAGCCAGTTGTTGCGCGCCGGGGTGAATCCTAAGGTGGTCGCTGGGCGCGTAGGTCACAGTAGCGCCAAAATGACAATGGATGTGTACGCCAAATTCCTTCCCGCCGACCAGAAGCGGGCCGCGCTCGCGCTGGATGCCGTGCTACAGGCTGCTGGAGAACCAGTCTAGGTCCACGCTGGGTTAGCCGCCCCCACTAGCAAGCAAACGCCGCGCTATCCTATAACACCGTTTTGGTGAGTTGGGGGCGCTTGATTTCCCATCCCTATCCGCCCCAATCAGGCGGACGGCGCGGACGGTTGAGGACGGCAGGGTTTCAAATCACCGTCCGCCTTCAAGTCCCACTCTCCCAGCCGCTATCCCACTCGGCGGACGGGCGGACGGCTATATTCTATTAAGTTAGAAATAAGAGTAGTAAAAAGGGGTAGAATAGCTGGTGCGGCTAAAGCAGCAGGGGCCGTGGGGGAACGTCCCTGTATGAGCGGGGCGGCTAAGGGGCGGAAGGGGTACAGCGCGAGCAAAGCGGCTAATCACAAGGGGCGGAAGGGATATAGACAGGGTACAGGCGCGAAGCTACACGGGCAGAAGGGGTAGAGCGCCAGCGAGATATAAAGCACGAAAAGCGCCGGGGAGCGGCATATTTACAAATCAATTTACATTTGCCCATTTATGGGGTCCACCGGGGAACAGGAAACGTAATAGAATCAAGGGCTTGGAGGGGTGGCCGAGTGGTTGAAGGCTCCGGTCTTGAAAACCGGCAGGGATGAAAGTCCCTCGTGGGTTCGAATCCCACCCCCTCCGCACCCGAGTCCTCGATGTATTGAAATCTCTGAAGAAGTGCACGAAATCGGGGCGTGTGCGGTGCTTCGTGAGTTCAAAGGCCACCGGAGAAATGCTCACTTGGGAGATTCCGGGGCCGTTCGCGGAGGTTCTCTCCGTTTCGACTTTTGGCGGTGGACTTTGGCAACCATAGGAATAGCTCATCAGCGGCCACAAAGGCGCACTAGCACGGCGCCGCCTGTAGCTGGCTATCAGAAGGATCAAGCCGGGAACGGGAATCCAAGCACTCGGTGCTGAGATTCCCATTCGAGCGGCAGCTGCGTGCGATCCTTGAGCAAAGATTCCGCGGTGAGCTCCGGCGGCTGGCAGCCTTTGACGATCTGGTCGACGATTTCCGGAGCCAGGAAGGCGAGACGAATTATGCGGCTGACGTAACGTTTGCCGACCTTCTCTCGTTTACCGATTTCGACCATCGATGCGGCGCGCCCAGAGACCAGATCGTCAAACCAGCAATGCGCTCGTGCGATCATTTTGAGCAGCGCGGGGTCGGTTCTCGGAGAAGTCTTGGAGTCGCCATTGATGACGAACTTCATTTCGATTCCGCGCCGCCGCATTTGCATCGGGATCAGTCGAGTGAGTTTCAAGTCAACCGCGCCGCGACCCGTCAATTTCTCAGAGGGTCCAATGGGCAGATTGAGGGAGAGGCGGAAGCCATCGGGTCGTAGCTCCACCCGACTGATGAGAAGTTCCAGCGCTTCCGCCGCTTCGGCCTCGGATCGAAGGCGACTGCTCCATGCGCTCGCGCCGTCAAGAATCGATTTTATCTGACCTGTATCCGAGGCGGACTGCTCGATGTCGGCCAGGATCGCAGTGCGATCATCGAGAACCATCGCAGCCGCCGCGGCGACGCTACGCTCGATTTCGGCCGCCGGAAGCCGCCACCCAGTTCCTGCCTGATTCGCAGTGCCCTTTATCAGGCTGCGAGATACGTAGTAGCGATAGCGGCGCTTGCCCTTGACCGCGTGGCTCGGGGTGAGACCTTCCCCGGATTCATCGAAGAGCTTGCCGGCGAGCGGGCTGCTCATCGATTTGCTGGTCTTGCCGCGAGCGCGTGCGGCGTGAGCATGAAGGAGTTCATCAGTCTTGTCCCATACCGCTCGTTCCACGATTGGCTGGTGTTGGCCTGGATGGCGCGTGCCCTTGTGACGGACCTCGCCGATGTAAATCGGGTTGCCGAGCAGCGTGTAGAGGGCTCCCCGCGAGAATGAATGACCACCGGATTGGACCCCGTTCTTGGCGATGCGATGTTTCGATCGAACCTCATCTCGATCGAGTTCCTCCTTGAGAAGTCGAACGCTGCCGAGTTCGCAGTAGCGCCGGAAGATCTGTCTGACCGTCTCCGCCTCAGAAGGGTTGATCACCAACTGCCGGTCGCGAACCTCGTAGCCGAGAGGCACCAAGCCGCCCATCCACATGCCCTTGCGCTTTGACGCAGCGATCTTGTCACGGATCCGCTCCCCGGTTACCTCGCGTTCGAACTGCGCGAACGACAGCAACACGTTTAGCGTCAGGCGGCCCATCGAGGTGGTGGTGTTGAACTGTTGAGTGACCGCGACGAACGAAACGCCGTGCGCATCGAACACTTCGACCATCCTGGCAAAGTCCGAGAGCGATCTGGTCAGCCGGTCGACCTTGTAGACCACCACGACATCGACCAGCTTCTGCCGGATGTCCTCAAGCAGGCTCTGTAGGGCAGGGCGTTCCATGTTCCCGCCCGAAAGACCGCCATCGTCGTAGTGGGTTTTGATCAGTCGCCAGCCTTCGCCCGTCTGGCTTTTGATGAACGCTTCGCAAGACTCGCGCTGTGCATGCAGCGAGTTGAAGTCCTGCTCCAGCCCTTCCTCCGAAGATTTGCGTGTGTAAATTGCGCAGCGCAGGGTCTGCGGTTTAGTGGGCTCCATTTTGCTGCTCCTGGTGCGAATTCTTCAGACCGAAAAAGAGTGGCCCTGACCATCGCGTGCCAGTGATCTCACCGGCGATTTTTGAGAGCGATTGAAAGTGCTTCCCGCGAAACATGAATCCGTCTTTCAACGCGGTCACTTGATGCTTGGTGCCGTGCCACTCCCGGATCAGCACTGCGCCCGCTTTAACTGGTCGCTTCTACTCGACCGCGGTTGGCCGGCGCGTTTCCGCGTCGCCCGCGACGCTGCGCAGCAGGCGGCGAGTGGCGGGCTTCAGACCGCCGAGAGCTTGCTCCTGAAGACGATCGGCCAAAGCTTGGATCATCAGAGGACGGCGAAGCCGGTCGGGCGGATCCGAGCCGTATAGGGCCTTCCATCGCGCATTGAGTTCCTGCGGATCGAGAACTGAAAGAGCTTTCAGCGCCGCTGCCAGACCGTTTGTATCGCCTTTCGGAATCGAGTTTTTCATGTGGCCCTGCTCCTCTCCGGGTACCACACACATTGCTCGATTCGCTGCGAACAGCCAGTCCTGGCCGGTTCGCCCGTGATTCGCCTGGCAGCAGAATCGCCCCCGCGATTTGAGCCAGTTTCGCTCAAAAGCATCAATTCGATAGCAATTCTCGCAGCCACTCAAATTCCGGTTCAGATGGAATTTTTGGTAGCGACAGGACACGGATGTCGTCACGCCCAATGCTTTAATCCGGACTCTCTGGGCACTCGCTTGTGGACGGCGCCCCTTGAGGCGGCCGTCACGTGGTGGCATTGTTGGCTAGACTCGCCCGGCGAAGGAGTTGCCGCTGTGGAAAAGCCGACCGTTGAAATGTTGCGAGAGCGCGCCCGTGGTCAGGTGATAACAGCAAGCGACGCGGAGTACGAAGCGGCGCGCAAAGTGTACAACGGGATGATCGACCGGCGCCCGTCGGTCATCGTGAGGGCCGTCGACGTCGGCGACGTGATGGCGGGCATCGACTACGCCCGCGAGAATGGACTCGATCTATCCGTGCGAGGTGGTTCGCACAGCGTGCCTGGCTTCGGCACCTGCGACGTCGGCGTCGTGATCGACCTGGGCAGGATGAATAGTGTTCGCGTCGATCCCCGCCTGCGGACGGCGCGAGCCGAAGGCGGTTGCACGTGGGGCGACTTTAACCACGCCACGTACGCGTTCGGACTGGCGACAACCGGCGGGATCATCGCGAGCACCGGGATCGCCGGCCTCACACTGGGCGGCGGGATCGGCTACCTGTCGCGAGGCTTTGGTCTGTCGCTCGACAACCTGCTGTCCGCGGACGTCGTCACCGCTGATGGGCGATTCGTCGTCGCGAGCGCGAAGGAGAATGAGGACCTGTTCTGGGCGCTGCGGGGTGGCGGCGGCAACTTCGGCGTTGTGACATCGTTCGAATTCCAACTGCACCCAGTCAAGGATGTCGTCGCGGGCCTCTTCTTCTATCCGATCGACAGGGCGCGCGACGTGCTCAGCTTCTACCGCGACTACGTGGCGACAGCCCCGGAGCAGATGGGCTTCTTCCCGGCGTTTCAGATCGCGCCGCCGCTGCCGTTCATCCCGGAGAAGGAGCACGGCAAGACGTTCTGCGCGATCGTGGCCTGCTGGGCCGGCGCGCCCAAGGACGGCCAGAATCAGATGGCGGCGTTCCGAACGCCCGCGCCGACCGTGGCCGAGATGGTTGCACCGATGACCTACTACGCGATGAACAGCTTGTTCGACCCGCTATACCGGCCGGGCCTGCAGCACTATTGGAAGTCCTCTTTCGCGACCGAGCTAGCGGATGGCGCGATTGCGGCACACACGAAGTTCGGGCCGAAGGTGCCGGTCGTGACTTCGACTGTGCACATCTATCCGATCAACGGCGCCTGCAACCGTGTTCCCGCGGATGCGACGGCTTTCGCCTACCGCGACGCCAAGTTCGCGACCGTGATCGCCGGCATGTGGCCCAATCCCGCCGACAACCAGAAGAACATCAAGTGGGTGAAGGACTATTACAAGGCGCTCGAGCCTTACTCGCTGGCCGGCGGATACGTCAACTTCATGGCCGATGACGACCAGGGCCGTATCAGGGATAACTACAAAGACAACTACACCCGCCTGGTGTCGATCAAGAGAAAGTTCGACCCCGGCAACTTGTTCCACCTGAACCAGAACATCAAGCCATAGCAGCTCGTGTCTCAATCGCCCACTCAAGGAAATCTGGGCGAGAGATAAGAGTTAGACTCACCTGAGCGGCTTGATTCGTTATTGGGAGACCGCCGCCAATCCAAGTTCCATAGTTGTAAGGTTCTATCGGACTGCCGCGGCGCATTACGTTGCGCCGGACCATTCGACAACTTGAACCAGGATCGGGCGATTGAAACCTTTTAGGAAAACATCTCCCAGGTCTTTGAAGGGCAGGCCCTTTCCGAGGCACAACTCGGCAACCACGTTCGACACCAGAATTTGCTCGGGCTGCGCGTGGGCACAGAGCCGCGCGGCTAGTTGCACCGTCGCTCCGAAGAGATCGTGCTCACGCTCGACGGGTTCTCCTGCCGCAGCGCCGATCCGAACCTTGAGCGGAGACTCTGCGTGGTCCTCTTGATGCTTGGCCAAGGCGCGCTGAATCCGGGTTGCGCAGCGAACCGCGGCCGCCGCCGACACGAAGGACGCCATGATGCCGTCTCCGGTGTGCTTGACCTCGCGGCCGTCCTCCACGGTCAGAGCGTCCCGGACGATCGTGTTGTGGACGCCTAGGGAACCTCTGCATAAGTTGATCGATTGGTGTACAAAGGAACTGGTTGAGTGGCGGATGAGGAGGTGCGGTGATGGGTAATCAGCGGACGTTTGCTTCGGTGGCTTGGACGCAGAAAGGAAAGGTAACTCGGCGCGAGCGGTGTTTCGCGCGCCAGCTCGAAAAAGACCTGCGTGACGAGAAAATTGCCCGAGATCAGATTGAAGATCTGGA
>DLMJ01000037.1 GCA_002479255.1 Candidatus Binatus soli | reverse complement strand
TATGCAGAGGTTCCCTAGGGGGCAATGTTAGCCTCGTCCGGGTGCGACAATCGGTAGGTCGGGCGATGGCGCGCGAGAAGGCGGCGTTTGCGGCTTGAAAAGCCTTTGGACTCAAGTCCGGGAACCTCTCATTTGCAATCCACGTGGGCTTGGTGCGAGTCTGACTCGTGATTCAAATGGGAATTCCGCTTAACTCCTTCATGCGATCAATCGCCAGGCTCACTTTCGCACTGCTGTTTCTACTGACCGCGTTTGCGCGCCCGGCGTTGGCGCAGTCAGATGACGGTGGGTCGCTAGACAGACCAAGACGCCCGTAAGTAAACTTTCCATCTCGCCCACGAAGCTGAGCTACAGCGTCAACCTCGACAAAGCGACCACCGAGACCAAGCATTTCAACATCAAAGACACCGGAACGCTGGCGTTGGACGTAACCGTTGGCGTGCCCACCCGTCCCGACTACAAAATCACCTTGGGTGGCGGTTCGAGCACGATTGCTGCCAAAGGAAGCCTCCCGGTTGTCGTTGAGTTCAAACCTATCGGAAAAGGGACCTACGACGGGAGGATCGCGATCACCAGCGGTGCGACCAGCGGGAAGAGCACGGCGACCGTGACTCTGAAGGGGAAAGCGAGGCAGAAGAAGCCGACCCCGACCGCAACTGCGACAGCGACCGCCACAGTGACGGCAACCCCTACGCTGACTCCGACCCCGCCCGCTCCGACTCCTACCCCGCCGACCCCGACTGTAAGCGTGACCCCCACGCCTGCCGCAACGGCTACCTGTACGCCACGGCCCTCAGCGACTCCGGATATCGCGCATCTCATTTTGATCTCGGGAGGTCAAGCCTCCGATGGCACTCCACTGAACAGCGCGGAAGTCTTCAACCCGGTCACTTATATATTCAGCCTCACGACCAGTGCGATGAATGATGCTCGGTACGGCCACGCATCAGCGGCGATCAACACGAGCGCAGGAGCCGATGTCCTGGTGACAGGTGGCTTCGATCCGACTGGCGTCGCGCAATCTACCGAGATCTTCACCGGCTCTACATTTGTCGCTGGCCCAAGCATGACCGACTCGCGCGAAGGCCACACGGCAACTGCGTTCAACGACGATTCTACCAACGTGTTGATTGCGGGCGGGCAGGATGCCAGCGGCACCGTTCTCAATACAGCCGAGATCAGTGGCACGGCTACAAGTCCAATGAGTACGCCGCGCGTAAACGCTGCTACCGTGCTCTTGGCAGAGCCGTTCTCAAACACGTGTCCAGCAAACGCGGTGATCACAGGCGGCTCGAACGGGCTAATCCCGCTACAAACTGCGGAATTGTTCAACCCCGGTTCCCACACCTTTACTCTGACCGATGATGTTTCGCTGGGCGGCAGTCAGATGAACGCAGCGCGTGCGTTCCATACCGCGACGCTGCTGCCCAACTCCGGCGAGTTCCTGGTGGCGGGCGGCGAAGGCGTCGCTGGGGTTGCTCAGGCGAGCGCAGAGATCTTCGACGTGGGGAGAAACAAATTCACGCTGACGACAGCACTCAGCGGAACGGACATGACCGTCGCGCGCGAGAAGCATACGGCCACAGCTTTTGGGGAAACAACGGTCTTGATTGCGGGAGGCCTTGACAGTTCCAATAACGCGCTATCGACTGCAGAGGTGTTCGATCTCTCGACGAATTCGTTCACGGCGGTCGGCTCGATGCATAGCGCGAGATTCAATCATGCGGCCGCAATACTTCCGAACGGCAAGGTGCTCATCACCGGCGGCGAAGATGGAAGCGGAAATACTCTCAATACTGCCGAGATCTTCGATCCCGTGACGAACAAATTCACCCTGACTACCGATGCCTCGCTCGGCGGCAACCGCATGAACGTCGCGCGGAAGCTGCATACGGCAACCGCGTACTAGCGGCGAGAAGCGCGCCGCCATTTGTAAGGCCGGGCAGAAAAGGCACGTGTGTGGCGAATTACTGATTTCCCCTGAAATGTTCCGAAATGGTGCTTGCGCCGTTCCTGCGCTTCCAACAGACGAACAAAGCGCGATCAAGAAGTTCAGCGGTGAGGCCAAGGGTATTTGGGGAGCGGGCGGATCGGCTTCGGCGAGTGCGGACATCGAGAATGAGAGGTGAGCCGCAGGGGTGACCCCTGCACCCAGTATTAAGGCCGCCCGCCGTTGGCGGGCGCGGCCCCTGGCCGTTGGCACGCCGTGTTTTCCTTTCTTAATACTGCGCTGCCGTCGCCACGGCCAGGGGTGACCCCTGCACCCAATGTTAACGCCGCGCTCCGTTGTCGCGCGCGGCCCCTGGCCGTTGGCACGGCTGGCCAGTATTAAGAGAACCTCGAGCGCGCGGGCGCCGCACGGATGTCCCTCACTCGCGCCAGAGGCGAGGACTCGCCCGTCTGAGCTGACGCGCAGCGGCCTTCCAGCAGCGCCGGTTTGCATTTCCCTGCTCGATACTCCCCCTTGCGTCAACTTTGACGATTTGCCTAGACTGACCATACGTTCATTTGACTGACTGTCCAGTTTTCTCATGACAAAGGAAGAAGTAATCAAGGAATTCCGGGTGCGGGAGATCCTTGAAGCCGCACGCCGCGTGATGGCTCGATACGGTATGCAGGGCACGACCGTCGATCGCGTCGCCGAGGAAGCGAAGGTCGCCAAGGGCACCATCTACCTCTACTTTGATACCAAAGACGAGCTGGTCCATACCGCGGTGATCGAGGGTCTGCGCGAAATGACGGCGGAGGTTCTTGCTTCGGACGATCCGTCGATGCCGCCGCTGGAACGAATCCGCAGACTCATCCTGGCCCAGTTCCGAATTCTGGCCTCGAACCAGGATTTTTTGAAGACATTTATCATCGGCAATTCGCTGGATATCGAGCTCGAATCCGAGACCGGCCAGCGAGAATTGCGAGTCTATGCCGGCCATCTCGATTTCGTCGCGTCGGTGCTGCAGGACGCGATCGACCACGGCGCCATTCGGCCCATCGATCCGCAATTCGCGGCGTTCATGCTCGGCGAGATGCTGACCGGATCGCTGCGGCGGCGGCTGCTCAAGCTGGCGTCGAGTCCGCTCGAATCGGATGCCGAAGCGGTCGTGGAACTTTTTCTAAAAGGGATTGCGGCGATTCCATGCGACTGAAGTCTCTCAGGGTTCCGGCTTTCGCCGGGCTGGCGGCCGCGCTGGGCGCGTTGGCGCTTTGCGGATGCCATCAACCGGCTGCGGCCGAGGTCGAAAAGGATAAGACGGGGCCGGCGCCAATTTCGATCGCGGTCGCCACGGCGCATCAGCAGAGTCTCGATCGCACGGCCGAGGTGCAGGGCGCGCTTTTCCCGCGCGAGCACGCGGTGATGTCGTCGGAAGTCGAGGGCGCGGTCGTCCAGGTAGCCGCGGACTTCGGGGACAAGGTTAGCGCCGGCCAGGTGATGATGAAAATCAACCCGCGCGAATATGAACTGCGGGTTGAGACCGAGCAGGCTTCGCTCGACCAGGAGCGCGCCAAGCTTGCCAACTCGACCGCGCGCTACAATCGCGCGCAGGCGCTTAGGCGAGAGGCGACCATCTCGCCCGAGCAGTTCGATCTAATGGCGTCGCAGATGCGCGTCGATCAGGCTGACACGGAATGGGCGGAAAAGGCGCTCGCGATGGCGCGCAAGAAACTCGGCGACACCGAGATCAAGGCGCCGTTCAGCGGCTCCGTGCAAAAGCGGATGGTCTCGCTCGGCGAGTACGTCTCACCCGGCAAAGAGATTTACGAACTGATAGCGACCGACCCGATCAAGCTGCGCTGCCCGATGCCGGAGCGGTTCGTGCCGCTGGCGCGAGTCGGGATGCCGGTGAAGCTTACGATCGACGCCAAGCCCGGTGCGTGGTACCCGGGAAAAATCACGCGCATCGCGCCGGCGCTCGATGAAAGCAGCCGCACGCTGTTGATCGAGGCCGAAGTCGCCAACCCCGACGGCGCGCTGAAGCCGGGATTCTTCGCCCACGTGACCATGGATCTCGGCCGCGATCGCGCGCTGTTCGTGCCCAGCCTGGCGGTGCTGCGCTACGCGGGCGTCGCGCGCGTATTCATCGTCGATGGGGGAGTCGTTCGCGCGCGCGAGGTGACCACCGGCAGCGTCGTCGGCGACCAGATCGAAATCACCGCAGGGCTGAAGGAGGGCGAGCAGGTCGCGGTCAGCGACGTCGATCGCCTGGCCGACGGCACCGCGGTGATCGCGAAGGCGCAGTCGTGATTCTCGCCGACCTGTGCGTGCGCCGGCCGGTCTTCGCCACGATGTTCGTCGGCGCGCTGGTCGTGCTCGGATGGATCTCCTACATGCGGCTGGGCGTCGATCTGTTTCCCAAGGTCGATGTGCCGACCGTGATGGTCACGACGTTCCTGCCCGGCGCCGCGCCGGAGGAAACCGAGGCGCGCGTCACCAAGCCGATCGAGGAGGCGGTCAACACGGTCAGCGGAATCGACGAGATGCGCTCGAACACGCTCGAAGGCGTGTCCCGCGTCATTATCGAGTTCAAGCTCGAGCGCGGCCTCGACGCCGCCATGCAGGACGTGCGCGACAAGATTTCGACGGTGCTCGATCAGCTGCCCGACGGGACCAAGCCGCCGATGGTGCAGAAGTTCGACCTCGACGCGGTGCCGGTCGTGACGATCACGATCACCGGCTACCAGAGCCTGAAAGAACTCACCGAGCTGGCGCGCCGGCGCCTCAAGGAACCGCTCGAATCGGTTGACGGCGTGGGTTCGATCGATATCGTCGGCGGACGCGAGCGCGAAATTCACGTGGACGTCGACGCCGACAAACTGCACGCGACGGGAGTGACGATTCAGCAGGTCGGCGCCGCTCTGTCACGGCAAAACGTCGAGTACCCCGGCGGCCACATGAAGCAGGGGATGTCCGAGGAGACGCTGCGCACGCTGGGCCGTATCACCGAGGTTCCCGATTTCGCCAAGGTAATAGTCAGCGAGGTCGAGGGCCGGCCGGTGACGGTCGGCGACAT
The DNA here is from genome assembly GCA_002479255.1 of Candidatus Binatus soli. Taxonomy (GTDB): domain Bacteria; phylum Desulfobacterota; class Binatia; order Binatales; family Binataceae; genus Binatus; species Binatus soli. The sequence goes on along the minus strand of DLMJ01000037.1, from coordinate 134,565 downwards.
CGCGTCGGTCGAGGATGGGGTCAAGGAACCGCGCTCGCTGTCGCGCTGGGACAACAAGAATGCGGTGTCGCTGGTGGTGCGCAAGCAGTCGGGCGAGAACACGATCGCGGTCGTCGATCACGTCAAGGAGCGCTACGAGACGATCAAGGGCACGCTCCCGCCCGGGGTCGAGGTGATCTTCACGCGCGACGCGTCGGCGTTCATCCGCGAGGCGGTCCGCACCGTGCAGGAGCATCTCGTGCTGGGCGGAATCTGCGCGGCGATCGTGGTGTTCTTTTTTCTCGGCTCGATTCGCTCGACGCTCATAGCCGCGGTCGCGATACCCGTTTCGATCATCTCGACTTACTCATTGATCTTGTGGATGGGTTTCACGCTCAACCGCATGACTCTGCTCGCGCTGACGCTCGCGGTCGGAATAGTAATCGACGACGCCATCGTCGTGCTCGAAAATATTTTCCGCTTCATCGAAGAAAAGAACATGGACCCGTTCTCCGCCGCGAAAGCGGCCACCGCCGAGGTTGGGCTGGCCGTCAGTGCGACTACGCTGTCGCTGGTGGTCATCTTCGTACCCGTCGCGTTCATCCACGGCGTGATGGGCCGGTTCCTGAATTCGTTCGGCCTGACGATGGCGTTCGCGATCATGGTGTCGCTGCTGGTCTCGTTTACGCTGACCCCGATGCTGTGTTCGCGTTATCTGAAAGGCAAGTCGGCGGGCGGCGCGAAACACAACAGCTCGAAGGACTGGAAAATTTTCCGGTGGATCGAGGACTACTACGCGCTGGCGCTGCGCTGGTCGCTCGATCATCGATGGGTGCTGGTCGTCGCGTCCGTCGCGTTGGTCGTCTCGATCCCGTTCCTGGGCAAGCTGGTCGGCGCGACTTTCATGCCCGACGACGACTCGAGCGAATTCGCGGTTAACATCCGCACGCCGCCCGGATACTCGCTGGCGCATACCGATCAGATAGCCGCGCAGATCGAGGATCGGCTGCGCACCATCCCCGAAGTCCGCGATCTGTTCACCACCGTCGGCGACACCAACGGCGACGATCGCGTGACGGTCGCTCAAGTTGACGCGAAACTCTTCCCGCTCGAGCAGCGCCGCCGCAGCCAGGAACTGGTGATGGCGGACGCGCGCAAGTTGATGGACGCGTTTCCGGCGCTGCGCGTGAGCGTCGATCCGATCAAGCCGTGGGAGCAGGGCGGCTATCACGAAATGGCGGTCGAATACGCCATGCGCGGTCCCGACCTCGAAACGCTGCGGACGTACGCCGACAACCTGATGGCGCGGCTCACAAAAATCCCCGGCATCGTCGATCTCGATTCGAGCTACGAGGGCGGGCTGCCGGAGCTTCAAGTCAACATCGATCGCAGCAAGTCGGCCAACCTGGGCGTGTCGGTGGACGATATCGCACAGACGATGCGCACGATGGTGCAGGGCGACGTGATCACGCGTTTTCGCGAAGGTCAGGATACCTACGACGTGCGCCTGCAGTTGGCCGAGAAGGACCGCAACAATCCGATCGTGGTCGCAGGGCTGACGATTCCTTCAAGCAAGGTTGGGCAGGTGCGGCTGGACAACGTGGCGACGCTTACGCACGGGACGGGCCCGGTGCAGATCGATCGGCAGGACCGCCAGCGCAACATCTCGATCGTCTTCAACCTCGCGCCCGGATTCGCGATGAACAAGGTGATGGACGCGGTCACGCGCGAGGTCAACCAGATTCATCTGCCGCCCGGCTATATCACGGCGTTCGGCGGTGAGAGCAAGATGTACGGCGAGATGGTCGCCGGCTTCGTGGTCGCCTTCCTGCTCTCGATCATCTTCATGTACATGGTGCTGGCGGCGCAGTTCGAGAGCTTCGTCCATCCGATCACGATCATGTTGTCGCTGCCGCTGGCCGTCCCGTTCGCGCTGATCTCGCTGTTCGTCTTTCGCGAGCATCTGATGCTGTTCTCGACGCTCGGCATTTTGCTGCTGTTCGGCATCGTGAAAAAGAATTCGATCCTTCAGCTCGATCAAACGCTCAACCTGCTCCGCGCGGGACTGCCGCGCCGCCAGGCGATCCTGACCGCGAATCGCGACCGGTTGCGGCCGATCCTGATGACCACGGCGGCGCTGGTCGCGGGCATGATCCCCGTCGCGATTGGGCAGGGCGCCGGCGACAGCTCGATTCGCGCAATCGCGCTGGTCGTGATCGGAGGTCAGACTCTGTGCCTTCTGATCACCCTGCTGATTACCCCGGTCGCTTTCTCGCTGTTCGACGATATGGAGAATTGGTTCCGCAACTTCCGCAAACCTCCCGCACGGCTCAAGCTGGTCGAACCTCTTTACGACGACGAGCCCGAACGCCACGCGATCAACTAGCGGCGCGCGTCTCCATCTTCAATCTCGGGCCGGCGTTCTGATACGCTCGCAAAATTATTGAGCGCAGGAGACAAACCAATAATGGGTCAAATCGTAATCGTTCTTGCACTCGGGCTTGCCGCGGGCATACTCGGCGGATTCGTCGGCGTGGGCGGAGGCGTCCTGATCGTCCCGGTGCTCGTGCTGGTGCTCGGCTTCGATCAGCATCTCGCGGTGGGCACCTCTCTGGGCGCGCTGCTGCCTCCGGTCGGAATCCTCGGTGCGTACGAGTACTACAAGCACGGCCATCTCAACGTCACGTATGCGCTGCTGCTGGGCTTGGGCTTGCTGGTCGGTGCTTACATCGGCGCGGTGTACGCCGTCAGAATGCCCGGGACGACGCTTCGCCGCATCTTCGCAGTATTCCTGCTGCTGACCTCGCTTCGGATGCTGTACAAATAGATTTATCGCGCTGATCGCCCGCGACTCGATTTCCTTGCGCTGCCGGATTGCCCTTACTAAGTTCGCGATATGGACCCGGCGCTTGAAAAAGCACTCAACCTTTTGCTCGAATCCGAGCGCGCCGGAGTGATTGCTCTCGGCACGCTCATCGCCGACGTCAAGCAGGACGAACTGAAGAAGTTCCTGTCCGGCTCGCGTGCGATGGAACAGCGCAACGCCGAGGAACTCGAGGCTCTGATTCGCGACAACGGCGGCGATCCGTCCAGCGGCATCGGGCCGTTCGCGGCCAAAGTCGCCGCGCTCGAGTCGATTCGCGATCGCCTGAACCTGATGTCACGCGGTCAGGAATGGGCCGCGCGCAAAACCGAAGTCGCGCTCGCACTCGCCCCCGAAGATGGCCCCATACACGACTACCTGACTGCGATGGCGAATCGGCATCGCGCCGAAGTGGAATGGGGCCGCGCGGAAGTTATCCGCCTCATGTCAGCCGGCTAAGGGGGTACCCGCTCGAGCTTAAGTCTCTATCCGGGACGACTCTTGCGAGGTTGCGCGCGCGGCGCGATAATTCCACCCTCCGGTGGACGCATAGCTCAGCCCGGTTAGAGCGCTTGCCTCACATGCAAGAGGTCCCTGGTTCGAGTCCAGGTGCGTCCACCAAATTCCTCAATATTTTCAAAGGCTCGATTTCGAATAAGTGACGGACGCAGTCATCTGCTGTGTCAGATCTGTGTCAGAAGCGGGCGCGGCAGCCGTTTCGTCGCCTCGCCACTGTTTCCAACAATCGGTCGCAACTGCAGTTTCTGGCGCGCTTTCAAGACGCTTCGTGGGATCGATTATCGATCACCGCGGCGTCGCTTCGGCCGAACAACTTCGTTTGCCGGGGTAGGGGGGTCAAATCACTGGGAGTCGGCGAGCGTTGACCGCGTGCTGGCCAAACGCGTGTGGCCGCAGGTTCGGGGGGAGGGGGAGTGGGATGATGGAAATCACAAGCAAAACCATTCGCGATCGAATCGTGGAACTGCGGCGGGTTGCCGCACGCGAGCTGGTTCCCAATCCGAAAAATTGGCGGCGGCATCCGGCGCGGCAGGCCGCGGCGCTGCGCGGCGTGCTCGAGGAAGTGGGATACGCGGACGCGCTTCTCGCACGTCAGTTGCCAGACGGTCGTCTGATGCTGATCGACGGTCACCTGCGCGCTGAAACCACGCCTGACCAGCTGGTGCCAGTGCTGGTACTTGACGTCGACGAAGCCGAAGCCAACAAGCTGCTCGCGACACTTGATCCGCTGGCAGCAATGGCCGAGACCGACAAGCTCGCGCTCAAGGATCTAGCCGGGTTCGTGCAGACCGATAGCGCCGAGTTGCGCGAGTTGCTCGACGGGACGGCCGGCATTGCAAGGGAGGCTCAACAGGACGCGATTCCTGCGCCTCCGGTAACCCCTGTGGCGCGTTTGGGCCAAATCTGGCAGTTGGGGTAAGCATCGGCTCCTTTGCGGCGACTCTACGCGCCCGGAATACGTTTCACGCCTGATGGGCGATGAAAGGGCGATTTTGTTCGCGACTGACCCGCCGTATGCGATCGGGTACGCTGGCGGCTCCCATCCGGCCACTAGGGCGAACCGGGCCAAAGCCAACCGCGACAAGGACTGGTCGAAGGTCTACCGCGAAGCCGGCCGAACCGCGTTCGAGAACGAGGGCGTCGGCGGCGATAGCGGGCGATCGTTCTATCTCGCCTTTTACAAAGTCGCGATCGAATGCGCGATCGCACCCAACGCAGTATGGTATTGGTGGCACGCCTCCACCAGGCAGGCGATGCTCGAGGGCGTCTGGAACGAAGTCGGCGCGTTCCATCATCAGCAGATCATCTGGTTCAAGAGCCGACCCGTCCTGACCTATTCGGTCTATATGTGGGCGCACGAGCCATGCCTCTTCGGCTGGATCAAAGGCCAGAAGCCCGAGGTCGAACGCAAGCAGGAGGGCGGGTATCCATCAACGGTCTGGGAAGTCCCGAGCGCCGAGATTGAAACCAACGAGCATCCGACTTCGAAGCCAAATCGGCTGTTCGCGATTCCGATGCACTTGCACACTCAGCCCAACGACCTCTGTTACGAACCGTTCAGCGGCAGCGGATCGCAGCTGATAGCGGCAGAGCAGCTCGGGCGCCGCTGCTACGCGATCGAGCTGGAGCCCCGCTTCGTCGATGTAGCGATCTCGCGCTGGGAGAAACTCACCGGTCAAAAGGCCGAAGTAGTGGAGGAGGGTGCTGCGGATGAAAACACCGGGACCGCCGCCAACGCCGACTAATCTGAAGGAGCTCCTTGGGAATCCTGGCAAGCGGCGACTGAACAACAGGGAGCCGGACCCGGAGCCCGCGATTCCTTCGTGTCCTTCATTCCTGAACAAGGAGGCGCGCCGCGAGTGGCGCCGCGTTAGCAAGCTGCTGTTTGCGAACGGCTTGATGACCCAGCTTGATCGCGCAGCGTTAGCCGGATACTGCGACGCGTACGCCCGCGCGGCGGAAGCTTCACGCCAGCTCCAGAAGTACGGCCTCATCGTGAAATCGCCCAACGGCTACCCGATGCAGTCCCCGTACCTCGCGATTCTCAACACCGCGCTGCAGGAAATGCGTGCGTTTTGCACGGAGTTCGGAATGACGCCAAGCTCGCGCTCGAGGGTCAAGACCGCGAATCCAAAACAACGCAGTTTGTTCGGCGATTTTCTCGATAGCAACGAAGAGGTCGTTTCATAAATTGATTAGGTGGAGAGACCCCTACGATGCCGGCTCGTTCCCAGCATTCACATTTGCGACATCGAGCCAGCCGTGGTCAAAGGTGAAGGTTCGTGCCTTGCAAGCCGGATCTTGGATACGCACGATGCGCCGACCGCCGTCATCGTCTGCATGCTCGACAACGTAAAGCCAGTACGCCTCTCCGTGCTCGCGGGCACACTCGAACTGGGGGCGCGAAAGCCCAACGGGCCGGTCGTGCAGGCTACTGCTCATTGCCTTTACTTCGATCCATCGAGCAGGCTTGCCGTCGTCACCATATTCGAATAGGTCGTATCCTTCATTGAAGGGCGGCGTCCGCTGCAACTGAGGCTCACTCTTGAGAATGAACGTGATCGCCTTTTCCTCCAGCGCCATCCTGGCTTGGTGATCCAACGCGTCGAGGCTCGGATCTTCCTCATCTGGGCGCACGCCAACGTAGGAAATGAATGGCCGACCTCCCGCGCCTGCGGACGTGCGCTTGGGCGAATCGTGGCGAGCGCCCGACGAAGTCCCACTCGAAAGGGCGCCGGCGCGCGTCTCCGTGCCGGGACCGTGTCTCGCATCACTACCAGTGCTTTCTCGCCCGCCGCCGCTTTCCATAATCGCTTCAATCTGTCCAACTTGTGCTGACGGGGAACAATGTGACCGATAGGGGGGCGGGTCAGATCTCTAGACCGGGTCGGCGCGCGACCGCGTTGCCAGCCACGCGCGTGTGGTCGCGAAATTAAGCAAAACGGGCAGGAGGGGCAGGATGGGGAGAAAAAAGCCAGAAGTTACGCCAGCAATTCGGGATCGGATTCGTGAACTCCGGCGGATCCCGGCCAAAGAACTGCTTCCGAACCCACGCAATTGGCGTCGGCACCCCCGCGAACAGGCTACCGCGCTGCAGGGAATCCTGGCCGAGGTCGGTTACGCCGATGCCCTGCTGGCGCGCGAGACGCCTGATGGACTGATGCTGATTGACGGCCATCTTCGCGCAGAAACCACGCCGGACCAGCTGGTGCCGGTGCTGGTACTTGACGTCGACGACGCCGAAGCCAACAAGCTGCTTGCGACACTTGATCCGCTGGCAGCAATGGCCGAGACCGACAAACTCGCGCTCAAGGATCTCGCCGGTCTGATTCAGACCGATAGCGCCGAGCTGCGCGAACTGCTCGACGGCACGGCCGGCATTGCCCGTGAAGCGGCACAGGACGCGATTCCCGCGCTTCCGGTAACCCCTGTGGCGCGTTTGGGCCAAATCTGGCAACTGGGGGGGGCAAGCACCGCCTACTTTGCGGCGACTCTCCTGATTTTTCCGCCCGCATCCGTCAAGGGCTGCCAGAACGCCGCGGCTCCTAATCTTGATCTTGTCCCTTACTACGGCAACCGGCTTTGCGCTCGGGGCTGGGTCCATTCCTATTACAGTTCGAAATGCGGGAACAGCAGCGTTAGCCCGAACCGCACCGTGTACATTGGCGTAATCCCTGTGTACTGTCGGTATGCTGTCCATTCGCCTGAGACCCAGGCATTGAGCTCGAGCCCTTCGGACTTCCACACCTTCCCGAAACCGAAGCTGATCGGAATCCTGGTCGAACTCCCATGGCGCCAATTGACAGTCCATGTAGAGTCGGAGGATTTGATATACCATCCACGCCTCAGCGTGTACGAAATCAGCGGCTTGAACTTCATTCGGTTCTGCGGGGTGGCAGAAGAATTCGTGTAGGCAAAGGAGATGGGATTCTGGTATAGGAATCCCACCATCAACCGCGGAATGCCGCGATATGCGGCCGCAGCGGCAGGTCCAACTTCCCACGCGTGTTTTCCCGCACTTGGAACCCTCCCCGTCGGAAACACGAATGTCGGTCCCACTGCCCAGCCGAACCCTGTTTCTTTGGGGTCGGGCCAGTTGGAGATGAACAGATCGAACAGCTCGGTATCGGCGAATTCGGTTATTGTAGAGCTGCTCTGCGATGTTGCCAGCGTTCGCAGCCTGAACGTAGGTGTTATTACTTGTCTGAAAGGAAGGAATGAAAGAGGCTCTACCGGCAGTTCTACCTTAAGTTGAAGTGTGTTGGTCTGCGCCGATGTTTGAAAATTCCTTGGCGTATACAGATCTTGGAATTTCAGCTGCGTCAGAATCGCGGTCGGGTCATCGACCTTTCGCGCTAGTTGGTCCTCTTCCGATTCTATGCCCGACGAACCACTAACAGCGTCCTGACCATACGCGCCGCTTGCAATGGCGAAGACAAGGACGAAGGCCAATACCGGAGTCCCCGAGATTCTAGCGTAAATCGTCAGCGCTTTTACCTCCCGAATTTTGATGGACCTCGCTGCGGTAAAGAGCGACCGGCTGGAGCATCGCCGTGCAAACACTGCCGCGGCGGGTTCTAAAATTTCCAGATGATATTGAGCGCAACGAAGTTAAGAAGGTTCGTTGAGTAATGCCCTTGCAGCGTTCCGGCGAGTGGTCCGCGGCTATTACTGATGGGACCGGGGCCAGCGTCCATTACCTCAAACGCAGCCCCGGCTGTTACGTCGCGATTGATCTCGTACTGGACGCCTGTGCCATATCGCAGCTGGCGATCTGCAGGCAGGACTGCGATCCGATTCGCTGTCGAAACCGGCGAGCTGTCATACGCAAATCCCGCGGACCACAGCCATTTTTCACCGATTCGCAATTGTTGCCCGATCGCAATCTGACAGGTGTCCGAGAAATGCAGGTTAGCCTCGATACTCCTCTGGTTTTTCGCAGAGATTCCGACCGGGAACTCCCCGAATGCCGACCAATTCTGCCATCCAACATTACCCATCAGACTGAAGTTGGGTAGGACCTCGTAGACCGTGCTGAACATCACTTGCTGCGGCTCTGTCATAGGGATGTTGGCTTTTACTCCGTCTATTTTCTTGCGAATAAAGTCGAGACCTGGACCGAGACCCGTGACGTGCGGCCGAAAGCCGAACTTGTAGTCTTCCGGTGATTGATAGGTGAGCCCGATGCGGAGTTTGGAAATCGGCCGGAGCAAAATGCCGACATTACCGCCAAATGCTTCGTCCCACGACTCGAGCGCGAGGCCGCCATCGGGCACGCGCGGAAGAGCGTTGTTAATCTTCGATTGAAACGTGAGACGCCCGACTCCAAAGTTGAAACCTGCTCCCACTGACAGCCAGTTGCTTACCTCGTAGGCGATTGACGGGTTGATTTTGCCAGTGATGAGTGACGCCTCGGTTATGTAATAGCGTCCGACCCACGTTTTGCCGTAGTCTCCACCAAGTCCGTAATCTGAAAAAACCGCCACGCCGAGCCGCAACTTCTCAGAGAGTTTGTGGACATAGAAGAACGACCCGAGCGGAAAAAACACCCCTGCATTGCCGCCGCCACCGCCTGACGTCGTCGTTTGAGGGGCAACGTCGAAGTTAGTCGAGGGCAGGAGCACGCCGGACGCGGTTAGCAATTGTGAATGGTCGAGTAGAGTCATCCCGGCGGGATTGGCGGCTGCGGTCGAGGCGTCCGATGCCATAGCGGCTCGTCCGGCGCTTGCCGTGCCGAGATCGGGAGCTCCCGTTTCATACAACTCTAGCGCGGCACCTCGCGCGGAGGAGACAAATGCGAGTGAGACGACTATTGCAAGAGAAATAGTCCTATAAACCTTATGCAATGGCGGTTGCGCGGTTACCTCCGGCATGGCTTTAGCGGTAGGCTGCACTATTCGGTCCTTCATTTGAAGATTCCTCTCTTTAGCCCGATACGTGGCGCGATCGTCTCGATGCACACAAGTCGTTTCCATCTATAGCTTCAAATCAGGGAGCAGCAGCGTCAGACCGAACCTGACGGTATACATCGGCGTGATCTTTGAGTATTGGCGGTAGGCCGTCCACTCGCCCGACACCCATGGATTGAGCTCAATTCCTTCGAACTTCCAAACGCGGCCAAAGCCAAGGCTGATCGGGATCGTCGTCGAACCGCCGTGACGCCAATTGACCGTCCACGTCGAGTCGGATGATTTTACGTACCAGCCGTGGCCGAATGTATACGAAATTATCGGCTGGAACTCCATCTGGCTTTGCGCTGGCGCTGAGGAATTGGTGTACCCAAGCGATATGGGATTCTGGAAGAGGAAGCCGATCATCAAGTGCGGAACGCCCAGGTATTTGGCTGCGGCTGCGGGTCCCACCTCCCACGCGTGTTTTCCCGCAGTTGGGTCTCTTCCCGTCGGAAACACGAACGTCGGTCCCACTCCCCAGCCGAATCCGGTCTCCTTGGGATCGGGCCAGTTGGAGATGAATAAGTCGAATAGCTCCATATCGGTGAATTCGGTTATCGTCGAACTGCTGGATGATGTCGCTATCGATTCGACCTTGAACGTCGGGCGAATGACTTGCTGAAACGGAAACCCCGAAAATGCTTCTATCGGTACAACTGCACGCAGCTGAATTGTATTCGTCTGTGCCGAGGTCTGAAAATTCTTCGGAGTATACAGATCCTGAAGTTGCAGTTGCATTAGAATCGCGGTCGGATCATCTACCTCTCGCGCCAGGCGATCTTCTTCGGACTCGGCGCCGGCAGAACCAGCCAGCAGGCTCTGGCCTCGCGCGTTACCGCTGATCGCAAGGAAAATAAAAAGAAATATTTTGACGATCCGTCCTATCACGAAGTGCTTCAGCCTCCGAAAAGAGGTCCCTTAATCAATTTCGGGATGACGGGAGTAATCGCGAACTGGAGGTTCCATTTCTGGCCGAAGACATCGGGATGAACCGGCATGTACTGACCTTGAACCTGAAGTTTCACAGGAAGCGGGCCAATCTTGATTACCTTGCTCACATTAAGGCCGATAGGAAACGTCACCTCGTTTCCGCTCTTGTTCGCGTACCAGTTAACCAGCATGTTGGGCGATGTCCCGATGCCCCATCCATCGCCCGGCAGATAGACGAAGAAGTATTGAAGGTTCATCTGGCTCACAGTCTGCGAGCCTGGGCCGCCGGTCGAGAACCACTGCTGAGGAAATACTCCTGCCAGCCACTTTCCACCCAGGTATCCGAATACGCCGGCGGGTCCAAGCTGCCATTTGTTCTGCCCAAGCCTCAAGTTGCTCGCGGTAGGGAAAATGAAACTGGGGCCCGCGCCCAAGAGCCATGGGCCGGCGAGCTTCGGACTGGGCGAGAGTAGAGTCGCGAGGATCGTGTCGCCGAAGCCCGTGACGCGATGAAGATGCAGGCTCTCGTTCACGTAAGGCGTCGAGTTCATCACCTGGAAAACGGGCCGAGTGATCAGGTTCCAATCGTCGGTCAGCGCCAGTGGCAGAACAGGCTGAAACTGGAGGTTCACAACGTTGCGATCCGGCTTGTTCAGCCAGTAGGTATTTTCTTGAAGCTGAAGAGCCCAAATGCTCGAAATCGGGTTCGACAGTTCTTTATTAACTTCGTCGAGTGATTTGTCCTCCGTCGTCTGCGCAGCAGCGGAAGGTACATGTACGAAGGCCAAAAGCGTTATGAGAATGAGCGATCGCGTAAATCGATTTTTCATGGCGCCTCACATTCATCGCGGCTCGCTGCCAAAGCTGGCCAACGACGCTAGTTCGCTACACCGGAGAATTTATTTCGACATCAGCACCTTGCCGGTGGTGCTATCGATGTTGAACAGCCAGAAGGCCGTCACGTCTTCCTCCAGGATCATCGCGACCATGCCTACGCCAGGTGCAAAAAAATTGTAGCCAATGTTCTGCGTATGGGCCGGACCAACTTTGCCCTCGCACTTGACGCGGAACAGGACCGCCGGGAAAGTGCCGGCCGGTACCGTCACTTGGTAAGTACCGATGTAGGTGTAGGTGCCGTTGATAGATCCGGAGTATCTCTGGTCGCTCGGGTCGTCCAGATAGTTTACTGAAACTTGTTGCGTGTATGTTCGCGTCTCTCCCGGTTGCATGCCCTTGGGCACGAACGGATTAGCAGGCGTGGTGACGACCACCACGCCCTCGCCGGAGTCGGTGAGAGCGGCCATTATGATGTCGCCCTCTGGCGTCTCGCGCATGAAGCCGGCGAGCGAGGGCGTGAGCTGAAACCGCCAGGCCTTTTTCCCGCCTGGGCGCCTGGCCTTCCAAAGTCCAAGCGTCTGCGTGGTCCCCGCGTGGGGGCCGGCGACGACCTGGTACTGCTGTGACTTCTCTTGAAGCGGGAAGTAGACGGAGGGGTCCGCGATAGGTTGGCTCGGCAACGCGATGCCCACCACGCCTGGCCCAAGCTGGGCGGTTATATTTTGCTGATCTTCCGGAGGCAGAGGCAGCACGACACCTTGCGCGCGCGCAGCCCCTGAAACCAGCAGCAAAAAGCCGAGCGATATGGTTATAAACTTTCCCATCAGGTTCCTTGCTCCATCAGCGCCGGGTCGGCGCACTCGCTCCTACCGATACCGTTACCGTGGCCTGAGCCGTTGGAGGGCCACGGGCTCAAGCCACAGCCATCGCGCCCCCGCTAGTATCCGCTCTGGACGAAGACGCTGCCCTTCGGTCCGATTCGGACACATTCGGCCTGGCCATTGTAATCGGGGTTGCATATGGCTTTGTCAGAAGCGGGACACTTGTACAAACCCGCTTCGAGCGGCTCGCACTTATTGAGATCGAAATGCAACTCGGTCCTTTTCATTGCCGCATCCTGGGCCGGCGGAGGAGTGGACGACGAGCATCCACCAAACCCCACCATGCCCATCACTGCGATCGCTAAAACCATCCGCTTTGCCATTTGTTCTGCCTTAGTTCCTGAGTTTCTATTTACCATTGAACCTACCTCCAATCACTTTTTCATATGTCTTGCGTGCCGCAGCCGGCGACGCCAAGCTCATCGGGTTATTCCGTCCCTCTTTTCATCGCCGCGATCCGTGCCTGAAGTTCTGCCTTGAGTGCTTCGAGATTGAAACTCGCTCCGCGTTGCATCGGCGGGAACGCGATAAAGGTCTGCGCTTCTTTGGCGACCTCCTGCTGCAGGAAGACGAAACGCCAGAACTCGTGGATGTAGAAATCCGGCATGTAGTAGGCGGAACCCATGTTGCCCTTCCAGATCCCCATCCGCTCGAATGGATCGAGCCGGAGATTGGTTAGGAGCGGCATATCCAGATGTACAGTGCTCCCAGTCCATCCATCGGGCTGATCGATCAATCGGAATTTCCAGTCATCAATACGGACGGCGCCCAGGGTGCCTTCGGCGAAATAGAAGACTTCATGTCGGTTGGACGGTCCCTTAGCGGTCAGCAGGTCCAACTGGTTGTAACCGTCGAGATGTACCTTGTAGGTCGTGTTGCCCAACTGCTTGCCCTTCAGCAACTCGTCCTTGATGCTAGGATCGCCGGCGGCGGCGAGCAGGGTCGGGAAGAAGTCCAGACCGGACATGATGCCGTTCTCGACCTTTCCAGCCGGGACGTGGCCGGGCCAGCAAACGATCATCGGCACACGCATGCCGCCTTCCATGATCGTTCCCTTGCCGGCGGCGAAGGGCGTGTTGCCGCCATCTGGCCATGTAAAGTTCTCCGCGCCGTTGTCGGTGGTGAACACGACGATCGTGTTGTTGTCGAGACCGTCGGCCTTCAGCTTGGCCAGGATACCGCCGACGACGTCGTCGAGCTGGGACATGACGCCTTCTTCCAGATACCAGCCGTTCTGCCCGTTCAATTTGGCGGCATATTTCGGCGACAGGTGCGAAACGATGTGCGCGCGGGTGGGATTGACCCACAAGAAGAACGGCTTGCCGTCCGCCTTGGCCTTGTCGATGAACTTCACCGAGTAGTCGAGAATGTCCTCGTCAACCGTCTCCATGTTGTACTTGATGCCGGGCATGGGATGCGGCGGCAGCGGCCCCTCATCCACGATCCGCTGCTTGCCTATCTTGCCCCAGCGCGGCTGCACGGTCGGATCGTCGGTCGTGGTGGCGAAGCTGTGGATCAGGTTGCGCGGTCCGACGACATCTTTGAGTCCTGCCGGATAGGAGTGCCAGAACGGGTCCTCCATCGCGTCGAGGTGATAGAGATAGCCGAAATACTCGTCGAACCCGTGCACGGTCGGCAGGAACTGATTCAGATCGCCCAGATGGTTCTTGCCGAACTGGCCGGTTTCATAACCCATCGCCTTCAGCGCGGTAGCAATCGTCGGCGCCTGGTCGGGTATACCGACTGTGGCGCCGGCTTGGCCGACCGTGGTCATGCCGGTGCGGATCGGCAGTTCCCCGGTGATGAAGTTGGCGCGACCGGCGGTGCAGCTCGGCTCCGCGTAGTAGTCAGTGAAGCGCATGCCCTCGGTGGCCAACTTGTCCAGATTCGGAGTCGTCGAATACATGAGACCCTGGTGGTAAGCGCCGATGTTGGACCAGCCGATATCGTCGCCCATGATGACGAGAATGTTAGGCTTCTTGTCCTGAGCCCACGCCGCTTGTGCGACCGACAAGCCTATGATTGCGCCCATCATGAGCGCGATACTGAAGTGTGTCCTTTTCCGACTAAGCATTTGAACGCTCCTGCTGCATTTGGTTTTTCGTCTTCTCTTAGCTCTGCGCGGGTTTCCCCTGCAGTTGCAAGATGCGATTTGGGATTTTCTGCGCCCAATAGTCCATCGCGTTCTGCGCGTCGCCCCATTGGAATGACGCTGCCCCCTTCATTCCGATGCCGCCCGCACGCTGATCGACTGCTTCGGCCAGCAACGCGCCGGTGACCGAATCGGTGGCCTTCATCTCGGCCTCGGCCGAACCAACGAACGCATAGCTGCCGGTAACCATCGATTGGGCAACGTTGATGACTTTCACTTGCGGGATAATTACAGAGATGGTGCGAAGTGCCGGGACTGCAGTCGTCGCGTCCATCAGCGCCACCCGCAAGGTCATAACGCCGGGTCCCGGCTGTTCGACAAGGGTGAAACTCTTGGAAAGGTTGGTCTGCAGCGCGTTGTAGAAGTATGTGGTTAACGTTTGTTGATCCGCTTGCGACACCTTCGAATCGGCAGCGGCCCAGAACTCAACCGGCACAAGCTGTATCTTGGTGTAGCTGCTCCATTGAGCGTCGGGACTTATCCAGGCCAGCGCGGCGCCACCCTCTGGCCCGGGAGCCAGCTTGGACGCATCGGGGCCGAGAAATCCCGTAACCGAAGAAGGCAATGGGCCGCCCGCCTCGAGCGCCTTCTCTGCCGCTGGCGCGCTCTGGACCGTAGTCGCGCATCCTGCAGCCAGCAGCACCGCCGCGAGAGCCGCGGTTGCGGTCATAGTGGTCAGCATTTTCCTTCGCAAACTGTTGTTCATCACGATCTCCTTCATAATGTTGGCTCCCGCTAGTTCAGTCTCTCCTTGGACTATTTCTTCTCATCGCTGCGTTGTGAATCGGCGCACTGCAATGCCGGACAACCGGCTCTTGCCTGGAGTGTGTTCGCGCAACTCGATGACGGGTGAAGCTTGGTCCCTTTTTCCGGGCAGCGATATTGTACTTTGGTACAATGGCCGAACGGCCGCCGCGCGATGCACAGTATGCTTGCGAGCAATGGTGCGGATGATCCGCACCATTCTCCCGCGCAGTTGGTATCGTTAGTTGTTTAAAGAATCGACGGCCACAGTCATTGTGGTAGATGACGACGCGTCTGTCCGCCGCGCGCTGCGAACGCAGCTGCAGATTTTGGGATTCAACGTGTTGGACTTTCCAAGCGCGGAAGAGTTCCTGGCGAGCGAGTTCCCAACTGGCGACGCGTGCCTGCTGTTGGACGTCTACATGCCGGGAATGAGCGGAATTGAACTATGCCGGAGGATGGTTGAGTCAGGCCGGCGCTTGCCGACGATCCTGATAAGTGGCCGCGATGATCAGCAGACCAAGAAAATGATGCGCGACGCGAACCCCGTTGCGAGCTTGCTGAAGCCCTTCGACGAAAAAACCTTGCTACGGGCGATTCGGAAGGCGTTGCCGAACCAGTCGAGCTTGCTGCACTAAGCGCTACCAAACGCGCTATACCAGCAAGTAGTTCTTCTCATTAGCGCGCCACGCTCGCTTCAATGCGACTCCCTATTGTATGGTCCGCAGCGAGGGTCGAATCTGCATTCCGCCGCACCAGTCGCGGAGATCCAACCCCCATGCGCAGGTTTCGCTGATGCGACGACCAACGACGATCGGCACAATCGAGCCAAAGCGTACTAGGGCCGCGCGCGTCGGTCGCGAACGGCGCGAGCTTGATCGCTTCGAGTCGCTGGTGGTCGAACTATCGGCGGCAATGGCGCGGGCGCCGGCTGACGCCGTCGATCGCGAAATCGAATCCTGGTTGGGCAATATCTGCCAAGCCCTGGGTCTCGACCGAAGCGCCGTATATGAGCGTGATGCGCCGGGCGAGCCGGTACGCACGACGCATACCTGGCTTCGAGCGAATTCTCCGCCTTTTCCTCGGCATTATGATCCGGGCAAGTTCTTTCCGAAGACCGCCGACTGGATCATGGCGGGCAATCATCTTATGTTCTCGCGTCCAAGCGATATACCGGTTGAACTGGCGGATGTGAGGCGCTTCGTAGAGCGATATGGACCCAAGGCTTCTGCGGCGATCCCAATGTGGGCCGGTGGCAAAGTCATCGGAGCAGCGACTTTCGGCAAGTTCCGCTCGCCTCGGGAATGGTCGCCTGAACTGCTCGATCACTTGGCCCTCGCGGTGCGACTCTTTGGAAGCGCGATCGAGCGCAAGCAGTCAGTCACAGCAATGCGAGCAGCTCGCGCTGAACTCAGGACCGCTTCGCGCCGTAACTTGATGAGCGAACTCGTCGCCTCGCTTTCGCACGAAATCAACCAGCCCCTTGGCGCAATTCTGAGCAACCTCGGAGGTCTCGCGCGCCTGCTGACGAAAGGAAATCCGCAGCCCGCTATGGCCTTGGAGGCGGTTAACAATGCGATTGAAGACACCAACCGAGCGGCTGAAATCGTTCGGCGCATCCGGTTCATGTTCAAGAAACACGTGGAGCACAAAACCGCAATCGACATCGGCGCCCTGGTCAACGAAGTGGTGAAGCTTACTGCCGGCGAGGCCGCGGTTCGGAAGATCTCAGTGCAGATCGAGGTATCGCCTTCCGTGGATCGAGTCATCGGCGATAGCATCGAGCTGCAGCAGTGCGTACTGAATCTGCTCATGAACGCCTTCGATGCGATCGCAGAGGCCAAATCTGATCGACGCGGCGTAACAATCAAGGTCGCTCCGGAGAAGACCGGATGGGTCGGCGTAAGCGTAAGCGATAGCGGCGCGGGTGTTGACCCTGCCGTCGCGAACCGGCTGTTCGAGCCATTTGTTACGACCAAGAGCGAAGGTATGGGATTGGGCTTACTCGTCACCCGATCGATAGTAGAGAGTCACGGCGGCGCAATCTGGTCGACGCCAAATCCCGACCGCGGCGCCACGTTCACCTTCACGCTTCCGGTTGCCGAAGGGAAACGCGCCAGCGCGTCGAGAAGCGCGGGTTGATCGAACTCAAGAGGGCAGCGTTCGAACGGCGTGAATCCCGAGGCTTCCAGCCATGCGCACTAGGTCGGCGAGTGAGCCGGCGCCCATTTTGCTCATTACACTTGCGCGATGCGCCTTCACGGTCCGTTCGGTTGTTCCCAATTCGGTGCCGACTTGTTTGTTCAGCAAACCGTCGGTTACCAGGCCGAAAACTTCGCGTTCGCGGGAGGTCAGAGAGCGCTGGAGGTCTTCAAGTTCGATCCGCTGCAATTGTTCAGCGCGCCGTCTGCGCGAAAGATCGGCGCCGCGTGCTATCGAGCTCAACAGAGCTTGATCGTCAACCGGCTTTTCGAGGAAATCCACGGCGCCTCTCCTCATCGCCTGCATTCCGAGCGACAGATCGCCGTGACCGGTGATGAAAACGATCGATGCGTAGGGAACCGTGCGGTTGAGTTCCTCCTGAAGCTGAAGCCCATTCATTCTCGGCAGGTAAATGTCCGCCACGACACAATCAAATTCCTTCGCATCAACGGCATCGAGAAGTTCCTCAGCGCAGCAGTGAGGAGTGACCTCAAAGCCGGCAGTGCTGAGTTGGAAGAAAAGGGCCTGCCGCACCCGCTCGTTATCTTCGATTATTGCGACCCTGATGGGTCCGGTCGTCTTAACAGTTTTGATGTCCTCGCCGTCTTCCGCGCTGCCGCTTTGAGGTCCAACGCGAGTCTTTGCGGTTGCCATCCTTCCTCCCAGGCGTTCGCTGCAAGATCTGTCGAAATACTACAAATCATTGACGGCATAGAGCAATTGGACTGTGGTTATCTGCGGCACAAATGGCGTTCGCACGTAAAATGACGACGCATGGCAGCCCCATTGATGATTCAAGCGATACGTTCGGATCTCTATACTTCCCATTGCGAGAACTGCCGATTACCGGCTTCCGAGACTCGTTTTCGAGAGTCGACCGTTGAGTAAGAAAAAAAAGGCCCGAAAAAAACCGGCGAACCGATCTGGAAGCGGACCGACCGCGTCGCGGACTCGCGCTTGGCTCCTCCCTATAGCGATCGCAACCGTCGTCGCCGTCGTCTTCCTGACGCGATGGATGCGTAAATCCGTGCGTCCGGCACTTCCGTTGACAACACTCTCGATGCTCGGCGTGAAATTCGTTGGAGCCAACCAATGCGTGACCTGTCACGAGCAGGAAAATGTTCGCTGGCTGGGTTCGCATCACCAACTGGCTATGCAGCCGGCATCAAATCCCACGGTGTTGGGCGATTTCAACCACGCCAGCTTCAACAACAACGGCATCACTTCAACTTTCTTTCGGAGTGGCCCGAAGTTCATGGTGCGCACCGATGGTCCGGATGGGGCACTTCATGATTACGAAATCAAATACACGTTCGGCATATATCCGCTGCAGCAATTTCTTATCGCCATGCCCGGCGGACGCTTGCAAGCGCTCGGGATCGCGTGGGACAGCCGCCCATCCGAGCGCGGGGGACAGCGGTGGTTCGCTCTGTATCCCGGCGAGAAGATCACATATGAGGACTCTCGGCATTGGACCGGTATCGATCAGAACTGGAATTACATGTGTGCCGATTGCCATTCGACCAACCTGCACAAGAACTACGACGCTCGTACTCGCACCTTTTCCACCTCCTACTCGGAGATCGATGTGTCGTGCGAGGCCTGCCACGGTCCCGGTTCCAATCATGTGGTGTGGGCGAAGAAGAAGGGTGATTGGAAGAAATTCGACACAACCGAGGGTCTGACGATCGCGCTTGACGAACGCAAAGGCGTTGCATGGCGGATCGATCGCGCGACCGGTAACGCGCGTCGAAGCTCGCCGCGTCGGTCACAGCGGGAGATTCAGATGTGTGCGCGATGCCATTCGCGGCGCGGCGAGATTCACGAGGACTACGTGCACAGCCAGCCGGCGGGAGATGACTATCGCGTGGCGCTTCTCGAGCAGGACCTCTACTACCCGGATGGGCAGATAAAGGAGGAGGACTACGAATACGGCTCTTTTATCCAGAGCCGGATGTTCCATGCCGGCGTGACCTGCAGCGATTGCCACGAACCGCACAGTGGCAAAATTCGCGCCATCGCCAACAACATTTGTATGCAGTGCCATTCCGCACAAAAGTACGATTCGCCGAAACATCATTTCCACAAAATCGGATCGGCCGGCGCTCGATGCGTCGAATGCCACATGCCAACGCGCACATACATGGTTGTCGATCCGCGTCGAGATCACAGCATCCGCATTCCGCGCCCCGACCTGTCGGTAAAGCTCGGCACTCCCAACGCGTGCAACAATTGCCACACGGACAAGTCGGCCCAGTGGGCGTTGGATTCCGTGGACAAGTGGTATGGGCATGCGGCCCAGGGGTTTCAGCGTTTTGCTGAGACACTGGATGGCGGGTCAGCCGGCGCACCCGGGGCACAGCAATCGCTCGAACGACTGATCGCGGATCGTGAGCAGCCGGCTATCGCTCGCGCCACTGCGCTTTCCATGCTCGCCAACTACGCTCCGCCTCCGACCGACGCGGCGGTTCGTGCCGGAGTCACCGACGATTCGGCGCTGGTGAGACGCGCTGCCGCCCACGCTCTGTCAAACTCCGATCCGGGCGCCAGCGCAAATGCATTGGCGCCACTTCTCTCCGATCGAATTCGTGCCGTGCGGATCGAAGTGGCAGAAGTGATCGCTGGGTTGCCCGCGGACAACTTTCCAGCAGATGTTGCCACCGCTTTTAGCCGCGCCACCGATGAGTACATCAGCGCACAGCAATTGAACGCGGACCGTCCCGAGCCGCATCTGAATCTGGGATTGCTGTATGCCAGGCAGAATCACTTCGACAAGGCGGAGGCGGAACTCAAAACCGCATTATCGCTCGAGCCGGGTTTTGCGCCTGCGGCGGTGAACCTCGCTGATCTTTATCGCGCACAGAACCGGGATAAAGAGGGTGAACGCGTGCTCAAGGACGCCATCAGTCGTTCGCCAAACGACGCGTCGCTTGAACACGCGCTCGGTCTGTTGATGGTGCGTCAGAAGCGCAGTGTGCAAGCGCTCGACCTGCTGGCGGCTGCCGCGCGCATCGAACCGGGCAATGCCCGTTATGTTTACGTGTATGCGATCGCGTTAAACGGTGCTGGCCAGACTCGCGCTGCAATCGAGACGCTCGAGCGCTCGATCAAAGCGCATCCTTACGACCGCGAATCACTCGCCGCGCTGGCAAACTTCCTGGAACAGGCCGGCGATCACGCTAAAGCGCTGACCTATGCGCAGCGCCTCGATGAGCTCGAGCCGGGGAATCCACAAGTTCGCCAGATGCTGAAAGAGCTGAACGACCACCCTCACGGCTGACGTGCATTGTACTTTGGTACAATAGTCGCATCCGCCCGCCCGATGCAGAATCTGCTCTTGAGACCCGAGCGTCAAACCTTCGGCGGCGCTGAAACCATTTGCAAACAGAAGAGAGAATGAGCGAGAACAACTTATGTGGAATGCGAAATCGAAGCTGCAGCGTTTAGTCCTGGCGATGTTCGATCTGCATGGGAGTGAAGAGGGAAGAGGAAGCCGTACAGTTTCTGCGCAACGATCCACAGATGCGCGCCGCCTTCATCGACGGAGTAGCAGCGCCGATCGCCAACAAAATATTTGAATGAGGCATAATCTCATGATCGCCGCCAAAAAAGCCCTTCGATTTGGTTCATTGCTGTTTGATGCGATGAACCGATACAAGCCCACCGGGTGCGCTCTGCTACTGACGTTGGGTGTGCTTGTGACCGCGACGGCCAATGCCCAGCAGCCGCAGCCGGCACCCAAGGCTTCGAAGCCTGCCAAGGCGTCGGTCCAGGCGCTGTCAGCGCCCGCGCCGGTGCTCGAGCCCAAGGCGATAGAGATTCTAAAGGCCGCATGCGCCCGACTCGCCGCAGCCCACTCGATGTCGTTCACCGCGGTGATCAGCTACGAGAGCCCGAGCCGCTTCGGTCCTCCCCTCATCTACATGGTGCGGGATGACGTCACCCTGCAGCGGCCCGATAAGCTCCGGGTGCTCACGCTGGGTGACGGTCCGGCCAGCGAGTTCTATTACGACGGCAAGACGATGTCGGCCTTCGCACCGGCCGAGAACCTGGTCGCGGTGGCCAGCGCCCCGCCCACGATCGACGGCGCGTTGGAGGCGGCCTACAAAGATGCGGCCACCTACTTCCCATTCACTGACGTGATTGTCGCCGACCCCTACGAGGGAATCTCCGACGGGATGACGACCGCCTTCTACATCGGGCAATCGCACGTGATGGGAGGGACGACCACGGACATGGTCGCAGTCAGCAACAACTGGGTGTTTGAACAACTCTGGATTGGAGCCGACGACAAGCTGCCCCGAATGGCTCGCGCGGTGTTCCACGCCGACCCGGTCGGTTTACGCCACCAGATCGAGTTCTCCAATTGGCAAATTGACCCGGTCGTCGCTCCGGACGCCTTCACCTCGCCTGGCCTCGCATCGGCCAAGCGAATCTCGTTCAATCGCCCGGATCCGCAACTTCCGCCGGGCATCAAACCTCCAAAGAGAGCCACCTCATCGAAGGCAAATTGAGGATTATTGTAATGAAAAAAACAGTCATTGGCTTGATGGGCATATTGATAGCTGCGCTTTTGCCTCGACCGGTCGGGGCTTGGTCGCATGCGGGCAGGTACGGCGGCTCTGCATCCGGCGGGGGCGGCTCTTGGAACGCCAGGGGTGCCGGCGGTGGTTCGGCATCGGGAGGGGGTGGCTCGTGGAGCGGTCATGGTGCCTATGGCGGTTCCGCGTCGGGCGGCGGCGGGTCCTGGAACGCCCATGGCGCGGAGGGCGGCTCCGCGTCGGGCGGCGGGGGCTCCTGGAATGCCCATGGCGCGGAGGGCGGCTCCGCATCGGGCGGAGGTGGCTCTTGGAACGCCCATGGCGCCTATGGTGGCAGCGCATCGGGCGGAGGCGGCACCTACCACGCGAGCAACAGTTACGCTACGACTACGTACAGCTCGTACGGCCACTACTATGGAGGTAGCTATAGCACCTACCATCCACCTACTACTGTGAACTACTACGGCAGCAGTTGTTCCAACTGCGGGGGCTGGCAGACCGCTGGCGCCGCTGCTGCGGGCGTCGCGGTCGGCATGGCTGTCGGTGCGACATTGGCTAGTGCCAACTCAAGCGCAGCCGCGTCGAACGCCTACAGCTCGGGCTACGCCGCTGGCAGCGCCAACACCGCGTACCCGATTGGGGCGATCTATCCGACGGTGCCTGCAGGCTGCGCCCAATCCGATGTCGGCGGCACCACGTACTACTACTACCCGTCCCGCAATACGTGGTTCCAGCCATCATTCGGCGCGAACGGCGTTTATTATCGCGTGGTGCTACCTCCAGTTTGATATCGGACTGATCGAAATTAACATTATTCTAGTGAGGAGAAAATCGATGAACTCAATGACCTTCAGGACAGTGCTCTTTTCGT
This sequence comes from Candidatus Binatus soli, assembly GCA_002479255.1. GTDB lineage: Bacteria > Desulfobacterota > Binatia > Binatales > Binataceae > Binatus > Binatus soli. The sequence goes on along the minus strand of DLMJ01000037.1, from coordinate 112,095 downwards.
TCGCGATCATTGCGGCGGGTTGTGCTGGCGCCAAAGTGACGGGACAATCCGAGCAGGCGCCAATTGGCACTGCACGACCGTCCGCTGTCGTCATCTACCCGTTTGCTGTCAGCCCTTCTGAAGTGACTCTGAACCAGGGCTTTTTCCAGAAGGCATATGTAGCGATGTCGGGTGAAAATCAGACCGACCAACAAGTTCAGCTCGCTGACCAGACAGCGCAGAATGTATGTGTGCAGGTTGCGGCAAACCTCACAAACAAGGGCATCACGACGACGTGCCTGGGCCGCGGTACGCCACCTACCGGAAGTAACGTACTAATCATCGATGGCAATTTCACCGACATCAATGAAGGCAATCGACTTCGCAGGATGGTTATCGGCCTGGGTGCTGGTCAATCTACGCTTGATACCGCAGTTCAAGCCTACCAGAGGACAGACCAAGGCTCCCAACAATTGATGGATTTTAGCACTCATGCGGACAGTGGCTATATGCCAGGGGCGGGAATCACCGGGCCGGCAGGCGCAGCGGCAGGGGGAGCCACAGCAGCGGCCAGCTTGGCCGTGAACGTGGCGGCCGGCGGCGTAAAGAATGTGACATCATCTACGGGATTTTTAGCTGATAAGACGGCCAAGCAGATTGTCGACCAAGTGAGCGGGTATTACGCGAAGCAAGGGTGGGGTGCTTAGGGAGCACGGCCGACTATGCGGGCAGCGGACTGTCGGGGGTCGCCAGGGACGTGATGCAAAGTGCAGAGTGGCCTTGGACGCGCATTCGAATGAATTTGTCGCGCAGAACGAATCCGATTTCGAAGCGATTGACGAGGGAGGACATCGTATGATGAACGCTCGACGCCAGAAGACTGTTCTGACTTTGACGGTACTTGCGCTGCTGATCACAGTCGGCTTCGGCTCAACCAGTGTTTTGGCCCAGCAAATCACCGGCGTACCGGGTTCGCCGGGCGCTACCGTGACGCTTGACGGGAAGCAGCTCCCGCCGCCACCGATGCCGTTCGGCGGCGTGATCAAGGAAAGCGCCAAGGATTCCACGCCGTACTGGCCGCCGCGCGTTGTGCCTCCCAAGGGCGCGCCCAACATCCTGCTCATCATGACCGACGACCAGGGCTACGGGGTTTCGAGCACCTTCGGCGGCGTCATCCCGACGCCCGCGATGGATCGCATCGCCAAGGCGGGATTGCGTTACACGCAGTTCCATTCCACGGCGCTGTGCTCGCCGACACGCGCTGCTCTCATCACGGGGCGCAATCATCACTCGGTGGGCTTCGGCGTGGTCACCGAGCTGTCCACGGGCTACCCGGGTTATGACTCCATCATAGGGCCGGACAACGCCACCATAGGCGAGATCCTGAAAGAGAATGGTTATGCCACGTCATGGTTTGGCAAGGAGCATAACACCCCCGGTTTTCAATACAGCGTCGCGGGGCCTTTCGACCAATGGCCTGTGGGGATGGGCTTTGAGTATTTCTATGGGTTCATGGGCGGAGAAACCGACCAGTGGACGCCCTATCTCTTTCGAAATACGACCCCGGTGTTTCCGTGGATCGGCAAATCCGGCTATAACCTCACCACCGATATGGCGGACGACGCCATCAGGTATATGCGCGATCTGAACGCAGCCGCGCCCGACAAGCCGTTCTTTCTCTACTACGTACCCGGCGGCAGCCACTCGCCGCACCAGCCGACCAAGGAATGGATAGACAAGTTCAAGGGCAAGTTCGACATGGGCTACGAAAAGTTGCGCGAGCAGATCTTCGCCAATCAGAAGCGGCTCGGCGTGATCCCGGCGGATACCCAGCTTACCCCATGGCCGGACGGGCAGGCCGAGTATAATGGCGCAAAGCTGCCGAGGTGGGACTCGCTTTCAGTCTTGCGAAAGAAACTGTACGCGCGCGAGGCCGAGGTCTTCGCTGGCTACACCGCATACACCGACAACGAGATAGGTCGCGTGATCCAGGAGGTCCAGGACGAGGGCAAACTGGATAACACTCTTATCATCTATATCTGCGGTGACAACGGCACCAGCCCCGAAGGCACGCTGGAGGGCACGTTTAACACAATGACCGCCTACAACGGCATCCTGAACGTTCCCATGCCTTTGCAGTTACTGCACTATGGCGACTGGGGCTCGGAGAAAACCTCCCCGCACATGTCGGTTGGATGGGCTTGGGCGTTCGACACTCCATTCAAGTGGACCAAGCAGGTGGCATCGCATTTCGGCGGCACCCGGCAGGGTCTGACTATTTCATGGCCCGGCCACATCAACGATGTCGGTGGCATCCGCGCCCAGTTCCACCATGTCATCGACATAGTGCCGACGATCCTTGAAGCCGCCGGCATCAAGGCGCCTGACGATGTCAATGGCATCAAGCAGAAGCCGATTGAAGGCGTGAGCATGGCCTACACGTTCGACAAGGCAAACGCCAACGCACCGTCGAAGCACGAGACGCAGTATTTCGAGATGATCGGCAACCGCGGTATTTACCACGACGGTTGGATCGCATCCACGACGCCACCGGTTCCGCCGTGGATGTTGGGCGCGTCAATGCCCTCCATGAACGAATACAAGTGGGAGCTTTACAACATCGCCGACGACTACTCGCAATACAACGACCTCGCCGCGAAAATGCCGGACAAGCTGAAGGAAATGCAGGCGTTGTTCATGACAGAAGCCGCAAAATATCAGGTCCTGCCCCTGGATAACTCGGGCTTCGCGCGCGCCGTAACCCCGAGACCGAGCGCGGTCGCCGGGCGAACCGTTTTCACTTACTCCGGCGAGATTTCCGGAATCCCGCCCGGTAATGCTCCGAGCATCTTAGACAGGGACTACACCATCACCGCCGACGTGGCGATCCCCAAAGGCGGGGCGGAAGGAATGATCGTGACCCTGGGCGGACGCTTCGGCGGCTACGGCCTCTACCTCCTCAAAGGCAAGCCGGTCTTCGATTACAACCTTCTTGATCTGAAGCACTACCGCTGGGAGGGGGGACCGTTAGGCCGCGGCTTGTTGGCCGATGCGCTCAAGCCGGGCAAACACACAATTGTGTTCGACTTCAAATACGACGGACCTGGCCCCGGCAAGGGCGGCGAAGGAGTGCTAACAGTCGATGGCAATGAGATAGCCCGCAAGAAGATCCCACACACGATTCCGTTGCTAATGACTGTAGATGAGACCTTCGACGTTGGTAGCGATACCTACACTGCGGTGAACAACGACTATAAGCTGCCGTTCCGCTTCACCGGCACGATCGACAAGCTGACTTTCAACCTTGGCCCCGAGCAGTTGACTGACGCGGATCGAAAAATCATTGCGGAGCGACTCGCCCGGGCAAGGGACTAGGCGAGCAGGCAATAGCAGTCATGAAACCCGCGGGCGTCCTGTCCAGCAGTTCCTCGTCAGTGGACGCTCTGCAAACCACGACCGCGGTGATTGAAGCAGGAGCTGGCCTCGCGCTGCTGAGTTTCCCCTCGGCAGCGGTGGCGCTCCTGCTCGGCGCGCCGTTGGAGACACCCGGCGCCTTGACCGTGGCGCGCGTCGGCGGGGCCGCATTGCTTACGCTGGGAGCAGCATTCTGGCTTGCGCGCGGCGACACGCAAAGCCGTGCCGCGAGAGGATTGGTGGCAGCGATGGTGCTGTATAATCTCGGTGCAGCTATTATCCTTGGGGCTGCCGGCATCCGGTCGCAGCCGGTCGGTATCGTTTTGTGGCCGGCGGTGGTGCTGCACGCGGCCATGACCATCTGGTGCATCATGAGCCTTCGATATCCGGGCATCGCCGAAAGGCCAGAGAATCTCCGTCAAAAGCAATCCCGCAATGAGTTATAACCAGCCGGTTGGAGACACCTCGCTCATCGCATGCCTGCATTGCGACCTGTTGCAGCGCATCCCGGAACTTGCGCCGGGCGCGTCCGCGCGCTGCCCGCGATGCAACAAGGAGCTGTGGCGGCATCGTGAGGACTCGCTCAACCGGACGCTCGCGCTGACGCTCGCGGCCGTGGTGCTCTACGTGGTCGCGAACACCGTTCCAATGCTCGGCCTGACGATCGTCGGGCGCGACGCCTCGACCACGGTAATCGGAGGCGCCCAGCACCTGTGGGATAACGGACAGAAGATCGTCGGGGTGCTGGTGCTGTTCACGGCAGTCATCGCGCCGGCGCTGCAAATAGGCTTGATGCTGGCGATTGTGCTCGGAGCAATGCGCGGGCGACCGCCGAGATGGGTGGGGATGCTCATGCGCTATCACCCGACGACCCGCATCTGGAGCATGATCGAGGTCATGATGGTCGGCGTGCTGGTAGCTTTGGTCAAGATCGCGGACTACGCGACGGTGATTCCGGGAATGGCGCTGTTCGTGCTGTGGGTGCTCGTTTTCATCCTGGCCGGAATGTCGGCCAGTTTCGACTCTCGGGAAGTGTGGGAGAGGGTCCAGTGGGCGGACGAAGCGCGGTGCGACGCCGACGGGAACAGGGTGGCGGAGGAAATGTCGTGAGTCCGATCGCCATGACCGCGATGCAGCAAGGCTTGCAAAGCTGCGAAGGCTGCGGCCTGCTCTCGCGTCCCGCGCCCGGTGAGGTCGAAGGACGCTGCCCGCGCTGCGACGAGGAGCTTGCCTTCCGCAAGCCCGCGAGCTTCCAGCGCACTTGGGCATACCTGATCGCCGCGGTGATCTGTTACGTCCCGGCGAACGTGCTTCCCGTGTTGACGACGACCACGGCGGCAGGCGCCGAGTCCGACACCATCATGCAAGGCGTAGTGCTGCTGTGGTCGCCGACGGGATGGCCGCTGTCGATCATCGTGCTCGTCGCAAGCATCATGATCCCGAGCGCGAAGATTCTGGCACTCGCATATCTGCTAATCACCGCGCAGCGGGGCTCGGTCGCGAACAATGAGCAGCGGGTCCGGATGTACAGGATGGTCGAATTCATCGGACGATGGTCGATGGTGGACGTGTTTGTCGATACGTTCACCGCGGCGCTGATCCAGCTCCAGCCGCTTATGTCGGTAGAGCCGGGACCCGGCTTGATCTTCTTCGCGGCGGTGGTGGTGTTTACGATGCTCGCGGTCGAGTCGTTCGATCCGCGGCTGATCTGGGATTCCGCAAGTTCGAAAGAGGCAGGTTCGAAAGAGGTTACTTATGCCTGATCGCGATCCACCGCTCCCTTCTGTCCCTCAGTCGAGGAATGTGCCCAAGAAACGCACCCGGCTCTCTCTGGTTTGGTTCATCCCGATTGTGGCGGCGATTGTCGGCGCATGGGTGGCAGTGACGAGGGTCCTGAGCGAGGGGCCGAAGATCACGATCGTTTTCCGATCTGCGGAAGGGCTGGAAGCCGGCAAAACCAAGATCCACTACAACGGCGTTGACATCGGCACCGTCACAGATATCCGGCTGTCGGAGGACCACCAGCGCGTGATCACCACCGTGCAGATGGCTCCCAAGACGCAAGGCTTTCTGGTCGAAGACACGAAGTTCTGGGTCGTGCGGCCGCGGATATCGGGCGCCAACGTGACGGGGCTGGGCACTCTCATCTCAGGGGCCTACATCGGCGCGGAGATTGGCTCTTCGAAGGAGACCAAAAGCGACTTCGTGGCGCTCGAAACGCCGCCGGTGATAACCGGCGATATCCCGGGCCGCTTTTTCATCCTGAAGACCCCCGACCTGGGTTCACTGGATACCGGCACGCCGATATACTTCCGGAGGCTGCAGGTAGGCCAGGTCGCGTCGTACGAACTCGACAAGGACGGTAAGAATCTGACTGTCAAGGTATTCGTGCGAACGCCGTACGACCAGTACGTCAACCCGGACACCCGCTTTTGGCACGCGAGCGGAATCGACGTATCGCTCTCGGCAAGCGGTCTCACCGTGCAGACCCAGTCGGTTTTATCGATTCTGATAGGCGGTATCGCGTTCGAGACGGCCGCGACCGATCCGGCCCTGCCGCCGGCCGAGGAGAACGCCGTCTTCAGGCTGTTCGCCAACCGGGCCCAGGCGTTCAACCCGCCTCCCCGAAATCCGCAGACTTATCAGGTCATCTTCAAGGACTCGGTCCGGGGGCTAGCACCCGGCGCGCCGGTCGAGTTTCGCGGCATTCCTGTAGGCGAGGTCACGGATGTTCGCGCGCAAGTCGACTTGAAGACCTTCGAATTCTCGGTGCCGGTAATTATCCAAGTGGACGCGCAGAGACTTGGAGTCAAGATCATGGACCTGAAGCCCGGTGAAAATTTCGAGGCCATGCGCAGGAAGATGATCGACAGCTTGGTGTCCCACGGGGTCCGTGCGCAACTGAAAACGGGGAACCTTTTGACGGGTGCCGTGTACGTATCGCTCGACTTTTTCCCGGGCGCGCCGCCGGCGACGGTTGACTGGTCGCAGAAACCAGTGCAGCTACCGACCACTCCGGGGCAGCTCGAAGCGACCGAGGCCACCGTTGAGAACATCATCAAGAAGCTCGACAAGATGCCCTTGCAGGAGATCGGCGACAACCTGCGCAAGGCAATCGCGGATCTCGATCTGACGATCGTAAGCGCGCGCGGTACGCTTGTGAGTGCGCAAGGTACGCTCGACAACACCAGCAATCTTACTGGGCCGAATTCCGTACAAATCCAGCAACTGGGCGATACGCTCCGGGAGGTCAGCCGTGCGGCCCGGTCATTACGCGTGCTCGCAGACTATCTCGAGCGTCATCCCGAAGCGCTCATTCGCGGCAAGACCGGGGAGGCGAAGTGATGACAGGCCGTATCGCATATCTGATCTCGATCGCGTTGGTCGTAATGGTAGCAGCCGGATGCAGCACGGTGCCCTCGCGGTTTTACGCGCTCGACTCCACGGCGATCGCCGACGGCGCGCCGGCCGCGCACGCCGCCGTCATGGTCGGCCCGGTTACCGTCCCCGCTGCAGTCGACCGGCCGGAGTTCGTGGTCCAGGTCGCGCCCAACCGCGATGAGGTAGATGAGTTCAATCGGTGGGTCGCGCCGCTGAATGATGCCATCGCGCGCGCAGTCGCCGGCGACCTCGTGGTGCTGCTCGGTACACCGGAGGTGGCCACGGAGACGCTCGCGAACTTCACCCCCGACTACAGGATCACGATCGACGTTCAGCGCTTCGAGTCGATTCAAGGCGACGCGGCGTTCGTCGAGGCAGTGTGGACGGTGCGCAAGACTGCGGGCGGGGAAACGCGCTCGGGCCGCACCGTCGCGCGCGAGCCCGTGCAGGGTCAAGGCTTCGACGCGCTCGCGGCAGCGCACAGCCGCGCAATCGCGAAGATGAGCGCCGACATCGCCGCCGCCATCCGCGCGGAAGCCGAAAAGAAGCCGTAGCGCTTTTCTGGAAACCGATCTCACCGAGGCGAAATGCAAACTGATCTCATGAGCGAACTGACTACAACTGACACCGAGGTTTATCGACGATGAAGTTACTAGCCAGGCCTAAGGGCCGATCGTTGCCGTTGATACTTGCCGCGGCAGTCTTAATGTCCACATCGCCGATGGTCACCGGTTGTTCGTACGGTGATGACCAACCGTCGGCCGCGTCGGCGTCGGAGGCGCAATCGGGTGTCGCCGCAAGTGCCGCACCGGCTGTTCCTCCTCCCGCTGCGGCCGTTGAACCCGGTCCGCCGCCCGGGGCGGCCACCGCGCAAGAGTTGCAGGAACTCGCAACACCCATCGCCCTCTATCCTGACGTGCTGGTGGCGCAAATCCTGGCCGGGTCCACCTATCCGACGCAGATCGTGGAAGCAGATAGATGGCTCAAGCAGAATCCCAAGCTGACCGGCGACCAGTTGGCCGGGCAAGTGAATCAGCAACCGTGGGATCCCAGCATCAAGTCGCTGACTCAGTTCCCTTCTGTGCTTCAAACGATGAACGACAGCCTCGCGTGGACTTCGGCGCTCGGCGAAGCGTACTACAACCAGCCCGCCGACGTGATGAACGCGATCCAGGTTCTGCGCAACAGGGCGATCAACGCGGGAACGCTGAAGTCCACATCGCAACAGAAAGTTGAAGTCCAGCCTGCACCTCCTGCCGCTCAAGGCGGGGCGCAGCCCTCGATGCAGCAGACGATAATCATCCAGCCGGCACAGCCGAACACGGTTTACGTCCCACAGTACAATCCCACCAGTGCTTACGGCGCGCCGATGCAGGCGCCGCCGGGATATAGCGGTAGTGATTTGCTCCTCACGGGAGTCTTGTCGTTCGGAGCCGGGATTTTGCTCGGGATGCTTATCAACAATGGCCACAACAACTGGGGTTGCAGCTGGTACGGGTACGGCGGCAGCTCGGTCAGGTACAACAACAATGTTTACGTCACCAATAACATCGTATACCCGGGACGACCTCCCGCTTACCGGCCGCCGAACGCGGGAAACCCACGCCCAGGAAACCCGGCACGACCGATGCCATCTCCGGGCAACAGGCCGCCCTACAACGGTGGCGGCGGAATCAATCGTCCAAACAACGGCGAAATTCCGGCAACGCGCCCATACAACCCGGCAACCGCGAGGCCGGCCAATCCCAATATCGCAAAGCCCAACTTTCCCAAGCCGAGTACGCTTCCCAACAATCCGGCAGGATCCAATCCTGGTATGACAAATGTTGGAAAGAATCGGCCCAATCAGCCTGGTAATCCCGTCGCCGCAAATCGGCCCGCTAATACCAAAACTGCCAATCGTGCAGCAGACCCGGCACGAGGCTTCTCCAAAGACCCTGGCAGCACGGGCGGCCGCAATAGCGCTTTGGGTGGATATCAGGCCGGCGGAGCTACGCGGGCATCCAGCGACCGCGGACAAGCGAGCCTTAAGGGAAACCAGAATGCCTCTGGCGGACGCGGTAACGGCGGTGGTGGCGGTAATGCCAAACGCGGCGGGGGCGGTGGAAATGGTGGAGGCGGAGGAAATCAAGGCGGCCGAAAAAAGGGTCAATGAGGAATTCCAATGACGTCGAACGAAATGACCAGGGAGTGCCTCGACATCAACTCACGCCGCGCCGCGAACGCGACAGGGAAAAGACTCATGCCTAATTTTTTCGACTATTCCAGAGTGAAGATCTCTCGCGCCCGTCCAGCGGCCGTTCTCTCAGCGCTGCTTTTGGCGCTCCTGTTCTTCCCGCCTCTCGCGTCGGCGCAAGAAGCGGCCGAGCAGCAAGTGTTCCCGTCACCGAACGCCGCCGTCACCGCATTGGTCGCCGCTAGCAAAGCGGACGACATGAAGACCCTGAGCTCGATACTCGGCCCAGATGCGGATCAGGTCCTTTCATCGGGAGATCCAGTTGCCGACAACAACGCTCGCAACGACTTCGTCAACCGCTATGAAGAGATGCATCGGCTCGCTTACGACGATCAAGCTCGCGTCATTCTATATGTCGGCGCCGAGAACTGGCCGGTTCCAATCCCGCTCGTAAAGAAGAATGGCGGTTGGGTTTTCGATACGGCCGCCGGCAAAGAGGAGCTACTGTACAGACGAATAGGTCGAAACGAGCTATTTACGATCAAGGTTCTCGAAGACCTGGCAGATGCGCAGACGGAATACGCAAGCGAAGCGCGTGATGGCGAAGATACAGCTCACTTTGCCCAGAAAATCCTGAGCGATACCGGTAAGCATAACGGTCTGTATTGGGAAACCCCCGAAGGACAACCCGAGAGTCCGATAGGACCGCTTGTCGCGAGCGCCACCGCTGAGGGATACAAGAGGGACAATAGCGGAAATCCAATCCCGTTTCATGGATACTACTACAAGACAATAACAAGGCAGGGTAAGAACGCCCCGGGCGATGCAAAGAATTACTTAGTCAATGGCAAAATGACTAATGGCTTCGCATTCCTGGCCTGCCCCGCCGAATATGGAGCTTCAGGAGTGATGACATTCATGATCAATCAGGATGGCGTCATCGTACAAAAGGATCTTGGGCCCAACACCGCAAGGTTGGCGAGCGAAATAGCACAGTTCAATCCTGACAAGACCTGGCAAGAAGTGGAGGAGTAACATGTCTTTGCGACTTCGGAATTGGCGATCACTGCTCGCAGCGATCGCGCGGGGCTGAAATCGTGGAGCAATTGCGAGAGGCGCCCCACCTTCATCTCGCGCCATTGGGTTTCCCGAGCGGGTCGAATGATGAGATTAGTTTGGAAGCTGGATGGAAGTCTGTAGGTGAGAATAGCTAGAATGCGGCATCAACCTGTGGGCGTGCCCTGGCACAGGTGTTGCTCGATAGGAAGTGCATGGCCGTGGATGAATTCCTGTATCAACGGAGCGAGCTTCTCGTCGTCGCCGCGCTTTTCGGATTGCTGCTGGTCGCTACAGAAGTGGGCTTTCGTCGCGGGCGTGTGATTCGGGCTAGGCTTGAGGATTCTGCAAAGTCGGAACTCGGGACCTTGCAGGGTGCGATGATTGGTCTGCTTGCTCTATTGCTCGCCTTTTCCTTCGCAATGGCAGAATCGCGTTTTGACGCGCGAAGACAATTGGTTCTCGAAGAAGCCAATGCGATAGGTACTACCTACCTTCGCTCGAAGGCGCTCGCAGAGCTCTATCGAGTCGAGGTGGTCAAACTGCTGCAAGACTACGTTACCAACCGCGTGGAATACTACGCTACCGGAGTGGACCAGAAGAAGCTGGATGAAGTTAACAATCAGACCGATCAGTTGCAAACACAGCTTTGGTCACAAGCGATGGATGCGGCGACTAAGGATTCTCATTCCATCCCGGCGGGGTTGTTCATTAGTTCGCTCAACGAAGTCATCGATCTTCGCACGAAGCGTGACATCGCAAGACAGAATCACGTGCCCGAGGCAGTTCTGCTTCTGCTTTTCTTTGTGGCGACTCTGGCCATGGGGATTGTGGGATTCGGCTGTGGAATGGGAGATTGGCGTAACCTCTCGGTGACGGTGACGATGTCCCTGATCATTACTTTGGTAATCCTCGTGATCATGGATCTGGATCGCCCCCGTAGGGGATTCATCAGGGTCAGCCAACAGAGCATGGTCAATCTTCAGAACAGCATCAAATGAGACTCCGCATGAGAGAACGCGAAGCCCCAGGTAGACCCGACATTGTTTCCCTTCATCTTAGTGCGCCGGGTCTCCGAGTGCCACTGAATTTCCAAACTCTAGAGTTCTGCCGGCTTAGGGCGGAAACCGAGCAGAAACTGTAGCGGCGGAACTGCGTGCATATGTCAATCGAGGCCAGCGTCTTGCGGGAGTTGCGAGAAGCAATCCACCGACATTTCGAGCCGCACAGGCACAGCGCTCTGCTCGCGGCGATCATAGCTGCGTTTGCGGTGCGCCCACTGATAGGCGACTCAAGAGCCAGCTTCGCCATATTCGGAGTTGCATTGGTGACCATCCTGCTCGTGGCCCTTTACAACATCAACGTTGATGAGTTGGTGGGTGAAAGAGGCCGCCTGCTGGCCCAAAGCAGGCAGCGGCGAATGCTGGGTTGGGTGCTCGCCGCGGCTGCCATGGCAGAACGAATAGCCGTCATCTTTGTGCAGAGCTGGATGCTCAACTTGGTGGGTTCGATTTGTTGGTTGCTATTCATCCTGTTTGTTGCCTTGAGCGAGTTACGAAGCGTCCTGAAGCATAGAGAGGTCACCGGCGAAACCATCTGCATGGCTATATCGGTCTACCTCTTGCTCGGGTTCACCTGGGTCTTCCTGTACGCTATTATGTTTCAACTGCATCCAGATTCCTTTGGCGGCCTCGGAGCCGCAATTTCCGGCCATCCGGCCGGCATTCAGTCCATTTTCCCGGTTCTCGGCTACTTCAGCTTGACGACGCTGTCCACCATCGGATTTGGCGACATCACTCCGTTGACTCTGCAAGCCCGCTACGCAGCGGCGGCAGAAGGCATCACGGGGCAGTTCTACCTGGCGATCCTGGTTGCGCGGCTGGTGGGAATGCAGATGAGCCAATCTACGAGTCGAAAAGCGGAACCTCAGCATTCAAGGAGGCCATCTGAACACGGGGAGGATCAATCGTGAGCCCGATGACCATCGGTTGCATCGTGTTGGCTTGCGTCTTTGGAGGAGCGCTTCTCGGGATGGCTCTTCGCCTGATTCTGCCTGAGCATCATCTGAGCGCCGAGTCCAAGGATGTAATCAAGCTGGGGATGGGCCTGACCGCGACGATGGCGGCCCTGGTTCTCGCTCTGCTGACCAACTCGGCAAAGAGTTCTTACGACGCGCAGAGAAACGAAGTTACGCAACTCTCCGCCAACATCATTCTGCTCGATCGCGTGCTCGCCCATTACGGGCCAGAGACGAAAGAAGCTCGCGATCTAGTCAAGCTGTCCGTCGCTGGCATGATTGATCGGATCTGGCCCGAGAACCGTTCCGGACGCGCGGAGTTGGCGCCGAACGCGGCTGTGGCCGAAGTCTTCTTCGACAAGATCCAGGAACTTTCTCCGCAAAACGAAGTTCAGCGCTCGTTGCAGGCCCAAGCCCTGAAGACCAGCATCGATATCGGACAGGCCCGCTTGCTGCTGCTCGAGCAGGGGGGCCGCTCAATCCCTATGCCGTTTCTCGTATTGCTGGTTTTCTGGGTGACTATTATCTTTCTCAGCTTTGGTCTGTTCGCGCCCCGGAATTCGACCGTCATCGCTACCCTGTTCCTCTGTGCGCTATCGGTTTCTGGTGCGATCTTCCTGATCATGGAGCTGGACAGGCCATTCGGCGGGCTGATTCAGATTTCCGACACACCGCTGCGCAATGCCATCGCCCATCTCGGCAAGTAGCATGAGCACTTTGCCACAACAGCTGGCGGCAGCCGACAAATGGCTGCATCGTGAGTTCGTAGCGGTTGGTCTTGCGATCGTCGTCCTCTTTGCAAGCGGCTGTGCCACTCCCGTCGGCGTTTCGCGCCTCAAGGAGCAGGCGGTCCAACGCCAGCTGAACGCTAACGTCCTGTCAACGGGCGAACCGAGCGCCTACTCGACGCAAATTCTCGAGCGCACCGCGCTCAGCCAGCGCTTCCAGAGTGAACCGGAAGTCGTGATCGCCGAATTGAATTCAGGGCTCGGCAAGCCTGACGAACGAGAGCGCCTGTTCGCGCTGTCCGAACTGTGCTTCGCGTACGCCGGGGAATCGGGGAGCCGATCGTATTACATGGCCTCCGCGGCTTATGCGTACGCGTTCCTGTTTCCGCCAAACCCGGCGAACGCCCCCGGCGAGTACGATCCACGCCTGTGCATGGCAATTGATCTCTACAATCGGGGCATCGCCCTGGGACTTGCGACCAAGGATGGAAAGAAAGTTGACCTCAGTACGCGGCAATTCAGTTTGCCCTTTGGTTCGCTCGCTCTGTCGGCTAATCCAAACGGATACAACTACGCCGGATATCATCTGACAAATTTCGTATCGCTCGCGGACATGAAAGTGCGCGGGCTGCGCAACACTTATCGCATAGCTGGTATCGGCGCCGCGCTCTCGGCAAAAGTGGAACCCTCGCCAGGCAACCCGGCGAGCCGCTGGATACTGCCGAGTGCGAAAGTACCGATGACCGCGTTCGTGCGCTTCGACGATCCTCGCCGCGCGATGAGCGACGGGCGGCTGCACGGCACGGTCGAACTCTACGATGAGGACTGGACCGAGAAGATACAAGTCGGCGCTTACTCCGTGCCGCTCGAGTCGGATCCCAGCGCCGCGCTCGCCTATCGTTTGGAAGGTTCGCCAGTTTGGGATTTCGAACTTGCGGGGTTTCGCCGGGGGGACTTTCCGTTTTTGGGCACCAGCATCGCCGGCGACATCAGCGGCCTTTTCATGCTGCATCCCTACCATCCCAACATGATTCCGGTGGTGCTTGTTCATGGGACCGCGTCGAGTCCCGCACGCTGGGCTGAGATGGGCAATGAGCTCCTCGGGGATCCCGCCATAGCCTCGCGCTATCAGCTCTGGTTCTTCGTCTATAACAGCGGCAATCCCATCGCGTTGTCGGCGATGCGCCTGCGGAAATCGCTGCAGGCTGCGCGAAAGGACATCGATCCCGAGGGAAAAGATCCCGCGCTCAACGACATGGTCGTGATCGGTCACAGCCAGGGAGGGCTCATGGCCAAGATGACGGTCGTCGATAGCGGCAACCGCTTCTGGGAGAATATTACGAAGGTCCCGTTTGACAAAGCGCAACTCGACCACGACACTCGCGACCTGCTGGCCCGCGCGTGGTTTGTCAAGCCATTGCCGTTCGTGAAGGAAGTAATTTTCATCGCGACGCCACATCGCGGCAGTTTTTTGGCGAGTAATCCCCTCGTTAAGTTCGGAAACAAATTCATCAACCTGCCGGGGGGCCTTGCCAAATCCGCTGTTCAGATCGCAAAGCTCCGCGAGCCCAGCATGCTGGGAACTCCGTTTACTATCCCGACCGCGCTCGACAACATGGACGCGTCCAATCCGTTCCTGAAGACGCTGGCCGCGCTGCCGATTGCCAAGGGCGTACACGCTCACTCGATAATTGCGGTGAAAGGGACAGGCCCGGTCGAGGAGGGCAACGACGGCGTCGTCGAGTACAAGAGCGCGCATATCGAGGGCGTCGAATCCGAGCTGGTCGTGCGTTCGGGACACTCGACTCAGGCCACGCCCGAGACGATCGAGGAGGTCCGCCGCATCCTCTACGAGCACGCCGGAATCCACTGATGGTTCGGCGCCCAGCCCGCATCATCGCGACGCTGATGCTGTCGGTGATCGTCGTCGCCGCGGTCGCGTGGAGCGCGATGGCGCTGTGGTTCGATGGACCGCAGTTGCGCGTCATTGCGGGGGCGATGGCTGGAGGACTGGCCCTCGCGAGCTGCGCTCTAGCTGTCCTCGTTCGACCCTTCTTGAGGGGGCTCGTGGTTGCGCTGATGCCCGTGATTGTGGTCGCCCTCTGGTGGACGGCGATTCCGCCGAGCAACACGCGCGATTGGACTCCCGATGTCGCTCGCACGGCGCGAGCATCCTTTGACGGCAGCCGCGTGACGATCGAGAACGTACGAAATTTCAACTACCGATCCGAAACGGATTACGACCAGCGCTGGGAAACGCGGACTTACGATCTCGACCGGGTTGAGGGCGTGGACTTGTTCCTGTCGTTTTGGGGACCGACCCAAATCGCGCATACGATCGCGAGCTGGGAGTTTGACGACGGCCAACACCTTGCCATCTCGATCGAGACACGCAAGGAGAAGGGCGAATCATACTCGGCGATTCGTGGCTTCTACCGCCAGTACGAGCTCTATTACGTAGTCGCCGACGAACGCGACCTGGTCGGCTTGCGAACGAACTACCGCGGCGAGCAGGTCTACCTGTATCGCATCCGCGTTCCCGCCTCGCAGGCGCGCGCACTGCTGGTTGACTACCTCGACGAAGTCAATCGGCTCGCCGACCACCCGCAATGGTACAATGCACTGACGCAGAACTGCACGACTACGATTCGTGGCCATGCGCGAAACGTCGGCGCCGTCGGCCGGCTTGATTGGAGACTGCTCGCGAACGGCCACCTCGACCAATTGCTCTACGATCGCGGTCAGATCGACACGGACCTGCCGTTCGAAGACCTCCGCGCACGCAGTAACATCACGGAAATGGCGAAAGCCGCCGGCAACTCTACAGATTTTTCCGCGCGCATCCGTCAGCGGCTGCCAAAAGACCGCGGCTCGTAATTTTTGGTCGTCGCGCCAACGACCCAAAGCTCGGCAGCTTTCGGATTTTTCTATCGAACTGGGAACATCAAAGAGGCGCTAGACCTGGCGATGGTCTTTCAGGTCGTTGTGACGCGACACCGAGTCTGATCTAATCGTATGTGGCAACTTTCGCGGGATTTACCGGGACTGGCCTGGAATATTATGGGACGGCGGATGCGTCCAACCCCGCGCTGGACGTGGGTTTCCGACGCGGGCAGACTTTCCAGCGCCGCGCCGCGCGCGGTTCTATCCCGCTATTTCGGCTCGGCGGTCGGTGTCACGATAGCTGCTACATAGGGACAACCTTGCCACAACAAGGCGCGAGTTTGCGCGACGTTGGATCAAACTAAGTGTCGTTTTTGCGATTCGATGCGATTCGCTTGATGAATCAGCTACTTACGTCGCTTTTGGGCGAAAATGCCGGCTGGCCAGACTGGAAGCCGAATCGGTTCAGGGCGGACGGTAAAGCCGGGGCTCGAAATGCTGACGATAAATTAGCGAGGCTAATAGGCTACTCACGTTCCGCTCGGGAACATGATGCGGGCGCCCCGGTATGTCGTTGCTCGCGACATACGGCGCCTTGAAGCAAATAGACGCGCCTTGGAAATAGTCGTCGAGCACGACCATTCTCCGCGCTCGGCGAATAAGTGTCGAGGGCGACGACACTTAATTTTAGGTGTCGTGCTCGACGACACCTAAAATCACGGTGCCGGGATCGGAACTGTGCTCCCGTTCAAGATCGTGGCCCACGATCTTGAACTCAAATGCGCCGGGCGGGAACATTTGAAAATGCAACTCTAAGCGCGCTTTGGCGCATCAAGAGAAATGTCGTGGGCCACGACATTTGAAAATTCATCTCTAGGCGCGCTTTGGCGGGCTAAAGGAAATACTCGTGGGCCACGAGGATTAAGCGGATCACGGTCGTGGCCGGCGACCGTGATTTTTGGGATCACGGTTCCCGAGCGGGACCGTGATTTCACTTTTTAGCTCGCGGGCTCTTTGGCGCGGTGCAGGATCAGCGGGATTCCGCCTTCGGAGCCCTGCTTGGTGATCATGATGCTGCCGTCGTCTTGAATCTGGCAAACGATCGTCGCGTCGCTCTCTTTGAAGACCACGACGTTGGCATTCTCGCTCACCAGGTCCAGGTAGTGCGAGAACTGCTCGCCCATCGCGACGCCCGAATACTTGTGGGCGGGAAAATCGATCGTCACGGTCATGATGTTGCTGGTCCAGGTGCCATTGAGCCGATCGTGCGGCGAGCTGCTGCCGTGCAGCAGCCCATCAACAGGAAAGCGATCGCCGCCGCGAGTTTAACGACCTGTTTTGCTTTCAATGGAATCCCCCTCTTTGAAAACAGGGTTCAGAGAATGCGGCCGTGCCAGATCACGCGAGCGTAAATCAACAGCCCCTTGTCGTTCGATTTGCTGATTTCAATGACAGTGGGATAGGCCGTGTTGTCGCACTTGAGCCTGGCAATCGAGTTCCCTGACCATTCGACGCGCCGAGGAAAGAGCCGTTCGCCTGGTTCAGCCCCCTTCCGCGCAATTAGGTAGAGACCGTTCATAGGCGAATCGATTTCAATTGTCCCAGCTAGAAGCAGATCTCCTTTGCGTAAGGTCGGTTCCATCGAGTCGTCCGCCCGAACCTCGAAGAGGAGCGGAGGAAATGCCTCCTCATATTCTCGCGAGCCGATAGCGTTCCGCACGTCGTCGGGCACGGAGACTTGACCGATATTTTTTCGGAACCAATCGAGTTCGAAGAGCACGGGCGCGCGGTCGTTTGGCCATGCGGGCACAATGTATCCCGCCGCGCCGGCCCGCATATCACCGCGGCCCGTCATCAGCCACTCGATCGAAATATCGAGTTCTGATGCCAAGCGGGAAGTGGTGATCACGTCCGGCGCGGCCCGCCCAGCTATCCAGTCGTGAAAGGCGGTCCTGGATACTCCCAACTCTGCGGCGATCGCGGTGATGCTGCGGCCGGAAATCGCCTCTTTGAGCCGCGCGGCAAATTCCGAGACCGCGATTCGCCGACTATCAGTCAGCATGGCCTCGCGAGTCTGAGTCTGATCCTTGGCCGCGACTTTCGGACTCCTCCGCTTCGGCTTGTGCGCCTTACTTGGCATAACGTTCGGAATAGCTTGCGTTCGTTCGGGTTTCCTGCCTATATTTGGGCCGTGGACGCTCTACGATCATCATCGCCGTTCGGCATTCATAACACAGCGGCGGCCGGTGAGGAAACAGACTGGCCGAGAGAGTACCTCATCGCCGAATTGCATCGCCGCGGACTGAGCCTTCGCGCACTCTCTTTCAGAAATGGTTACGCCCGAAACACCCTCTTAGATGCGCTCGATCGATCCTATCCGAAGGCCGAGGCGATCATCGCCAAGGCACTCGGGCTTCACCCCGCGAAAATTTGGCCGAGCCGGTACGCGCGGCGTCGCAAGCGCAATCGCGATCGAAAGAGGGTGGCTAAAGTTTCATGAGCGAGGCGGCGCGCAGCGAGCAGCTCGCAGTTCCGGCGCTGATGGACGCCGCGGCGCTGCCAGTAGTCACCGCGCCGGTTGATCCTCTCGACGGGATACCGCGCGCCTTGATCGCGCGCGCTCTCGCGAAGGCGGAGATCGTCGCCGCGTTCCGCGCTTGTCGGGGCCGATCGTGCCGGACGCTGAACGCGACGGGCGCATCGTTCGTCGAGCGGTACAATTCAGAGAACGAAAAAGTTTCGGCAGAAACGCGCGCGCTCTATCCGACGATCGAGTGGCCGAGCTTGCAGCGCGACTGGCGGCGATTCGAGAAATCGGGAATTTCGGGTCTGATTCCCGGCTACGGCGGGCGGCGCGGCGACACGATAATCGCGCGCATCCCGTTGATGCGCGAGTTCGTCATCGCGCAGATCGCGCATAACCCGCGCGTGCGCGCGCGATTCGTGCTCGATGGAATCGGAGTTAGATTCGCGAATGATCGCATTCCTGATCTCAGATCGGTCGAGCGTTTTATCCGCGACTGGAAGCGGAAGAACGGCTCGCTGTTTCAGCGCGTCGCCGATCCAGACTTGTGGAAGAGCCGGCACATGCTGGCGCTGGGCGATGCTGATGCCGGAATTACGCGCGTCGGCCAGTTATTCGAGATCGACGGCACGAAGAGCGATGCGTTTGTTCTGACAGAGATCGAAACTAAAACCGGCAAGATGCAGATGATCGCGGTGCTCGACGTGAAGTCGCGCCGGATGGTTGCGCATCTGGCGCCGAGCGAGTCGAGTCAGGCGATAGCCGAGCTGCTGATCAAGGCGTTTCCGATTCTCGGTATTCCCGACGAGATCAAATCCGATCGCGGCGCGGCGTTCCTGAGCGAGCGGACGCAGCGCGCGATGGCGCGGCTCGGGATCAAGTGGACGGCGGTGCGCGCCTATTGCGGCGAAAAAAAGCCATTCATCGAGCGCGGCGGCATGGGCAGCGTGCTCCACGGATTCTTCGAGAACGTGCCCGGCTATTCGGGCCATTCGCCGGCAGAGGCCAGCGCGATCCGCAAGCGTGCGTCATTCGCACAGCGCCGCGGCCAGAATCTCGCGAAGTTGTACCGCGTCGAGCTGACCGGGCCGGAGCTGCAAGGGCTGCTCGACCGGTGGCTCGAGCACCTTTACGGAAATCGGAAGCATCGCGGGCTCGGCGGCCGAACTCCGAACGAGGTTTTTGCCGAGGCCGAGCGGCGCGGGCAGGTCCGGCGCGTCGCCGACGATCGATTGCTCGATCTGATCCTGGGCGAAGACGGCGCGGCCGTCGTCGGCAAGAAGGGGTTGCGCGTCGGCAACGTTTTCTATTGGGATGATGCGCTGGTCGAGCACGTCGGCGGGACGGTGCAATTCGTGCGCACGCGCGACGCCGGCAAGCTGATTGTTTACACGGCCGACGCGGCGCCGCGCTTCATCTGTATCGCGGTTGATCCCGAAGCGCTCGGACTCGACCGCGAAGTGCTCGCGATCGCCGCCAAGCAGCGGCAGACCGTCGTCATGCGCCAAGGCATGGATGAGCTGCGCGCGCTCAAGAGAAAACACCGGCCTGACAAACTCTATCGCGAGATCCTCGATCACGCGGTCGCGAAAACGGCAGCGATGCTGCCGGCGCCGGCCGAAGCTGGCGCCGTGGCGTTGCCGTATCGTTCGGCGGCGCTGACCGCGGCGGCGGCTGCGCTTGAGGCTCTCGACGCGCCGGCAGAACCGGCACCGCACGACGAATCCGATCTCCGCGAAGGCGCGGAAGCGTTGCGAGAGTTGATGAATCGCAAGACGCGGCGCGAGGCCCTTTTGAACCGTGACCAATTATGGGATTTGTGGATTGCAATTCGACGGGCGGGGCGGCCGTTGACTGAACGTGAGCAGGCGTTCCTTTCTCGATTCGGGAACACGGCTGAGAGCTGGGCAATCTCTTACGAGAGCACGTCCGATTATCAGGCCGGACTCGATTTGGAGCGATGGAGCGCCGACGAGGGGCAAGCTCACGACGAGGGCAAAAGTTATGCGCACTAAAATCTGCCTGACCGCGAATTACCGGGCCTTTGTGAGTGCCCAATCTGCCGCGACCGGCCGCGATCCCGGATTGCCCGGAATCGTGCTGATTCATGGAGAGGCCGGCCGGGGAAAAACTTGTGTGACCGCGCATATCGCTGTAAAACAGCACGCCATTTTTCTTACGGCGTTGCCGATTTGGAGCGCGCGCTGGATGCTCGGCAAGATCGTTGAAGAGATGGGCGAGAAGCCGGGAAGCCAACTGGCGCCGATGTTCGAGTTCATCGCGAGGGAGCTTACCGAGCGCCCGCGTCCGATTTACGTAGATGAAGCCGATGCTCTCCTCTCGGAGAGAAAAGGTCTCCTCGAAACGCTGCGCATACTTCACGACATGACGGCGGTTCCTTTGGTTCTGATCGGCGGGACCGCGGAATTTCGCGGGAAGGTCATGCGCAGGCCACAAATAGAGCGCCGGATTTTGCGCGCCGTTGATTTTAAGCCTTCGACCCTGGATGACAGCCGCTTGCTCGCGGCGGAGCTGGCCGAAGTGCTACTCGCCGATGACTTGATCGAGGCGCTCCATCGCCGGTCGCGTGGCTCGGCTGGCCTGTTCGTCAAAGAGCTGGCGGCGGCGGAAGCTTTCTGTCACCGGTGCGGCCTGAACAAGATCGCGCTGGCCGACTATCCGATGGACGATTCGACGCCAACACCGCCGGTCAACAGGCGGTCTGATCTCGCGGCGGCGGCTTGATGGAAACAATCAAAAATCCTCGCGGGCGTGGCGCCGGAGTGAATCTGGCGGGCGCGCCGAGCGCGGCGCGCGAGCGGATGTGGAAGGCGATGCGCATTTTGCGGCGATTCCAAATCGGCGAGCTGCTTCAAGTCGCCGAGATCGCGAGGCGCAAGGCGGCCGAGCTCTACCTGCGGGATCTGACGGGCGCCGGTTATCTCAGAATCGAGGAGCGAGTGCGGGGCTGCGAGGGCAGCGTGTACGTGCTGATCAAAAACACCGGACCTTTCGCGCCGCGGTGCGGGCGAAAGGGTCTGGCGCT
Organism: Candidatus Binatus soli; assembly: GCA_002479255.1. Taxonomy (GTDB): domain Bacteria; phylum Desulfobacterota; class Binatia; order Binatales; family Binataceae; genus Binatus; species Binatus soli. The sequence goes on along the minus strand of DLMJ01000037.1, from coordinate 90,891 downwards.
GGACCCTAACCTTGAAATCACGCGGATAAGAGAACTGCGGGCGAATCTCATGGCACAGATCACCGCGTGCGACAAACGACTCGCTCGATTGGGCGCGTTCGTCGAACGCCAGAAACTTGGAGGGCAAAACTGATGAAGAAGAGTTTTGCGATTACCGGGGCATCCACGCTTAGGCAGGCTTGTTGATGATGCTGAAAGAAACGTCGCCGCTGCCGCTCGATGATCGCATTATGAGCGAGCGTGAATGCGCGGGCCTGCTTGGCCTGGCAGAGACGACGCTGACAAATATGCGGCGAGCGGGGACCGCACCGCCATACTTCAGAGTCAGCGGGCACGTCGTGCGGTACAGCAAGACGCGCGTGCTGGAATGGCTGCAATCGCGCAGCGTGGAAGGCGCGGAAGTCAAGCAGATCGAGAACTCGAAGGAATCGAAACCGTGAGAACGGCGCCGGGAAATATCCGCCAGTCTGAGCTGGCAAAAATTCATCTAGCGAAAAAGCAGCTCGGCCTGGACGATGACACTTACCGCGCCGTGATCGAGCGCATCACGAAGGGGCGCACCGATTCCTCGGGCGAGATGACCGAGGCGGAGCGGCTCGCGCTGCTCGACGAGTTTGCGCGCAAAGGATTCAGGCCGGCGCCCCCGATCTCGCGCCAGGACGATTGGATCACGATCAGCCCGAATCATCCGGGCGCGGCGCATCTGAGGAAGTTGCTCGCGTGCGCGTACGAGCTGGAGCGGATCGGCGCGGTGAAAACCGGCTCGACTAAAGTTTGGCTTCGCAAGTTCGTCAAGAAAATTACCGGCGTTGATTCGCTTCAATGGCTGGACGCGACGGACTGCAACAAGGTTATCGAGGGACTAAAGTTCTGGCGGCAAAGATTCCTGCTCAAACATCCGCTCGCGGAGAATCGTCCGGCCGCCGTCGCGATCCCGGCCAATGCGATCGTGAAGGCCGGCGTATTCGACGCGATGCGCCTGGTCGGTGAAGCGAGAGGACCGATCGACGGGATTCGCAATGTCCTGGTCCTGCTCGACTCGCAGAATTTCAGCGATGTGCAAATCGCCGCCCAGGTCGCCGAGCTGATCAGAGAATTTGGCGAGCGCGCGCGGCAAGCGTTGCTGCGATGGGATTACCGGAAGGTGCGGACTGAGCTGCTTTGGCTCGTCGGGCGCGTGGCGGACTTGGATTTGAAAATTGCCGAGGGCATGCGCGCCACGCTGAAGGCCGAGGCCGGCGAGACTGAAACGGCGATCGCCTCCGCGCGTTCGCGGAATAAAAATACGAGAGGTGATTCGCTATGACGGCGAAAGAGAACAACCAGGCTCCAGAGAACACAGTAATCAAAGCGGCCGCGGCGGAATGCGATGCGAAAACGGCCGCGCTGCGGCAATCGCTCGATCCGACAGAGACTGCTTGCGCGGCGCGCGCTCGCATCGCGCAGATGCCCTTTTCGACCCACGAGCGGGAGCGGCAAGCCGCGCGCGAAGTTGCTGAGCACTCGAAGTCAATCGACGAGCTGATCCGGAGCGGCGCCGATCTACATACCATCCGGCGCGCGGTCGCTGAACTGGAGGAAAACTGCCGACGACTCGCTATTCCCGAAAAGACGCCCAGCTTCGAAGAGGAGATAGCGCGAACGGAACCCGTGCTGCGTAACGCGAGCTGGATGCCCGAAGAGATCGATGCGCTCGGACGGCTCTGGGGCTCCGGCGGCCGGATCAGCGCCGTGAGCATCACGTCGGTGAAGGTGGGTGACCGCGAGATCCTGCGATCTGAGGTTCGGAAAAACCTTATGGCCAGCGTAGCGGAGGAGTCCAGGCAGCGGGAACGCGAGGCTCTTGAGCTAGAGGCCGAGAACAAGGAGCGCAAGGCGCGCGGCGAGGAGCCGCGCCATCGCGCGTGGTAGAGGGCAGCGGAGAGCAAGTCAGTGAGCCGAGCCGATGAAATCTACCAGGAGACACGATCGCGCGCGCAAAGCCGCCTAGCTTGCCCGCGCTGGCTTGATCTCGGGCGGGGCGCACCCAACCCCCGCCCTGAACTGAAAACGGCGGCACGGGCCGCCAGCAACCCGCGCGCGGGTTGTTTGGAGCAAGTCGGGTGAGCCGAGCCGATGAAATTTACTGGGAGACAGCTTTTGACGCGATCTATATTCCGCTTTTTCCGGGCCGTCCCGGAGCCGGAACCGCGCGAGCTGCTAAGAAGGAGTTTAGGATGAGTACCCTTAGCGATCAGGAAAAGAAGGTCGCGGCGGCTGCCGGCATGTCGGCGGATGAGTTTGCGACGAAAAAGGCCCGGCTGTCGCAAGCCAAAAATACGCATGGTCTGACGGATGATCAGTTGGCGGTCGCGCGAGCCGCCGGTATGAGCCCGCGTGCATTCGCCCGCGAGCTGAGCGTCCTCACGCGCAGCAAGACAGCGATCGCGGCGGGCGATCAGGACCGCGAGGACAAACCCGGATTGGTTCGCGCGCATCAGGAAGTCGATCGCGCGCACAAAGCCGCGTACGACGCGGTTGGCTACCATTCGTCGGCGGAAAATACTTCGGATCGCGAGCTGCTCGACGCGGCGATCGCGGCGCTGGAAGCCTACGATCCGACCAAGGACGATGACGAGGCATACGATCTATTGCTCAACGGTTCGGTGTACCTCATGCGCCTTCTCAACCGGGTCGCGCCCGCCTACGCGGACATCAAGAGCGCCGGGAAGAAGGAATGAAGGGTTCAAAACAACTCGGCGTCTAAGCCGCGAGGTAAATTCAAATGGCTGGACTCACAGGAAATCGCAACATCTCGGAAGATGCCGGCGGACGCTTCGTCTATCCGCTGGCCGACAACGTGATCGTCTACCTGGGCTCGATGGTCGTGCTAGATGCGCAGGGCAACGCCAATCCTGGTGTCAGCGCGACGGGCTTGAAATGCGTCGGCGTCGCGGCGTTGGGCTATCAGGCGCAACCCGGAAATTCCAGTTTTGGGCCCCTGACGCCCGGCAATTTTATCGACAACACGCGAATCGGTCATGCGGCCGGTGCGATGTCCGTCGAATGCCGCCGGGGAATCTTCAGGTTCAATAATTCGAGCGGCGATCCGGTTGTCGCGGGCGATATCGGTGAGCCGTGTTTCATCGTGGACGATCACACCGTCTCGCACGGCGACGGCGTTGGCACGCAGAGCGTTGCGGGCCGGGTTGAGGAAATCGACGCAGCCGGCGGTATCTGGGTCAACTTTGATCGGCAATCGGCGTTGGCGAGCTAAATCGGAAAATGAGTATTGCCGGCGGGAAGCGGGAACGAGGGTTTGAACTACCCTCGCCGCGCACAGCGCGCGCGGTGCAATGCTTGCCCGCGCTGCGCGCATCTTCGTTCCCGGCCGGCATCCGTGTCGCGCGTCGAAATGTCGCCGTTGCCAGCCAGCTCGGTCCGACGTTCCGGGGATTCCCCGGCGGCGCGCGCGTTTTTTCTCATTGGTCTCGCTGGCGGCGTGCGTTAAGGGATTGGCGCATCGCCTCGACGAGGCGGCCGGGCGGCCTTGGGGTAGAGTGCGGGGCCTTTCCGGTGCCGCCAGCCTTTTTTTCATTTGGAGATGGGAGAGCGCGCCGGCGATGGCCCGCGCGGGCGGCTAGCGTGACTTAGGTGCCGTTGGCAACGCTACGGATGGGGGATGGTGTGGAGTGGATGGGAAAACAGGGGAATGCGCGAAATGCGGCAAGGCGATCAGCCGGCCGCGATCGAATCAGAAATTTTGTCCGGGCGGCGCGTGTCGAAACGCCGCGTGGCAGGATGAGCATCCGCGCCGCAAGCGCGCGCGCTGAACTTCAGTTCCGACGCGCCCGCGTCGGGCGGATAAAAGTTTCGAGCAGAAAAGCGATCCTCGCGGTGGGGTTCAAGATTGGCGGGAAAGCGGGGCGGTAGTCGTGGTTGGGTCTCGCGCGAAGCGCTGATCAGAACGCTCGGTCAAGCGGACGCCGCGCGCGTCGTCGAGGTACTCGGCGGCAAGAGAATTGATGTTCCGGCGGCCGCAGATCCGGCATTTTCACGGCTAGCCGCGAGGCTCGGCGAAGAGATCGCGCGCAAGGTCTGCGCGGCGTTTGGAGGCCGAGTCACCTTCCCGCAGCGATTGGTGCCGCTAGACGAAGAGATCGGAAGGCTCCGGCGCGAGATGCTCACGCCCGTCGAAATCGCACGACATTTGCACTGCGCTGAGCGATACGTTTACCTGGTCCTCGCGCGCGAGTGATCCGTCGATAAATCAGGGCAGCTAATAGCCCTTTTGACGCGGCAAAACTGTGACATGGCCGGGGGTTGGATCAAACTAAGTGTCGTTTTTGGATCAGACCATGTGTCGCGCCACACAGCGGGTCCTGTGTCTCGCCATAATCGCAGACTCGTTGGCGGGGAGAGAGGGATTCGAACCCGCGGTACCGGTATCTGGTCCGCGACATTGATAATCTGATGCGTTCTTGCGCGATGGTTTTGACAGCCAATTTGACAGCCACGGGCTTGGACAAGGGCGGATGAAGGGTACGCGGGCGGAAATAAAACCCCGCAGTTTCGCTTGATTTGGACGCGCGAGGACGACTTTCCCACCACCTCTCACGTCGATGTCCGTCTGACGGGTAATAGGTTGTGGCCACGTCTACGAGCTTTCATTTTGATTCGTTTCTGCGCGGGTTCTGCGGCACGATGACCGCCGCCCGTTTCCGCGTTGATTTGCGTTCGTAGTACTGACGCTGCCGAATTTTGGCGTGTTCGGGGTGACGTTCTCGGTATCGCCTGATCTGCTCTCGCTGAGAGCACTTCTTGCTACAGAAAATTCCTCGCTTCTGCCTAACGAATATCCGCCGACAGCCGGGCGCGGCACATTCTCGCAGCCGTACGCCTTCGATCTCAAGAATCCTATATGCGCCCAGTATGAACCTGGTTATGGGGTCCTTCGCGCGATGAAACGCTTCGAGTCTGTTAGCTCGGCCGGACCGCTTCCATCCCTCGTCGGTTCGTCTGTTCAGGACAAACGTCACCTCGGCTGCTTGGAAAACCGCATGGCCATGTTCAAGCAACGATCTAAGCTCCCGTTCTAGAGACTCTGCGACTTTGACAATCCAAGATCGATACGACTTCTCGTAGCCAATGCCCATTTCTCTGCCGAACCAAGCAACTTCGTAGACGAGGGTAGATTCCGCATCACATAGCTCATGGGTCAACCGCTCACGTGGCCGCTGTGCAAAATCAACCAGCCACTGCAATTCCTCAATCCACGTTTTCCCCACGCGCTCATACGCTCTGTGTGTTCGCTCGGCAAATAGGAGCCGGTCTGCATCCGAGCGGCGTCCACTTCGACGTGCCCCGCGCGACTCGCGTGTCGATGTAATTTTCATCTTCGTCTAGCAACACCCATTTTTATTGTAACACTAATCAGGATGATGAATGTTGTCAAGCAGCGGGTGCGTATGCGCATACTGCTCGTAGGACTCTCAGGAGAGTCGGGATGCGAAAAGCGGGAGATGAAAGAGAGGAAGTTGTTGCTATAGCAGGAAGAAGCAGCATCGCAGACATTGCACGCGATTTCTCTTGCCGAAAGCAAAAGGGTAGCCATGCCGATCCAGAAAAGTCGACTCTGATTCGCGATCTGAAGGCGCCCGCTGCGACCGAGTTGATTCCGCGAAGCGGGAGTGGATGTTGGCGATGAGCGCGGAGTCTGAACGTCCAGGCATGCAACGGATGCGATTCGAAGGTGTCTGGACACGCCGGGAGATCTGGCTCGACCCCGACATGAGCCGTACAGAAAAAGCTCTGCTGGGCGAGATTGAATCGTTAGACAAACTCCCGCTTGGATGTTTCGCGAGTAACGACTATTTCGCGGCGTTTTTTCAGCTCAGCCCTCGGCAAATCAGACGATATATCGCGCGGCTCGCGGCGCGCGGATGGATTCAAATCGTGATGACGGGGAGAAATCGGCGTCGATTGCGAGTGACCGCGAAGCTCAGAGCCTTAAGGGACGGCGGTGACTCCTCTGAGGGTCGGAAACGACCCCCAACTCAGGGCCAGATATGTCCCCATATTAGTACAAGAGAGACCAATACAAAGAGATCAAGTAATACACAGGCTCCCGCGCGCGCTTCTCTCTGTGAACTAGAACGACGCTCAACCGTAGATCGCGCTGCGATTCCCGCAGAACTCACATCGCGCGAGCAGTGGGTCCTATGGCGGTGGGAGAAGCGAAAAGGGAAATGGAACAAACCGCCTTACCAGCCAAGCGGCAGTCCTGCGAAGTCGAACGACCCCGCGACGTGGGTCTCCTTCCGGGAAGCAGTCGCGGCGTTCGAAAACGGCTACTTTCACGGTGTCGGATTCGTGTTGACCGACAATGATCCATACGCGATGGCCGACCTCGACCATTGCCGCGACTCCGCCAGCGGAAGCGTTAAAGCCTGGGCTGCAGAGATTGTCGATCAGCTTCGCAGCTACACAGAGATCACACCTTCGGGCGAGGGTCTACGAGTGATCGTGAAAGCGATGCTACCGCCGGGCCGCCGAAAGCGCGGCATGGGAAGCGGCGGCGGCATAGAGCTCTATGATCGCGTTCGTTACATGACGATGACCGGCAACCATATGGCCGGTGCACCCGCGACGATCGAGGAGCGCCAGAACGAGATGGCCGAACTTCACGCGCGCCTCTTTGGCAGTGCGGCTCGTAGCGCTCGCGTGGCGACCGGCAGTAGGCGCAGCTGCACCAGCCGGACGGATGACGAGTTGCTCGCGAAAGCACGGGCGGCAAAGAACCGCGAGAAATTCTGCGCATTGTACGATCGCGGCGACATCAGCGCATATCCTTCGGCCAGCGAAGCGGATCTAGCTCTCTGCGGACTGTTGGCATTCTGGACCGGCGGAGACGCGCAACAAATCGATAGGCTGTTCAGGCTCTCGGCCTTGTTTCGTCAAGAAAAGTGGGACGTAGAGCACTATGCCGGTGGTGAGACTTACGGCGAGGCGACCATCGCCAAGGCAGTGGCGGGAACGCGGGAATTTTACAGGGCGAGCAATGGCATCGCTGAAGAACAGGATCGGGACGCGAGATCAAAATAGGAATGGCCAAGGTGATCGGCTTGTATCGGTCCCGGACCATCAAGCCGATGCGTAGGTAGAGAGTGGAAGTTGGGCGGGTAGATGCGGGTATCGTGACGCTCGAGGATTTATCGCGCGAACCCTTGCGCGCTCGGGGACTATCGCGGGACACGATCGCGACGCTCCTGGCGCAGTGCGGGGGCGCGCAGGGCGCCTTGCTCGCAGCACTCGCTTCTTCGAACGAGTCCGCGGAAGCGCAGAACCAAGAAGACAGGTTGCTCACCGTTGGCGACGCTGCAACCAAGCTCGCCGTCAAGCCGGAATGGCTCTACCGGCGCGGCAAGAGACTTGGGCTAGCGGTCAAATTGGGCGACGGCACGCTGCGCTTCTCGAACAGGGCCCTGGAGGGCTACATACGCGAAAATACTGGGAAAATCGCTATTCGACGCAGGCGCAGAACGGCCGCTTTCCCGAGTTGCAATGACCAAGCATTGCATGGCATGAGGTCCGGCCCGAAAGGGAGCGCCCCATGCTGAAGCCAACACTCAAACGACTACGCGCTAGTTTTCGACGAATCGCCAGCATCGCGTCGGGGAAGGAATTTCCTCCCAAGGACCTGTCCACTGAAGCTCTGGTGGCCTGCCTCCGAAGGGAGGTTCGGCCATGAGCAGAGAGCTTCGGGGCCACGGCACCGTCTACAAGAGCGGCAGCACTTGGTGGATTCAGTATTGCAAAAGCGGGAAATCATATCGCGAATCGGCGCGTTCCATTGCGCGTGCGCGCCAGAAGGCCGTGAATCTCCTGAAGAAACGCTTGCGCGAGAGTTCTCGCGGTAAGGTGATCGGTCCCGTTGCTGAGAAAGTGACGCTCGACGAAATGACAAAAAATCTTCTTGCCGACTACCAGCTGGTCGGCAATCGCAGCATCGAAACCGTCACCTATCTCACCAAGGCTCTTCTCGAATACTTCGACAAGCCGACCCGGGCGCTGGATATCACCGGAGACAGAATCGCCGCGTACATGAGAAAGCGCCAGCAACAAGGGATGTCGAACGCGAGTATCAATCGAGAGGTCGCTTGTTTGCGTCATATGTTCAATTTGATGGTAAAAGCCGGCCGCCTGAGTCGCGACCATGTTCCGAGCGCACCGCGTCTCGAGGAAGCGCCACCCCGAAGCGGGTTCATCGAGCCGGCGGAGTTTAATAAACTTCGAGACGCCCTCCCCGATTACCTTCGAGACCCAGCGATTTTTATGTACCTAACGGGATGGCGGAAGGGCGCGGTATTATCGCTCGCATGGATGCGAGACACTGAGCTCGAATTCGGTAGCGATGGAGAGACGCTTGTGGGAGGAACCGTCAGGCTGCAACACGAACATTCCAAGAACAAGCACTCGTATCAGCTCCGCCTGAAGGGTGGCCTTTTGGAGGTCATGAGACACGCTTGGGAAAATCGGATCGCGGAGTGTTCTTACATCTTCCATAACCAAGGCGAACCCATCGGCGAATTCCGTAAATCTTGGAAGACTGCGTGCAAAACAGCTGGCCTGAAGGGGCTTCTGGTGCACGATTTCCGACGATCCTGCGCTCGCAACCTTGTCCGCGCCGGGGTTCCTGAGCGCGTCGCAATGGAAGTCACTGGTCATAAAACGCGCTCGATGTTCGATCGCTACAACATCGTTGCAGAGTCAGACTTGGAGTCGGCGATGGAACGTGTTACTGAGTACGTGAATAAGCGCGCCGCCGAGAAGCCGAAAGTAGTTCCGCTTCCACAAGAGAAGGCCGCGTAACCTGTGTCAGTTCTGTGTCAGAACCCATGAATAACCCCACCATCGGACGACAAACGCGATGGGCAAATGTGCGCAGACCTGTTGGCTTTTGTAGTCCTGAGTGGACCTGCTTAAACCTTAGGACCCGGCTCACATGCAAGAGGTCCCTGGTTCGAGTCCAGGTGCGTCCACCATCGTTGATTCCCGCCGCCGAAAATAATTCTGGTTCCGCAGCGGGCTGCAGGTATGAGGGCGTCTAGTCTATCGCGAGGCTCGCGAACGACACCGCCGATTCGCTCTGCGGTTCCATCGCGATTCCATATTTCAGCAGCCGCGCGCTGCGGCCGCGCAGCAGCTCGAGTTGGGTGTACATCGGCGCCAGACCGCAAATTCGGCGCGCATCGCGATCCTTCACGATGTCGGCGAAGAAGCCCTCGGGATCGCCGCGCTTGATATTTTCGATGAGGCCAAGATCCTCGCGCTGGACGCGCCCGGCGACCGCGCGATCGGCGGCGAACTCGTCGCCGAATTTCCTGCCGACGTGGGCGAAATCCACGCCCGCAAGAATCAGCACCCGGCGATGCTCCGCGTCGAGCTCGGATCTCAGCGCCGCGATGAACGATCCAACCCGGGAATCGCGCGCCGGCATGACTCCGCTCGCCACCAATTCATGGAATGAGCTGACCAGAATCGGCACGACCTGGTAGCCGCGCGCTCCGAGCGCATATGCGAGAAACAGCGCCTGGAATTCGATCGAATGCTCACCGCGATGCAGCATCTCGTCAGCGAACAGATCGCCGCGGTAGCGCGCCGCGAGCCGATCGATAAAACTGCCGTCGGTCTCGACCGCGCCAAACGGCGTCGCGTAGTTCTTGCGCGTCGCGCTGAACAACTCGGGGCCACCGCCGTAGTGCGAGGTTCCCAGAATCACCACCAACTCGGGTGGCTCGTGCGCCATCAGCTCGTGGTAGGCGTGCGCATAGGCGGCGGCGCCTCGGCGCGGATCGATGTGAGGCGCGATCAGGCCCGCGAGCGACGCTGATTTTTTCACCGTGGGAACGCGGCCGGGTCCCTCGGGCGGATCGAAGAACGCCGCCAGCTCCAAACGCAACTTCGCCGGATCTTTCTCGTAGCACAGCCCCGCCAGAGCTGCGGGACGGTCGGGACTGGCCAGAAATTCCTCGCGCACGCGCCGCTCGCGCTCATGAAATGCGGGCGAGTCGAGGAAGTACGCACGATCCAGCGCCGCGATCAGTTCGTCGAGCTTCTCGAGGGCAATCATCTCGCCGAAGCGCTTCGCAAACGCGGCCTGGATATTCTTCAGCGACATCTTCCCGTCGAATAAAGTCACGATGAAGTAAGCGCCCATCCCGAGCATGATCGGTTCGGGCGCCAGTCCGCTCGGATCGCGCAAACAGATCAGCGTCTGATCCTGCTGCTCGACGGGGAAAGCCTCGACGGCGCGAATCTTTGGATTTTCCATCACGAAATCTAAATCTTGGTGATAGCCGGCAGCCCTGGAGCAAACGCCGCGTTTACAGATGCTATGGGCTTTGACAAAATCCGGCAAGCTGACCGGAAATCCGCGCGCGAAGATCCGTCAATCGCTTCGAATCGCCGAGTCCGGCCAACGCAGAATGTCCGATCAACATCGACGCCGCGCCGCCCTGACCCGATCCCATCCGCGCCGCAAGGATGCGCCCTCGCGCACCCGCTACAGAGTTGCGCGGATCGAATCGCTCGCGCCCGGCGAGTCGCTGAAGTTCATGCTGCCGATTCGCGGCGCCGACGAGGAATGTTTTCTGATCAACTTCGGCGGTGAGTTCCACGCCTACGTCAATCGATGCCGGCATGTGCCGATGGCGATGGACTGGGTGGATAATCAGTTTTTCGCGGAAGACGGCCGCTACTTGATGTGCCAGACGCACAACGCCTATTACGAGCCGACCAGCGGCGAATGTATCGCGGGCCCGCCGACCGCATGCGGCAAATTTCTTTATCGGGTGCCGACGGAAATCGAAGACGGAGTCATTTACGCGCGTCCGCCGCAAGATGAATTCGAAGACTGAGAAGAAGACGAATTCGAAGACCGGCGTCTATTCGTATTCGTCGCCGAAATGGGCGCGCACGATTCGCGCCTTCAGGTACTCGAGCGTGCCGAGGTCCTCGACGATGTCGCCGCCGGTGTCGTAGAAGAACAGCTCGCCGTTCTTCGTGCGGCCGACCGCGATGATCCATTCGAGGTCGTCCCGGTCCTCAAGCAAATAATTGATTGTCTGCGCCACCCCGCGGCCCGGGATAATCGTAATCTTCGGCCTCGGGAGCTTTTCCTTTTCCTGCTTGGGCATCTTTTTGATCAACCCTCTGGCGGGAGGATGCGGGAATCGACCACTCAATTACATTAAGAATGCCCCGCGATCTAAGTCAATAGCGCATGCACGGCGATCTCAACATGATGCGTGTTGGGAAAAAAATCGAACCCGCGGACGCGATTAATTTTGTATCCGGCCCCCGCAAGCACGCGCAAATCACGGGCCAGCGTGGTCACGTCGCACGATACGTAAATGACGCCCGGGGCGCGCAGCTTGATGATCGGTTCCATCAGATCGGGCGCGCCGGTGCGCGGCGGATCGAGGATTATGACCTCGGGACGATAGCGCGCGCGATGCAGAAAATCTGCGGTCGCGGACGCCTTCATCGCGACGAACTGTGCGTCGCGAAATTTCAACCGCGCGGCGTTGCGCGCCGCCGCCGCGATTGCCCCGGCGTCGGCATCCACGCCCGTCACTCGCGCGCCGCGCCGCGATGCGGGCAGACTGAAGTTCCCCGCGCCGCAAAACAGATCGAGCACCGCCGACGATTCGTGAGTTGCCGCCATTTCCATCACGCTCGCGACCAGCTTCTGGTTCTGCACGCGATTCACCTGACTGAAAAGATCGGCGTCCACTTCGATCGAGAGTCCGGCCTCGAGCTCGACTGCGATCGCGGTATCGCCTGCCGTCGCGCGATGCGTCCCCGATCGCAGCACGATTCCCGCAATCTCGCCGTCCGATTCGAGCACGTTTCTTGCCCGCCTGAGGTCCTCTTCGGCCGCCGGCTTCTTCAGATGCGCGACCTGGACTTCGCGCGCGCCGTTGCGCACCACCTCGATCTCTTCGACTCGCTTGCCGAGCGAGCGCGCCAGATGCAGCGGCATCCGGATGCCCGGCTCGGCGACCATGCATGAATCGATCTCGACGATCGTGTTGCTGCCGGCGGAGTAAAACCCAAGCACGCCTTTGGCGCCCACCCTGAGCCGGATTCTCGACCGATAACCGAACTCCGTCGGCGCCGGTTCGACGAGTCCCGCCGGATCGATCGCGACGCCAAGCGCATGGCCCAGCTCGCGTGCGATGACTTCGCCCTTGAAGCGCACTTGGGCGCCGTAGTCGATGTGCTGCCAATCGCATCCACCGCATCGCGGAACATACGGACACGGAGCAACCCGGCGCTCGGCGCTCGCGCGCAGGATTTCGCGAATTTTCGCGACCGAGTAATCGCGGCGCTCCGAAACTATCTCGACGTCCAGCCTGTCTCCCGCCACCGCGCCGGCGACCATCACGGCTTTGCCGTCGTGGCGGCCGACGCCGAAGGGCCCGAACGTCATCGCGCTGATTTCTATTTCCGGCATGCGCACCCAAGTTTATCCCCACTACGCAATTCGCGCGACGCGACTTATAATTGATGCGCGCGCGCGACCGGGCCATTTTATCTGCGCATTCACCGGGGTGATGCCCTTGGCGATCGAGACCGAACTCCGCGAACTAATCGACAGGAATCTTCCCGCTGATTCCGCCCGCCTCGTATCCGCCTTCGCCGAGCGCCTCTTCGCGCGCGAGTCAACCGACAATCGCGAGCAGGTCCCGGCCAAGAGGCGCCTTGCTCTCGTGCAGTCGGCGTTCGAATTCTTTTCCGTCCGCACCGATCCCGTGATCGCGCGAGTCGAATCTGTCCCGGGCGACGACAATGACACACTCGCCATGGTCGAGACCGTGACGACCGATTGCCCGTTCATCGTCGATAGCCTGCTCGAATATTTCCATCAACTCGGCGCCACCGTTCGCACGATGCTCCACCCGGTCTTCAAAGTCACTCGCGACAAACAAGGGCGGATCGCATCGTTCGAACAGTCCCTCTCCACCGAGCGCGGCGAGTCATTGGTTCACGCGGAGCTCGAGATCACGCCCACACCCGAACAGGCGCGTCAAATCGAGCGCGATGTCATCTCAATTCTTGCCGAGGTCAGCGCGGCGACCGGCGACTTTGAGCAGATGACCGCCCGCGCCTTGCAGATCTGCGAGGAAACCGCGTCGAACCGCGAACTGATCGAGGTCCGCGACCTCATGCGCTGGCTCATCCACGGCGGCTTCGTGTTTCTCGGCTATCGTCGTTATCTCGTGAGCGGCGACGACGGCGCCGCCAAATTCGCGCTCGATCCCGGCGCCGAACTCGGCGTCATGCGCGAGCACGACGAGTCGCGATTTCGCAGCTCGGTCTTGCTCGATGAACTCTCACCCGCGCGCCGCAAACTCTTCTTCGAAGGACCGCCGCTGGTGATCGGCAAGACTCGCGCCGACTCCCACGTCCATCGCCGCCGCCCGATGGACAGCGTCTCGATTCGCCGCACTGACGCATCGGACCGCATCGTCGCGTTCGACAATTTCGTCGGGCTGTTCACCTCCAAGGCCTACGCGGAGGAGGCGCAACACATTCCGGTTCTGCGCGCGAAGCTGCGCGAAGTGCTGGAGTGTGAGGGCGCGGCGCCCGGCTCGCACGATTACAAGGAAATCGTTTCCGCCTTCAACAGCTTTCCCAAGGATGAACTCTTTCGCGCGCCCGTGGCCGAACTGCGCGCGCAGTTGCGCCTCATCCTCGACGTTAAGAGCGAAGGCTCGGTGCGACTCTTCGTTGCGCCCGACGTGCGTCACGGCAACGTGATCGCGCTGGTGGTGATGCCGCGCGAGGCCGGTTCCGCCGAGCTGGGCCGGCGCATCCAGGATACTCTTGCAGCCGCACTCCACGGCACTCTGGTCTATTTCTACCAGGCGCTCGGCGAGGGTTACACGGCGCGCCTCCATTTCTGTTTCGTTGCCTATCCCCCAAAGGCTTCGGTCATCCGCGGGCTTGAGACCACGATCGCCGAGCTCGCCAGACGATGGGCCGATCGCTTGCAGGAGCGGTTGATCAAAAAATTCGGACCCAGCCGGGAACGCGCGCTCGCTGAGCGATGGGCCGGTGCGTTCAGCGCTGACTATCAGGCTGCGATCGACGTAACGCGCGCGGTCGGCGACATCGAAGACGTCGAGACGCTAATCGCCGGCGGCCGTGATTTCATGGTCGAGGCCGGACGTAGCGCGTCCGACGGCGACACCTCAGGCGCCAGCGACATACGGGTTATCGGGCTTGGCGACGCTCCGATGCTGTCCGACCTGATGCCTACTTTGCAGAACTTCGCCATCGAGGTATTGGCCGAGGACGCTCACGAGCTTCGCCCCCGCACGGACGGCAAAGTGACGCGCGCGTACCTGCAGGTTTTTTCTGTGCAAGGACCCGGCTCGCAGCCGTTCGAAAAATTTCCCGGCGCCGCGCTGATTGCCGACGCGATCGCCGCCGTGCGGATCGGCCTTGCCGCAGACGATGCTCTTAACGCGCTCACTCTTACTGCGGGCCTCGCCTGGCGCGAGGTCGCTCTCCTGCGCACGTACCTCGTCGCCGCGTTTCAGATGCGCCTGTCGCCCGCTCGTCTCGGCTTGCAGCGCGTTCTGTTGCTATATCCCGACCTCGCCAGGTTGCTGTTCGAGCTGTTCACCGCGCGTCTCTCGTTCGACAGTCCGGCCGCGCCGAAAAAAATCGCGGACCTGCGCGAAGCGTATCTCGCTCGTCTCGGTGCGATCGAAAATATTATTGACGATCGCACTGCGCGCGCGCTGCTATCAATGGTCGAGGCGACCGTGCGCACCAATTTTTTCTGCGCGGCGCCGTCGCCCGACCCCTACATCGCGCTCAAGTTCGAAAGCGCGCGCATCACCGGGCTGCCCGACACCGCACCGCTCTATGAAATTCACGTCAACAGTCCGCGCATGGAAGGATGCCATCTGCGCCACGGGCGCATCGCGCGCGGCGGAATTCGCTTCAGTGACCGGCCCGACGATTACCGCACCGAGATTCTCGATCTGATGAAGACCCAGACCGTGAAGAATGCGATCATCGTCCCGCTCGGCGCCAAGGGTGGCTTCATCGTCAAGCCGCGACCCCGCCATCAGCCGGATCCCCACGACGGCGTCGAGGCCTACCAGACGCTGATCAACGCGATGCTCGATCTCACCGACAACCTCACGGGCGACGGCCCGCTTCATCCCGCTCGCGTCAGGGTGCTGGACGACGACGGTCCATATCTCGTCGTGGCCGCCGATAAAGGCACTGCGAGTTTCTCCGACCTCGCCAATCAGATCGCTCTCGAGCGCGGCTTCTGGCTCGGCGACGCCTTCGCGTCCGGCGGCGAGCACGGCTACGACCACAAGCAGATGGCGATCACGGCGCGCGGCGCGTGGGAATCCGCGCGCCGGCATCTGCGCGAGATGGGTCGCGACCCCGACCGCGGCGCGCCGCTCACGATGATCGGCATCGGCGACATGTCGGGCGACGTGTTCGGCAACGGCCTTCTGCGCTCGCGCAACTTGAAGCTAATCGCCGCCTTCGACCATCGCCACATCTTCATCGATCCCGACCCCGATCCCGCGGTCAGCTTCAACGAACGCAAGCGGCTCTACGATCTGCCGCGCTCGAGTTGGTCGGACTACAATCCCGCGCTCATCAGTCCCGGCGGCGGCGTCTTTCGCCGCGGCCAGAAACAAATCGACCTCAGTCCGCATGCGCGCGCCGCGCTCGGATGCGACTCCAATGCGCTCGACGGCGAGTCGTTGATCCAGCGCATTCTGCGCGCGCCCGTCGATCTGTTTTACAACGGCGGCATCGGGACTTACGTTCGCGCCTCGACCGAGACCGACGCCGAAGTCGCCGATCACGCCAACGACGCATGCCGAATCACCGCGCCGGAACTTCGCGCCAAAATAGTCGTCGAAGGCGGCAACCTCGGTTTCACCCAAAAGGCGCGTATCGAGTACGCGCTCGCTGGCGGGCGTATCAACACCGACGCGATCGACAACTCGGCCGGCGTCGATATGTCCGATCACGAAGTCAATCTGAAAATTCTGCTCGAGCCTGCCGTAGCCCGCGGCGAGCTCACTCTCGACGCGCGCAACCGCGCGCTTGCCGCATGCGCCGGCGAAGTCGCCGACCGTGTCATCGCTGACAATCGCGATCAGGTGCTGTCGCTAAGCCTCGAGCAGCTTCGCAGCCGCACGCACTTGACCGAGTTTCGCGACCATCTCCAGGCCATCGAGGATCGCGGCATCTTGACCGGGATGGAGCCCGTGCTGCCCGCCCGCGAGGTGATTCGCGAGCGCTACTCACGCTACCCCGGGCTCACCCGCCCCGAGCTTGCGCTGGCTGCGGCCTACACCAAGATCGATCTTATCCGGCGGCTTGAAACCACCGTGCTGGTTGACGATTCGTACCTCGTCGGACGTTTCCTGCAGCCATACTTCCCGCCCTCGCTCGCCGAGCACGTAAGCCCTGACGCCAGCGCTCATCGCCTCCGCCACGAGCTGATCGCGACTCGCGCCGTCAATGAACTCGTCGATCTGGTTGGCTCGACTTTCGTCTTCGGCCACGTGCGCGATCGTGGCGTCGCGGCTGAGGATGTGGTCCGTGCATGGGTGATCGCGGCCGACGTGCTTTCGATTCACGAACGTGCAGGTCTGCTCAAGCGCAACGCCGCGACGACCGCGGCCGAATCGGAGCTGGGCGCGTTTCTCGCGCTCGAACGCGCCTGCCGGAGCGCTGCGGGCTGGGCGCTCAGCGAACTGGAACCTGCCACTTCGATCGGCGCCGCGGTGACCCGCTTCAAGCCCGCATTCGAAATGCTGTCTGGCGAGTTCGAGTCGATGCTCGCCGGTGGCGAGCGCGACCGCTTCGAGCGCCTCTATCGCGAGCTTAGGATCGACGTCCTGGACGGCGAACTGGCGCACGGCCTCGCGCGCCTGGCCTTCGCCGATCACATCCTGAGCGTGCTGAGCCTGAGTTTCGCCCGCGAAATCGAACCCGCCAAGGCGGCTCAAGCGTACTTCCGCCTGAGCGCGCAACTCAACTTCACAATTCTCGAAGATGCGCTTCAATCGATTGGCGCTGACGACCGCTGGGAGCGGCGCGCCGCAGACGAACTCGCCGCCGAACTTCGCGCCGCGCGGATCGCGCTGTGCCGCGCGGTGCTCGACGCCATCGCCGACGATCCCGATATTAGTGTCGATGGATCGATCGAGCAGTTGAAGCGCGTTCGCGCCGATAGATTCGCGCAACTCGCGCGGCTCTTCGACGAACTCAAGGCCCTTGCGTCCCCGAGCCTGCCCGCGATTCACGTCACCATTCGCGCCCTCTCCCGCCTGGCGATTTGATGCCTCTCGCCGCTTACAGCGCGGCGCCCGGGAGTTGCGCCGTCGCCTGCATCGCGGATTGCGCTGCGGAATCAAGCCGCTCTGCGGGTTGCAGCTCCCTCAAATCCTGATAGAGGCGCAGGCCCGCCGCGACCAGGAACGCGGTGGTCGCAAAGTTGACGCTAATCTCGGCAAGATCGACGAGAAAGATCGTCGTCCCGAGAAAACCCGTCACCACCCCGACCGGCCCGAACAGCAGGCTCACCACCACAAACGCTCCCGCGGCCCACGAGTTGAATCCCGACCAGACCGCGAGAAATACCACGATCCTCGTCGCGACTTTGAAGAAGCGCTTGCGCATCAGGTCTCGGCTGAACAGCAGTGCATGCCAGCTATGCTTTCCGTCGAAGATCAGCGCGAACTGCGCGAAGTACAACCACGCGTACACGAGCGCGCCGATCATGATCATCAACACCAGCGCGATATATGCCCACACGCCGATCGAACCGTACACGTAAGTCGACGCCGCCTGGAACAGGAACAGCCCCGCCGCCGGCGCCAGCAGTTGCAGAATCGTCACCCATATGAACCCTGGGGCAAGCGGAATCGATTGCCGGTAAACCTCGATCGCTTCGCCAATAATCGCGGGCTTCCGGAGTCCCGCCTGGATCCTCTTGAGCGAACACAACGTGACCAGCGTCACCAGCAGCGTGAGCAGCCCGAAGATCAGATGCAGCGCCATCGTGACCCACGGCGAGAACGGCTGCATCTCTTTCAGCGGCGCGTGCCTGTTCGGGACATCGACGCTCTGCGCCTGCACGTAGTTGATATTTTGCGCGCCCGGTTCAAACGTCTGAGCGAGGCGGAATTGCAGATTCAACGCGTCCGGCAGCAGGCACAACGCCGCCGCCAGCAGCAACGGCGCCAGCACTACCGCCAGCACGGACCAATTGCCCCGCAGATCGTTCACCGCGTTGGCGAGATATATGAAGCTGCTTTTGAGGCGGACGGGGCTCACAGCGCGCTAAAGGTTGGCATCCTCGGACTATCGAGACAAGTCCGCCCCCGTCGCCCCATGATCGCTTCCGGCTTCGATGATATACTCGTGATTCACAACAACACTCTCATACGGAGAACGCACTCATGGCCGACAACGACTACGACCGCGCAGCGAAAATCGAGCATGAGAATAAAATGATCCGCCGCCTGCGCTTCCTGGTCGAGCTGACCTTCGCAACCATCGCGCAAGACAATGACATGACGCTCGAACAGGGATGGGAACACGTCCTTGCGCTCAAGGGCACCGCGGTTGCAATGTTTCCCGGCAAGGAAGAAACCTTCGACCTCATCTATATGCCGCGCTTTTCGCGTCTGCTCGCAGAGCGATTCGGCGCGAATTGACCGCCAGGCCCACATCGGTGAATCTGCCTGCCGGCAAGCTGTCCGGCTGCATCGCCAGGCCCGACGGCTCGCTCGTCCGCGGGCGCATCACGTTCACCGATCGGATTACTGCGCTCGAATCCGCATCTGACGGCGGCGACGAAGATTACATCCTGCCCGGCTTCGTCGATCTTCAGGTCAACGGCTCGCACGGCATCGACGTGATGAACGCGTCGGCGGACGCACTCGCCACTCTAAGCCGCCACCTCGCGCGCGAAGGCGCCACGGCCTGGATGCCGACTGCGGTCACCGCGCCAATCGAAAAGATCGCGCAGGTTCACGAGTCGATCGCCGGTGCGATTGAAAATTCGCGCCGCGACAACTCCGCCGATGCGGCCGCCATTCTCGGCATGCATCTCGAAGGTCCGTTCATTTCGCCGCTCCGGCTCGGCGCGCATCCCGCGCTCAACCTCGAACCGCGCGGCGAGCCTTTCGAACGAGTGCTCGCGATGCACGCGCTTCGATTGATCACCCTCGCGCCCGAGTTGCCCGGCGGAATCGACGCGATTCGACGCCTTACCGCGCGCGCCGTGGTCGTCTCCATCGGTCATACCAACGCGACTCTCGAGGAGGCCAACGCCGGCATCACCGCCGGTGCTCGGATGTTCACGCATCTGTTCAACGCGATGCGCCCGTTGAACCATCGTGATCCCGGCGTTATCGCCGCCGCACTCGCGCCGTCACCCGCACTCGCCGCGATCATCCCCGACGGTGTTCACGTGCATCCCGCGGTGCTGCGTCTCGCCAGCCGCGCCCGCGGCAAAGACGGGATGATCCTTGTCACCGACAAAGTCGCGTTGGCGAAAGCCTCCACCTCCGAAAAAAATCTCGGGCGTGCGAGCGCAACGATAACGATTCGCGATGGCGCCGCGCGCCTCGATGACGGCACGCTCGCCGGCAGCATCATCTCGATGCTCGATGGCGTCCGCGTGATGGTCGAAAAAGCCGGCGTCAGCATCGGCGATGCGGCCGTGATGGCTGCCACCAATCCCGCCGATGTCGTCGGCGCCAACGATCGCGGCCGCATTCAGGCCGGCGCGCGCGCCGATTTAATCGTGCTCAGCCAGGCGCTAGAGTTGAAGTCCGTGTTCATCGCCGGCCGCGAGATAGGCTAGCCGCTGATCGACGAAAAACCGCTGAATTTCGAAAGCACCATCCAATAGGAGCCAATCGATGCCGCTCAACAAAGCCTGCGTGGGCCGCGAATATCCGCCCTTCACCACCAACGTCACCCTCGACGCGGTCCAGAACTATGCGCGCGCGTACAACGACGACAACCCCGCGTTCTTCGACGCGAGCCGCCCCGGCGGCATCGTCGCGCCGCCGATGTTCGGCGTCACCGTCGTTTGGGATGCCGTCATGAAAACCGTGATGGATCCCGACCTGCAGGCCGACCTGCTCCGCCTCGTTCACGGCGAGCAGGACATGGAATTTCCAAATCCAATTCGCCCCGGCGACGTAGTAACCGCGGCCGCAAAAATTATTTCGATCGAAACCAAGGCCACCGGCGAGACCATGACCGTCGAGCTAAACGCCGCCAACCAGAAGGGGCAACCGGTCCAGAAAACACTCTTCATCGCTTTTATTCGAGGCGCTCGAAACCGCGAAGCCGCGTCCTCGGAACCGCGCGCCATCGAGCCCGATCGCGGTGAGCCGATCTTCTCAGTCGCGCAAACCATCGACAAGGATCAGACCTACCGCTACGCCGAGGCCTCGGGCGATCGCAACCCGATCCATGTCGATGAAAACATCGCGAAGATGGCGGGCCTGCCGAGCATCATCGTGCATGGCCTCTGCACGATGGCGTTTACGTCGAAGGTCGCGATCGACAATCTCTGCGCCGGCGACCCGGCTCGCCTCAAGCGCTTGCGCGCGCGCTTCTCCCGTCCCGTGCTGCCCGGCCAGACCATCACCACCAAAGTCTGGGCCGACGGCGACCGCGACGGCCGCAAAGCATTCGCTTACGAGACTTTCAACCCCGACGGCCAGGCTGTTATCAAGGGCGGCATCGCCGAAGTCGCACCCTGACTTCCCTCCCGTGAAAATCACCATCGGCCTCTCGCTCTCCCTCACCGGCGAATACTCCCCGATGGGGCGGCAGGCCGAAATCGCGATTCGTTTGTTCATCGCCGACGCCAACGCCAGCAGTGCGCTCCGCATCGCCAGCGAGCGATGCGAGTTTGCGCTCGAGTGCCACGACGACGCGAGCGACGCTGTGCGATGCGCCGAAATATATCGCGCTCTCTGCGCGGATCGCCGCGCAGACATAATCTTCGGCCCGTACTCCAGTCGCCTCACCCGCGTCGCCGCGGACATCGTCGAACAATCCGGTCGCGTCTTCGTTAATCACGGCGGCGCCGGCGACGAACTCTACGACCGCGGCTACAAGATGATCGTCGGAGTACTCAGTCCCGCCAGTGACTATTTGCGCGGCTTCGTCCGCTTGCTGACCCAGCTCAAGCTCTGGCGCAAGCGCGTCGCGATCGTCGCGTCGAAGTCGCCCTTCGCTCGCGCGGTTGCATCGGGCTTCGAGCGCGCCGCCGCCGAACGCGCCGCTCGTCGTCGCGGAGTCCGCGTCCGCGTGAAATGGAACGGCGCGTTCGACCCCGTCTCCACGCCCGCGCGGCTTTTCCCCGCCCTCGCGCGCAACCGCGTCAACGCGCTCGCCAGCGCCGGCAGCTATGAACATGACGTCGCCGTGATGCGCGCGGTCGCATCTTCCCGTCTCAACATCCCGGTGCTTGGATGCGTCGCCGCCGGTGTGCGCCGCTTCGCATCGGACTTGGGCGAACTTGCAGAAGGAATCGTCGGCCCTTCGCAGTGGGAGGATTCCATCGAGATCGCGCCCGCCCTCGGCCCAACGCCAGCCGAGTTTGCGCGCCGAATGGTCACCGCCGGCGCCGGCGATTTTCCCGATTATCCCGCCGCGCAGATTTACGCCGCCGGTCTCCTGACCGCCGCCGCGCTCGCTGCCGCCGGCCGCCGCGACGACGCGATGCTTCGCGATGCATTCTCCAACTTGCAAACCACCACGATGTTCGGCGAGTTCTCGATCGATCGCGTCACCGGCCGCCAGCTCGGTCACCAGATGCTGCTCGTGCAATGGCACCGCGGACGCAAGGTGATTATCGCGCCTGAGTCGCACGACGACTCCGGCTCGCTCGATCTTCCCTCCGGCATGCGCCTGCTCCTTGCGGGAGTCGAGATGCTTCGCTTAAGCCGTCGTGACGATTCGCGGGAATCGCTCGGCGATGATGAATTGGAAGAATCGGATCTCGATAAAGATGAGCGCAATCACGATTAAACTCGACCGCCGGATAGTTCTCGCGATCGGCTTGATGTCCGGGACTTCGCACGACGGCGTGAGCGCCGCCGTCGTCGAGCTCGACGAGCGTTCCCATCCGCCCGCGCGCTTGATCGCGTTTCACACTTTTCCGTACCCTGCGCGCTTTCGCAAAGAATTGCTCGCCGCTTCCGCCGATGAGAAAATCGGCGCGGCGGCGATTTCCACGCTCAACTTCGCGCTCGGTCGCGAGTTCGGACGTGCCGCCATCGAGATCGCCCGGCGCGCGCGCATCGCACTATCCGACGTTGCGTTCATCGGATCGCACGGTCATACCTTTTTTCATCTGCCGCCACGCCGCGCGGCCCGCGGACAGCTCGCCTCCACGATGCAACTTGGCGAGTCCGCCGTCATCGCCGCGGCCACCGGAGTTCCCGTCGTCGCCGACTTCCGCACGATGGACATCGCGCTCGGCGGCGAGGGCGCTCCCCTGGCCCCACTCGCCCATCTCTGGCTGTTCGCCGACCCCACGCGCGGCCGCGTCGTGCAGAACATCGGCGGCATCAGCAACGCAACTTACATTCCGCCCCGCGCGCGCCTCGGCGACCCCGACCTGATCGCGTTCGACACCGGCCCGGGTAACATGATGCTG
This sequence comes from Candidatus Binatus soli, assembly GCA_002479255.1. Lineage (GTDB taxonomy): Bacteria > Desulfobacterota > Binatia > Binatales > Binataceae > Binatus > Binatus soli. The sequence continues at coordinate 68,156 of DLMJ01000037.1, read as the reverse complement.
GACGCGCTCGCTTCGCGAATCTCGGGCGGCCGACTGCGGATGGATCGCGACGGGCGCATCGCGGCACGGGGCCACGTCAACGAGCCGCTGCTTGCGAAGCTGATGCGAAATCCTTATTTCCGCCGACGCCCGCCAAAATCGACTGGACGCGAGGAATTCGGCGCCCATCTGCTCGATCGGATCGTCGCCGAAGCCCGCCGCATGAGAATCGTTGACTACGATCTGGTCGCGACGGTCACCGCCCTCACCGCGCGATCGATCGCCGACGCATGCCGCCGCTTCATTTTTCCCCGTGGCCCCGTTGACCAGTTGATCGTCACTGGCGGCGGCGCGCAAAACCCAACCTTGATGCGAATGATCGGGGCCGAGCTTCCCAATCTCGAAGTGATCACGGCCGCGGACGTCGGGGTTGACGGCAACGCGCTCGAGGCCGTCGCATTTGCCGTCCTCGGCTACCAGATGCTGCGCGGCCGCCAGGGCAACATCCCCAGTGTCACCGGTGCGCGCGCGCCTGCCATCCTCGGCAAACTCACGCTGCCCCCGGGGCCAGTGGAAAAGTGAAGGAGTGAAACGTCGAGCCTCACCCGCGCCTCGAAGACTCGGCGCGATTTCACGCGCTCCGCTTGTCCTCGGGCGGCGCGACTCCCGCCTTCGTCGCTGACTCGACCGCCGCCGACCGGAAGATACCGTGCGCCATCGTCGATTCCTCGCGATCCGCACGCGCCGCATAGACTCTCATCCGCGCTTCATGCGCCGATTTGTCGTCCGGCGCCGCCGCCACCGCCCAATCCGCCAGATGACATGCCAGCACGACTTCGCCCGCAGCAAGTTTTTCGTTCGCTCGCGCGATCACCGGCGCCACACCGCCCGCCAGCGCGGCAATCTCCCGCGCCCGCTCGCCGTCGCTCGCGGGTTTGAGGTTCGACGGTGTGCCGTCGTACCATCCGCCTTCCAGCCGCCAGACGTTGCGCACGATAAACTCGGGCTCGTCGTACACGGCCTGCAGCCACGGCTTCTCCGCGAGATTTGCCGGCGGCTTCACAGTGTGAATTATCTCGTCCAGCGGCGCGCCCGCATTCATCATCGCAATAGCCTGATCGTACAGGCTCTGCAGATAGTTTGCGGTGTCGTTCAGCACCTGCCGCACCCGCATCGCGCCGAACACCGGGTAGCCGTGGCCCGGCACGAGCACTTCCGCCCCCAGTCTCGCCATCACGCGCAGCGCCTCGGCCCATTCGCGCGCGTAGCGCTGCGCCTTCTGTGGATTGCCCGCATTGGGCGCCGCCCAGATGATCAAATCTCCGGTACACAGCAGCTTGCGCTGCGGGATGAAGACCCAGCAATGATCGTCGGTCTCGCCGCGCGCATGATGGCATTCAAACTTGTCGTCGCCGGCAACTACATTCAACTGATTATCGAAGTAAGTATCCGGATATACATACTCTGTCGGCCACGGAGCGGGCCGGTTGAATTGCCGCGTATTGACTACAGTGTTATAGCCGGCGGTGCGCTTGTAGCGATCGAACCGCGCCGCGACTGCGCGATGTCCCACCACGCGCGGCCGTGCCACCTTGTTCTTCTGCGCATCCGCCACTATAGCCGGCATCCCGCACGCGTGATCGACGTGCCCGTGCGTGTAGATCGCCGTGTTCACCCGCTCCGGCGAGAACTGCCGAATCAGTTTCACCGTCGCGTCCTGGTTGAAGTAGCCTCCCGTATCCACCAGCACCAGTCCCTCGCCCGTCTTGGCCGCCGTCACGTTCGCAAACCATCGGTAGAACATCACGCCGTCCGCAATTTCCTCGTACTCGCCGGTCGGCAGGATCGGATGGAACTGGCGGGTCGTAATCGCGCCGGTGAAAATCTTTTCCGATTGATCTCTTATCACGCCCATAGCTGAATCTTCCTCTTACAAGAAAATCCTCAATCGATCCGATGCAGCTCCCCGATATGCCGAATCTTCTCGTGATCGACCCACGTGTAGCGCTGATGCCGATCGATCAGCCGCGCCTCGATTCCCGCCGCGCGCGCGCCCTCCACGTCGATCGAATAGATGTCGCCCGCAAATCTCACTTCGTCGGGAGCGACGCCCAATCGCTCGAGCGCGATTTGAAAAATCCGCGGGTCGGGCTTTGCCACCCCGACAACATGCGAGTCGATTATCACGTCGAAGTACGGCGCCAGCCCGAATCGTCTCGCGTCCGCTTCGACCTGTCCCTCCGCATTCGACACGATCCCGAGCCTGTATCCCGCCGATTTGAACGCCTCCAACGCCTCGAACGTGCCCACCCGCACCACGCGCCAGAGCGTGGCCTCGCGATGTATCGCGCCAAACTTCGCCGCGCATTCGCGAAATTCCTCTTCCGGAATTCCTGCCGCCGTCATCCAGCCGCGAAAAAAATGCTCGTACGCCGCGTAGTCGGCTTGCTTGTTCGCCCCGCTCATCAGCACCCGATCGATCGCCGCGCGCCCCCCGTATTCGGCGTGCTCGAGCGCCAGTGCATCGAGCTTGCGCCCTTCGCGCGAGAATTCGCGGGCCAGCAATTCGAAATCCAGGAATGCGAGCGTGCCGCCAAAGTCGAACAGCAGCGCCTTGAGTTTTTCCTTTCCCTTCGATTTCATTCCGCTCCAGCTTAGCAGGGGCCAGCCCCTGCACCCATGTCAGGAAGAGCGTAGTCGAAGGGCTCAAGGTAAACTCCGGCCGCGTTTTTTTTCCTTACTCAGGTGCAGGGACCGGGGCCCCCGTAAACCCAGTGTGGGCTTCGCTAATTCTGTCCCCGCTCCGTCCGCCCTTGTTGCGCCGCTATCCGTCAAAAAGATATGATTTTTCTGGAGTTTTCTCCCCGCCGCGCCAGCGCTCCACAGGAGTGAGTGATGTTCACCGGTATCATCGAAGACCTCGGCACCGTCGAAAGCCTCAAGCCGACCGACCAAGGCGCGGTAATTTCTGTCCATACATCGCTCCCCATTTCCGAAATCAACATCGGCGATTCGATCGCCGTCAACGGCGCGTGCCTGACCGTGATTTCCAAAGGCCCCGGCCGCTTCGCGATGGACATCTCGGCCGAGACCTTGCGATGCACCGGGCTTGGCGATCTGAAACCCTCCCGCCGCGTGAATCTCGAGCGATGCCTCACGCTCGGCAAGCTGCTTGGCGGCCATCTGGTCTCCGGCCACGTTGACGGCATCGGCCGGGTCGTGTCGATCAAGCCCGAGGGCGACTCAAAACTCTTCAACCTCGAGGTTGTGCCCGCGCAAGCGCGCTACCTGGTCGAGAAGGGCTCGGTCGCCATCGACGGAATCAGCCTGACCAGCTTCTCGGTCGAGGACTGCAACTTTTCCGTCGAAATAATTCCCCACACGCTGCGATCGACGACGCTCGGTTTCAAGCAGCCCGGTGACACCGTCAACATCGAGAACGACATGCTGGTTAAGTATGTCGAGAAGATTCTCGCGATACGCGCGACGCCGGCGCTCGCGTCGTGAACAGCGAAAAGTGAGAAAGTGAAAAAGTGAAAAACGCATGAGCCTGATGCAGATACCGCGCAAGATCGAGTACGCACTGCGAGCGATGATCTATCTCGCCGATCATCCGTCGGGCGTCGCGCGCGGCGCCGAAATCGCAAGTCGCGAGCACATCCCGAAATACTATCTCGAAAAAGTGGTTCGCGATCTGATGCGCCGCGGCCTCGTCCGCGCGCGCCGCGGTCCCGGCGGCGGTTACCAGCTTGCCCGCAATGCCGACGCCGTCACGTTTCGCGACATTATCGAAGCCGTCGAGGGTCCCATCAAGCTCAATCTATGCACCGACGGCAGCAGCTCATGCGCTCTGCAGCCGACCTGCCGCATGTATCGCGTTTGGGAAAAGGGCCAGCGCGTGTTGCTCGAAGTTTTCTCCGATACCTCGCTCGCCGAAATAGCCGCGACGCGTCCGTCGCCGGCCGTGCGTTCCCCCGCCGAAGTCGCGTCGAGAGCGATATCGCCGGCCAAGTCTCAGCCCGCGTAGCCGAATTGAGAAACCTCCCGACGCTGGCCCTGCGAACCCTCTGCCCGTGAACGATTTCGGAGCTATCGGTCTCAGCGACTTCGTCGGCAAACCACGCCGCGGCGCCCCGGTCTTCAGCGAGAAGACCTTCTATCTCGAGGAATTCTACGGCAAGAGCCTGCTCTTCGCGCTGATTCCTCCCGCCGGACAGCGGATTTCCGACTTCGATTCTCTCGTCCTGACGCTGCGCGAATTGCGGCGCAATCAAACCCGATGCGTCGTCATCGTTTCGCCGAGCGCACTTCCCAAGCTGATGCGCCGGCTCGGCCGCCTCGCCCCCAAGGAACCGCCCCCGGTCTTCAATCCATCCGACGGACTTCGCTCGCGCCCGTATCCACCGGATTCCGCCGTCGCCGAGATCTGGGCGCGATTGCGCGCCGGATCGATCGTCGTCGCCTCGATGAGCCGTGACGACGCCGACGATCTCACCGTCTTCGCGCGCGAGCTCGCCAGCCGCCTTCGCGTCTTCAAGCTCCTGATGCTTGATCGGCGCGGCGGCTTGATCGACAAGGACGGCCAACGGCTCTCGTTCGTCGAGGAACATCGCATCCGCCTCACTATGCGCAACCTCCGCTCACGCGCCCGCAGAGCCATCGTCCGCGCCGCCCTCGACGCCCTCGAAGACGGCGTCGGTTCCGTCAACCTGGTCGCGCCGGGCGACGTTTACGAGGAACTCTTCAGTTTCATCGGCGCCGGAACGCTGTTCACCGAGATGCAGTACGGCTTCGTCCGCCCCGTTTCAATCGACGACTTCGAAGAAGTTGAAGCGCTCATCGTCCGCGGCCAGACCGAAGGCTCCTTGCTGCCCCGCACTCCCGACCAGATCGCGAAAATCCTGCCCTCATGCTTCGGCTACCGAATCGGCGACGAACACCTCGCTGGGATTTGCTCGCTGCTGACCGAGCCGTACCGCCGCGACCGCGCCGGCGAAATCACCGCGATGTACACCTTGACGCGCTTCCAGGGCGAGGGCGTCGCCGCCGTGCTGGTCCGCGAGATCCTCAAGGAAGCCCGGGCTCGCCGCCTCAAATACGTTTTCGCATGCACCAATGAGGATCGTGTCGCCGGCTTCTTCTCCCGCCTCGGCTTCAAGCGCGTGAGTGCTCGCGACGTCTCCGCGGCCAAGTGGCGCGGCTACGATCCCTCACGCATCAAGAGCCTTAGTATATTCCGCGCCGAGCTCGACTGACTATTCGATGCCGTGATTAGCTATTATATATTGACTAGCTATCATATCTCTGCGTCGAGCCCGATGGCCTTCGCATGAACCTGAAATCTGCCGCCGCGATCGCCGCGATCGCTCTCCTCACCGCCGTCCTGACGCTTCATCGGCTCGGTGCCGGCGACGTATGCACCGGCAACGAGGCCGTCGAAGGCGTGTTCGTCCAGCAGATGGTCGAGCACGGCCAGCTCCTGTTCCCGGTCGAGAACGGCATCGTCCCGATGTACAAGCCTCCGCTGTTCCATTGGACCGCGGTCGCAATCGATCGCCTCGCCGGAATCCGCAAAGTGACCGCCGCCAACCTCCGCCTCCCATCCGCACTTTACGCGGTTGCCGGCGCGATCCTCACGATGCTGTTCGCGTTCGAATTCCTCGGCATCGACGCCGCCGTCCTCGCCGGACTCGCCCTTGCCGGCTCCTATCAGTACGTCAGCCAGGGCCGCTACGGCCGCGTCGACATGACGCTGTGCTTCTTCGAGTCGCTCGCCCTGTTCGCATTTCTGCGGTGGATGCCCCGCGACGCGGCCTCTTCCGGCCCCGCCGCGCGCTTCGAATCCAGTCTGCCCGCGCTCTATCTGATGGCGGTTGCGATCGGCCTCGGCGTGCTCGCCAAGGGCCCCGTCGGCGCAATTCTTCCCGGCGTTTCGATCGTAATCTTCATGTTCGCCGAGCACCGCGGACGCCAAATCCTGACGATGCTCGACCCCGGCGCGATCATCCTCGGCGCCGTGATCGCTTCGAGCTGGTATCTCGCATGTTACTTCGGCGGACGCTTCGCCTTCCTCAATCGTCAGCTCGACGCCGAAAATGTCGGCCGCTTCTTCGGCTCGCTGGGCGCGATGGCGCCGTGGTACTACCTGAAACCCGTGCTGCTCAACTCCGCCCCGCTGAGCCTGATAGTCCCTGTCGCCGCCGTTTACGCATTACTCACTCCATTACTCACTCGGCGCCGCTCCGATTCTGCCTCTCCCCCCGGGAGAGGCCGCGATGCGCTTCGCAGCGCGGGTGAGGGCGATCGTTCCCCCACGCCGTCCGACTCCGATCGCGCCCGTGCCGCCGTCCGCCTCTTCGCGATCTTTTACTTCGCCACCGTCATCTTCTTCAGCATCGCCGCCTACAAGCGCCGCTCATATTTGCTGCCGGTATGGCCCGCGGCCGCCGTGATGCTCGCGTGGTGGATCTTCACCGTCCCTCCGCTTGCATGGCACCGCGCCGCGACCCGGGCATTCGCCGCCCTGTGCGCCGGGCTCGTCGTTTTCAACTTTGTCTATATACCGCGGATGGAAGTCCGGTCATGCCGCGACGATTCATTTCGGCCCGCCGCCGAAGAAATCGTCCGCGTCGCCGCGCCCGCCGACCCGCTCTACGTTTACGGATTTCAGGAAGAGATCGCGCCGCTGCTGTTCTACCTCGATCGCGAGGCGCCCGTTCTCCAGGGCCGTCTCGGCGACGCGCCCCCCGGCTTCATCATCGTGCCCGCCGACGTATGGGAGACCCATCAGCGCGACGCCCTCGACCTCGAACCGGTCCTCACTTCCGACCACGGCAACCGCCGCCTCGTACTCCTCAAACGCGGCAAGTCTTACGCCTGCAGGAACTGAAACAAACTGAGCGAGACGAACTGAAACAAAATCAGCAAAACCTGCACTGGGTTTCGCTCACTCGGCTGCTCCCTCCTATCTGCCGCTCGCGCTCTTCAGCGCCGGCTCCTGTACCGCTTTCTCTGCCGAATGTTCCACGCATCGCCTCTTCAGCTCCGCGAACGCGTCATCGACAAACGCCTTCATCAGCGCAATGTCGGGCATTACGCGCGGATCCGCGATCATTCCGAAGTATAGACTCCGATAGTAACTGAATATTGCGACTCCATATCCCAGCGTTGCGCCGAGCGGTACCAGCGGTACCATGTCCAGGCAAACGTGTCCGTTTACATATTGCTGCACCTGCACGCCCGGCACGTTGGTCGCGATAAAATTGACCCCGAACGCAGGCAGCCCGAAGCCGTCGAGCCGCGGTTTCCAATCCGTCCACTTCGCCAGCCGCGCTGCGACGTCCATCATCGTGGTCGCCGCGCGCGCTGCCGGACCAATCATGCTCGGTGGAATTGCGTCGCCGAGCTGCATCATCGCGTCCACAGCCTGCGCCAACCCAGCCGCCTTGATTCGCTCGGTCTCCTCGTTGATCAATTTCAGCCGCTCGACGATATCCATCGGCGCCGCCGGCGTGGTCGGGAACATCATCGAGACCCTATTCCCCAGCGAACTCCTTTCCTCTTTGTGCCGCACGTTGACCGGACATCCGATACACAGTTGCTGTCCTTCGACGGCGTACCCATGATGCTGCAAGTAGCGCGCCGCACCCTCGGTCAAAATAGCCAGTACGACATCATTAATTGATCCGCCGAACGCCGATCTGATCGCGCGAAAATCCGCGAACGGGTGACGCGCCCATGCCACGATCCGTTCCTGCGTAACCGGCGTCGCGTTCCACGGCGTCGCCACTATTCGCCGCGTCGCCAGCTCGGTCATCAGCCGCGACGCCACCCCCAGTAGCCGCGCGCGCTCCGCCACAGACGCCGGCTCTTCGACCGCTTCGACCGCCGCGTTGATCGTCGAGTTGACCGTGCTTTGAATCCGATCGCGGACCGCCTCCGCGAACCTCCGAACCAGGCTCGACGGCCGCGCCGCCAGCCACGGCTCCGGCGGCTGCGCAATGTCCTCCGGCTCCGCGCGAAAGTCGTACATCACTTTCAGCAGCTCGGCGCCCGACACGCCATCGACCAGGCAATGATGCACCTTCCACAGCAGCGCCGTGCGATTTCCTTCCAGATTGCAGAACGTGTGCAGTTCCCACAGGGGATGCTTGCGGTCGAGCGGTTTCTGATAGATCCGCATCATCTCGGCCAGCGCGTCCGCTTCGCTCATCGCTTCGGGCAGCTGATGGAGATGCACGTGGTTGTCGAGCGAGTATTCCGGGTCATCCTCCATCATCGCGTGCGCCAAATTCAGCGGAACTTCGATCAGCCGCTGCCGGTAGCGCGGCACCAGATGCATCCGTTCGTCGAAATGTCCCAGCAGGGCGTTGAAATCGATGCGGCCTTCGAACAGTCCGATCGATCCGATATGCAGCGGACCGCTTTGCGAATCGGCGTAGATAAAGGTCGCGTCCTGCGTCGACAGTCGATAGCTCGAGAGAGATGGGAATGCGGATGTTTCGGCCATTTGAACTCACCTCCGAGCCGGATTTCCTGGGCTTGGGCCACGGCGCGGTGCGCCGTCCCAGCCGAGAAGATCCTGGAAATGACATTGCCGCGGACTGTGGAGCTTGGCAGGCATAGCCACTCCAATGCAAGCAGAATTTTGCCGCCATGACCCTTGCCCGGCCGCCCGCGCTGATCAAGGATAGCGTTTCATACTGGCTAACAGTTGAAAAGTTGAAAGCGTCTTACCAGCAGTCTCGATAGCAGCGCTTGCGCACAGTAGTTCGCCGGAGGTTCCGATGGCCGAGCAGATAAAGACCAATCGCCCCTATCCAATCCAGGTTAAACTCCGCGACGGCCGCAGCGCCCCCATTCGCGTCATGCAACCCAGCGACCTCGACATGATAGTCAAATTCGCCAAGGAGCTCCCCGCCGACGACCTGCTCTTCCTGCGCACCGACATCACCGACCGCAACGTCGTGAAGCAATGGATCGATAACATCAAGAACGGACAAACCCTCACGCTGCTGGCCGAGATTGACGGCGAAATCGCCGCCTACGCCAGTGTCCATCTGGATCAGGCGCGATGGACCCGGCACGTCGGCGAAATTCGAGTCATCACCTTGCCGCGTTACCGCGGCACCGGACTCGGCAGGCGCCTGGTGGCCGAAGTATTCGACCTCGCGCGCTCGCTCGGGCTTAAAAAGATCACCGCCCAGATGACCACCGAGCAGACCGCTGCGCGCGCCGCCTTCGAGCGCCTGGGCTTTCAAGTCGAGGCGATGCTCTCCGACTGGGTCGAGGACCGCCGCGGCCGCTCCCGCGATCTCCTCATCATGACCCACGACGTCGCCGGCTTCTCCGACCGCATCGTCGCCTGAGCAGGTGTTCGCCCCTGCACCCTGGCCAGGAAAAGACCGAACTCCTCTCCGTGTCCTGGCTGGTCGCTGGCCCGCGCTGATATAAGTTCGAACGGAGCAAGTGGTCCCTTCAAGGGACGCCCTCCGCTATATTCTGCCGCGATGCGGAAGCGACCAACCAACCTCGGCATGAAGGGTGACGGTCCGATTCGTGGCGCGCCCACCCGCGCGCTCGACGACCTCTACCATTATTTGGTGACGGCTTCGTGGCCGGCCCTGATAGGCATAATCGCTTTGGCGTTCATCATCGCCAACCTTGTGTTTGCCGTCGGCTACTACCTCGACGGCGGCGTAGAGAATGCCCGTTACCGCTCGTTCGCCGACATGTTTTTTTTCAGCGTACAGACCATGGCGACGATCGGTTACGGCAAAATGGTGCCGGTCACGCTGTTCTCGAACATCCTGGTCTCCATCGAGGCGCTGACCGGACTGCTCGCGCTGGCGCTGATGACCGGGCTGGTATTCGCGAAGTTCTCGCGGCCCACCGCGCGCGTCAGATTCAGCCGCTATGTGGTCGTCGGCCCGCGCGACGGCACGACGAGCCTGATGATCCGGATGGCGAACATGCGCGCGAACCGAATCGTCGAGGCGAATATTCACGTCGTTTTCGCCCGCAATGAAACCACCGTCGAGGGCGAATCCATCCGCCGCTTCCACGATCTGACCATGACGCGCAACCGCAGCGCGATGTTCCTGTTGTCGTGGACCGCAGTCCATCGCATCGTCGAAGGCAGTCCGCTTTTCGGCCAGACGCACGACTCGCTTGCCGATAGCCAGCCCGAAATCGTTGTGTCGATCACCGGACTCGACGAGACGTTTTCTCAGACCATTCATGCCCGGCATTTATACGAACTTGACGAAATCATTTGGGGCGCGCGCTTCGCCGACGTGCTGATTCTCCACCCTGACGGCAGCAGAAGCATCGATTACACGCGCTTCGACGACGTCGAAATGCTTGCGCCTGTCAAATGAAGCGATTTCGTGCTTGTTCACATAGCCCTGCAAATCTGCGGATAGTCAGCGGGCGCAACGGTTTTTTCTGGTGGGAAATCGACATTACCTAACTATGTGCTCAAGATGCTCGAAGCCGCCGGCATCATCTGGAACCTCCGCCAGCAAGAATTGATTCCTGCATCAGCCGGATCATCGGCTGCATCGTCGCGCTGTCGTTGAGCCGCGGAAACGGTTCGTCGGGGATGGGCGCCTCGAGGAAGCGGCACAGCGGCGTCCATCCCTCCCGCACGTCGAACACGAGCAGGCGCGCGGAATCGATCGCATCGCGGACCTCTTGATTGTGCCGCTCGAACACCTCGATCGCGTGAGCCTTGTCCTCGAAGCGGTTGTCGAACGTCTCGGCGAGAATTGCCTTCCGGCCCATCTCGTTCTGGAGCCGAAAGTTTTCGGGCGCGCCGTCGGGCACTGACAATTTCATCAGCTGGTAAATGGTATCGCTCACGCTCTTGTACCAGGCTTCCGGATCGCGTACCGAGAGCAGCACCTTCGCGTCCGGATAATGAGCGGCGATTTCGCGCCACCATCGCGCCCCCGGCCAATCGACCGTCGCGCGAAAATCGCGGAATATCAGGTCCCAGTCCATCGGATGCCCGAATGCCAGCCGATGCCACATCGCGGCGTGATCGGGTCGCGGAAAAACCTCCATCATGTGATAGCAGGGGCCGAAGCCGAGTTTTTCAAGCGCGTTCTTTAGTGAGAGCGTGCCGGTTCGTCCAAAACCGGCGCCGACGACCTTCAATGCCATCTTAGGACTCCTGGCCGCGCGTTCAGGTCCGTTTACAACAGTTTGGCCTTCGATGTCGACGCGCATCGGCAGGGCAGCGCGCTCCCATCGATCCGCGGAGATGGGAACCCGATCACGGATCTAACACGAGGCCGTCGAAAAGGCGCTGCGTCACGCTCCTGGCCATCTCTTCGACCTTCACCGGGTACAGCTCGGATAGTTGGCGGTCGACCACAAGAGCCGAGAGGCCATGAACAACAGACCAGGCGGCGAGCGCCAACTCCTTCGGATCGCCCTCTTTCACCTTACCCGCCCTCTGGCACTCCGCGATAGCATCCACCAGCAGGCCAAAAGCCTCCGCCGCCGCCTCCGCTAGCGCGGGATAAGCAAACTTGTCGGCTACTTCGGGCGCGAACATTACTCGAAAGTGGGATGGGTGGCTGCTCGCGAAACCAATGTAGGCAAGTCCCAAGGCCTGAAAGCGGTCGATGGGGTCACCCTTATGGCGCGCGCTATCCCGCTGCATGGCAGTCAGCGCTCGAAACCCCTCCTCCGCGACGGCTGCAAGTAATGCTTCCCGGCTGGCGAAGTGCCGGTAGGGAGCGGCTTGCGAGACCCCGGCCAAACGCGCCGTGGCGCGAAGCGTGAGCCCGCCGGGACCCACTGTCTCGACGAGCCTGAGCGCCGCTTGCAGCAGCGCTTCGCGCAGGTTGCCGTGATGATAGGGGCCGCGCGGGCGGCCCGTCTTCGGGTGTTCGCGCCGAGCCCGAGAACTCAAAATCCGTTTCGTCACGCCCGATTAATCCTCTCGGCAGCGATACGGGCAAATGTTGACAACGTTAACATTTGATGTTAACAACGTTAACAACCATCCCAACGAAGCGCAAGCGGCTGCGCGGACTAACCCATGAGGCCAAACCCATGAACGATCGCTATCGAGAACTGAACGACGAACGCTTCGACGTTATCGTGGTGGGCGCCGGCACGGGAGGGTTGACCGCCGCGGCAATCCTCGCGCGCCGGGGCAAAAAAGTCCTGGTGGTGGACCAGCACAGCGTGGCCGGCGGCAACGCCACTATCTTCCGGCGCAGAGGCTACGAGTTCGACATCGGGCTCCACTACATCGGCGCTTGCCAGGCCGATGGAATGCTGACCCGGGTCCTGCGCGCCGCGGGAATCGCAGATCTGGAGTTCGAAGAGTTGGATCCGGACGGATACGACACGCTGGTCTTTCCCGATTTCGAGTTCAAGATTCCCAGGGGGATGGAGGTTTTTCGCGACCGCCTCTGCGAATACTTCCCGCGCGAGAAACGTGGGATCGACCGCTACATCACGCTGCTTCGCCAAGTGGATCGGTTTTCGAAGCTCATGGGAAATCCGGCGCAGGCGCCATCGACGCTGCTGCGCTCATTGATGCTCCTGCGCTGGAGAAATGCCACCTTGGGCGAATTCCTCGACTCCTGCACCAAAGACGCGCGGCTGAAGGCGGTCCTGACCGCCCAAAACGGCACCTACGCTCTGCCACCGAGCCGCGCTTCGCTCCTTGTCCATGCGGCCATCGCACTCCACTACATGGAGGGCGCCTACTATCCGAAAGGCGGCGGACAGGTTATCTCGGATCGATTGGCCGACGCGGTCGAGCGATACGGAGGCAAGGTTCTACTGCTCACGAAGGTCGAACGCATCGCCGTGCGCGACGGCAAGGTCGAGGGAGTCGAACTGGACAGCAGGCATCTGGGGCGGCGTTTCATCCAGGCGCCGATCGTGATCTCGGATGCGGACCTGAAGCGCACGATGATCGACCTGGTGGGCGCCGAGCACTTTCACTCCAAGACCGTCGATCGCACCCGGCGCTTCGAGATGTCCCCGGCTTTGGGAGTCCTGTATCTCGGTGTACGGCGCGACCTGAAGGCCGAGGATCATCCGCGCACCAACTACCTGATTAATCCCGACTACGACTGCGAGCCCGCCTATGCGGCCGTCGCGCGTGGTGAGTTTCCCGAACAGCCGTTCGCGTATGCGACGATCGCATCGCTCAAGGACCCGACCAACGCGCGCGTGGCTCCGCACGGGATCACGAACCTCCAGGTCATGTCTATCGTGCCGTCCGATCCAACGGCGTGGGGAGTAAACGAAGAGGAAGCGAGGAGCCGCAATTATCGGAGGAGCGAAGGATACCGGCATCACAAGCTGGTATACGCTCGCTCGCTCATAGAGGCCGCCGAGCGCGTTTTCCCCGGACTGTCACATCAGATCGCATTTGAAGAAGTTGCGACTCCGCTTACTCAGTCCAGATACACCGGCTCGACCGACGGAACGTCTTACGGGATTGCATCCACTCCGGATCAATTCCTGCTGCGCCGGCCCGGCGCGAAGACCGAGATTGAAGGCCTTTATCTCTGCGGCGCGAGTTGCCGCACCGGCCATGGCATCATGGGCGCAGCGCTGTCGGGTCTGATGGCGGCCGCGGAAGTGACAGGTGATGGCCTCGTGCGTGAGGCGCTGGGTCCGCCGCGCCAAGGTTAGGCAACCGTCTCTTAAGAGCAACCTGACGCGCAGCGGGCGCGCCCTTTGCCCTAAACTGGAGAACCGTCTAGACTCTGTGATCGCACAATTTCGGCATCGGAGGGCTCAATCATGTCTGGCGAAGACGATCCCCGCGCTCGGGTGTTCGACGACGAACATCCCGGACCCATTCTTGAATCCGCCCTTGCTCACACGGTGCTGAGCGAAGTTGTATCGCAGCCGCCGCTGATCGTTCCTCCCTCGACCACTCTCGCCGACACAATTCACCTGATGCAGCGGGAGCGGCGCTCGTGCGTCCTGATCATGGAGAACGATCGGCTCGCCGGCATCTTTACCGAACGCGACATCCTGATGAAGGTGGCGGCCCAGCCGCTCGACCTCGTCCACGCTCCGGTGTCTGCGTCGATGACTGCCGATCCGTTCACGCTCCCGGCCGACGCAAATGTGGCGTTCGCGCTGAACAAGATGGTGCTCGAGGGATTCCGCCACATTCCGCTGGTTGACGGCGCGGGCCGTCCGACGGCGGTAGTCTCGATGCGCAATCTGATCGAGTATCTCGGCGAGATTTATTCCCGTGAAATGCTGACTGTACCGCCCGATCCAAATCAGCATCACCGTTTCAAGAATCGCGAAGGCGCCTGACCGCGCCGGACGCGCCGCTGCTGCTGCCCCTCGGGCGCTGTCGTTCCCGGGTTCTCTTGACACAGCGCATAGGCCCGGCTAATGCCGCAGCTTCAGGAAGGAGTCGCTTTGATGCGGTTGAAATACTTTCGAGCGCTGACTCGCCTGGTGACTTTCGTGTTAGTGCTCGGGGGGCTGGCGGGATGCGGCATCAACAAGATCCCGACCCTCGACGAGCAGGTAAAGGCCGCCTGGAGCGAAGTGCTGAACCAATATCAGCGGCGGGCCGACCTTATCCCGAACCTCGTCGAGACGGTCAAGGGCTATGCTCACCAAGAGCAGCAGGTGCTGACCCAGGTGATCGAGGCTCGCGCAAAGGCCACCCAGATGCAGCTTCCAGCGGACATTCTCTCGAACCCGCAGGCGTTTCACGAGTTCGAGCAGAATCAGGCTGCCGTCAGCGGCGCGCTCGGCCGGCTGCTTGCGGTAGCCGAGGCCTACCCCGATCTCAAGTCCAATCAGAATTTCCTCGCTCTTCAATCGCAGCTCGAGGGCACCGAGAATCGAATCGCCGTGGCACGCCGCGATTACATTCTCGCCGTGCAGAACTACAACACCATGCTCAGGACCATTCCAGGACGATGGGTAGCATCGATCCTCTATCCTGATCTCAAAGTCCGCGAGACTTTCACGATCACCGAGCAAGCCCAACAGGTACCCCAGGTCAAATTCTAATGCGCACTCGCTGCGCATGGGAGGACAGTGGCGCCACGACGGCATGGGCACTGCTCATTCTTCTGCTGATCCTCGCGTCACCAGCGCTCGCCTCCGAACCGAAATTCCCGCCGCTCACGGGTCGAGTCGTCGATGATGCGGGCGTCCTGAACGTTCACACCCGGGGCCAACTCACCGGCATGCTGGCCGCGCACGAGCGCGCAACTGGCGAACAAGTCGTGGTGGTCACGCTCGATTCGCTCCAGGGATATCCCATCGAGGATTACGGCTATCAGCTCGGTCGCCACTGGGGCATCGGGCAGAAAGGCTCGAACACCGGTGCGCTGCTCATCGTGGCGCCCAAGGAGCACAAAGTTCGCATCGAGGTCGGCTACGGCCTCGAAGGAGAACTTACCGACGCGATCACCCGCACGATAATCGACAACTACATCCTGCCAAGCTTCAAGCGTGGAGACTACAACGCCGGCGTCCTAGCGGGCGCCACGTCGATGCTCCAGGTGCTCGGGGGTAATCCCGCCGGGATAGGCGAACCGGCGACATCGCCGGGCGAAGGTCAGTTCAATCCCGCAGTTTCCAATAGAGGCAAACCTCCAAGCGGCCTTGAATTGGCCTTTATATTGTTATTCTTCCTTTTCCCTTTGATAGGCTCTTCGCTTCTTTTGTTGGGACTCATTTCAGGACGTGGCAAGTTTCGGCATGACGGCAGCCATGGCTGGGATTCGAGCGGAGGATCTTCTTATGGAGGAGGATCTTCCGGTGGCGGCGGAGGCTTCTCGGGAGGAGGTGGATCTTTCGGTGGCGGAGGCGCTTCGGGAAGCTGGTGAGTGCGATACAGTGAAGAGTCCATTCACACCCGAGGAGCACGAACGTATCGACGCCGCGATCACCGAGATCGGTCGAAGCACTGCGGCAAATCTTTGCGTCGTAGTGACGCGCGTCAGCGATCGCTATTCGCTCTATCCTGTCTCATGGGCGGCGATCGGGGCGCTGGTGCTAGGCGGGTTCGTGAGTCTGCTCCGGCCCGATATCGCGAGCCGCACCATGATCGCGATCCAACTGTGGTTCCTGATTGTGATGACGCTGCTGCTCGACTGGCTTCCGATCCGGCTCTGGATTGTACCGGAGCGGGTCAAGCACGCTCACGCCCGGCAACTCGCGCATCGCGAATTCGACGCGCATGTGACGGCAAATCCGCAGCAGCAGCACCGAATCCTGTTGTTCGTGTCGCTCGGCGAGCGTTACGTGGAGATCGTCGCCGACCACGAAACCCACGCCTTGGCGCCTGCCGGAGCCTGGAACAAAATCGTCGATGAATTCCTGGCAACCGTGAAAGCCGGCCGCGTCGCCGACGGCGTCCTCGATGCCATCGCAGCCTGCGGCTCTATCCTGAAGACGCAGCATCCCGCAATCAACGCATCATAGAAGACCCCTGGGGCGCTGTCGTTCCCGGGTTCTCTTGACGCAGCGCATAGGCCCGCGCTAATGCCGCAGCTATGCGAACGATACACGCTGCCGACGTTGAATGGGGCAAATCATGGCTCGTCTGACGGGCAAAGTAGCGTTAATCGTCGGAGGCGGCGCAGACGGGCCTGCGAAAGCGGGTGAGAAACTCTCCATCGGCAACGGTCGCGCCACCGCGATAGTGTGCGCGCGCGAAGGCGCGGCCGTGATGGTCGCCGATCGATCGCTCGAACTCGCGGATCAGACCGCCGCCGCAATTCGCGACGAGGGTGGACGCGCCGAAGCGGTCGCCGCCGACGTGAGCATCGAGGAGCAATGCCGCGGCGCCGTCGAGGCGACCATACGCGCGTTCTCCGCGCTCCATCTGATGGTGAACAACGTCGGAATCGCCGTCGGCGGCAACTTGTTGAAAACCACCACCGCGCAGTTCGACACGATGCTGGCCGTCAACCTTCGCGGCCACTTCCTGATGATGCGCTACGCGGTGCCCGAGATCGCAAAGGCCGGCGGCGGCGCGATCGTCAACGTTTCGTCGCTGGCCGCGCTGCGCAGCAACTCGCAGATTTCCTACGAGGCGACCAAGGCCGCGCTGCTGGGGCTTTCACGCTCGGCCGCGGTTTCGCACGCGCGCGACAACATCCGCGTCAACACGATCCTGCCCGGGCTGATCGATTCCTCGATGGTGCGCCGGCTGATCGGCGATCGCGAGAGCGCCGTCGCCACGCGAATCCCGATGCGCCGGCAGGGAACGCCGTGGGAGATCGCAAATGCGATCGTCTTTCTCCTCTCCGACGACGCGTCCTATATCACCGGCACGGAATTGATTGTTGACGGCGGTCTCGCCGCGCGTTGAGAGCCGTTGCGACGGCGGCGCAAGCTCTTTGCATGCTTGTGCTCATCTGCACGTTAGTCTGTACGTTCGGCCGCGCGAGAACGGAGCGCGTCTTAACACTGGCTCCCCGTGCCAACGGGCGCGCAGGCGACATGGGGTAACGGTAGTGGAAAGTCCCTGAAAAAGGTGAATCGTGCGCAAGGTGAAAGTTGGTTATCAGCTCGATTTCCGCAATCCTCCGGGCTCGACGCTGTCTTTTCGCGATCTGTACCGCGAATCGCTCGCACAGGCAGAGATCGCCGAGCAGCTCGGCTTCGATTCCATCTGGCTCACCGAGCATCATTTCACCGACGACGGCTATCTGCCCGCACTGATGCCCGCGGCGGCTGCCATCGCGGCGCGCACGACCCGCGTCGCCATCGGCACCTTCGTCCTGCTGGCGCCGTTTTATCATCCGCTGAAGCTTGCTGAGGACGCGGCTTTCGTCGATGTAGTCTCGGGCGGCCGGCTCCGGCTCGGAATTGGCCTGGGCTATCGGGCCGAGGAGTTCGAGGGCTTCGGCGTGCCGCGCGCACAGCGATTGGGCCGCACGCTCGAGACCATCGAGATCCTCAAGCTTGCGTGGAGCGGTGAGCGATTCAGTTTCGACGGCAGGTATTTCAAGTTCCGCGACGTGCGCGTGCTGCCGCGGCCCGTAACGGAGCCGCATCCCGAGTTGCTGTGGGGCGCCGGCGCGGCCAAAGCGATTCGGCGCGCCGCCGAGCTCGATCTCTCGTTCGCATGCGTCGGCGGCCGCAGGGAAGTCGGCATCTATCTGGAGGCGCTCAAAGCCGCCGGCAAGGACCCCGCCCGCTACAGTATCGTGAACAGCCGCGTGGTTTACGTCGCCGACAGCGAGGAACAGGCGTGGCGCGACACCCGCGACGCGCTCATGTACCAGGCCGAGCTTTACGGGCTATGGCTCTCGGCTGCCGCCGGCACCACCGACCAGAGCAAGGTGCTGATTCGTCCCGACCCGGACCGGCTTAGACGCACCAGCGTGCTCGGAACGGCCTCCGAAGTCGCCGCAAAGCTCGAACAAGTACTCGCTTCGACTCCGATGACCGAGCTGATCGTCGTGATGCAGTTGCCGGGACTCGATCCCGCCAAGGCTCGGCGCTCGCTCGACAGATTCGGCGCCGAGGTGTTACCACGTTTGAAGTAGCCGGCTTCGGCGACCGTCGTAGACTAAGAATGTGAAACAGTGAAAGAGTGAGACACGCCATGCCGGTCGCATACATTCCACGGACTCGCGATCTCTACAGCGACTTCACTCCCTACCGATGGGTCGAAAACGAATCGACGCCGTTCACGCCGCTGACCAAGCCGGTCGCCGAGTGCGCAATCGCCATGATCAGTTCGGGCGGGATCATGTATCGCGATCAGCCGCGCTTCCATCGCGAGGACGCGTCGTATCGTCGCATCCCCATTCACGCGCGACCCGACGAACTCAGCGTATGGCACTTCGGCTATCCCACCGGCGACGCCGAGCGCGACGCCAACTGCGTCTTCCCGCTCGAGCGGATGCGCGAGCTCGAAGCGGCCGGCGTGATCGGCAGACTCGTCGATCCCGCGTTCAGCTTCATGGGTGGAATTTATTCGGCGCGCAAGGTCCGCGATGAACTTGCTCCGCAAATTGTCGACGAGCTCAAACGCGCCCACGCCGACGCCTTCTTCCTCGTCCCCGCATGACCCGTCTGCCATCAGTCCGTTGGACTGATAGCACGCGCGGTGGAAGAAGCGGGAATTCCCACGCTCTGCATGACGTCGGCGCTCGACATCACCCGGTCGGTAAAACCGCCGCGCGCGGTGTTCGTCAATTTTCCCCTGGGTCATCAGACCGGCCCGCCCAATCAACCCGAATTGCAGCGCCGGATCGTGACCGATGCGATGCGCGCGTTCGCCGCCATCAGTTCTCCCGCGACAATCGTCGAGTTGCCCTATGTCTGGGATCCCAACGATCGAACCTGGGAGGATACCGACTACACCAAGGGATGGATGCCCGTGGCTCCATCCCGCGAGGCGGCTGACGCACTCGAGGCCGAACGCCAGGCCAAATTCAGGCGCGAGTGAAACGGTGAAACAGTGAAATAGTGAAATACTGAGTCCGCACCTCGCTCGAGTAGGTGCAGAGTCTGGCCCCTGCTCTACGCCCGCATCTCATCGGGCAATCGAAACGATCCATCCGCCTCGCACGGCAACTCGACCACCCGCACGACCGCATCGACGTTCAGCTCTCCGTGCAGATGAGGAAACGTCTCGCCCGCCGCTTCACCATGCGCCGCCGCAGCAGCCTCGTACTTCAGCTCTGCCTTCAGCCGCCGCTCGTCAATACACACGACAACGAGCCCCTTCTGCCCGCGATAAAACCTGTTCGCAGTATCGACCACCTGCGCGACCGTCGAGCAATGGATAAACCCTTCCGCGCGCAAGCTCGCCGGCGCATACGTCCCCCGCTCGACGGCATCCGCCCACTCAATCCGCTTGACGATATGCACTATCATCGAGTTACGATCCCGCGTTCCGGCAGGGGTGACCCCTGCACCCAATGTTAAGGCCGCCCGCCGTTGGCGGGCGCAGCCCCTGCTAACGTCTTGATACTGGCCTCCCGTGCCAACGGGTCTTAACACTGCGCTGCCGTCGCCACGGCCAGGGCTCAGCCCTGCACCTACGGTGGGTTTCACATTGAATTAAGTTATGTTCTACCCTCTCTCTTCAATGTACGCCGCCGACACGATCGTTGCGCCCGCCACTGCACCGGGAATCGGCGCCGTCGCGATCGTCCGCCTGTCCGGTCCGCGCGCGTTCGATATCCTCGACGCGATCTTTCACCCGGCGCATTGCGCCGAACGCACGCCCCGAACGATACGCCTGGGCGACGTCGTCGATCCTGCCACCGGCGCCCGCATCGATCGCGCGCTCGCATTCGTGATGCCGCATCCTGCCAGCCTGACGGGCGAGGATGTCGCCGAAATCCAATGCCACGGCGGTCCATTCGTTGTCCGCCGCATCGTGGCGCTCGCGCTCGACGCGGGCGCGCGGATGGCCGAGCCGGGCGAATTCACCCGCCGCGCGTTTTTAAACGGCCGAATCGATCTCGCCGAGGCCGAGGCCGTCGCCGATATTGTTGGCGCGCGCAGCGAATCCGGGCTCGCGATCGCGATAGAGCAACTCTCAGGCGCACTTTCCGCACGCGTCGCCGAGCTTCGCGCCCAGGTGGTCGCAATTCGCGCGCATCTCGAAGTCGAAATCGATTTCTCCGACGAAGACATCCGCCTCCCGTCGCGGCGCGAGGTCGGCGCGGAAATCGAGCGCCTCATCGCCGACGTTGCCGTTCTGCACGACAGCTTTGCGCGCGGCCTCCTGATGCGCGACGGGGTGCGCGCCACCATCGTCGGCAAGCCCAACGCCGGCAAGTCGAGCCTTCTAAATCTATTGCTTGGCGCTGATCGCGCAATAGTCACAGCGATCGCCGGCACCACTCGCGACGTGATCGAGGACTCGGTCCAGCTTGGCCCCTACGCGCTCGTTCTCAATGACACCGCGGGTGTGCGCGATTCGAGCGATGACGTCGAGCGAATCGGAATCGAGCGCACGATGCGCTCGGCGCGCGACGCGGACCTGCTGATCGCGATGTTCGATTCGTCGCGGCCGCTCGAATCCGCGGATCTCGACGTGATTCGCCTGACCGCCGGCCGCCCGGGACTGGCGATCCTGAACAAGCGCGATCTTCCCGCTGCGATCGCCGCCGGCGATCTTCGCGAGCACGGCTTGAACATTCCGATCCTGCCGTTCTCCGCGATAACCCTCGACGAAGCCGCCGCTCTGCGCGCCGAGCTGACAAAAATAATCGCCGCCCTCGTCTCCCCGTCCGCGCCTTCCTCCAACGATCGAATCGCAATCTCCCGCGAGCGGCATCGCGATGCGCTCTCGATAGCTCTGGGAGCGCTCAAGAACGCCCGCTCATCCGCGCTCTCGCTGATGCCGCCGGAGATCGTCGCGGTTGACATAATGGTCGCGGCCGGCGCGCTCGGATCGATCACCGGCGAAGTCAGCACGGACGACGTCTTAGACGCCATCTTCCGCGACTTCTGCATCGGCAAATAGCAGGGGTGCGCGATTGTCTGACTCGCCGCACATCGCGCGCGTACGCAGGGGAGCAACGGGAGAACTTCATTGTATGCGAAACCCGCCGTGGGTTTCGCGCTTCCTTGGGCAGGGGTAACCCCTGCACCTTAGTAAGAAGAGAAGATGCGGGCTTCGCCCTGTTAGAAGGGGTGAGGGAAGAGTGAAGCTCCAAGGATTACTTCGCCCCAGTTAGAATGTTGCGTTCCGAGCGACTTCTTACCAGACCGCTCTGTTGCGGGAGAGGCCGCGCTTCCCGCGCGGGTCAGGGTGCAGATTTCACGGGAGAGATATAAGGCGGCGGCTCGCTGTCTAAAATAGGCCGCGTCACGCAGCAAAGTATGCGCCGACTACCCCCGGATGCTCAAACTTCCGAGGGCGCTCCGACCAATCCGGCGCCGATTCTGTCGTCTCTCCCACGGTGCCTGCCACTGCGCACGCCGAAGAAAAAGATCCGGGGTCCCTCGACTGCGCAGACTCCGCTCGGGATGACGGAGAAAAAGGTGCGCGACCGCGGAGACTCGGGTGCCTTCGCTTCGCTCAGGATGATGCAAAGAAAAGTCCTAACAGAGCGAAGCCCGCATCTTTGCTTTAACATTGGATGCAGGGCTCCCCCCTTGCCCGCGCGCGACAACGGAGCGCGGTCTTAACACTGCGCTGCCGTCGCCACGGCCAGGGGTCACTCCTGCCATCGCGTAGTCGCGAAAAGATGCGCTGCGCAGATTTTCGCGTCTTCTCAATGCGGGTGCAGGGGCCGCAGCCCCTGCCGCCCACCGCGCAAGTGATTCTTCTTATTGTAGGAATTTGCTACTTCTAGGCGCCCCGTGCGCGAGCGGCGCGCTTTGCGCGACGCCCTTATGCGGGCCATAATCGCTGACTCGCAATGAACTACGACGTTATCATCGTCGGCGCCGGCCACTCCGGTATCGAAGCCGCGCTCGCCGCGGCCAGGATGGGTGCGAGCACCCTGATGCTCACGCTCAACCTCGATCATATCGGCCAGATGTCATGCAACCCGGCGATCGGCGGCATCGGCAAGGGACACCTGGTCCGCGAGATCGACGCGCTCGGCGGCGAGATGGGTCTGGCAGCCGACGAGACTGGAATCCAGTTCCGCTTCCTGAACACGCGCAAGGGACCCGCCGTTCGCGCTCGTCGCGCGCAAGCAGACAAGGCCGCCTATCGCGCGCGCAGCAAGCGCGTGCTCGAGCGAACAGCCAATCTGCATATGCGGCAGGCGAGCGTCGAGCGCTTGATCGTCGCGGACGGCGCAGTGCGTGGGGTCGAGTCGCAGATTGGCGAGGTGTTCGAAGGCCGGGCCGTCATTCTCACGACCGGCACGTTTCTTAAGGGCCTCGTCCATATCGGGCTGAAGAATTATTCCGCCGGCCGCGCCGGCGATTTCGCCGCGATGGGCCTCAGCGACCATCTTGCGGATTTGGGCTTTCGAGTCGGCCGCCTCAAGACCGGCACCTGCCCGCGCCTCGACGCGCGCACGATCGATTACTCCGCGTTGGAGATCCAGCCGGGCGACGAGCCGCCGCCGCCGTTCTCGTTCCGCACCAAGCGGATCGCGCAGGCACAGATTCCCTGCCATCTGACGTTCACCAACTCGCGGACCCATGAGATAATCCGCGGCGGCATCGACCGCTCCCCGATGTACTCAGGGGTGATCCAGAGCAAGGGGCCGCGCTATTGCCCGTCGGTCGAGGACAAGGTGATGCGCTTCCGGGACAAGGAGCGCCATCAGATTTTCCTCGAGCCCGAGGGCCGCGACACGATCGAGGTTTATCCCAACGGCCTATCCACCAGTCTGCCGCTCGACGTGCAGCTCGCGATGGTTCGATCGATAGGCGGGCTCGAGCAGGCGGAAATAATGCGGCCCGGCTACGCGATCGAGTACGACTTCTCCGACCCGACGCAGTTGACGCCGTCGCTCGAAACCAAGCTGGTGCGCGGGCTGTTCTTCGCCGGCCAGATCAACGGCACGACCGGCTATGAAGAAGCGGGTGCGCAGGGGTTGATCGCGGGAATCAACGCCGCGCGCAAGGTCCGCGGCGAGCCGGCGCTCATTTTGCGCCGCGACCAGGCCTATATCGGCGTGATGATCGACGACCTGGTGACGCGCGGAATCGGCGGCGAGCCGTACCGGATGTTCACCTCGCGCGCCGAGTATCGATTGCTGCTGCGCGAGGATAATGCTGACCGCCGGCTGTCGCCTCTTGGCGAGCGCCTCGGATTGCTCGACGCGTCGGCCGGCGCGCGCGTTCGCGCCAAGACCGAGGCCGTGCGCCGCGAGATCGAACGCCTCAAGTCGGCGCTGATACCTGCCACCGACGAGGTCAACGCGGCGATTGCGGCGTCGGGCTCGACGCCAATCGCGCAGCCGGTGCGCGCGATCGAGCTGCTCAAGCGCCCCGAGATAGCCTACGACACCGTGCTGAAGATGGGCGGCGTCGATTCGGGCCTCGGCCTCGACGAAGCCGCCGAGCTTGAGACCGAGATCAAATACGAGGGTTACGTTCGCCGGCAGGCGGAGGTGGTCGAGCGTTTTTCGCGCCTCGAGGACACCGCTATACCGGACTGGGTGGATTTCAAGGGCGTGATGGGTCTTTCGACCGAGGTTTCGGAGCGCCTGTCTGCCGTGCGGCCGCAATCGCTGGGGCAGGCGGCCCGGATGCCTGGGATAACGCCTGCGGCAATCTCGATCCTGGCCGTCCATATCAAGAGCCGGCGTGACCGCAACGCCCGCGCGATTTGAGAAGATGTCCAAATGTTTCACGTGAAACATTTTCACCAAATAACCTAACAAAATCGCGGCAAATATCCCCGACTACGAGTGTTTCACGTGAAACATTCTGCCAGAAAAACTAAGCGAAAAGCGGCCAGTCCCGACGAGATCGCCGCAAACGTGCGCGCTCAACTCGCGCCCGCAATCCCGGCGATCGGGGTAATCGCCAAAAATTCCGAGTTCCTGGACCGAATCGAGCGGATGGCCGCCACGCTCGCGCTGTGGGGCCCGAAGATCAATCTGACGGCGCATCCCAGGGACCCCGACGAGATTGTGTTCCACGTCTTCGACAGTATTATCCCGGTCTCGATTGCGGTCAGCTCGAAGATTCTGCGGCTCAGCACTCGGCTCGATCGCGAGCGGCGCTTTCTTGATATCGGCAGCGGCGCTGGCTTCCCGGGGCTCGTGATTGCCGCCGCGATCAACGCGCAGGTGACTCTCGTCGAGGCGCGCCGCAAGCGGGCGACATTTCTGAGCGAGGCCGCAATCGAGATGGGGCTGCGCAACGTTCGGGTCCAATGCGCGCGAGCCGAGTCGCTCGACGTTCGCGACGGGTTCGACTTGATCACCGCACGCGCAGTCGGAAATCCTGTCGGGATTTTCGAGATTGCCGGCCGCGCCTTGCATCCGGGTGGCGTGTTGATGCTCTACGCCGGCGCCGAGCAGAAGTTCGACGACAACGAAAATGCCGGCGCGGCTGCGGCCGCCGGTCTCGTCAATCCGGCCGTGGCCGGATACGATTTGCGCCACGGCCGCCAGATGATGCGGCGGGCTGTCGCGACGTGGACCCGTAGATAAGAAGCTGCCCGGCGTTTCACGTGAAAGCAGGGGCCAGCCCCCTGCACCAGAATCAGAAATAAAACTTAATCGCCTGCGCGGCGGGCGGCAGGGGCTGCGGCCCCTGCACCCGCAGTATCAATCGAAAAGTGCGCCGAAGCGCCCTTTTCTCTCGGTTTATCGCGTGAGAGCGGGAGATGCGCTTCGCATATCCCGCGATTCACCCTGCGCCCCCCGTCGCCACGGGGCGCCCCGCGCGTAGCGGTCCTCTGCCTACATAGGCTCCCTCTCCATCAGCTAAGGAATAAGAACCTGACCGAAGCCGCGGGAACGTTTCACGTGAAACATTCGATCTAGAAAACCTCGTTAATTCAAGTGCTTGCGTAAATTTGTTCGCGCGATTTGATTTTGCGCGAGCGCGGGGATTTAATAATTCGTGGAATGACCGCGAGCGCGTTTCTATCCGTGGTCACACGGATTGCGCGCGAGGATGGGAATGTGGGGCAGGTCGTGGGGCGGGTAATCGCAATAGCCAATCAGAAAGGCGGCGTCGGCAAGACCACGACTGCTATCAATCTCGCGGTCGCGCTGGCCGATACGGGACGGCGCGTACTGCTCGTGGATCTCGATCCGCAAGGCAACGCCACTTCCGGTATCAGCACGCCCGAGGACGTTAGCGCCGCCCGCACCGGGGGCAAGACTATCTACCAGGCGTTGGTCGGCGGCTTGGCGATGGCGGAAATTATCCGGCAGGTCCGCCCGACGTTGTCGCTTGCGCCGGCGGGCGACGACCTGGTTGGCGCCGAGATCGAGCTGGTGACGATGGAGGGTCGCGAGCGGCGCTTGCGAGCGCTCCTGGAGCCGGTGCGCGAGGAATATAACTATGTTTTAATTGATACGCCGCCTTCACTTGGAATTCTCACGCTCAACGCATTGGTCGCCGCGGATTCGGTGCTGGTGCCGATGCAATGCGAATACTACGCGCTCGAGGGTTTGAGCGCGTTGCTCGGCACTATCAACAAGGTAAGGGCGGCGCTGAGATCGGGACTCGAGCTCGAGGGCCTGGTGCTCACGATGTTCGACACGCGAAATCGCCTCAGTCACGAGATCTCAGCGGAAGTCAGAAAGCATTTCCCCGAGAAAGTTTTCCGCAGCGTGATTCCACGCAGCGTGCGGATGTCGGAAAGCCCCAGTCATGGATTGTCCGTGCTCGAATACGAGTCGAAGTCGGCCGGCGCGGAAGGCTATCGCGCGCTGGCCGCGGAAATTATCTGCAGGGCTGAGCCCTGCACCCAGTATTAAGGCCGCCCGCCGTTGGCGGGCGCGGGCAGGGGTGACCCCTGCCGATCGTAATTGATAAAGGACGAAGAGGATGATGCGGAAACCATTGGGACGCGGGCTCGATGCGCTGATCGGCACGGCGGCGGCGGGAATTGAAATTGGCGCGAACAACGACATCGGCAGCGGCGCCGGCGGGGCGCATTTCAAGATGGCGCCGATCGCGAGTATCACGGCGGGTCCGTTTCAGCCGCGGATAAATTTCGACAAGGAGCGGCTGGCCGAACTTACGCGCGCGATCCAGAGCCAGGGGATTATCGAGCCGCTAATCGTGCGGCGGATCGCGGGCGGATCGGCGGCGGCGGGAGAAATCGACGGCCCGCGCTACGAGCTGATCGCGGGCGAGCGGCGGCTGCGTGCGGCGCGCGCGGCGGGTCTGGAAGCGGTTCCGGTCGTGGTGCGGGAACTCGACGATCGCACGGCGCTGGAAATGTCGCTGGTCGAGAATATCGTGCGCGAGGACCTGAACGCGGTCGAAGAAGGGCTCGCGTTTTTTCGGCTCGTCGAGCATTTCGAGCTGACCCAGGACGAAATTGCGGCGCGAGTCGGCAAGAGCCGTCCCTACGTCGGCAACGCGCTTCGATTGCTGGAACTGCCGCAGCCGATTCTGACTATGATCGCGAAGGGGCAGCTCACCGCAGGGCAGGCGCGGCCGCTGCTCGCGATCGAATCGCCCGACGCGCAGCTATCGGCGGCGCGGCGGATCGCAGCGGTCGGAATCTCGGCGCGCGGCGCCGAAGAGATCGCCACGGCGCATCGCCCACGTATCGGCAAAACCGCATCCCTCCGATCCGCCGCCGATGCCAATCTGAACGCGCTGGCCGAGGGCCTGCAACGCGCACTCAAGCGCAAGGTCAGAATTTTCAAGCGGCGCGGGCGGAGTCCGGGACGAATCGAAATCGATTACTACGACGATAACGATCTGACGGCGGTCGCCGAGATGCTGCTCGGCCGTGGGCAGGTGCAGGGCTGAGCCCTGCACCCAGTATTAAGGCCGCACTCCGTTGTCGCGCGCGGGCAGGGGTGACCCCTGCACCCAGTATTAAGGCCGCCCGCCGTTGGCGGGCGCGGCCACTGCCGCAGGCGCGTGGCGGCTTGCGGGCGGGCGGGAATATAGCGATAAGCAATTGGATGAGATTCAGAGATAGCGCGGCGGTCGTGTTGATCGGCTGGCTCCTGATGGCGCCGTCGATCGATTGTGCGCGCGATGGACTGCAGCGCCAGACGCCGCTGTCGGAGTGGGAGAACGTCGATAGTTTCAACTCGCGGGAAAGCTGCGAAAATTACCGGGAGGTTGTGATCGCAGCGGAGAAGAGCGATAGCGACAACGTCGTTGAGCGGTATTCGTACTCGATTTGCGTGCAGGCCGACGATCCGCGGCTGAAGGGGGAATAGCAGGGGAAGATAAATATCCCGGGTCGCTGCGCTCCGCTCGGTACCCATGAGACGCTGCGCTTTACGCCAGCGATCGCGCTTGGCGTGACGGATCACATTTGGACGATTGCCGAGCTTGTACGGGCTGCGCTTGAGCCTCAGGAGTGCCGCCGCTGTTGCCGTATCGGACGCCGCAATCGACGTTGAGACCGGGATATACGCCGTTGAGGTTAAGAGTGGTTCCCGACGGAAAAATGACGAAATGGCGCTAGATCGTCAAGAACCATAAAAAACTTCTCGTTCTCCGAAGATTGCAGTTGATTTGCGGCAGGAGATAATATCCCCTTCCAACGCAAGGGTTTTACCAGTTTCTTCGTCGGGGAAATCGGGTGCTGAAGCAACTTGATACGTTCATTGCGACGCGATTTCTTGTGCCTTGGTTGCCATTATTTGTATTATGGATGGCGAGAGGAGCATTTGTATCGCCGACGACGGAAGCGCTAGGGGCGATGACCTTGATCTTGGCTGCGCGCCTTTTGGCGGAACCGACCTTCCCCCACTCCGCGATTTCTCGCTTAATTTTTTGTGGACTCCCTATCATCGGGGGTGCATTAATCTTTGCAGGGCAAGCAGACGTGCGCCTCGACGAGGCGTGGGTCTTTTACGGTATCGCGGCGACAGGAACCGTGCTCGTAGCGATCTCGGATTTGCGGGAACGAGTATAAGGAAAATACGATGATGCATGAGTTCATTACATATGGTTCTTTGGCGCTCGGATTAATAGGCGTTTTCCTTTGGGCGAGGGGCGAGGACCTGCGGGAATACAGTCCTCCACCTGAAAGATTGCCTACTGCGGTATATCAATTGCTGGAGCGAGCAAGGGATCAACTTTTTCGCGGCAGTCGAGATGTTCGCTTCACCATATTTGCGCGGGATGAACAGGAACCCGAATTGCTCCGACCGATCGCTAGGCTTGGCTGGGGACGTCCGTCTGCGTTGAGTCGCATTCGCTTCGAGAAGGGAGAAGGGTTGGCAGGTCAAGCGTGGCAGACTCCAGACGGCGTATTAGTTGCACAATTTGAGCAAGCTGAAATTTCAGATATTGAGAACGCCAGGACCTTGCATCGGGAGATGCTTCATCTCCGGCCTGAGACAGCACAAGCTCTAAGCATCGATCAGCTTCAAGCGCGCACAATGATCGCTATTCCGATCACGGAGTCGAGCGAACTACTGACAAAGGGCGTATTGTGCGTAGATTATCGTTGCCCCATTATTGCAGAAGCAACCTCGATAGCGCCTAATGTTGAAGAGATTGTTGACAAAATTGGCGAACATCCGAAGTTCTGGATAGGTTTAGTGTCGTTGGCAACCGAGCTTGCCGCCGCTCTGCCAGCTCGGTTTTCTCCTCAAATTCAACCTGAAAGCTTGGATCAAAGAGACGGTGCATCTCTCAAGCGAATACGACTTGGCGAAGTTCTAGAGCCAAGATTTTTGGCACAACAACAGATTTTCTAAATCGCTCTATTGTCTTAATTTCGCGCCCTCAGTGTCTTAATTCAGACAGCACCCCCCTGCCTGCCCGCTTGCTCAATGGCGCGCGGTGTGGTTCGATTGCGTGTTCGGGGTCGATCGAAGCAGTAATCCATCCAAAAAAAGATCAAGCCGCAACGAAAGACACCCGACCTACTTAACCGACCGAATCGGACTGAATACAAACCCGAGTGAAAGTTTTTTTGGCTGCGAGCCACGAGCAATGAAAAGGACCTACCAACCTCACAACCGCCGACGCAAACGAACCCATGGATTCCTGGCGCGGATGGCCACGCCGGGCGGACGCAAGGTGCTCAAGCGCCGCCGTGCGAAGGGCCGCACACGCCTGGCAATCTCGATACCGCCCAAGCAGCCGGGCTAACCTCCGTGCGCGCGCAATTGAGCTTCGCGGCGGCGGACCGGCTGCATCGAAGCGCGGAATTTATCCGCCTCCAGCGTATCGGCGTGCGATTCGAGAGCCCCCACTTCGTGCTCTACGCAGGTAATTTGGCGGGTTATCCGGATGACGAGCCGAGCCGCTCGCGGCTGGGCGTGACGGTGTCGCGCAGGGTCGGTATCGCGGTGGCGCGAAACCGGGTGAAGCGGCGCGTCCGTGAGATTTTCAGACGGGTAATTCGCGATAAGCTCCCCGCGGGCGCGTCGATAGTCGTGATCGCGCGCGCCGGCGCGGCGACGCTCGCGTCGCCGGCGATCGACAATGAACTTATCATGGCGGCGCGCAACCTGAGCGGACGAATGGCCGCCAAAGGCGCTTTCGCTTTCGCTGGGCGCAAATGATGCCGCGCGCAGATACATCGGAGCGATTGAAGGTGTGGTTGTCGCCTCGATTGGTGGCGATCGGCGCTGTCGCGATTTATCGCGCGGCGATCTCGCCGGTAATCCATGCGCTCAACGGACCGGCGTGCCGTTTCGAGCCGAGTTGCTCGGCGTACGCGCGCGACGCGATCGCCGAATACGGGACGATTCGGGGCGGTGCAATGGCGCTGTGGCGAATCGCGCGATGCAATCCGATGGGCGGGCATGGGTACGATCCGGCAGGGGTGAAGGGGAAGCGATGAAGAGAAGATGCGAAATCGTATGTGAAACCCGCCGTGGGTTTCACACTTCCTTGGGCAGGGGTAACCCCTGCACCCAATGTTAAGAAGATCGGCATCGCCGCAGGATGCGGGCTTCGCCCTGTTAGAACAGGTTGGTCAGGAAATAGTCCGTGCGCGCGGCGGCGGCCCATGCAGATAAGGAACTGATTTTGGATTCGAGTCGAGTTCTGATCGCGGTAGTTCTGTCGATAGTACTGGTAGTCGCCTACCAGGAGCTGGTGTTGAAGCGATTTTTTCCGCCGCCTACCGAACAGCAGCAGCAGGCTGCCGAGCAGGCAAAAGCGGCCAAGGCTGCGCAGGGGCAGGCGCTCGGCAACGGACTGTCTGCGAGCGCCAGCGGGGTTGCGGCTCCCGGCGCATCCGCCACCGTCGCGGTCGAAAGCGGGCAGCAGTCGGTCGCGATGGCGCCGTCGGGGGCGGCCGCGGCCGAAAGAACTGTCGAGGTGGATTCCGATTTTTACGTTGCGGTGTTCACGACTCACGGCGCGCGGCTCAAGAGTTTTACCCTGCGGCGTTACCGGCAGGATGCGGCCAAGGACAGTCCGCCCTACGAGATGGTGCAGATCCCGCCGGGAGGGCATCTGCCGCTCGGCGCGGTGATGATCCGCGGCGGGCAGGTGTTCGATGACCGCGATTTGAGCTACGCGACGGCTGCGCCCGCGCAAATCAAGCCGGCCAAGGGAGCGGACGCGACGGCGGTCTTTGTCGCCAAGACGGCAGACGGCACTACTATCACCAAGACTTTCACGTTCCGGGCGAGCAGCTACGTGTTTTCGATGGAGGTGGTGATCGCGGCGGGCCCGGCGCTGGATCAAATCGGCGTCTCGATGAGCCAGCCCCTCACGGCGCATCAGGGGTACTACGATATCCCGGAACTGCAGGCCGACGTTGGGAACAAGGTTTACACCGAGAACGAAAAGAAGCTGAAGACGGGAGTGCCGCCGGTGGCGGGCGCGATCACGTACGCGGGCTTCGGCGATCGGTACTTTCTGGCGGTATTTCTGCCTTCGGCGCCGACCAGCGGGATGCTTACGATGGCGTATGCGGGTGACGAGGCGATCGCGCGCATCCTGTTCGACGGCGCGGCGCGAATCCATAGCGAAATCTACATGGGGCCGAAGCTGCTGGAGGCTCTGGAAGCGGTAAATCCGGCGCTGAGCAAGTCGATCGATTTCGGCTGGGCGGGAATCCTGGCGCTGATTTTTCTGCGCACGCTGAAGCTATTTCACTATATCGCGCCCAACTACGGGGTCGATATTATTTTGTTGACGGTGTCGATCCGGATTGCGTTCCTGCCGATATCGATCAAAAGCCAGCGCTCGATGATGAAGATGCAGCGCCTGCAGCCGCAGATGGAGCGGCTGCGCGAGAAGTACAAGGACAACAACGAGCAGTTGCAGAAGGAGATGGTGGATCTCTACAAGCGCAATCACGTCAACCCGCTGGGCGGGTGCGCACCGATGGCGCTGCAGTTGCCGATTTTCATCGGGCTGTACGAGGCGCTGCTGAACTCGGTCGAGCTGCGTCACGCGCCGTTTATCGGCTGGATCAATGATTTGTCGACGCCCGACTGCCTGCATATACCGGGACTGCCGCAGCTGCCGATGGTACATTGTCACGGGCTGCCGGTGCTGGTGCTGCTGATGGGGCTGACCAGTTTCCTCCAGCAATACATGACGCCGACCTCGCCGGATCCGAATCAGCAGAAGATGATGATGCTGACGCCGCTGATTTTCACGATCATGCTGATAAACTTTCCGGCGGGACTGGCTTTGTACTATTTTTCGTCGAACCTGCTGGGAGTTATCCAGCAGTATTTCCTCAACCGCGAATTCCAACAATACGCCCCGGCTACATGAGCAATAACGACTCGATAGAATTAGCGGCCGCCTCGGTAGAAGAAGCGACCATGGAAGCCCTCGAACAGCTCGGCGCGCGCGAGGACGAGGTTGCGATCGAAGTGCTCGCCACGCCGCGCGCGGGCGTGCTCGGAATGGGCGCGCGGCAGGCGCGGGTGCGAGTGACGCGCAAGAGCGCGGATGCGGCGGGCGTCGGCGGCGGGGAAGCGGGATCGAACCCGCAAGTCTCCCAAGTTGCGCAAGCGCCGGCGCCAGCGCGCAAGGAAGGCGGGCCTGAGCGGCGGGCTCGCGGGCGCGAGAATCAAGGCCGAGGCCGGATTGACGCGCGCGCCAGCGGCGCCGGCGCGCGGAGCGCGAGTCCGGCGGCGACCGCCGGTGACAAGGACAACAACGAAAACGGCGGCGCGGCGGGGCGCAAAAGCGCGGATGTCGAGGAGCAGCGCCGCGAGGCGACGGTAATCCTCAAGCAGATTCTCGAGCAGATGGGCGAGCGGACCGAGGTGCGGCAGATAGAAGTGGACGCGGAGACGGTCGAGCTCGAAATAAAGGGCGACGGTTCGGGAATCCTCATCGGGCGGCATGGACAGACCCTGGACGCGCTGGAGTACATCGTGAATCGGATCCTGGCGCGGCGAATCAAGGATGCGGCGCCGATTTCAATCGAGACTGAATCGTATCGCGCGCGACGCCGCCAGCAATTGCATCGGATGGCGCTGTCGATGGGTGAGAAGGCCAAGCGCGAGCACAAGCCGGTGCGACTCGATCCGATGCCGGCGCGCGATCGGCGCGTGGTGCATCTGGCGCTCAAGGAAGATCCGATGATCACGACGCGCTCGGCCGGTGAAGGATCGATGAGATCGATCGAGATAGTGCCTACCGAGAGCGGCCGTCGCGAGCCGCGCGGAGAGGGACAGCCGCAGGGACGGCGGCGCGAGCCTGAACGCGAGCGCGAGCGAGAGCAGCCCGAGCGCGGCAACGAAGCTCTTGGCGAACAGGGCGGATTCAAGCACGGGCAGAAGCGAATAGTGTGAGGGGGTCATCCCCTGCACGCCGGTCAGTAAGAAATTCGGTTCCTCCGCCTTCTCCGCGTCTGGAGCCTCACCTGCCGACCGGCAAGCGGTCGGCCTTCCTTCGGTAGAGTCATAATCGGACAGTCCGCAGTCAGCTTGGGACATATTGCCGCGCATGGCGTAGCGATCGGGAGACTAATCCGATGGCACGGGCGGTGCTTTGTAGGCTGGAGCGGACGGATGATGAGCAAGTTTCCAGCGGCGCATCGCAAGGCAGTGCGTCGGGATACGGATAACGCGCTGACGGTGGCGGCGAGCGCAAGCGGCCAGGTGATGGTGCTGATCTGCGTCGCGCTGGTGGCGCTCCTGGGCATGATTGCTGTCGTCGCCGATTTCAGCTTCATGCAAGACCAAAGGAGCATGATGCAGACGGCGGCGGACAGTGCGGCGATGGCCAGCGCGCAGGAACTGAATTATGGCGACGCGGTGGCGGCGGGCAAAGCGGACGCGGCGACCAACGGATTCACCAACGGCCAAAGCGGCGTCACCGTAGCCATCAACAATCCTCCGAGCATGGGACCGAATACGTCAAACACGGCGTACGTCGAGGCGATCGTCACCATGCCCGAGCCGACTTATTTTCTGCGCCTGCTCGGAGTCAGCTCGATCAGCGTGTCGGCGCGCGGGGTCGCGTATGAGGGCAACGGGCCCAACTGCGTCTACGTGCTGGATCCGACAGCCACGAGCGCGATGTCGGTCACCGGCAACGTCACCATACAGAGCGGCTGCGGTGTGCTGGTGGACTCGAGCGCCTCGAACGGTCTTGCGGTGACCGGCAACGTGACGATCACCGCGCCGACCATCGGGGTCGTGGGCAACTACACCTCCAGCGGCAACGTCAGTTTTACGCCGACGCCGAAGACCGCGGTGATTGCAGCGTCCGATCCGCTGGCATACCTAACGGAGCCCACCGTCGGCTCGTGCGCCCACAGCTCGTTTTCGCTGAGTGGGAACACGGGGAGCAGTGGCAGTCCCTACCAGCTCTATGCCGGCACCTATTGCGGCGGTATCTCGGTCAGCGGCAATTCCTGGCTGAATTTTAACGCGGGAACCTACGTGCTCGCCGGTGGCGGCATGACGATAACTGGCAACTCGGTGATGACCGGCACGGGAGTGACGTTTTACAACACGACGGGGACGGGTGGTTACGGGGCAATTGCGCTGAATGGCAACTCGACGGTGAATTTCAGTGCGCCGACCTCGGGTTCGCTGGCGGGAATCCTGTTCTTTCAGGATCGCTCGATTCCGAGCACCGCGGCGGGCAGCACGATAACCGGAAATTCGAGTTCGACTTTCAACGGGGCGATCTACTTCGCGACGACGGCGGTTACGTACAACGGAAACAGCGCCGTCAACGGCTACAGCATCCTGGTGTCGGACAAGGTGGTGATTAACGGCAACTCGACGGTGGGCAACAACTATTCCTCGCTGACAAACGGCTCACCGATAAAAGGAACGATACTGGCCGAATGAGTACGATACCGCGATTCCCGGAGCCTGTTGAATCTTTGCGCGCGACCGGTTGGATGCGACGGCATGGCGGGCGCACGCGCGGGCAGGCATCGGTGGAGCTCGCGCTCAGTCTGCCGTTGCTGCTGATGATGTTCCTGCTGGTGGTGGAAATGGGCCGCGCGTTCTACATCGCGATTTCGGTTTCAAACGCGGCGCGCGCCGGCGTTCAGTACGGTTCGCAGAATCTCTCGACCGCGGCCGATAACGCCGGGATGGAGGCGGCGGCGGCCAGCAACGCACCGAATATTGTCGGGATGACGGCGACCGCGACTCACTTCTGTCAATGCGCCAACGGGAGCGCATCGACGTGTCTGTCAACCGACTGCTCCGGCAACCATCGATTGCTGTACACGCAGGTCAACACCAGCGCCCCGTACGCGCCGCTCGTCAATTTCATGGGCATCCTGCCGACTATGACAGTGCCCGGCAAAGCCGTTATGCGCGTCGTCCAATAATCAAATGAACGCGAGCGGCATCAAGCTATGGCGGCGATGGTTGCGCGCCGCGATCCGATGCTCGCACCGGGGACAGGCGATGGCCGAGTTCGCGCTGGTGCTCACGCCGTGCCTGACCCTGTTTTTCGGGATCATCAACTTCGCACTGGCGCTCTATTGCTACGACTTTGTTTGTTACAGCGCCCAGCAGGCTGTTCGCTATGCGACGGTCCATGGATCGACCGCGACGACGCCCGTGTCGGCGGCCGGCGTTCAGACTTACGTGGACGGTCTCGTCGTCGACGTGCTGAAGACGAGTTCGTTGACCGTCACCACGACCTGGGCGCCGAACAACAATCCCGGGAGCGTGGTTACCGTGGTCGTCACCTACAACTACCCGCCGCTGACGAGTTTGGTCTCCTCGGTCACCATCCCGCTCACCCGCACGGCGGCAATGGTCATCACGCAGTAGCGATACGCGTCTGCATTAGCAGCCCAGAGAAGAGCGCGGGACCTGCGGGCGCTACGCGCCCTCGCCGGGGTATGTGGACAGGGCGGGCGTTCAGGGTTCGACGCCCCATTTTCTCTTGTTCTCGGCGATCTGCTCGGGCGTCGGGTGTTCGACCTTTTTGAACGGCATCACCTTGAACTGATCCTTGATTTCGAGCAAAGCGTGGTTGAGCGCGATGTCGTCCTTGAGGACGTCGGGAACAGCCGGCTCCTCGAAAATCGCCTCCCAAGGACATTCGGGCTCGCAGGCGCCGCAATCGATGCATTCGTCGGGATCGATGTAGAGCTGGTTGGGGAATTTTTCCTTGTCGGCGCCGACGTATTCATAGATGCAATCGACGGGACACACGCTGACGCATCCGGTGTCAACGCAGTCGCGGCAAAGACGGGTAATCGTCCAAGGCATGGTTGGCAATTTCTCCTAAAATCAGTGCTTAAAAATATCTCGATCTAAAATTAGCCGCTATTGTCAAAGTATGCGACATAACCTATATCGGCACAGCGCCTTTGAAAAGAGCATCCGGGGCGAATCGCGATGGGGAACCACTGTCATCGCGCGCCAGCCGGGTTAGAATAGTCGCCGCGAGGGCGTTGGAAATCCAACAGGGGATATAAAAGATGGCAACAAATTCGAGATCAAAGATGCGCAAGGCCAGCATCGCCAAGCGCGCAGTGACCGCGACGCCGGCCGGGGCCGGCAAGGCGCCGCAGACCGGCAAGCGCGTCGAAACCGACAGCATGGGTGCGATCGAGGTCGCGTGCGACCGCTACTGGGGGGCGCAGACCGAGCGATCTCTGCTGCACTTCGCGATCGGATTCGATCGGATGCCGCGTTCGGTGGTGCGCGCGTTCGGGATTTTGAAGAAGGCGGCGGCGGAAGTTAATCGCGATCTCGGCAAGTTGCCGCCCGACAAGGCCAAGCTGGTGACCGCGGCCGCCGAAGAAGTGATCGCGGGCAAACTTGACGATCACTTTCCGCTGCGCATCTGGCAGACCGGCAGCGGCACGCAGACCAACATGAACGCCAACGAAGTCATCTCGAATCGCGCGATCGAGATGGCCGGCGGCGTGCTCGGCAGCAAAAAGCCGATCCATCCCAACGACGACGTGAACATGTCGCAGTCGTCGAACGACACTTTTCCGACTGCGATGCATATTGCGGCAGCCGAGGAAGTCACGCACGACCTGATTCCGTCGCTGCGAAAGCTGCGCGACGCGCTCGCCCGCAAAGCCGCCGAGTTCGCCGGCATCGTGAAGATCGGCCGCACGCATCTGATGGATGCGGTGCCGCTGACGCTGGGGCAGGAATTCTCGGGCTACGTCTCGCAGCTCGACTACGATTTGAAGCGAATCGAAGCGGCGCTGCCGGACTTACTCGAACTGGCGATTGGCGGCACGGCGGTCGGCACCGGGCTCAATACGCATCGGGAGTTTGCGGATCGCACGGCTGCAAAGATCGCGGCGTACACGGGGCTGCCGTTTAAGTCGGCGCCGAACAAGTTTGCGGC
This sequence comes from Candidatus Binatus soli, assembly GCA_002479255.1. Taxonomy (GTDB): domain Bacteria; phylum Desulfobacterota; class Binatia; order Binatales; family Binataceae; genus Binatus; species Binatus soli. Next base: position 30,872 of record DLMJ01000037.1, on the reverse strand, counting down.
GCTGGCGGCGCACGATGCGCTGGTGGCGGCTTCTGGAGCGCTCAAGACGCTGGCGGTTTCGCTGATGAAGATCGCCAACGACGTCCGCTGGATGGGCTCGGGACCGCGCACCGGCCTGGGAGAATTAATCCTGCCGGAGAACGAGCCGGGCTCGTCGATCATGCCGGGCAAGGTGAACCCGACGCAGAGCGAGGCGATGACGATGGTCTGCATCCAGACGATCGGCAACGACACGGCGATCACGATGGCCGGCTCGCAGGGGAATTTCGAGCTCAACGTCTTCAAACCGATCATCATCCACAATTTTTTGCATTCGACGAAGCTGCTGGCGCATTCGTGCGCGTCGTTCAGCAAGTACTGCGTCGAAGGGATCGAGCCGAATCGCGAACAGCTACAGCGCAACGTCGCAAATTCGTTGATGCTGGTGACGGCGCTGAGCCCGCATATCGGCTACGACAACGCGGCGAAGGTCGCCAAGAAGGCTCACGCGGAAGGAATCACGCTGCGCGAGGCCACGATTGGGTTGAAGCTGCTCAAGGGAGAGGAGTTCGACCGGCTGGTGCGGGCGGACAAAATGCTTGCGCCGGAAGGCTGAGCCGGAATGCGGCTGGGGATCGTTGCTTTTGCGCTTGCAATCGTAGTCGGCGCGACGCTGTCGCCGGTAGCGGCCCACGCGGCACAAACTCCGACCGGCATCGCGACCGATCCGATCCTGCAACCGCCATTTGAAAACGGCAAACCGATCGACGTCGTGATCGGCCTGCATGTCATCAATATCGCCGCGATCGACGAAGTCAGCGAGCAGTTTCGGCTCGACGGCTACCTGTATGCGCGATGGATCGACCAGCGGCTCGCCCATGCCCCGGAGGGACCTGACGACCGGATGCGCAGCTACGCGAATGGGCAGATCTGGGTGCCTCAACTGGAGATGATCAACGCCGCGGCTCCCCGCTCGCGCAGCGAAATCGCGATCATGGTAAGCCCGGACGGCACGGTGAGATACGCGGAGCGCTTCAGCGCAAGCCTGTCGTCGAAGTTCGACCTGAGACGCTTCCCGTTCGATCAGCAGCGGCTGATAGTCATCATCCATCCCTTCCTGGTGGACGGACCGCGGATGAAGTTCCGTCAGGACGAAACCTCGACGTGGACCGCCAGCGAATTCAAGACCTACTCCTCGCTGGCGCAGTGGCATCTGACCTCGATGCACTCGGAGCTGCTTATCGCGCCGACCTACGGCGGGCTCACCATGCCGGAAGCCAGGTTCGAAATCGACGTCGAGCGGCGCTCGAGCTTCTATTTGTGGAAAGTGTTCCTGCCGCTGCTGCTGATGGTGTTTTTGTCGTGGGCGGTCTTCTGGATCGAGGAGAACGACCTGTCGAACCAGGTCCAGGTCGCGGTCACGACGATTCTGACTGTGATTGCGTTCGCGTTTGCGATCTCCGCGACGATGCCGCGGCTGCCCTACCTGACGTACATCGATGCGTTTTTCCTGGAGTGCTACATCTATGTTTTCCTTGCGGTGGTGGAACTGATGACGGTCCACGTGACGCATCGCTCGGAGGCGCGGCGCGATTTGGGGATGCGGATTCGCAGGTACTCGCGATGGGTGATCCCGGCGTCGTTCGCGGTGACCAACGTCATCATCGCGGTGCATTTCCTGGGGTGGTAGGAACGCGCGGCGGCTTACATCCTGAAGACGCCGAAGCCGGGGTGCTCGGAAATCGGCGCGTTCATCGAGGCCGCGATCCCCAGCGCCAGCGCAGCGCGCGTTTCGACGGGATCGAGCACGCCGTCGTCCCATAACCGCGCGCTCGAGTAATAGACGCTCGACTCGATCTCGTACTTGTCGAGCGTGGGACGGAGAAATTCCTTTTGCTCCGCGTCGGTCATCGTGGCGCCTTCGCGTTTCAACTGATCGAGCTTGACCGTGAGCAGCGTGTTCGCGGCTTGTTCCCCCCCCATCACCGAGATCCGCGCGTTGGGCCACATGAAGAGCAATCGCGGCGAGTAGGCGCGCCCGCACATCCCGTAATTTCCGGCGCCGTTGGACGCGCCGATGATCACGGTGAACTTCGGGACCTGCGCGTTGGCGACCGCGTTGACCATCTTGGCGCCGTCCTTCGCGATGCCGCCCTGTTCGTAGCGTTTGCCGACGATGAAGCCGGTGATGTTTTGCAGGAAGAGCAGCGGGATGCGCCGCGCGCAGCACAATTCGATGAAGTGGGCGGCCTTCAGCGCGGACTCGCTGAACAGCACGCCGTTGTTGGCGACGATGCCGACGGGATAGCCGTAGATTCGGGCGAAGCCGGTGACGATGGAGGTGGCGTAACGCGCCTTGAACTCATGCATCCGGCTCCCGTCAACCAGCCGCGCGATCACCTCGCGCACGTCGTAGGGCCTGCGCGTATCGACCGGGATGATGCCGTACAGTTCGGCGGGATCGTAGTGCGGATCCTCGGGGGTGTCCTGCCCGATCGCGGCGGCGGTGCGAGGGCCGAGATTCTCGAAGATCGCGCGCGCAATCTGGAGCGCGTGGTCGTCGTCGTCGGCCAGGTGATCGCTGACGCCGGAGAGTCGCGTATGCACGTCGCCGCCGCCGAGATCCTCGGCGCTGACCTCCTCGCCGGTTGCGGCGCGCACCAGAGGCGGACCAGCCAGGAAGATCGTCCCCTGGCCGCGGACGATGACGTTCTCGTCGCACATCGCGGGCACGTAGGCGCCGCCGGCCGTGCAACTGCCCATCACGACCGCGACCTGCGCCAGGCCGATCGCGGACATCCGCGCCTGGTTGTAAAAGATGCGCCCGAAGTGATCCTGATCGGGAAAAATCTCGGACTGCATCGGCAGGAAGGCGCCGCCCGAATCGACCAGATAAACGCATGGGAGCATATTCTCGATCGCGATTTGCTGCGCGCGGAGATGCTTCTTCACGGTCATCGGAAAATATGTGCCGCCTTTGACGGTCGCGTCGTTGGCGACGATGACGGTCTCGCGGCCATGGATTCGACCGATGCCAGTGATGATGCTCGCGGACGGCGAGTCGCCGTCGTACATCCGAAACGCGGCCAGCGGGGACAGCTCGAGGAACGGACTGCCGGGGTCGAGAAGTTTTTTGACGCGATCGCGCGCGAGCAACTTGCCGCGTTCGACGTGGCGCTCGCGAGCGGGAGCGGGACCACCCAGGCGAATCCGCTCGATTTCGTCACGCAGGCGCTTGACCAGCGAGTCCATGGCGTCGCGGTTGCGGCGAAACTCTTCGGAGTTGGCGTTCAGCTGGGATTCTATCCGATCCATTTGAGTATCCTTGATGCCTGCGGACCAAAGTTGGGCTAGATATTAGCCTGAGGGCCGGGCCAATAGGCAAAAAGCCGGGCGGCTCCGATGCGATGCGAGAACGCGATCTGAAAGCGCTCGAGTTCGACAAGGTGATTCACCTCGTGATGGAGTTTTGCGCCTCCGAGCCGGGGCGCGAGGCAACCGCCGCACTGCGCCCGTCGATCGACGCGGTCGAAGTGCGCCGCCGGCTTGATTCGACGGCCGAGATGGCCGGGCTGAGATCGCATGCCGGCTCGATCCCGATAAGCGAATTCACCGATCAGCGGCCGTACCTGCTGGCGGCGGCGCGCGCGGGTGCGATCCTCGGCGGCGAAGCGCTGGTGAAAGTGCGCGATTTCATCGTGGGGGCGCGCCACGTCGGCGGCTTCATCCGCTCACGCGTCGAGCGCTTCCCGCATGTCGCGGCGTTGGTGCATAACCTGCTCGCGCCAAAGGAACTGGCCGACGCGATGCTCGGTGCGCTGGCTGACGACGGTGGAATCCTGGACGACGCAAGCCGCGAGCTGAAACGTCTGCGCAGCAGGCTGCGCGACGAACGCGCCGAACTCGAAGCGCGCCTGCTGCGCTCGCTCAACGCGCCGGGCATGGAGTCATTCGTATCCGATTACATCGTGACGATTCGCAATCGACGCTTCGTGCTGCCGATGAAGCTGAACTACGCGGAACGGTTCGAAGGAATCGTTCAGGACCGCAGCGTTTCGGGCGAGACGCTGTTCGTCGAGCCGATGTGGGCCGTCGAGCTGAACAACCGGTTGATGATGCTCGAACGCGAAGCGGAGGCGGAAGAAACACGAATCCTCGCGCGGCTGACGGCGATGGTCGGCGGATACGCGCCGGAACTGCAACTCACGTTCGACGCGATGGTGGCGCTCGACGCGCTCAACGCGCGCGCGATTTTCGCCGAGCGATTTCGATGCGTCGAGCCGGAGCTGGTGGACGAGGGAATCGATTTTATCGGCGCGCGGCATCCGCTGCTGATGACCAGCGGCCGCGAGGTGATCCCGATCGACGTGAAAATCGGGGCCGGACAGCGCGGGATAGTCATCTCGGGGCCGAACACGGGCGGCAAAACGGTCGCGCTCAAGACGGTCGGGCTGCTGTCGCTGATGGCGCAGGCGGGGATGCTGATTCCGGCGCTCGCCGGCAGCAAGGCGACGGTTTTTCGCAGCGTGTTCGCCGACATCGGCGACGAACAGTCCATCGAATCCAACCTGTCGAGCTTTTCAGGGCATATCGCAAACTTGTCGGAGATAATCAGATCGCTGGTCGAGCCGGCGCTGGTCATTCTCGACGAGCCGGGCGCCGGCACCGACCCCGCCGAGGGCGCGGCGCTCGCGATCGGCCTGATGAACCATCTCGGGACGCGGCGCTGCATGCTGGCGATCGCGACGCATTCGACCGCGGTGAAGCTCCACGCATACTCGCAAGCCGGGTTCGAGGCCGCCGCGGTGGATTTCGACGCCGAGCGCCTGGAGCCGTTGTATCGCCTGAAACCGCACACGATCGGGCAGAGTTACGGACTCGCGGTCGCGCGCAGGCTCGGACTGCCCGAGGAAATAATTCGCGCCGCCGAACAATCGATGGGCGCCGGGACCCTCGAGCTCACCGACGCGCTGAAAAGATTGGACGGCGAGCGCGCCAAGCTGAATGCGCAGGCCGAAAAATTGCGCGAGCGCGAGGCCGGCCTAGCTCGCATCGAGCAGGAAGTACTTCAGAGCGCTGAAAAAACGCGCGAGCGCGGCGAGCTGGAACGCAAGCGGCTGCGCGCCGAAGTCGCGGACCTGATCGAGGAGATCAGGCGCGACGGTGCGGCGCTGATGGATGAGTTGAAAACCCGGACGAAATCGCGCACCGACTTGAAGGGGTTCATCACGAAAGCGGCGGCGAAACTCGAGAGCCTCGCGCCGGCTGCGGAAGACAAAACCGGACCCCGGTCCGATGCGCCGCTCAAGGTCGGGGATAGCGTCGAGATAGGCGACATCCGCGGCGAATTGATCGTGCTCGAATCGGGACGTGCTGTAATCAGCCGGGGCGGCCTGAGGATCGAAGTCGCGCCCGAGCGGCTGCGCAGGGCGGCGGCGAGCGCGCCGGAAAATCGCCCCGCGCGGACCAAGGCGGCGACCGTCACCTTCAACGTCGAGGGCGGGGAGCGCAACGAGTTGAACCTGATCGGGATGCGAACTACGGACGCGCTGCGCAAGCTCGAGGAATTTCTCGACACCGCATTCCTGACCAATCGCGCGGAGGTGCGGATTATCCACGGGATTGGATCGGGCGCGCTAAGGAAAGCGGTGACGGAATACCTGGGCACGTCGCCGTATTGCGCGTCGTTCCGCGGCGCGGAACCGCATCACGGCGGCGCGGGCGCGACGATCGTGCAGATGAATTTGTAGGCGGCGCGCGCTAGAAGAATTTCCTCCACCCTAATTGCCGCCGAGAAATTTTCCCAATCCTCCCGGAAGTCCCTTCTTGCCAAAAATTTTACCGAGGTACTTCTGCCCCTCCGACTGGACCGCGTGAGTTGCAGCGCGACTGGCAAGTTCCGTCATGTTGGGCAGGACCTTCGGCTTTGGCAATTGCCCGACGATTTGCAGCGGGACGTCGATTTGTCCGTCCGGATTCGCGATGAACGCGACCGCCTTCTTCTGCTCGATCAGCTCCTTGCTGAATTGCGGCGAGAGCACGATTCGCGCCGCGAGATCGATATTTTTGTCCATGTCGAACCATCCGTCGCCGAGCAGATTGTAATCCACCGTTTGCACCTTGATGTCGTGCGACGTAATTCGCGGACCGGCGAGCACGAAGCTCAGACTCGCAAGCTGGATGTCGGTGTCGGGGTTGCTGAACAGCTCGGGATGGTTCTTGACGACCCGATCCGGAACCAGACTGCCGATAGCTGGCAGTTTCTGCACCTTCTTGAGCGCCTGACCGCCGATGTTGACGCCGACCAGCTTGCCGTCGGTCAGCGTCAGCTTGCCGTCACCCTTTAGCGTGGGCTTCATCTCATCGAAGCTGCCGGTCTTTCCGGTGACGTTGATGTTTCCACCGAGCGACCCGCGAACAGTCCCGGCGGCCTTGGAATTTTGCGCGTCGAGTGCCTGCTGAAGATTGAGATGGGAGAAACTGATCGACGCCGTCATCGGCGCCTCCGCCTCGAGCCGCGTGTCTCCCGTCGCGACGATTTCGCCCGAAAATGCCTTTAACTTGAGCAGGGACACCCGGGCGAGTTTGCCCGCCAGCGACAGCGACACGTTCAGGTTCTGGTATGGGACGTCGGCGAGGTTGCCCGATGGCGACGTGATTTCGGAATCGACGACCGGACCCGTCGCCGGAGCAATCGAGGCAGCGCCCTTGGCAAAAAGCTGGTTGATCACCTCGTCCGGCGGCCGCGAGGGCGCGAGATCGGCCAGATGAACCTGGGCCGCATTCAGCTCATAGCTCATGACCAATGGCTGAAACTGACCGACATGCGACTTCAACGTTGCCTGCGACTCGCCCATGTTGAATGTCAGCGGGCCAACGTCGGCGCTGGCGCCGGTGAGCTTGATGTTACCGCCGAGACGGTTCAGCGGCGGCACTTCCTGATCGGGGATGGACAATCCGACATCGGCGAGCGCGACCGTGCCGTCCGCCGACACTTTACCGCCCGTGATCGCCACGTCGGTATGAATCTCGGTCCTGCCCTCGAGGCTGTATTCGCGGAGTGCCGGGATCATGTTCGCGATCGAAGCGACATCGAAGTTGTTGGTATCGATGCGGGCCGCGGTCGTGGCGCCCCCGACTTTAATGTTGGCCACCTTCGCTTCGAGGTCGCCGAGAGTGACATTGGCGAGCGTCACGCCGGCCGCAGAGCCTGTCCGCGAACCTTCGGCGGATATCTTGAGCGGCAGGTCGGCGGGCTTTTTAAACGTGTCGCCGAAGGCGATTGCGGGCGCGCTCAAATCGCTCGAGACGTTGAATTTGATCGATTGAACAGTGCCGTCGGCGGAGGCGGCGAAGCTGAACGGGTCGGAAATCGAAAGGTTCGGCGGGATGGCTCTCGCGAGCATCGGGATCGTTTCGAGTTGCGTCAGTAGAATCGGGCCGACCTTGGCCGTGCCCGACAGCGCAATCGCGTCGAGGTCGATGGCGCCGTTGTTGATTAGAGGCCCAATCGTCGCGGAGAGGTCGAAATTCTGCTGGTCGGCGAGTGCGGCGAAGGTGAGCGCGACGGTGAAGGGCGCCAGAAAGCCGAAGTCGCGGACCTTGAGGTCGATCGCGTTGACGGTGGCGGCTTGCGGCGCACCCTGCGTCTCAAAAGTCAAAGTGCCGTCATTGACCGTGAAATTCTGCACGAACAGCGAGCCCAGCGTCGAAGGCGCCCGGCCCGATTCGGCCATCGGCGAGCCTCCGATCGTGCCCCTGCCCTTCTTGCGCTTGCCTTCGCCCGACTCCTCTTCGGTGACGATTTTTTTCCTGCCGAGCGTGGAGACGTTGAGAGTGCCGTCGCGAGTCTGAACGATTCGGATTACCGGCTGGTCGAGCACGACTTCGGTGACTTCGATCCGGCGCGCCAGCAGCGGTATCAGTTCCAGCCGGGTGTAAACGTTGCTCGCCTCGATGAAGGGCTTTTTCGAGATGTCGGGGTCGTCCGCCACCTGGACACCGGTCACGTCGGCGAGGATTCCCCAGCCGAGGCTCACTTTGATGTCGTCGATGTGAACATTGCGACCGAGCGCGGTGCTGACCTTGTCCAGGATGGGCTGGCGGCGCTCGGCGATGATCGAGTTGAGGTTGGCCGCGGCATAGAAGAAGATCGCGCCGGCGAAAATCACGACGGCCCCGACAATTGCGGCGGCGGCTACAATGACACGACGCATATGAGGGTCCTCACATCAGGCAACTTCGAGTGGTTCGCGACACGCCGGCAAGTGTAGTCGATGCGCGCCGAACGCGCATCATTCGCGCAGACGATTTTCCTGTCCGATCGCTTCAGATCGCGTCCGCGGTTTGAACCGCATTGCGTCCTCGGCGTAGTCTGTTTAGCCGTGCACGTATCCCGGACCTGCGGCTCCTTCCGATGGCAAAAAAGCGAAAGCATCGCCGCCAAGATGACGAGCGAGACGGCGAGCGAAGGCCGCCGGCGCCCGCGCGGGTCTTTTCGTCGCCATTCAAAGACCTGAAGAAAATGCTCGCCGAGCGAGAGGTGTCGCCTTCGCCCCCGGCAATCAAGCCCAAGCCCGCGACGCCGCCCGTGCCGGTCGTCGAAAAACCCGCGCAACCCGCGGATGACTTACATGACGACTTGCTCGACGACGAGTCTTTCCTCCGCCGGGCGTTCGAGGGCGTGCGCCCGCTGAATAGCAACGGCCATCGCAGGTCGCGGATACCTCTTGAACCTCCCGTGACTCACACGATCGTCGATGAGGACGCGGAGGTAGTCGCGCAATTGTCGGACCTGGTATCGGGACAGGCGCCCTTCGACATCACCGAGTCGGACGAATACCTCGAGGGATACCGCGTCGGACTGGACCCGCGGCTGGTCTCACAGCTTCGCCGCGGCGAGTTCGCCGTGCAGGCGCATTTCGATATGCACGGCATGATCCAGGGCGCCGCCAAGCAAGCGCTCAAGGAGTTCATCATCGCCTCGATTCGCAAGGGGCTGCGCACTGTGCTGGTCGTGCATGGACGCGGACTGCGATCTCCCGGCGGGCATTCTGTCCTCAAGCACGCGTCTGCCGGATGGCTCTCGCATGGCGCCATCGGCGGGCACGTGTTGGCATTCACGACCGCCCGCCCTGCCGACGGCGGCGCCGGAGCGACGTACGTGTTGTTGAAGCGTGAAAAAAGCCGCGCGCCGTTCGACATTCTGCAGGGCGCCAAGCGCCGCGGATAGCCAACAAAAAAAGAAACGGGGCCCGCTCGGGCCCCGCTGTCACTACGACATTGACATTGTCCGAGTCGGTAATCGCTAGATCTTCGCCTGCAGGAAGAATGCGATCACGAGCGCGTACAGGGTCAGCGCTTCGATGAACGCGAGGCCGATGATCATCGGCACGAAGATCTGACCGGCGCTGTTCGGGTTGCGCCCTATGGACTCCATCGCGGAGGCCGCCATCCTGCCCTGGGCAAGCGCGCTGCCGAACGCCGCGATACCGATGCCGATATTCGCGGCGATTGCGATCAGGCCGTCCCGAAGCGGCGCGCCCGATCCTGCGGCCCCTGCCGCCTGCTGCGCCATCGCCAGCAGGGGAGATGCGAGGATGGCCATCCCGGCCATCGTCATTACAGTTCCAATCCGTCGTAACATTTTGTCGATCCTCCTTCTTTTTCGCGCGCCCTGGGTGCCGCAGCCGGCCGCATCTCTTCCTCTACCACCACAATTTTCGGGCGGAATCCCTGGCGCGAAAAATCCTCTGCTAATGATCGTGACTCGCGGCGAGTCGAACGTAACTCATCGATAGAACCACGAAGATGACCGCCTGGATCACGCATACGATCGAGCCGAGCGCATAGAATGCAAGCGGTACGACGAGCCACGTCAGCCCGGTGAAAATGCTGAGCACGGTATGGTCGGCAAACATGTTGGCGTAAAGACGAATGCCGAGCGAAAAAGGACGGAACAGATTGTCGGCCAGCTCGATCGGCATCATCAGCACCGCCAACGGCAGATATGGGCCGAGAAAACTTCTCAGATACCGGACGCCCTTCGAGGCGAAGCCCTGGTAGATGTAATAGCCGAAGCAGACGATGCCGAGCGCGAAGGTCAGGTCGGAGTCGGCGGTAGGAGGCTCCATCCCCGGTATCAATCCGAAGAAGTTGGCGAACAGGATGAACATGAAGATGCATCCGAAGAACGGGACCATCGCGCGCGACCCGTGCATCTCGGTGACTTCACTCACGAAACTGTCGAGCCATTCGACGATCATCTCGGAGACCGAGCGGATGCTGATCCCTTCATCAGGGATTAGCGGGTCGGCAACGCCGGCAATCGACGCTCGCGCGATAAATCCAAACACGATGAGGATGCCCATCACGATCCAGGTGCCGATTAGCACCTCGGGGATCCTGCCGCCACCGATCAGTTCGAGGAAATTTACCGACTTTTGCAAGAAGATTTCTCCGCCGACGCTGATTCAGGCGGCGCCGCGAACCGAAGCCCGCCCGGTTTCAATAATGATAGCCGCCATCTGAGTCAAGACGCCGACGCCAAAGCCCATCCCGTCAACTCGCGCGCGGGTGAAAACAAGATAGACCAGACCGACGATGATCAGCAGCTTCAGCGGAAGCGCAAGCATGCCTAACTTGGCGGCCACGCCGGAAATTCCGGCGCCGGACGCAGCCAGGATAAGGCCGCCGAGCACCGACAAGATCCATAAATTTGCGATCACTACTGCTCCCCCCAGGATGCATCCCACTGCCACGGACATCGAGGCGAACAAAGCGAGAATCGCGGCGCTGACCACGACGAGGATGACGTTGGTGCGCTGGATCGACAAAATCGTCGGCGTTGACCACGAGAACATGAATCAAGACTCCCGGTTCTCGCGCTGAAAGAGAGCGAGTTCCTGGATCAGCCGGTAGAAGCCGATGAAGACCCCGAGCAGGAACATCACGAGCGTCAGCCAGGGGTCGGTGTGAAAGTAAAGATCAAGGTAATGCCCGATAATTGCGCCCGCGACCATCGGCCACGCGAACTCGAAGCCGATCGCGGCGAACCGCATCATTCTGCCGGGGCTTAGCGCCATCCCGGTCTTAAGATTTCCCTCGCGCGAGATCGCCGAGAGATTCGCGAGCGGCGGCAATAGTGCGGTCGATGTCGGCATTGGTATGCGCGGTGGAGATGAACATGGCCTCGAACTGCGACGGCGGTATATTTATCCCGCGATCCAGCATCCCGTGGAAGAACTTCGCGAATTTGCCGGAGTCGCACGCGCGAGCCTCGTCGGCGTCGCGTACGCGCTCGGGACCGATGAACATCGTCAGCAAGGACCCTGCGCGGTTGACGCATCCCGACTCGCCATTTTTTTTCACTGCGTCGCGCAGTCCGGCTTCAAGGCGCGCGCCGGCGGCGTCGAGCGCGGCGTACGGATTGGTTTCCTTTAGAATCGAAAGCGTTTCGAGTCCGGCGCGAACCGAAATCGGATTTCCCGACAACGTTCCCGCCTGATAGACCGGACCAACCGGTGCGAGCAAGTCCATGATCTTGGCCGGGCCGGCGACTGCACCCACCGGCATGCCGCCGCCAATTATTTTCCCGAGCATGATGAGGTCGGGCGCGATGCCCATGCTTTCAGCAACCGATCCGAAGCAGAGTCTGAACCCGGATATAACCTCGTCACAGATCAGAAGAGCGCCGTTGTGGTGCGCGATTTCGGCGAGAGCTTTCAGCGAGCCGGGGTCGGGATTTACGACGCCCATGTTGGCGGCGACCGGCTCGACGATCACGGCGGCGATTTTGTCAGGCGCAGCGCGGAATAATCCTTCAACTGTTTCAATCGAGTTATATCGCGCAACCATCGTCATCGCGGCGAGCGCCGATGGAACGCCGGCGCTGTCGGGTTGACCAAAAGTCATACTGCCTGAACCTGCGCGCACCAGCATCGAGTCGCTATGCCCGTGATAGCATCCGTCAAACTTCATTATGTTCGGACGCCCGGTCGCCGCGCGCGCGATCCTGAGCGCGGTGAGGCCGGCTTCCGTTCCCGAACTGACAAGTCGGACTTTTTGTGCGCATTTGATCGCCGATGAGATCAATTCCGCGAGCTCGACCTCCAGGCGCGTCGGCGCGCCGAAGCCCAGACCAAGCCGCGCCTGCTCGGCGATGGCTTGGGTGACGCGCGGATGGGCATGTCCGAGGATCGCGGGGCCGTAGGAGCAAACGTAATCGAGAAAACTGTTTCCATCGGCGTCAATCAAAGTCGCGCCGCTGCCACTCTCGATGAAAATCGGCTGCGCGCCGACGGCCTTCCACGCGCGAACGGGAGAATTCACCGCACCAGGAATCTTAACACTGGCGCGATGGAAGAGTTCATCTGATTTTTTGCGTGATGTCATCGCGATTCTCCCGAGGATCCAGCGCTATCAAAAAGTTTTTTTTACGATCGCGACGAAAAATTCGATTGCACGCGTCACCGTGAGACAAAATTGCGACGCGACGCGAAAAATTGAGGTCGCGCGCGATGGCTTCCAGAGCGGATTTGCGCGATCGCACGATCCGCGCGAAATTTCGCGCACGCGGCGCGCGATCGCTCGCGACAAAAATTTCCTTTTCGATCCGCGCGCATAGCGCCAAAATTTTTTCCGCGCTTGTTCTCACCGCGAAATAAGTTTATCACGTTGCCTTGGCCGCACACTTTTTATTTCCAAGAACCATTTTCCGATGAAAGGGTTCGCTCGCGGCGCGTTGGATATGCCTTTGAAGCGCGTGTATATCGCTTGCATTCTCGGTCAGACTTTCAAGCTCAACAAAACCGATCGTAACCCGGACAAGTTGATAGTCCGGCGTGGAGCACGGTCAAATTGTCGGCTGCAAAAAGGGAAATCGGGCTTATCCACAGATGTGGATAAGCTTGTGCGTAATTCGCGCGGCATTTGATGTTGCGCGCTAGTTCCGGAGCATGGTGGGTGCTCCGGGTTTGGCAGGGGGAAACGATATGAATGGTTTGTGGCAAAGGGCCGCTGACCGCATCCGCGATGAGCTGGGGCAGGTCGGCTATGAGACGTGGATTGGGCCTCTCAATTTTGTCGCTCATCAAGGATCGACCGTCACAATCGAGGCGCCCAATCGGTTTTTCCGCGATTGGATCAACGAACGTTACCTGAGCATGATGCGCGCGGCGCTGTCAAAGGAGGCGGGCGAGGAAATGGAGGTGCGGCTGACTCTCGGCGAAAATGCTGCCGTGGCGACGCCGCCGCAACGCCCAACCAATGGCCATGCCGACGGCCATGCAAATAGCAATGGCAAGGCGACCGCGGCGAATCGTGCGACTGCGGCAGCCGCGCCGCGTGGAGATCGGCATCCGACCCTCAACTCGCGCTACAGTTTCGCGGAGTTCGTGGTCGGATCGGCCAATCAGTTCGCGCATGCGGCGGCGCTGGCGGTCGCCAACCAGCCGGGCGAGAAATACAACCCGCTCTTCATTTATGGCGGGGTCGGCCTCGGCAAGACCCACTTGGTGACCGCAATCGGGCACCATATCTGGGCCAGCGGCGATCGGCCGAGGAAAGTTCTGTTCATGCCGGCCGAAATTTTCATGAACGAGATGATCAATTCGTTGCGCCGCGACAAGATGAACGAGTTTCGCGAGAAATTTCGCCGCGTCGATACGTTGATCCTCGACGACGTGCAGTTCCTGGCCGGCCGCGAGCGCACCCAGGAGGAATTCTTCCATACTTTCAACGCGCTTCACGCCGAGCGGCATCAGATCGTCCTGACTTCGGACAAAGTTCCCCGCGAAATCCCCGGGCTCGAGGACCGGCTGCGCAATCGGTTCGAGTCGGGATTAATCGCGGATATCGCCCCGCCCGACCTCGAGACGCGCGTGGCGATCGTGCAGAAAAAGGCGGTGCTCGATAATCTGCGGCTGGCGCCGGAAGTCGCGATGTACATCGCGCAGAGTGTCTCGTCGAACGTGCGCGAGCTGGAGGGATGCCTGACGCGGCTGGCGGCGCTGGCCTCGTTCAACCAAGCGGCAATCACGGTGGACTTTGCGCGGCAGGCGCTGCAGGATCTGATTCGCAATCACGACGCGAAGCCCGACGTCGAATCGATCCAGAAGACGGTTGCGGATTTTTTCCATATCCGCCTTGCGGAATTGAAGTCGAAAAAGCGCACCCAGCACATCGCGTTTTGCCGTCAAGTGGCGATGTATCTGTGCCGCAAGCTGACTGACAGCTCGTTTCCGACGATCGGCGAGCATTTCGGGCGCGATCATTCGACGGTGATTCATGCACACAACCTGATCATGCGGCGCGTGACCAGCGATCCGGCATTTCGGCTCTCGATCGAGAAAATCGAGCGCGAGCTTAAATCGATTCGCGCCAATGCCGCGTGAGTCGATGTGGAGGAGGCTGTGGAGGAAGTGGGCATAAGGCGATCGATATCGACAGGGCCGGTGCGCACAAGGCCGGCCCTGTCGGTCAGCCGCTTTTCCGCTGACAGCTTTTCAGCGGCGGATCGGCTTTCATTTTCGGGCGCTTGCGTGATCAATCAACAAATCCACAACTCCTACTATTACTGCTATTCTTTTTTAGAGATCTAAGATCCAGGAACAGGAGACGGGCTAACAATTCATGGGACTCTCCATCGAGCGCGCTTCGCTGCTTAGCGGTTTGGGACTGGTGCAGGGCATCGTGGAACGGCGCACGACGGTTCCGATACTCGGCCATGTTCTGATCGAACCCGACGGAAATGCGCTGACTTTGAGCGCAACTGACCTCGAAGTCGGAATCCGCACACAGGTTGCGTGTTCCGGCAAGGAAAAAAGCCTCACGCTCAACGCGCGCAAGCTTTTCGAAATCGTGCGCGAGACCGAAGGCGATGAAGTCGCGCTGACCTCGCTCGACAACGATTGGGTCGAGCTGAAGTGCGGCCGGGCGAAGTTCAAAATGATGGGCCTGGATCCGCGCAGCTTCCCTGCCATGCCAAGTCAGAGCGCCGGCAAGGACTCAACGCCGGCAAAGAAACAACTGAAGGCTGAATTGACGATTCCGGCCGCTGTGCTGGCCGGGATGATCGACAAGACGATTTTCGCCGTCAGTCCGGATGAAGCCCGCTACAACCTGAGCGGCGTGTTCGTCGAATCCAACGCTCCGGGATCGGCGCGGATGGTCGCGACGGACGGCCATCGGCTGGCGATGATCGAGCGCGAAATACCCGGATTCAGGATGGAGACCGGCGCGATCATTCCGCGAAAGGGACTCTCGGAACTGCGCAAAATTCTGGATGAGAGCAGCGACGCCGAAGTGCGGTTGAACCTCGAAGGTCAGCTCGCATACCTGAAGCGCGGGACGACCGAAATCTCGATGCGGCTGGTCGAGGGCGAATTCCCCGATTACCGCGGCGTCATCCCCAAGCAGTCGAGGTACAAGATTACCGTCAAGCGGGATCTGCTGTTCGCGGCAATCAAGCGTGCGGCAATTTTCTCAAGCGAACGTTATCACGGCGTCAAATTCGCGCTGTCGGCCGGGACGCTGACGGTTTCATCGACGAGTCCGGAAACCGGTGAAGCAAGCGAGTCGCTCGACGTCGATTTCAAGAGCGAAGAATTCGCGATCGGCTTCAATGCAGCATACGTGCAGGACGCGCTGGGCGTAATTCCGCCGGGTAACGATTCGACCGTGGAGCTCGGGCTGAGCGATGACGTCAGCCCGGGCGTCATCAGGACGGAGTCGGATCAGCAGTACACGTACGTCGTCATGCCGATGCGATTGTGACGCGCGCTTGCTATGGCGCGCTGCCGACCCGGACCAGCACGACCTTATTTCGGTAATTGTAGTCGGTCTCCCACGGATATGACGCCTCGCCAAGCTCGACGGTGGTGGGAATGTCGAGCTTGGGCATATCGCGCCGTCGAACAATCATCCATCGGACGCTCCCCTTGACGATCGCATCCTGCAGATCCTGCTTCTTTTCGAACTCGGGGATTGGCTTTGGCGGATTGAGATAGAACAGCGGCCCCTCAGTCTTGAACAGCACGAGCCGGTCGGTCGAACCACCAATCTTGTTCAGGACCGCGTAGCCGAAGGGCTTTTCACCGCGATAAGCCTCCGCCGCAGGCATCGCGAAGATATAGATGTAAACCATCGCAAGATACGCGATTGCGCCCAAGGAAAGTGCCACGCGATCGGGGCTGAATTTGCGAATCGTGTACACGACGGCGGCGATCGATACGACCCAGAAAACGATGAAGGCGGGCTTGGCGGGCAGGTCCGGGAGCGCATCGTAGGGACTGGGAAGAATCGCCCAGGCAGGAATCAGCAGAACAATGCTGGCGAGCGCGGCCAACGCGACGATCGCGTAGCCGATAGTCAGCAGACGCCGGGCGATCATCGAGCGCAATTCGCCTGGATACGCGAGCGTTCTGGCGACCAGGATCGCCGCGGCGGGCAGAATCGGAAGAATGTAGTAGCTGCGGCGCGATCCCGAGACAGTGAAAAATATGAAGGTCGCCCAGAAATAAACCAACGCAAATCGATCCGCGCGAGCAGGCTCGGCTCCGGCATGACGCAGGCTGTGCGTTTCTACCAGGGCCGCGGGCAACAGCGCTGACCACGGGGCCATCAGAGCGAAGATGACGTAGACATACAGGTACATAGGTCCGCGATGGTCGAAGGGGTGGAAAAACCGCACCACGTTCTCGCGATACACCATCTCGAGGCCCTTTTCAGAGTCCATCAGGCGCGACGAGATTTGGAAGGGCAACCCGTAAACCAGCGCGCCGAACGCGATGCCGACGACAGTGTACCAGTTGAAGAACCATCGATTGCGCTCGACGAGCCATCGTATCCGATCAACGAGAGGGCCACGGGAAATCGCCGAAAAAAAAGGGACAACTCCGTCGCGCAGGCATGAATACACTCCAATCACCAATAGCGGCAGCGCGAATCCGAGCAGACCTTTGGTGAGCGAAGTCGCCGCCATGATTAGCCATAGGCCGACAACCCACAATCCACCGCCGCGCTCCTCGTTGTGATTGAAGAGCAGCAGTGCGGCTAGTTCACCGGTGAGCGTTTCGACGTCGGCACTGGCGTGGCGCGAAAAGAATACGAAGCTGAAGCTGGTCGCGAGGATGACGCCGCCGAGTATCGCGGTGCGAGCGTCGTAGAGGCGTCGCACTAGCAGCATCAGTATCGCCACTGCCAGCAGGCCAGCTATCGCGCAGGGCAGGCGCGTGGCAGCCTCGTTGAGGCCGCCTGTGAACGGTGTCGAAAAAATAACGAGCCAGTAGGAGCCGAGCGGCTTGTCGTAATAGACGCGACCGTTGATCGTCGGCCAGAAGTAGTTGTGCGTCACGAGCATCTCTCGCGCGATTTCAGCCCATCGGAATTCCGAGGACCACAGCGCTCGCGCACCCAGGCGGGCGAAGAAGAGAATCGCGGCGAGAATGAGGACGCATCCGGCGCGCAGGCGGAATCGCGAATCGTTTCCGTTGCGGGCCGGGTGCTGCAATGCGGCAGGGTTGCGTGATGCGGAAGCGGAGACCATAGCAGCGAATTGTAACTGGCGCGCTCGATACTCTGCCATACGGTGACTCGCTCGGAATGACAGAGCGTGGGCAGGCAGATAGGATGAAACAAGATTCATGAGCCAGGCCAACAATCCCGAAGGTCATTCCGGCCGCAAGCCGAACCGGTTAATTAACGAACAAAGTCCGTACCTGCGCCAGCACGCGTACAATCCGGTCGATTGGCATGCGTGGGGTCCGGACGCGCTTGCGCGCGCGAAGGCGGAGAACAAGCCGATCATGCTGTCGATCGGCTACTCGGCCTGTCATTGGTGCCACGTGATGGAGCGGGAGTCGTTCGAGAACGACGCGATCTCGCGGCTGATCAACGAGAACTTCATTCCGATCAAGGTCGATCGCGAGGAGCGGCCTGATCTCGATCAGATTTACATGGATGCGGTGCAGCTAATGACTGGGCGCGGCGGATGGCCGCTCACGATGTTCCTGGCGCCGGACGGACGGCCGTTTTTCGGCGGGACCTACTACCCTCCGGAAGACCGGCATGGGATGCCCGGATTTCCGCGCATCCTGGCTGCGGTTTCGCACGCGTATCGCGATGGCGCCAAGGAAGTCGCCAACAATCTCGAAAAGCTGACCGAGGCGCTCGGCGCGCTCACCAACTACGTCCCCACCGGCGGCGACTTAAAGCCGGGACTGGCGGCGGAATCGGCGCGCGCGCTCGCCGCGCACTACGACAGCATCAACGGCGGACTGGGCCAGGCGCCGAAATTTCCCAACACGTTCGTGTTCTCGCTGTTTCTTCGCGTGCACGCGGCCGACGGCGACGAGGCGATGGCGGAAATGGTTCGGCACACGCTTTCGAAGATGGCGCGCGGCGGAATCTACGACCAAATCGGCGGCGGATTCCATCGCTACAGCGTCGATGAGCGATGGCTCGTGCCGCACTTCGAAAAAATGCTCTACGACAACGCGCTGCTGGCGCGGCTGTATCTCGACGCCGGCCGCGCGTTGAATGAGCCGGAGTTTCTTGGCGTCGGGCGCGAAATCTTCGATTACGTTTTGCGCGAGATGACGAGTCCCGAGGGCGGCTTCTACGCCGCGCAGGATGCGGACAGCGAGGGCGAGGAAGGAAAGTTTTTCATCTGGACGCCCGAGCAGGCCGACGCCGTCCTTGGTCCCGAGCTCGGCGCGATAGCGGAGCGCTATTTCGACATCACGATCGAAGGCAACTTCGATGGCGCAAATATTCCGCATCGCACGATCGATCTCGCCGACGCCGCGCGGATGTTCAAGGTTTCGGAAGACGACATAGCGTCGAAGATTCGCGAGATCCGCGGCAAACTGTTCGCGGCTCGCGAACAAAGGGTGAAGCCGGGCCGCGACGAAAAGATTCTGGTGGCGTGGAACGCGATGATGATCGGCGCCTTCGCGGAGGGATATCGCGCGCTGCACGAGCGGCGGTATCTGGAAGCGGCGGAGCGCGCGGCCGATTTCATGATGGCGTCGATGTGGGACGGGCGCGCGCTCAAGCGGTCGTTCAAGGACGGCGTCGCGCGGCACAATGCCTATCTCGAAGACTATGCGCAGTTGGCGGGCGCGATGCTCGACCTGTACGAAGCGTCGCTCGACGCGAAATATCTGGCGCACGCGCGAAAGCTCGCCGGTGTGATCCTCGAGCGATTTATCGACAAGGAAAAGGGTGGATTCTTTTTCACCTCGGACGATCACGAAGCACTGATCACCCGCTCCAAGGCGGCTTTCGACGGCTCGACGCCGTCGGGCAACAGCGCTGCCGTGATGGCGCTTCTCAGGCTGCACGGCTACACCGGCGAGGAGCGCTACCGGGTCGAGGCGGAGCGGACGCTCAAGTTGTTTCGCGAATTTATCGAGAAGCAGCCGTTCGGGTTCTCCCACATGCTCGAAGCGGTCGACCTTTACCAGCGCGGGCCGACCGAAGTTGTGATTATCGGCAACCGCAACTCCCTGGAACTGCTCGAATGGACGGAGCGGCTCGGCCTCATATATGTTCCGAATCTTGCGATCTTCTTTTTCGTTGCGGACAATGCCAATGGCGACGCTCAAACCGGCTTCATCCCCGAGCAGGTGCGCGACAAGCGGCAAATCGACGGTCATGTGACTGCTTACGTATGCCGCGAGCACACGTGCACACCGCCGATTACGACGTTCAAGGATCTTCAAAAGGAATTGGTCGACTAGCTCGGGCGATGGACCGCGACGCGCGCGACTTTACCACGGCTGGCGCAAAGCCGACGCCGTATTTCCCGCCGATCGTCGTGAATCGTGCGGCGCGCCGTCGGCCGCAAGCGCGGCTGCGAGTTGTGCTGCTCAACGCGGCCGGCGGGCGAAAGTTCCACGAAATCGCGGCGTGTCTCAAACGTCCGCAGCTCCAGGGCGCCGATCTGATCCTGCTATGCGAGGTCAATACGAGAATCAAGCGGAAGCCAGGCCGTGACCTTGCGACGGAACTCGCCGAGGCGCTCGAAATGAGCTGCGCATATAATCGCCAGTTCGGTCTGATACCTCCGGGCAGCGAAAGCGAAATCGTTTCGTACATGGGCAATGCGATCCTGAGCGCCGTGCCGTTCGAGGAGGTGGCCGCCGTCGCGCTGCACGAGCCGCCCACTCCCATGGTATGGCCCAGAAGCATGCGGGACTGGTCGCGCGTGGGCGCGCCAACGGGATTGGTCACCAGAGTGAAATTCGGTGGCGAAGAGTTAACTGCCGGCGTCGCGCATCTGCACAGCCGCTGCACGCCCGCCGAGCGTGCGCTCCAGATGGCGAGTTACCTGGAGTCGTTCCCGGCGGCAGGCCGCGCGATTTTCGGCGGCGACCTGAATACGACGACCACTGAGCTGTCGAGCCGGGCCATGATGTTGGCAACGGCGTGGCAAATGATCACCAATCCGGACAGGTTCCACGCGCCTGAGGCATACGAGCCCTTGTTCGATCATCTGCGAGAGCGCGGACTCGAGATCGACGGCGCCAACGTGGCCAATCGCGCGACTTTCACTTTTTCCGGACTGATACCGCGATCGATGAGGCCAAAACTCGATTGGCTGGCAGTCCGCGAGCTTCGTCCGATCGCGGGAACCGCGGCAGTCGTCCCGCCGCGGTCTTCGATTTTGCGGCGCCGCGCCTCCGATCACGATTTCGTGACGGTCGATCTCGAACTGTAATCGCGACGCGAGCCAGTGAAATACTCTCGTTGTGCTACGCAATCTCCGACGGAGGTGCGAGCGCGCCACGCGCTCTCTCATAAGCGGCGGCCACGCGAATTACTTCGGACTCTCCGAACGGACGGCCGATTACCTGCATCGCAATAGGCAGTCCGTCAGGCGAAAGACCGGTGGGAATAGCTATTGCGGGTTGACCGGTCGAATTGAAGGGCTGCGTGAAGCGCAGAATCGCCGCGACGACATCCACCCGGTCTTCGCGCGCTTCCAGGATTTGAGTAGTGCCGATTTTGGGCGCGACGATAGCACTGGCCGGTGCGACCAGCACGTCGCGATCGGCCAGCACCGCGATCGACTCGGCCAGCGTGCGCGCACGGGCGCGCTGGGCGCGGATGTAGCTGGTGGCGGTCGTCATCATTCCGATCTCGAGTATGCGGCGAACGTCGTCGCCGTAGTCCTGGGGACGCGTGCGCATCCAATCTTCGTGAATCTCGAGCGCCTCGGCCCAGGTGATGATGCCGTTCATGACGCCGGCCAGCGGGAGCGAGGGAATCGTCACGTGGTCAACGGTCGCGCCGAGCGATCGCAGCGTCTCGAGCGCGGCATTGAACGAGCGCGCGACGTCGTCGCTCAGCCCGTCGTTAAGTTCGCGAATCACGCCGATGCGCATGCCGGAGATTTGGCCGTCGAGGCCGGCTGAGAAATCGGGTACGCGCTCGCGGCTCGAGGTGGAATCGTTGCGGTCGGCGCCCGCGATTATCTGCAACATCATCGCGGCGTCGCGAACCGTGCGCGTGATCGGGCCGACGTGATCGAGCGTGTAGGCCAGCGGCAGGACGCCGTAGCGGCTGACGCGGCTCCAGGTCGGCTTCAGCCCGACGCATCCGCAAAGCGCTGCGGGAATGCGAATCGATCCGCCGGTGTCGGTGCCGATGGTGGCGGCGGCGCTGCGCGCGACGATCGCAGCGGCCGCGCCGCCGCTCGATCCGCCGGGGATTCGGTCGAGCGCGTACGGATTGCGGACGGTTCCCCAGTGCGGATTCGACGACGTGATTCCGTAGGCGAACTCGTGCAGGTTGAGTTTGCCGAGCAGCACGGCGCCGGCGCGCTTGAGGCGCGTCCACACGGTCGCGTCATGGTCGGGTTTGAAATCGGCGAGGATTTTCGAGCCGCCGGTGGTGCGAAGCCCCTTGGTGTACACGAGATCCTTGAGCGCGATCGGAACGCCATGTAATGGTCCCCGCCATTTTCCGGCGGCGAGTTCGGCCTCGGCTTTTTTCGCGGCCTTGCGCGCGAGCGTATCGGTGACGGTGATATAGGCGCGAAGCGATCCGTCAGTTTGTTCGATTCGGGCGAGGTACGCCTCGGTCAGCTCGACCGGTGAAATGTCGCGCGCGCGCAGCTTGCCGGACAGAGTAGCTACATCGAAATCGAGTAGTTCCTGAAATGGAATGGACATCGGAATAAATCCTCGAAGTGAGTATTGAAGTGGTATTACGACCTGGCTTTGGCAAGGCGGGCCGCTTCGGCCAACAGCACCGGATAGCCGAAGGGCGGCTCGATCCCGGCAAGACCGATCGCCCCCAGGTGTCCGGCGAGCGTGAGCATCGCGCCCGCACTGTGCGCGATTGCATCCGCGTCGGCGTCGGAGATTTCGTAGCCGTACAGATCGCGCATTACCTGTTTGACGGTTTGGCCGGTAACCAGTGGCATAGTGTCTCTCCTATTCGGACGATTCCAGTTTGTGCGCCGATTCGACTATCAAGTCGTACACAGGGCGCGCGTCTTCAAGCGCGATTAGCCGGTAGCACTCGGGCCATCCGATCCAATCCGGCGGGACCGAAGGGTTCGTGAACGGCAGATATTTTAATTGATAAATCCGGTCACTGGGAGCGCGTAATTCTATATCGCGGTAGATGCGCCGGATGCGGAGTTGCGGAGTGTTCAGCCGGTCAAGCAGAACCGCCGCCATCTCCGGCTCTCTCAGTCCGGACACGATGATCACGCGTTGATTGGTGACGCCGTAAAACGTTTCCGACAGATAGGAATGGAAGACGATCGCCTCCGCGATCAAAACTCCGACCAGCACCGCCAGCAGAATTGAATTGGTGTCAGCACGCTCGGCAAGACCGGAGTCGAGCGGGATCGAACGCAACACGAGCGCGGCGATTCCAACCAGTATAATCGCGCCCGCGCGCCATCGAAGAGCGCTCGTATCATGCGGGCGTCCGCACCAGAGCAGCTCCTCGCGCGCGAGCAGATGCGGAGTGACGACGGCTGCCGCCTCAGGATCCATCGCTCACTTGACGATGCGGGCTGCGCGCAGCGCGGCGATTTTTTCGGCCGGGTAACCGAGGTACTCGCGGAGGATCTCGTCGGTGTGCTCGCCCAGCATCGGAGCGGCGCGGCCGATCGTGCCGGGGGTCGCGGAAAACTTCGTCAGCATTCCGGTTTGCTTCACGCGGCCCCATTGCGAATGAGACAACTCGGCGATCAGGTCGTTCGCGATGACCTGCGGATCGTCGAACAATTCACCTAAATGATTTACCCGCGTGGCCGGGATGGCGGATTTCTTCAAAGCTGCGAGAGCGTCATTGCGATTGAGCCTGGCAAATTGCTCCGCGAGCGCCGCCGCGAGCGAGCCCTCGTTCGGTTCCGCCGCGGCCGCATCCCAGTTGGCATTCGGCAGCCCCGGTAGAATAGTCCGTAGCGCGTTCCATTGAGTATCGTCGGTTAGCGAGATGAATAGCCATTCGCGGTCGCGGCAACCGTAGGCGCGCGAAAGCGCCGAGCGCCCGCGATTCTCAGCGCCGCCATTTTCCATGTCCGGCCGGCCCGGATAGAACGCAAACTCGCCGGCCTGAAAAGCCATCGCGGCTTGCAACAGCGAGGTCTCGCATAACTGGCCGCGTCCGGTAAGTTCGCGCGCACGCAGCGCGAGCACGCATCCAAACGCGGAGAGCATCGCGGCGCCGTAGTCGCAAATGGCGCAAGTCAGATACACCGGATGCCCGTGATGGCCGCCCTGCGCCGCCATCACGCCCGAACGCGCCTGCAACAGCGGATCGAAGCCGGGCTGGTTGTGCTCGGGTCCGCGATTTCCGAACCCGTTGATCGACATATAGATGATGCGAGGGTTGCGCGCCGCCAGGCTTTCGTAATCGAAGCCGAACTTGCGCATCCGGCCCGGCCGCAGATTCTCGACCACGATGTCGGCCTTGTCCGCGAGCCCATCGATGATTTCGCGGCCTTCTTCGGTCGCAAGATTGACGGAGATACCGCGCTTGCCCTGGTTCCAGCCGAGGAAGCCGAAACCGAAATTGCGAAACGAATCGCCCTCGAGGCTTTCGATCTTGATGACCTCGGCGCCGAGTTGCGCGAGTATCATCGGACCGTACGAACCCGCGATGTAGCTGGCGAAGTCGAGCACGATGACGCCATCGAGCGGAGGCTGTCCGGCCGTGCGCAGGTCCTTTTCCGGCGGTGCGTCGCGCTTTGGCTCTGCAAGCCA
The DNA here is from genome assembly GCA_002479255.1 of Candidatus Binatus soli. Lineage (GTDB taxonomy): Bacteria > Desulfobacterota > Binatia > Binatales > Binataceae > Binatus > Binatus soli. The sequence goes on along the minus strand of DLMJ01000037.1, from coordinate 6,663 downwards.
TTGCAGCGCCGCACGATCGTTGCCGGCCTTGGGAGCAGGGCCCGTGATTTCGCCGGGAGTGTCGCTCAGGAACAACGGCAGGCCCATCTGAATCATGCGGCCGAGAGCGGGGTCGTCGATTTCATTGCGCATCGCGAGCGCGCGCGTCTGTGGGTGATCGATGAAGTCGTGGCGGGTCATCACCGGGGCGCACGGAACGTCGTATTCGCGCAGGATGCCCAGCCATTCGTCGCGGGTCCGCGTGCGGATGATTGGCTCGATGATGTCTTTGAGCGGCTCCCAGTACCAGGGCGCGATCCCCCACGGCGCATTTTCGAACCGCGGGTCACTGACCAGATCGGGGCGATCGATTGCGATCGCGAACTTGCCCCAGAAGGTCGCGTTGCCGCATGCGACAAACAGGTATTTGCCGTCGGCGGCCTCGAACAAACGATAAACCGGAATCGGGCCGAGAGGGTCCAGCGGCCCGTCATAGAGGGTGGTCAATGCCTCGTGACGCAGGATTGCGCCGGTCTGGAGCGAGAACGCGCCGGCCAGAATCGAGACTTCGACCGCGTCACCCGCTCTATTGGCGCCACGCGCCAGAATCGCGGCGACGGCCGCAGTCGCCGCCATCACGCCCGCCGAATAACTCGCCGCCGGGAAAACCAGCGCGACGGGATTGCCGCTGCGCGCCCACTGGCTCCCGGTGATTCCGCCGCGGGCAGCGACCAGGTCGTCGTTGGCGTCGAAGTCGGCGTCGGGGCCACGGCTGCCCAGCGGAGGCACGCTGAGCGCAATCGCGCGCGGATTAATCCGGCGAATCGATTCGGGATCGAGGTTCAGTTGTTTCAGCCGGGCCGGCGTGAAGCCGGTGACGACGATATCGGCCCACCGAATCAGGTCCGCAATTCGGGCCTGCGATGCGTGATCGTCGAGGTCCAGCTCGAGCGCGCGCTTGGAGCGGTTGAGGACGTGGAAGTGCGGCGTGCCGCGCTCGCGTGAACCGCCCGGTGGCTCGATCTTGATGGCGTGCGCGCCGTTTTCCGCCAGCAGCATCGTGGCGTATGCGGCGCCCATGTTAGAGTCGAATTCAACGATATTGATTCCGTCGAGTGATTTACCCATTGAAGATTGCCAAGCGCCGTTTTTGGGAATTGGATTGTCGTTGAGTGGCGGCGCGAAAAGCAAACGATCGCGCCAAAGCGCGATTATGCGCGGGAATCCGGTTCCAGGCGGATGAATTCAACCCACGGACACGCCGGGTTCATCCTCCCTTAATGTCCGATGCATAGCTTCTTTCGGCGCACCCGGATCCGCGCAACGGACACGACTAACTTCGAGGCAAGTTCAAAAGATGCTCAAACGACGACTAAGCCTGGCATTTTTCATAGTCCTGGCGATCGCAGGGATCGGCCGCTCCGGATTTGCCGACATGTTAATCAACGGCGCCGGTGCCACGTTCCCGTACCCGATCTATTCCAAGTGGTTCGACGTTTACGAGAAAGAAAATCCGGGCATCAAGTTCAACTACCAATCGATCGGTTCGGGCGGCGGCATCCGGATGCTCTCGAATCGCACCGTCGATCTTGGTGCGAGCGACGCTCCGATGACCGATCAACAGCTTTCTGAAGCACCCGGAAAAATTCTGCACTTTCCCTCGGTGATGGGCGCGGACGTGGTCGCGTACAACCTGCCCGGATTTACCGGCACGCTGCGCCTGACGGGTCCGGTAATCGCGGATATTTTCTCGGGCAAAATAACCAAGTGGGATGACGACAAGATCAAGGCGCTGAATCCGGGCGCGGCAATCCCGTCGCAGGACATCGTCGTATGCCATCGCTCGGACGGCAGCGGCACGACGTATATATTCGTCGATTACTTGTCGAAGGTCAGCCCAAGCTGGGCGTCGGACGTGGGTAAAGGAACCTCGGTCAAGTGGCCGACCGGACTCGGCGGCAAGGGCAACGAGGGCGTGACGGCGCTGGTTCAGCAAACGCCCGGCGCAATCGGGTACGTCGAGCTGATCTACGCGCTCAACAATCACATTCCGTACGCCGTATTGCAGAACAAGGCGGGCAATTGGGTGCAGGCGAGCCTCGATGGCGTTACCGCGGCGGCGTCGTCGGCGGCGGGCAATATGCCGGCCGACTTCCGCGTGTCAATCACCGACGCACCGGGCGCGGATGCGTATCCGATCTCGTCGTTCACGTGGCTACTCGTTTATCAGAAGCAGACCAACAAGGATGTCGGCGAGCACATCGTGAAGTTCCTGCACTGGGCGCTGACAGACGGACAGAAGTACGCGCCGGATCTCAAGTACGCGCCGCTGCCGGCCGAAGTCGTGCAGAAAGAGACGGAACAGATTCAGCAGATTCAGATTCCGTAACGGGATAGTCGCAGGCACAGAGAGGCGCGGGCGTCGGGGGCAATCGCGGGCATCGCAACTTGCGGCGCGCGGCGTGGTAGGATCCCGCTTGACGTGGCCGACAAGGTAATTTACCTGCGCGAAAAGCCGGTGTCGTTGTCGCCGGCCGACGAGCGCAACTTCAAGATCAAGTACGCCGAGCTGCTGAATCCCGCGCAGTTAGCCGCCGTGACGCATCGCGACGGCCCGCTGCTGGTCGTAGCGGGGGCGGGATCGGGCAAGACTCGCACGCTGATCTATCGTGTCGCCCGGCTGATCGAGAGCGGCGTGCCGCCGGGTGCGATCTTGCTGCTGACGTTTACGCGTCGCGCGGCGCAGGAGATGCTGCGTCGCGCCGAGCAGTTGGTGGGGGATCGCGCGGGCGCCGTCGCGGGCGGTACGTTTCATTCCTTCGCCAACAATGTTTTGCGCCGGATGGGCGCGCCGATCGGCCTCAAGCCCAACTTCACCATACTGGATCGCTCCGACATGGAGGATGTGGTCAATCTGTTGAGGACGCGGATGGGACTGGCGTCGCGCGAGCGCCGGTTTCCGAAGAAAGGCACGATTGCCGAGGCGATCAGCATGGCGCGCAACAAGCGGCGCGCGCTCGAAGAGGAAATCGAGATCGATTTTCCGCATCTCGGTGAGCATCAGACCGAAATTCTCGAACTCGCGAAAAATTACGAGAGCTACAAGCGCGAGCGCGGCCTGCTCGACTACGACGACCTGCTGTATCGGCTCGCCGAGTTGCTCGAACAGCATGAGAATGTGCGTCGCCGGCTGTCGGACAGCTATCGTTACATCATGATCGACGAGTACCAGGACACCAATCTGATTCAGGCCGACCTGGTGCGCCTGCTCGCGATGAATCATCGCAACGTGATGGCGGTTGGCGACGATGCGCAGTCGATCTATTCGTTTCGCGGCGCCAACTTCCGCAACATCATGGATTTTCCCGCGATTTTTCCCGGCGCGAAGATCGTGAAGCTCGAAGAGAACTACCGCTCGATCCAGGGAATCCTCGATGTCGCCAACGACGTGATTTCACGCGCCGGCGAGAAGTACACCAAGGCGCTGTTCACGCAGCGCGAGGGTGGCTTTCGGCCTTTCCTGGTGCGCGCGCAGGACGAACACATGCAGTCGCGGTTTGTCGCCCAGCGCATCCTGGAGCTGCGCGAAGAGGGGGTCGAACTCGGCCAGATCGCGGTGCTGTTCCGCTCCAGTTTTCACTCCTTCGATCTGGAACTCGAACTGCAGCGCCGCGACATCCCGTTCATCAAGCGCGGCGGATTCAAGTTTATCGAAACCGCGCACATCAAGGACGTGCTGGCGCATCTGCGCGTCATCGCGAATCCGGCGGACGCCGTGTCGTGGTTGCGCGTACTCACGCTGGTCAAGGGAATCGGTCATCGCACTGCAGAGCGGACGATCGACGCGCTCATCGCAGCCGACGATCCGGCGGCCGCGGTTGCGAAACTTGCCGACCAGGCCCGCGGCGGCGCAGATGGCGGCCTCAAGCGGCTTGCCGCGCTGCTGGCGGAATTGCGGGATGTCCAAAAGCGGCCACCCGAGCAAATCGCGATGACGCTCGAATACTATCTGCCGGTGATGCGCGAGGCGTACGCCGACGATTATCCCAAGCGCGAGCGCGACCTCGAACATTTCCAGAATCTTACCGAGCGCTACAAGAGCCTCGAACAGATGCTGGCCGACATGGCGCTCGAGCCGCCCAACGATTCACTCGACGGCATGCTCGCGACGGATTCCGATGACGAACGCCTCACGCTCAGCACGATTCACTCCGCCAAGGGACTCGAATGGAAAGTCGTGTTCCTGATCTGGGCGGCAGACGGACGCTTCCCGGGACCGCAAAGCGTGGGCGATGACGAAATGGAGGAGGAGCGCCGCCTGATGTACGTCGCGAGCACGCGCGCGCGCGACGAGCTGTACCTGTCGTATCCGATACATATGTTCGACCGCAGCTTCGGCTTCGTGATGGGTCGGGTGTCGCGCTTTCTGGAAGACGTGCCGGCAGAGCTGCTGCAGACCGCGACGTTGCAGGAGTCCGAATGAGCATTTCATACCAGATGTGGAGTTTTGGGGCCTCTCGGCTACCATCGGTAGTTTCGTTCCGTCAAAATTAATATTCGCAGGAAGCGGGCGGCGCACGATTTCGGGCGAGCCTGGCGAGTAGCGGTATCCAGGCGGTTGAGCATGCCGGATGGGTAGCATAGAAAATCCGCCGGGGTCAGGCTGAATAGTTCACCCCCGCATGTTCGATCGCAGCTTCGGCTTCGTGATGGGTCGGGTGTCGCGCTTTCTGGAAGACGTGCCGGCAGAGCTGCTGCAGACCGCGACGTTGCAGGAGTCCGAAGAGCCGTAGGCAGCCTTACGCCTTACCTGCCAATCCCGTTTTAAACAGGGCTGGACTATCACCCTGAACTGGCAGGAGCACTCCCTGAAATTGCCCCAAAGGGTTCTCGTCGAACCCGAATCACCTTGACAAAGACGATCAAATAGCGAACATAGACTTCCGTATGGCTATCGGCTTAAATCGCTTGATTGATCGTCGTCCGAGGCGATACACACGACCATCTCCGTTTGTATGGCAGAAGCGAAATTCACCGACGAGGAAGTCTCGCATCTCGTGAACGAGCGAAAGCAACTTCCTAGACGCTGGGAACGGCGACTTTTGATTCTTCGACCTAAAGAAAAGACCTCACACAAGCGATCAGGATTGGTTGTAAGGGGTCAGACCGGAGAGTTTGAAATCAGAGTTCGACAGTGCACCGACTATCCCCTAGATTTTTCTGTCATCATTGCGTTTCGAAAGACAAATGAGAACAGCTTGTTCATTTTGAGGCGTTACAACGGACGTCATCCGGCACCGCATGTGAACAAACCACTGAATGGGCCGAAAGAGTCGCTTCCCGGGTTTCATATTCACATGGCTACTGAAGAAGCTCAAAGACATGGGCGAGATGAAGAAGCATATGCGGTTGGAACGTCGGACTATACGGATGTGTTTAGTGCTATCGATCTCGCACTGAAAGATTGCAATTTCGACAAACCGCCGATCGAGCCTGACAAAAACCCTGACCAATCCGATTTCTGGCGCGGCAATGGCTGAAGCTGAGAAAACAATGGAAAGCTCTGAAGCGATCGAGCGCGACTTCAAAGCCAAAGTCGCCGACGAGCTGCGAATCGTGTCTGAAGGAATAAACCGGTTCGTTGTTGTCACGCCTATGACTTTCGGTGATGGAGACGGGTTGCCAATCGTACTTAGAAAACGCAACGACGGCTGGTATCTGACAGACGAGGCACATACTTTTCTCCAGCTATCGTATCGGCTATCCGATGAAGAGCTAGACGAACCTCCTCGCAAAGAGTTGATTGACCGTATCCTGTCGAGCTTTGAAATAGAAAACAAGAATGGCGAATTGATCCTTCCGATCCCCGACCATCGATTTGGCGACGCCTTGTATACGTTTATACAAGCTCTGCTGAAAATCGACGACATTCGTTATCTTTCAAAGGAAAGAGTTCAATCGACCTTTCTTCAGGACGTTAGAAGTTATCTTGAGAAAATTGTAACCCCTCAACGCATCACGGCCAATTGGCACGACCCTGAGAGAGATCGACCAGGAATATATCCAGTTGACTATCGCGTAAACGGAATGAAAACGCCGATCTTTATCTTCGCAATAAATTCGGAACACAAGGCAGATATCGCCACGATCAGTCTTCTTAAATTCGAGCAATGGAAACTGAATTACAAGAGCGTAGGTATTTTTGATGAGATGGAAAACTTCAATCAGCGTACGATTGCTCGTTTCGTAGATGCATGCGGGAAAGCGTATTCAACTCTAGACGTAGCGAAGGAAAGTCTTCCGAGATTCGTACCGGAGCTTCTGTCAAGTGACGGTTAGCGGCCTCGCGGTTCTAGTCGAATCGTAACGCAGCTTGCTAAGCTCGGCTGCTTACACGGGCCGAAGAACCCTCGCCTCTGCCTTGAAAGCTGCACCTCAACCACTTCGTGTTTCATCCATGAGCGCCTTCTCATTGGCTTCGTGATGGGCCGGGTGTGGCGCTTTCTGGAAGATGTGCCGGCAGTGGCGTGCTCCCCAATTTCCAGCCAATCATAAGTAGAGACCGCCGGCAGTTTGGCCCTCTTCGGGCGGTTGCGTTTGGCGTGCTCCCCAATTTCCAGCCAATCATAAGTAGAATCCGCCGGTTGTTTCGCCCTCCTGAGGCGGTTGCGTTTCCTGTTCTTT
>DLMJ01000024.1:18673-25474 GCA_002479255.1 Candidatus Binatus soli | reverse complement strand
GTTTAGCGGCTTACCGCCGGCGGTTACACATGCTCATCACAACGACGAAGTGTCCAAAGAGCGGGACAATTGTGTGTCCAAAAGGCAATGGGACCGTATCCAGAAGAGCCATCAAGGCTTTGGGCCCTTCGGCGGCGGCCTTGTGAGCCTTGGGAAAATGCCCTTTTATTAATCTTTCTAAAAACATCGGCCTGTGAAGTAAGCAAATTTTATACCGCTCAAATCGTTCACAATTCTCGCGATTGCATTTAACGCTCCGATTTTAATTCTTGCGTGTACTCCAAACGGCATGGCGGTGCAAGATTCCCAGGCGGGTCTATTCCACTGCCTTTCCAGCGCCGCCGGGAGGACTGGCGGACGCTGGAGGACTGCCGGACGCTGGAGGACTGGCGGACGCTATATGTCGTCAGGACGGTTTTGGACAAGTTTGGACAAGTTGGTTGTACGTCACCGAGGCGCGGGTCAGGGAGCCCGCCGTGCCAACGAAACTCACCGCAGCCGGATGTTGGTGGTATCTCGCGCGTTCATGACGCGCGCCGTCGCAGGCGCGGTGAGCGAATATCCGGGAAAGTCAGCGAAGCGGGGCGGGTCAGGAAAGTTTGTCGGGTTTTACGGCCTCTGTCGCCTTGGCGTCATCGGTCTTCGCGACGGTCTTGGCGGCATCGTCGGGCTCGTTCATCGCGCGCTTGAAGTCGCGAATCGCTTTGCCCATCGCGCCGCCGACATCGCCGAGCTTGCTCGGCCCGAAGATGACCAAAATGATCAGTAAAATGATCAGCAGGTGAGTTGGCGCAAACAGATCCATATTTTTCTCCGGGCCGGTCGCGCATCCAGTCGGCCCATCGAGAAGTCTATATCCTTGACTGCCGGATTGCCACGCCTATTGCCCGGCCCTCACGCCGAGCGCGCAGGCTCCTGATGCACGGGGCTGTCGCCGTCGAGGTGATAGCGCTGGACCTTGCGATAGAGCGTCGAGAGGTGAATCCCCAGCACCTGCGCGGCCTTCACCTTGTCGTTTTCGACCTTGTCGAGCACGCGTTTGATATGCTCGCGCTCAAGCTCCTCGAGCGTGAGCCCCGTGTTCTCGATACTCGCTATCACGGGCGACGCGCTGCTGAGCTTCTCGGGCAAATCGTGCGAGTGGATGACGTCGGTCTCGGCCAGAATGGCGGCGCGCTCCACGGCGTTTTCGAGCTCGCGGACGTTGCCCGGCCACGCGTAGTTGATTAGCAGGCGCATCGCGCCTTTGGAAAAGCGCATCGTGGTTCGCGACATCGACTTTTCGTACTTGCGCAGGAAATGGTTGGCGAGCAGGGGAATATCGTCCTGGCGCTCGCGCAAACCGGGCAGGTTGATGTTGATGACGTTGATTCGGTAAAGCAGTTCCTCGCGGAAGCGGCCGGCCTTGACCTCGGCTTCCAGGTCGCGATTGGTGGCGCACAGCACCCGCACATCGAACGCCACCGGATCGTTGGCGCCAAGCGGGTAGACCTCGCGCTCCTGAAGCGCGCGCAGCAGTTTGACCTGCAGCGCGAGCGGCAACTCGCCAATCTCGTCGAGCAGGACGGTGCCTTTGTCGGCGGCCTTGAGCAGGCCCACCTTGTCCTGCGTGGCCCCCGTGAACGCGCCGCGTTTGTAGCCGAACAGTTCGCTCTCGAGCAGGTTCTCGGGCAGCGCGCCGCAATTGATCGGCAGGAAGCGGTTGTTGGCGCGATCGGAGCTGAAATGAATCGCGCGGGCGACCAGTTCCTTGCCGGTGCCCGATTCACCGCTGATCAACACGCTCGAGTCGGTGCGCGCGACTTTTTCCATGACGCGGAACACGCTTTCGATGGCGTCGCTTTTGCCGATGATGCTCTCGAAGCGGTACTTCTCGCGCAGTTCCTGGCGCAGAAAACGGTTCTCCCTGAACAGCGCCTTGCCCTCGAGCGCGTTGCGCATCACCTTTTTCAGGTGATCGTTCGCAAACGGCTTGGTGATGTAATCGTAAGCGCCCTGGTGCAGCGCCTCGACGGCTGACTCAACGCTGGCGTACGCGGTGACGATTATTCCCATCACCTCGGGGTCGAGTTCGCGCATCTTGCGCAGCAGATCAAGTCCGTTGCCGCCGCTGGTCAGGTTAAGGTCGAGAATCGCGAGATCGATTTTTTCTTTTTCGAAGATGCGCAGCGCGACCTCCGCGGCCGGCGCCTCCGTGACCTCGTAGCCTTCGCTGCGCGCGAGCTGCACGATGATCGAGCGCATCAGGGGTTCGTCTTCGACGATCAGCAGCCGGTAAGGTCCGCGTTCCTGCGCGGTCCATGAAGCGTCGTTGTTCATCGCGTTTCGATTCTCAAGACGCCGCCATGCTCGCTGCCTGTTCCGCCCGTACCAAATCCTCGGCGGCCGCCGCCAGCGTGACGGTGACGGCGGTGCCGCGGCCGACCTCGCTATCAACCCGAATGGTGCCCTGATTGGACAGGATCATGCGCTGGCATAGCGACAGTCCCAGTCCGACCCCGGCGCCCGCAGGCTTGGTGGTGAAGAATGGATCGAACACGCGCTCCAGATGTTCGCGCGGAATTCCGATGCCGTTGTCGATCACCTTGATAACCACCCGGCGCGATTTGTCCGCGCCCTGTCCGGCGCGCTGGTTCTCGGTGATCACCTTGATCACGGCGCCCTCGGCGGGGGAGGCGTCGGCGGCGTTGAAGAGCAGATTGAGCAGCACCTGCTGAATTTCGTTGTCGTCGGCGAACGCGCGGCGCAGATCGGGAGCAAGAATGGGTTCGATCCGGATGCCGTTGAAGCGTGTGTTGTAGCTGATGAGCCGCAGCGTCTCGGCGATCAGGCCGTTGACGTCGACCGGCTTGCGTTGCGCGGTGGTCGGTCGCGCGAAATTCACCAGGTCCTTGAGCGTGCTCGAGATGCGCGTGATCTGGGACAGGATCGTGTGCAGCGTGGCGCGCCGCTGGGGGTCGTTCTCGCCGGTCAGGATCGATTGAACCAGCGATGAGATCGACGCCAGCGGATTGTTCACCTCATGCGCCACGCCCGCCGCGAAGGTGCCCGCTGCGGCCAATCGCTCGGCCTTGATGAGCGAGTCGAGCATGTCGTGCCGCTGCGTCACGTCGCGCAGGATCATCTGGACGAATTGCTTGTTGCCGTAGGTGATGAGCGCGGCGTTTACGTCGAAGAAAAACGGCCCGATCGGAAATTCCGAGATCTTCGTCGATCCCTGGCGCAAAACCGGGACCACGCCCGCCTCCAGGTTCTCGAGCACTTTTGCCCTTATCTCCGGCGGTACGGCATCCGGCAACGGATGTCCGATCGTCTCCGTCGTTTCGTCCCCTTGGTCGGCTACCATTCGATGGAGCTGCTGGGCGGCCGCATTCATCCCGACCACGATCCACGTGTACGGTTCGATCTCATACATCGGATCCGGCGCGTGGTCGATCGTGTTGCGGTACTTCTCTTCGGATTCGCGCAGCAACCGTTCGCGCGATTCGATGTAGAACTGCGAGACCATCAGGCGCCGCTCGTCGATTGCCGCCACCACCAGGTCGCGCACCCGTTCCATCGCGGGACCGGTCATTGAAGATTTTACGTGATTGAGAATTACTTGCTTGAGAGCGATGTGGATAGTGTTGAACTGAGAGGGTTTGGCCCGCGCGAGCATCCCCTCCTGGCAATGTTTGCGCAGATAAACGTACGTGCAAATGTCGTCGGGATCGCGCAGATGATCGCCCAGCCGGATGAGCGCATTGACCATATTGGCTTTGCGCACTTTGTCGTCGTATTGGGCGTGACCGTCGAAGATGACGGTTACCGCATCTACCCACTGGTCGACGATGCCGTCGAAGTGCCGGTCGATCAGATCGGCGGCCTCGGTGCGGATCTGGAGGCACTCGGGCGTGCGGCTCCAAATTGTCGGACCCCATAGGCGCGAGAGCGATTGCTCGATCTCAGCCAGCTGCTGCCTTATCGCCTGTAGTTCTTCGGGCGTGGCCTCAATTGGCGCGTCGGTTGGTTCACGGTGTCGTTTGAACTTTGGTGGTCTGGAGCATCCACAAGCGAGCAATAGTTTCATTGCGGTAAAACCCGGCAAGAGGATTTCAGCGTTGATGTGTCAACCAACTGAGGATAACATTCGCAAAATAACCAATCTAGCGTGTCTATTCGGGCGGCATTCTGCCTGATTTTGCACACTGCGAACTGTTCGCTCCGAGTCCGTGCCCGAGGCGCAAATCGTACAGGGCTCATCCCAATTGGTTTGTGCGAGGCGGGCGTTCGCCGAAAAAGCCCCATAATCGCTGGATTTTTCCGGTGGCATGGCTTTGGCACTTAGGTCCTCATCGAGAGGACACCTACATCCATGCTTATCAAGTCCGGTCCTGCGCAACAACAACACGTAACCCCACACGGTAAGTTCCTTTCCCGCGCAGGACAGAAGTTCTTTTTCAAGGCGATGCGCCTCGCTGACGTGAGCGCAAAGCTCGATTTTACTCAGAAGCTCAAACTAAGAAAGCGGCTCGACAATCTCAGAACCGCGCACACGACCGGCGTGGTGCTGACCGAGGCGCAGTCGCAGCCCTGCCTGGACATCGCGGCCCAGTCGGGACTGGTCGCCATGGTCGAGTTGAGAATCGCCGCGGATGAGCTTACCCGCAGCCGCGGATGGAAATCCGTGGTCTCGCGGATTGCGCGTACGGCAAACATTCTCGGAAGGCATCCTGCCCTGGTCGGTTACCTCCTCGATTGCGAAATCGGCCAGGACGCGCTGCGTGCGGGCGGACTGGAAAAAGCGCGGCGGCGCGTGCGCGGCGTCGTGAAGACGATCAAGGGACGCGCGCCGGAGGCGATGGTCGGAATAAAGGTGCGGCCGGAAACCCTCGCACTTTCAATCTTGGAACAAGATTTTCTTTACGCGGAAATTCCTGCGCTCGAGCCGGTCGAGATTCGCGATTTCGTCGTTGCCTTGCATAACGTCGCGGAAGCGCGGCCGGTGGTGATCGAATTCAAAGACGCATCGCCGGGGCAGGACGAAGCGGTAGCAGTGGCGTTTGGCACGGGTGCGGCTGGCGTGGTTGCTCCGCCGGTTCCTGCTCCGGTTTCTCACGACTGGCTTGGCGTGCGCATGATGCGCGCGTCGGATGTGATGCCGTTCGTGACGCTCAATGGCGCCTGCCCGCCGCGGCCGCCGAAGGCGCCGATGGTGTCGGTGGTGATTTGCGCGTACGACGCGGAGCGCACCATGCGGGATTGCCTGGAGTCGCTGCGCCGTCTGGACTACCCGAATTTCGAGGTAGTCATCGTCGATGACGGCTCACGCGATCGCACCGCTGACATCTCGATGGACTTTCCGGAGTTCCGTCTCATTCGCCAGCCCAACAAGGGACTGAGCGTCGCGCGCAACGTCGGGATGCAGGCGGCGCGCGGCGAAATAATCGCGTACACCGATTCGGACTGCGTCGTCGATCCGCATTGGCTGACGCTGATGGTCCGCTCGATGATCGAAGGCAATTTCGACGGATGCGGCGGACCGAACTACGCGCCGCACGAAGACGGCCGGATCGAAGCCAGTTGCGCCGCATCGCCGGGCGCGCCGTGCCACGTCCTGATCGCCGACGATCGAGCGGAGCACCTGGCAGGCTGCAACATGCTCTTCTCGAAGGCGGCGCTCGCAAAGATTGGCGGATTCGATCCGCAGTTCACGTCCGCGGGCGACGACGTTGACATATGCTGGCGAATGCTCGACGCGGGCTTCAAGCTCGGCTTCTCGCCGGCGGCCTTCGTCTGGCACTTCCGGCGCAACACGGTCAAGGCTTACTACGGACAGCAGCGCGGCTATGGACGCGCCGAGGCGATGCTGCATCGGCGCTATCCCGAGCGCTTCAACGTGATGGGCCAAATCGCGTGGCGCGGCACGATCCCGGGGCTGGCGCGGACGATTCCGGGCGGGAGCCGCAAACGCGTGCTGTGGAGGACTGCAACCGCAGGTGCGCAGACGCTGTTCGATCCCGGACTTACGCTGGCCAAGGTTATCCCGCAGACGCTCGAGTGGACGGTGCTTTCGGCGATTGCGCTAGCCGCGTCGATAGTACTTGGGGCGCCGCTGATTCCCGCGGCTGCGATGCTCGCGCTGGGGCCGATTTGGGCGCTGTACTATGCGTGGCATGCGCCGCTGGAAAAATCTCACGAAAGTTTCACCGCGCGACTTCTGATCGCGTATCTCGCTTACACGGGGCCGATGGTGCGAACGATGACGCGCTACAAGACGCGGGCGAAAGCCCTGACGGGACTCGCGGGCGCTGACGGCGTGCGCCAACGCCCAACCATCAACTGGCTCAGACGTACGATCCGGCTGGACTATTGGAACGACGAAAGCATCACGCGTGACCGCCTGATGGACAGGATGCTGAAGCTGTTCGCGCGCAGCGGGCATGGCGCGATCGTCGATGCGGGGTGGAACGACTACGACCTGGAAGTGCGGCCGAATCCGTGGACGCGAATCGAGCTCAAGACCGCCGACGAAGAGCACGAGGCGGGCAAGGTCACCAACCACGTACTGGCGCGGATAAAGTCCACTCGAATCAGCAGGCTGGCTCTGGCGGCGGGCGCGCTGAGTGCGGCAGTTGTGGCGATAGCGGGACTGCCTGAGATGGCGCTGGGCTTGGGGGCGCTCACGATGGCTGGCGCGGTGTGCCTAGTTTCCGAAATGGTAGAATCGGGAAGAATCGCGCATCGCGCGACTGAGGAATGCGCAACCGAGCTGAATCTCGCGCCGCTGGGGGTACTGGTCCGTCAGGCTTCGGGCGCGCA
>DLMJ01000024.1:0-18571 GCA_002479255.1 Candidatus Binatus soli | reverse complement strand
CGGGCGCGCAGTTGGCCTCGCAAGAACGCATCGCGGACTAGTTTTTTCAGACTCCATCCGTCCGCGTCGCGAGGTTTGGCGCGATCGCGCGGGTCAGTCTTTCAAAATCTTGTGGATCGATTGGAGGTCGCGGCGGACCTCATTGAGTACGCGGCGCGCTTGACCGTCGATTTCCCCAGCCCGCGCAGCCGCGCGCTCCGATGACGACGACGCCGGCTTCGCGACGGGCTTGCCAGTCATCAAAGCGTCGATGCCAAATTCCTTGATGTGCTTGTTCGCGCCTACGATCGTGAAGCCTTCATCGTGCAGGAGGCGCTTGATGAGGCGCAGCACGTCGAGGTCCTTTTCCTGGTAGAAGCGATGCTTGGTGCGCGTGTGCCTGGGTTTCAGAAATGGGAACTGGGTTTCCCAAAAACGCAGCACGTAGGTCTCGACGCCCAGCGCGCGCGCCGCTTCGCCGATCTTCAACCCGCGCTCGGGGAACAAGGACATCGTGGCGCGCGCATCGGACGTGGGTTTTCGCCGCCGAACTGATGGCTGGCGTGGCATCGGGGTCATAGCGCCGGCTTGGAGCCGTCGTTAACCCGCTCCTTCAACACCTGGCTGGGCTTGAAGGAGAGGACGCGGCGGGAATCTATGGTAATCGGCTCGCCGGTCTGCGGGTTGCGCCCGCGGCGCGCATGTTTTTGATTGACGAGAAAGGTGCCGAAGCCGGAAATTTTCACTTTCTGACCGTGGCGCAACGAATCCCTGATGATCGCAAACACCGCTTCGACCACTTCACAGGCTTCCTTCCTGGAGGAGCCTACCCGCTCGTAGATCAGCTCTACAAGATCGGCTTTAGTCATGCCCTGCGGCGTAACGACCCCCACCCGCTCGCGTTAGGCACGCTTACTGCCGCAACTCCGCCCCTAATCGCATCCGCGCCTGCTCGACCAACACGGCGTGAATGCGGTTAACCTCCTCATCGGTCAGCGTGCGATCCTTTGCACGGTAACGACAAGCCAACGCCACACTCTTTTTCCCGGCCGCCACCGCGGTCCCCTCGTACACGTCGAAGACCTCGACGCTTTCCAGCAGCGACGCGCCGCATTCCCGAATGGTTTTGAGTACCATATCCGCCGGGAAATTTCGATCCAGCACCAGCGCCAAATCGCGCCTGATGGCGGGATATTTTGGCGGCGGCTGGAAAGTTTTGCGCGGCGAGAAACCATAGGCAATGAGACCGCTCAAGTCAAGTTCATAGACCGCGCAGGGATCGTTCAGATCAAGGCGCATCGCTTCCGCCGGATGCAACTCACCAATCAAACCGATCGCCACGTCGTCGAGCGTAACGATAGCGCTGCGGCCGGGATGGAGGAATGGCGCATCGGCGCTGTCGAGAGTTTTGTACGCCACCCGCGGCGAAATTCCAATCGCTTCCAGGTACGTCTCGAGGATTCCCTTGATCGAAAAAAATCCCGCCGTGACGCTGTGCTCGCCGATTGCAGAGAGCGCGTAAGCTCCGTAGCTGACGGCGGCGAGATGATGGCGCTCGGTCGCGACGTCGCCGTGCATGCGGAAGGTCTTGCCGATTTCGAACGCGTGAAAGGCGCGGGCCTCGCGGTTCAAATTGAACCTGAGCGAGGTGACGAGGCCCGGCATCAGGCTCACGCGCAGCTCGCTGAGCTCCGCAGACAGCGGGTTGGTTACTTTGATCGGCCGCGTCGCGGCTTGAATCCCCGAAAAGCGCGCGTTGTCGGCGGGCGCGATGAACGCGATGGTGGCGGCCTCGGTCAGGCCGCATCCCAGCATCACCTCGCGCGTGCCCGTCAAGAACTCGCGCTCGCGATTGACGGGAGCCAGCGCAGTGACGCGTTCAGGCAGCAGGGCCGGAATGTCCTCGAGACCGCCGAGCCGCGCGACTTCCTCGATCAGATCGGCCTGCTCGACCAGATCGGAGCGGAACGATGGAGGCACGACCGCGAGGATACCCTTGGCGCGCGTGCTCACTTGCGCGCCGAGCGATTTGAGACGGCTCCTGGCGACGGCCGGCGGTATCGCGGCGCCAAGCAACGACTCCATCGCGCCGAGGTCGAGCGCAATCTCGCGCGGCTCGGCTTTGCGCGGCTCGAAGTCGGCGATCGGCGACGCCTCGCGTCCGCGCGCGATCCTGCGGATCAATTCGGCGGCGCGAATCAGCGCGCCGACTTGTCCCGCTCGATCGATGCCGCGCTCGAAGCGGTAACTTGCCTCGCTACGCAAACCCAGGCGCCGCGCCGTGCGCGCTATGGTCATCGGCTCGAAGTACGCGCTCTCGAGCAAAATAGTCCCGGTCGAATCGCCGACCTCGGAGTTGAGGCCGCCCATCACGCCCGCGATTGCGAGCGGCTTGTCGCTGTCGGCGATCAGCAGATCGTTTGAATCGAGCGCGCGCGGGATGTTGTCGAGCGTGACGAACTCGCGCGTATCGCCGGCGCGGCGGACAATAATCCGCCCGCCGGCGATTTTCCCGAAGTCGAACGCGTGCAAGGGCTGGCCGAGTTCGAGCATCACGTAGTTGGTCGCATCGACGACGTTGTTAAGCGCGCGCATCCCGCATAGTTCCAGCCGGCGCTTGAGCCAGGCCGGCGAAGGACCGATCTTGATTCCGGTCATCGCGAGCGCGGCGTAGCGCGGGCATAGATCGGGCGCATCGATCGAAACCGAAAGCGAAAAGCGCGCTCCGTCGGGCGAGCCAGCCGAATGCGCCGCGCGGAGCCTGGGCGCGCGCAGTCTGGCGGCGAACAATGCGGCGACCTCGCGCGCCAGGCCGAGAACCGACAGGCAATCGCCTCGATTCGGCGTGACTTCGACATCGAGCACGGTGTCGTCGAGGTGCAAATACGCAGCCACGTCGCCGCCCAGCGGCGCATCCGCGCCGAGCGCAAGGATTCCAGCCTGATCCTGCGACAGGCCGAGCTCGCGCTCTGAGCAGAGCATGCCCTCGGAACGCACACCGCGAATGACGGCTGCCTCCAGCGGCGGTTGCTTGCCAAGCTGCGCGCCAACCAGAGCGAGCGGCGCCACCATGCCGGCCTTCACGTTGGTCGCGCCGCACACGACTTTGAATTGGCCTTTTTGACCCGCGTCCACGTCGCAAAGATTCAGCCGGTCCGCGTTGGGATGCTTTTCGACGTGGAGCACCCTGGCGGCGAACACGCGTGCGAATCCGGGCGTGAGTTTTTCGACATTCTCGACAACTAATCCCGCGTAACTGAGGCGCCGCGAGATTTCCTCGACCGGCGCGTCGATGCTGACGAAGTCTCTGAGCCAACTGAGCGGAAGCTTCATCGCACACCTCCGCTGAGCACCGGGAACTGGCTCAAAAAGCGAAGGTCGTTCTCGAAAAACAGACGCAGGTCGTCAACGCCGAGCTTCAATAGACCCGTGCGCTCGACGCCCATGCCGAAGGCGAAGCCCTGGTACTCGCCGGGATCGTACTCGACCGCGCGCATCACGTTGGGGTGGATCATTCCGCAGCCGAGCACTTCAGTCCATCCGGAATGCTTGCAGACCGGGCATCCGGCGCCGTCGCAGAGAATGCAATGCATGTCGAGTTCGGCGCTCGGCTCGGTGAATGGAAAATAGCTGGCGCGAAAACGGACCGCAGTCGTGCCGAAAAACGCGCGCGCGAATTCGGTCAGCACGCCCTTGAGATGCGCCATCGTGATGCGCCCGCGTTTATCGACCATGAAACCCTCGATCTGCGTGAACATCGGCGAGCTGCGCACGGTCAGGTCGTCGCGTCGATAGCATCGCCCGGGACAAACGACGGCCAACGGAGGCCGGCGTTTCTCCATCACGCGGATCTGGCCGTTGGAGGTATGCGTTCGCAGCAGCATCCCGCCTTCGAGGTAGAAGGTGTCTTGCATATCGCGCGCGGGATGATGCGGCGGGAAATTGAGCGCCGCGAAGTTGTGAAAGTCATCCTCGATATCCTGGGTCATCGCGACTTCGAAGCCCATGGACTCGAAAATTTGGAGCATTTTTTCGAGAATGTCGGTGATTGGATGGATGTGGCCGCGCGTGATGCGCATGCCGGGCAGCGTCACGTCGAGGCGTTTTTCATTAAGCGATTTGGTCAGCGCCGCGGCTTTGAGTTTCTCGCTCAGAGTCTCGATGCGCGCTTCGAGTTCGCGCTTGATCTGATTGATGAGTTGGCCGATGGCGGGCCGCTCCGCATTGGGGACCTCGCGCATCCCGCGCATGATTTCCGTAAGCTCACCCGAGCGGCCGAGCACGCGCACGCGAACCGCGTCGATTTGCGCTTCGCCGGCGTCGTCGGCGAGTTCCGCGATCGCGCGGCGCCTGATTTCTTCGAGTTGTTCTCTCATCGTGGTCTTCCCCACATCCAGCTCAGTCTCGCCATTCATCCGTCGTGCAATGTTGCAGCAACGAAAAACCAAAAACAAAAAACCACGTGGGCGAATGACCCACATGGTTCCTGGTGCGCGGCGCTTGGAACGGCGCGGCTCTATGCTGCTTGCAAGCCGAGCGCGCTCTTCGCGGTGCGCACCAGCTCGGTAAACAATCCGTCGCGCTCCTGCGCGAGCTTGGCGAGCATCTTGCGATCGACCTCGACGCCCGCCTTCTTGAGCCCGTTCATCAGGCAGCTGTACGAGATTCCGCTTTCGCGCGCGAGCGCGTTGATACGCGCAATCCAGAGCGTGCGGTAGTCACGCTTTTTCTGCTTGCGATCGCGATAGGCGTAGGTGAGGCCCTTTTCGAGCGTCGAGCGGGCCTGGCGGTAGAGTTTGCGCCCACCGACGAAACCGGAGGCGAGCTTGAGTTGACGCTTATGACGGCGGCGCGTCTTGGGTCCGCCTTTGGCGCGAGGCATCGGAGTAGTGAAATCCTTCCTTGGTAGATATCCGGTGAGTTAATTTTTAGTTGGCCGCACTCACGCGTACGGCATCATTATCTTAACTTTTTCGGCGTCGGCCTTGCCCAAGATACCGGTCCTGCGGAGCCGCGCTTTCTGTTTCGGATTTTTGGCCGAGAACATATGGCGGGCATACGCGTGTTTGAACTTGACCTTGCCGCTCTTGGTCACGGAAAAACGCTTGGCGGCGGTACGGCTGGTCCTGATTTTCGGCATACGATGGTCGCTTTGCTTGTTCCCTGTAATTTCCTTTTCCGGCCTATCGCGGCGTCAGCAGCACGGACATGTTACGTCCTTCCATCCGGGGCGTACCTTCGGCCTGCGCGATGTCCGTAACCTGCGCGATGATTCTCTCGATCAGCGCCCGTCCGAGTTCCGGATGGGTAATCGCGCGGCCGCGGAACGAAACCGTGAGCTTAACACGATGACCTTCACCGATAAAGCGCTTGATGTGGTTAACTTTGAAGTCCACATCATGCTTCCCGGTCGCCGACCCCATCTTCACTTCCTTGATCATGCTGATGGTGTGCTTCTTGGAGTCGTGCGACTTTTTCTTCTGCGAGTACCGGTACTTGTCGAAGTCGGTGACACGGCATACCGGGGGCGTCGCCGTCGATGAGACCTCGACCAAATCCAAGCCGCGGCTCTCCGCCACTTTGATCGCCTCGCGCAGGGGCAGGATTCCGATCTGGCTGCCGTCGGCGTCGATTACACGAACTTCTTGAGCGCGAATCAGGTTATTGACGCGAATCGCGGGCTCCCTTGAGGGCGGGGTTCTGAAATCTCTTCGGATAAAGCACCTCCTCCGGCTCGGTGGCCGGATGAACTTCCTAAGCCGGGATTGGCTCCTTCTTTAATAGCTCGACAAGCGCCGCAAGCGGCATCGCATTGCTCTTCGCGCCGCGCAGCAGCCGGAGCGATACCGATCGATCGGCGGCCTCGCGCTCGCCGACCACGATCATATACGGCACCTTGGCGAGTTCGGCTTCACGAACCTTGAAACCGAGCTTCTCGTTGCGGATGTCGGCATGGGCGCGGAATCCCTCGCGCTTGAGCAGGTCGGTGGCTTCGTTGGCGTAGGTCTCGACCTTTTCGCTAAGCGACAGCACCCGCACCTGCTCTGGCGCGAGCCACAAGGGCAGCACGCCGCCGGTATGTTCGATCAGCACGCCTATGAAGCGTTCGAGCGAGCCCAGGATCGCGCGATGAATCATGACGGGACGTTCTTCGGCGCCGGCGCTGTTGGTGTACGTCAGGTCGAAGCGCTCGGGCATGTTGGGATCGAGCTGTATCGTCGCGACCTGCCACTTGCGCTTGAGCGCGTCGGATACGTAAATCTCGATCTTGGGGCCGTAGAAGGCGCCTTCCTTCGGGTTTATCTCGTACGCGATTTCGTTGCGCTTCATTGCGTTGCCGAGCTTTGCCTCGGCCATACGCCATTGCTCTTCAGTGCCGAGATGCTGCTCCGGCATCGTCGCGAGCTTGAACTCGACGCGTTCGAAACCCAGCGCACCGTAAACGTCGCGAACCATTTGGAGATTCAGTGTGATTTCGTCCTCGATCTGATCTTCCCTGCAGAAGATGTGCGCGTCGTCTTGCGACATCGCGCGCACCCGCATCAGGCCGTGCAGCGTGCCCGAGCGTTCGGCGCGATGCAGCCGGCTGAACTCCGCCAAGCGCAGCGGAAGATCGCGGTACGAGCGCTTCTCGGCGCGGTACACGAAGGTATGGCCGGGGCAATTCATGGGCTTGAGCCCATAGCCGTGATGCCATCCGTCGGGGCCGGTATCGATAGTATGCGTCTCACTGTCGGGATCCGGCGAGAGGAACATATTCTCGCGGAAATTTTCCCAATGCCCCGAGGTCTTGAAAAGCTCGTTCTTGAAAATCAGCGGCGTGACGACCTCGTCGTAGCCGTAGCGCCGGTACAGTCGCCGCATGTAGTCGACGAGCGCGTTGAAGATGATGACGCCCTTGGGCAGGTAGAACGGCGAGCCCGGCGAGATTGGATCGAAGATATAGAGGCCCATCTCGCGGCCCAGCTTGCGATGGTCGCGCTGGCGGGCGAGCTCGACGAGTTTCAGATGCTCCTCGAGCGCCTCCTTGCCGGCGAACGCGGTGCCGTAGATGCGCGACAGCATCGCGTTGTGCTCGTCGCCGCGCCAATACGCGCCGGCGACGCTGGTGAGCTTGAATGCCTTGAGATAGCGGGTCGAGGGGACGTGCGGTCCGCGGCAGAGATCCATCCAGTCGCCCTGGCTGTAGATCGACACGTGATCGTCCGGGATGCCCTGGATTATCTCGACTTTGTATTTCTCGCCCATCGCGGCGAATTTGCGAATAGCGTCCTCGCGCGACACTTCAGTCCGCTGGATCTTGTGGTCGGCCTTCACCAGCTCGCGCATCTTGGCTTCGATCTTCGGCAAATCCTCGAGTGTGAACGGCGTGGCGGGCGCGAAGTCATAGAAAAAGCCGTCCTCGATAACCGGGCCGATCGTCACCTGTGTGCCGGGATAGAGCGATTGCACCGCCATCGCCATCAGATGCGCCGTTGAATGACGGATTACCTCGAGACCCTCGGGCGAGTCGGCCAGCACCGGCTCGACGGAGGCGTCGTGTTCAAGCTTGCGCGTGAGATCGACGACCTTGCCGTTGACGCGCGCGGCCACCAGATCGCGGCTTGGGATCCCGTTCAGTACGTCGCGAACGATAGTGCCAACCGGCACGACGCGCGATTCGCCGTTCAACGTTACAGTTATTTTGGAACTCATCAAGCGAAGATTCTAATCATGGCAGGATAAAGAGCGAACTTCAGGCGCATATGAAATGAACTGGCGGGGCGAAATTCGCGCGCGTGGCTGTGGGCACGGACCTGGTAGGCACGGGCGGGATTGAACCGCCGACCTCTTCCGTGTCAAGGAAGCGCTCTCCCACTGAGCTACGTGCCTTCACGGGCGAGGGGTATTGACTGGATACTTCAAGCAAACGCAAACGGTAACCGATATTGGGCGCGCGGGCAACCGAAGCATCGCGCGGCCCGATTCACCGTGGGCCGGCAGGCGACCGTAGTGGGGGCATCTGCTAAGCTTGCGCGCCAAGTACCGCGCGCGCACGGAGGGACGTCACGGCTTAAGAAAATGGATCGCGAGCGCATAGTGCAGCTCTTCTTCTTCGGCTTTCTGGCCGTGATGGCCTACGAGCTGTACGAACTGATGCTGCCGTTCCTGACGCCATTGGCGTGGGGAATCCTGCTCGCATTCATGGCGCATCCCGCGCTGATCGAAGTCGAAAAGTACGTCAAGCGGCGATCGCTGTCGTCGGCGATCATCAGCGTCGTCATCGGGCTTGGCGTCGTTCTGCCGGCAATTTGGGCCTCGGGCCGTCTCGTGCTTGAGGCGCAGGCGCTTTATGCGCAGGCCACGGAAATGGTGAATAGCGGGGGCGTGACGAAGCTGCACGACTGGGCGGTTAACACCGAATTCGGCGCATGGGTCGGCAAACGGATGGGGGAACGCGGTTACAAGCTCGACGAGGAGCTGCCCAAGCTCACGCTGCAAGCCGCGCAGATGACCAGCGATTACGTGGCCAGGAACGCGACCAACGCCGCGAAAAACGTCGTCTCGTTCATTGTCGACTTCGGAATCTCGCTGCTCGCGTTCTTCTACATGCTGCGCGACGGCGACTACTACTACCGCAGCCTGCGCGACCTGACCCCGCTGCATGAAGATGATAAGAAGGCGATTTTCGATACGCTGCGCACGACGCTTTCGTCGGTGATGCGCGGCCTGATGCTGTGCGCCGTGCTGCAGGGCGTGACGATCGGCCTGGGCATGCTGATCTTCGGAGTGCCGTACTGGCTGTTCCTGGCGATTGCATCGTCCGCCGCGGGACTGATGCCAATCGGCGGCACTGCACTGGTATGGATTCCCGCGACGCTCTACCTGGGCTTTGCGTCGGGCTGGTCGCCGGCGGTCGGCCTGGTCATCTGGTGTTCGATCGCGCTCGCGGTCATCGACAATTTCATCAAGCCGCTGGCGATGAAGCACGGCACGGGCCTGCCCACTATGGCGCTGTTTCTCGGGATTCTCGGCGGGCTCGAAGCGTACGGACCGCTTGGCCTGTTCCTGGGCCCCGCGATTATGTCGGTGTTTGCGACTCTGCTGCGCGTCTATAAAAAGGAATACTCGGGCAGCGGCAAGGAAGCAGCCTGAACGCCTGGCGCGCACGCAGTTCGCCCCGAAGAAAAAATCGGCGAAGTACGCATCCTGACGAACTCATCCATTTAGCCGCTCCCCCCGTATGGCGCCTCCCAATCGCGCCGCTATAAAATGCGCGGTTGGAGAGTCGCCCATGAGCGACAAAGAGCAAAAGGCGCTCTATATCGTTCGCCGTCTCGTCGATTCCGGCTTTCGCGCCGTCTTCGCCGGCGGATGTGTGCGCGATCGAATCCTCGGCGTCGAGCCCAAGGATTACGACGTCGCCACCGACGCGCGTCCCCAGGTTGTGCAGAAACTGTTCGACCGCACCGTGGCGGTCGGGGCGAGGTTCGGCGTAATCGGCGTGCTGATCGACGAGGACCTGTTCGAGGTCGCGACGTTCCGCGCCGATGCCGAATATGCTGACGGACGCCGGCCCTCGTCCGTGCGCTTCGGCGCGATCGAGGAAGACGCGATCCGCCGCGACTTCACCATCGGCGGGATGTTTTACGATCCGATCGCCGACCGCCTGATCGATTTGGTCGGCGGGATGCGCGATCTGCGCGCCGGAATCATCCGCGCGATCGGAAATCCGTACGACCGGTTCGACGAGGATCATTTGCGCATCCTGCGCGCCGCCCGCTTCGCCGCGCGGCTCAACTTCACGATCGATCCTGCGACCTGGGCCGCGATGAAACGCGCCGCGCCGACGATTATTTCGATTGCGGCCGAACGAATCGGCGAAGAAATCGTGATGATGATGACCGAGGGCGCCGCCGCGCGCGCGATGGATCTGATGATGGACAGCGGCCTGATGCAATTGATCCTGCCCGAAGTCGTCCTGATGCCCGGATGCGCGCAGCCCGAAAATTTCCATCCCGAGGGCGACGTGTACACCCATACGCGGATCGGCGTCGCGATGCTTCCCGCCGGATGCAGCGAGACCGTTGCGTTCGGAATCCTGCTGCACGACATCGCCAAGCCGCAATGCCGTGCGGTCGCCGGCGACAAGGTCACCTTCTACGGGCACACCGAGGATGGCGCCGTGAAGGCGGCGGAAATCATGGCGCGGCTGAAGCGCTCGCGCGCGGTCCAGGAGCGGGTCGCGTACCTGGTGAAGAATCATCTGAAGCTCTGCATGGCGCCGCGGATGCGCCCGGCGACGTTGAAGAGAATGCTCGCGGAAGACGGGTTTGACGAATTGATGGAAGTCGCGTTTATGGACGCGATGGCGTCGAGCTCGCACCTGGGCTTCTGGCACTTTTGCCGCCGCGCGATGACGACGATGACCGCAGCCGAGATTCGTCCGCCGCGTTTAATCGGCGGCGAGGACCTGAAGCAGTTGGGATTTACGCCCGGGCCGCGCTTCAAGGAAATTTTGAAGGACGTCGAGGACCATCAACTCGACGGCGCGCTCGAAACCCGCGAAGCCGCGCTCGAATATGTGCGCATCCATTACGGCGTGAGCGCCGCCTAGTTGCTCCGCGCCAACGCCATAACCAAGCGCTTCGGCCGTACGCTCGCGCTCGACGCTGTCGATTTCGAAGCGCTGCCCGGCGAGATTCACGCGCTGGTCGGCGAAAACGGCGCCGGCAAGACCACCTTGATGAACGTGCTGGCCGGCTCGCTCGCCGCCGACCATGGCGAAGCCATCCTCGATGGACGGCCGCTGCAGGCAGGCTCACCGCGCGCGGCGCTGGCGGCCGGAATTGCGGCGGTGCATCAGAGCCCGATGCTGTTCGAGCGGATGACGTGGGAGGAAAATCTCGCGTTGGGCGGCTTCGACACCAACGCCGGCGCGCTCGATCTCGATGCTATCGCGATGCGTGCGCGCTCGCTCGCCGCGAAACTCGGGTTCGAAATGCCGCCGGCCGCCGCCACCGTCGAGAATCGTTCAGTTGCCGAGCGCGTTCGGCTCGAAGTGCTGCGCGCGCTCAGCTTCAACCCGCGGGTCCTGATTCTCGATGAACCGACCAGCGTACTCGCACCTTCGGAACTGACCGCATTCCTGGACTTGCTGCGCAATCTGCGCGGCGAGGGCCGAATCGTGGTGCTGATTACGCACAAGCTTGCCGAGGCGATCGCAGTCGCCGATCGGATCACCGTGCTGCGCCGCGGCCGCGTGGTCGCCCGCACGACTCCGGCCCAGACCAGCGAGGAGAAACTGGCCGGCCTGATGATTGGCGAAATCGAGACTCAGCCTGCCGCGTCCGCGACGCCGTCGCATGCGGGCGATCCCGTGCTCCAAATCGAAAACCTGACCCTCGACGATCATAGCGGTCGCCGGATTCTCGACCGGCTTTCGTTTAGCGTCGCCGCCGGCGAGATCGTGGGAATCGCCGGCGTTGACGGCAACGGCCAGACCGAACTCGTCGAATTGCTCGCGGGCGCACGCCATTCGAGCAGTGGGAAAATAAATCTGCATGAGGGGCCGTCAGGCGGCGCGATGGCGGTGATACCGCAAAATCGCGACCTCGACGGACTCATCCTCGATATGCGGCTGTGGGAAAACCTGATTCTCGCGCGTCCGCTCCGGGAGCGGGTGACATCGCACGGATGGTTGAACACTTCGCGCGCAATCGATCTTTGCCGCGAACTCATCGACCGATTTCGAATTCGCGCGCCCGGTCCTGAAACCTTCGCCAGCGCGCTTTCGGGTGGCAACCGGCAGCGCCTGGAAGTAGCGCGTGCGATCGCGTCGCGGCCGCGAGTCATCGTCGCGCACAATATCTGCCGCGGCCTCGACCTGGCCGCAACCGCCGAAGTCCATCGCACGATTCTCGACTTCGCTTTCGCTGCCGGCGGGGGCGCGGTGATTCTGATTTCGAGCGACCTTGACGAGTTGCTTGCGATATGCGGGCGGCTGCTGATTATCAGCCGCGGAAAAATCCGTGAGACGAATCCCGGCGAGCGCGATCCCGAACGGCTGGGCCTGCTGATGGCCGGGGCGCGCGACTAGGCCGCGGAAAGGATCTCGCGGGCCTTGCTCAGGTCGAGAGCGATCTGCGCCTTGAGCGCATCGGCGTTGTCGAACTTGCGCTCGGGGCGGATTCGTTCGATCAGCTCGAGCTTGATTCGCGTCCCGTAGATGTCGCGCGTGAAATCGAAGATATGCGCCTCGATCGATCGCGTGCTCTCCGAAAATGTCGGACGCATCCCGATGTTGGCGATCGACGGGTAGGCGCCATCGCCGAGGATGACGCGCGCGGCGTAAACACCGTCGGGCGGAATGCATTCCGTTTGGCAGTCGAGATTCGCAGTCGGGTATCCGATCGTCCGTCCGCGCCCGCGCCCGCGCACGACCGGGCCGCTTAGAAAGTGGTAACGGCCCAGCAGCCTGGCGGCGCCACGCAGGTCGCCGGCGCCGATCAACTCGCGTACCCTGGTTGAACTGACTTTGATGCCGCCGATTTTGACCGGCCCGACCACGTCCGTATCGAAACCGAATTCGCGGCCGAGTTCGACCATCATGGCCGCGTTGCCGGCGCGATTGTGGCCGAAGCTTACGCTGTGCCCGACGACCACTTCGCGCACGCCGATCTTTCCGCGCAAGCAGTCGCGCACGAAATCGCGCGGCGAGAGCAGGCTCAGTTCGAGCGTGAAGTTGAGCACGATCGCGCCGTCGATGCCCGACAGCCGCAGCAGTTCGAGTTTGTCATCGGGGGCCAGAATCAACCGCGGAGCGCGGGCCGGAGCGAGCAGTTTGGCGGGCAGCGGATCGAAGGTGAGCGCGAACGCGGTGCCGCCGGCCGTCCGAGCGTGATCGATCGCGGCCTTCAAGATCGCGCGATGTCCGAGGTGAACGCCGTCGAAATTACCGATCGCGGTGACCGGGTAGGGATGGCGCGCGAGCGCTTCCAAGTCGCGGATTATTTCCATTCAATCGTGCGCGAAGGCGATCCTTTAATCGCTCGCGAGGTCTTTCATCATCGTGTTCGCGGCCTCCGCTTCCGGAGTTCCCGCGTGATCGGCGACCAGCTTCTGCAGTGTCAGGCGCGCGTCGATTCGATCGTTGAGCTTCACAAATGCCTGCGCCTCGCGCAGCAAGGCAGCGCCGGCGTATTTGCCCTTGGGAAAGCGCATCACGAGATCGTTGAATTGCAAAATCGCCTGGTCGTAACCGCCGGTTTCAAACAACGCGTTGGCGGCGAAGTATTCGGCGGGCTCGCTCAGCGCGGATTTCGGGTACGCATGCTGCAGCTTGGTGAACCTGGCAACCGCGAGCGGATACTTGGCGGCCTTCATCGCGTCGAGGCCTTCGCGATAGATCTTCACGCCCGGCTCGTTCGAAGTCTTGGCGTCGGCAATTTCCTGATCGAGTTCGCTCGGCCAGGTTGGAGCGATCTCGGCGGGCGCGGCGGGCGGCGCCGGACCCCCTGACGGTCCCTCTGCCGACGCCATTCCCGGCCCGGGCGCCGCGCCGACGGAGTCTGCGGGCGCGCCGGGAGGAGGAATCGCGCCGGGCGCCGCCGCCATCCCGGCCTGCAATGCTCTCACTTCGGCCTCGAGGCTCGCGACTCGATCGTTCATCGACAACGTCGTGCCGCCGCCCGCGCCCGCGGCGCCCGCGCCGGCGGCGCTGTGCTGTAGCTCCTCGATCTGATCGTTCTGACGTTGAATCTGCTGCTTCAGGGAGTTGATTTGCTGGCGGTCGCTCGCGATCATCCCGCGCAGCGTGAACTCGTTTTGATTGAGCTGCTGCAGGTCGCCTTGGTCGGCGCATCCCGCCAGCGCGAATGCCGCGGCAAAGACGGCGACGGCGCCGATCGGCCAGTTCGTTTTTCGCACGCTCTTATTCCTTGTTTTCACTTACCGCAAAGTGATCGCGCCGGTTCTGCGACCAGCAGCTCTCGTCGTGCTCGGTGCAGAGCGGAAGCTCCTTGCCGTAGCTGATTGTCGAGATTCGGCTGCCGCCGATTCCGAGTGTCACCAGGTAATCCTTGGCGGCCTGCGCGCGCTTGGCGCCCAGCGCGATATTGTATTCCTCGGAGCCGCGCTCATCGCAATGACCCTCGACTTGGACCCGCGTCTGCGGATGCGCTTGCAGCCAGCTCGCATTGGATTTCAGCACGGAGCCGTCCTGCTCTTGAATCGTGTACTCGTTGTACGCGAAGTGAATGTCGCTGAGCGGACCTTGCGCGCCGAATTTTCCGTTCTTCCAGTCCTCGAGCGAGTTGCCGCCGCCCTTGCCAACCCCATTTTCACCAAGTTGACTTCCGCCGGGATTGTTTTCGCCGCCATTTATCGGCGCCGGCTTCTTCGATGAGCATCCTGCAATCGCCAGCATCACCCCAACACTCACAATCGCCATCGCCTTGGCCAATGTCGAATGACTACTCACCCAACCACCCCGACCACGCTGGACAGGAATCATTACCATCACCCTCCGTCAAAGCGGAAATAATTTTCCGGTTGCCGACCATCATTATATAGATTCGCGAGTTGTGGCCGCGCGTCGAGCTGAACGCGAGATAGCGTCCGTCGGGCGACCAGCTCGGATACTCGTTGGAGCCGTTGCCATCCGTCACTTGCACAGGTTCGCCGCCGCCGACCGGAATCGTCCAAATGTCGAAACGTCCGTTGTTGCGGCTCTGATACGCGAGCTTGTCGCCCTTGGGCGAAAACGCGGGCGTGGTGTTGTAATCGCCGCTATAGGTCAATCGTTTCGGCGCACCGCCCGCCAGACTCATGACGTAAATTTGCGGCGAGCCCGAGCGATCCGACGTGAACGCAAGCGTGGCGCCGTCGGGTGAAATCGCGGGACTGACGTTGATTCCGTTGGTGTCAGTGAGCTGGCGAATTTCGGCGCCCTCGCGCGTGATCAGATACAGATTGGTGGCGCCGTCACGCTCGATCGCGGCGGCGATGCGCTCGCCGTCGGGCGAGATCGTTCCGCCGATCACGCGGCCGTGCGGGCTGTCGAGCTTGGCTTCGCGCTGCTCCTTGAGGTCGGCCAGATAAAGCGCCGGCGCCATGCTCTTGTACGAGAGATACAGCACGTAGCGCGCGCTGCGATCGAAACTCGGGAACAGATTGATCGTCGGATTGCCGGTCAGCTTGAACACGTCCTGGCCGTCTATCGACTGCGTATAGACTTCCTTGAAACGACCGCCGCGCGTCGAGACGAGTGCGAGCCTGGAATCGAACGGACCGCGCTGCCCGGTCGCAGCTTCAAGGATCGCGTCGGCAAATCGGCGCGCCATCCGCGGCACGTCACCCGCGTCGCCGCTGTAATTCTTGCCCATCATGCGCCGCTGCTGCGCCACGTCATATAGAAAGGCCGTCAGCTTCACGTCCGGGCCGCTGGCGGAGACCGAACCCTTGACGACAAAGTCGGCGTTGATCGATCGCCAATCGGCGAAATTAAACTGGCCGAGCTCGAAGCCCGACGATTGCGGATCCTCGATGTACGCGTGCGGATCGATAATTCTGAAATAGCCCGAAAGCTCGAGGTCGCGCCGAAGCGTGCCGACAAACGCGCTGCCAACGCGATGGTTGTCGTCGCCGCCGAGATTTTTGAGCCCCGACACCGCGATCGTCGAGAGCTGTGAGCCGGGTCCCGCGATCGTGATTGTGATCGGCCCTCCACCAGCGGGCTGCGCGACGGCCCGGCCTGTCATCGACGCCACAACAATCGCGCACGCGATCGCGCAAACTTGAATCCCCCGCTTCATGTTCTAACACTGAAAAAACAAACACTGAAAAAGTTCATCCGCACCTCCTGCCGCATCGCAACCTCAGGACTTGAGTTCGCCGAGCTGAAACAAGGCTTTGATCCCGGAAGAAAACTGGTCGCGAAACTTTTCCGGCGGCGCGGGAAACGGCGCTGCCCGGCGAATCGCGCGAATCACGGAATCATCGAACGCCGAGTCGTTCGAACTCGTGCCAATCTTCACGGCGGTCAGCGCACCGTCGGGGCCGATCGCGAAATTGACGGTCGCGGTCAGATCGTTCGATCCGCCGGTAAACGTCCACGACTTCTTAATCTGTTCCTGCACGGTCTTATAGTACAGGATAAATTCCGGGTCCTGTAGAATCCCGACGCTGCCCTTGCCGGCGCCGACTCCGTAGCCCGCTCCTTCACTCGCGTTACTTGCGACGACGGGTCCTCCCCCTGCCGGACCGCTGGCAGCGCTGTCGTCCGCGGAATCGTCGTCATCTTCATCTTCAGGCGGGTTCTTCGCCAGCTCCTTGACGTGCTCCGCGAGCAACCCGCGTCTCAGCATCGCGAGCCGCTGCTCGACGCTCGGCGTCGCCGCGATCTTTGCCTTTGCCGCCGTCGATTCGGACTTGGGCGCATTGCGCGACGCCTTGCCGGGCGTGGCCTTCGGCTTCGCGTGCTTCGTCGGCTCCTGAGTAGGCTGTGGCGTTGGCTCAGGCGTCGGTGCTGCCGTGGCTTCTATTGTTGGCGCGATGGTCGGCTCGATAGTTGGCTCTGGCGTGGGAGTCGCGGTTGGAGGGTCGGTCGCCTTCGCATTTATCTTGAGCGCGTTCTTGTCGTCGTTAAGCGCGAGTTCTGTTTTGGGCGGCTCGGTCTTGACCTTCGATTCTTCGGGCTTGGGCGCCGCCTCCTTCGCTTCATCCGCCGGGTGCCGATTGATGCGCGGCAGATGCGTTCCGAGGTCGCCGGCTGGAATGTTATCGACGATTTTCACCGTGTATGCGGGCGGCGCGGCTTCTTCGGGATGCAAAAAGCGCGGCGCGATAAAGAACACCGTCGCGAACAGCGCAGCGTGCCCGAGCGCGGAGACGAAGACCGCCGCGAAATATCCGATTCGCGACGGCTGCTCGTCACCGTTATGGTCCCGCGATGCCACGCTCAGCGCTCACTTCGCGCCCGCGTCGGGCCCGTTCGCCGCCGGCATCTCCGTCACCATCCCGACGTTTTCGATTCCAGCGGCCTTAATCGCCGCCATCGTGCGGATCACCTCGCCGTATGGCACTTGGTCGTCGGCGCGGATGAAAACCTGGCGGTCGGGACGCTCCTGCGCAATCGCCTTCAGCTTGCCGGTCAAGTCATCCGCCGAGAGCTTTGCGTCATTGAGATAAATCTGGCTGTCGCGTGTGATCGACACGACGAACTGCTCTTCCTTGCCGGGCAGCGCCTCGGCCTTGACGCTGGGCAGCGTGACCTCGACGCCCTGCTGAATAATCGGCGCCGTCACCATGAAGATGACCAGCAGCACCAGCATCACGTCCACCAGCGGCGTGACGTTGATCTGGGAAACCATCTGCCCGCGCTGTCCTGAATCGAATGCCATTGCGATGCTGCCTACGAAAGGAAATGACGCTCGGCGATGTTCAAAAATTCGGACGTGAAATTATCCATCTCGGTCGCCAGCACTCGCACCCGCGCGATGAAGTAGTTGTAGAACATCTGCGCCGGGATCGCCGCGACCAGGCCGACCGCAGTCGTGATCAGCGCCTCGGCGATTCCGGGCGCGACTGCCTGGATGCTCGACGTATGAGACGCCGACAGGCCCAGGAACGCCGTCATTATTCCCCACACCGTGCCGAACAGTCCGATAAACGGGCACGTCGAACCGGTCGTGGCGAGGAAGGTGATGCCGGACTCGAGCTTGGTCAGCTCGACGTTTTCCTGGCGCTTCATCGCGCGCATCACGTTTGCGATTCCGCCGAGATCGGTCGAGAAGCCGCTTTCCGCTCCGACCGCCTGGCGCTTGGCGCGGGTGAGTTGCAGGAGCTCCTGGTAGCCGGCGCGGAAAACCTGCGCGACCGGGCTGCGCTTGAGGCCGACGCTCGCGGTGTGAATCGCAGCGAGGTTCTTCGATTCCCAGAAGATCGCGATGAAGCGTTCGGACTGGCCCCGCGCCCGCGAAATCTGAATCAGTTTGTAAAGGATGATACCCCAACTGCCGACCGAAAACGCCACCAGCACCCACAACACGGCTGCCACCACCGGGCCCGTGCCCAGCACCAGTTCCACCACGCCCAACCCGCCTGCGCCACTCACCTGATGGAGCATAATACCGCCATTCGGCTGAATAATCAGTTTATTATAAGGGTATCAGCGCGCCCAAAACCAGCACGGTCATCGGGCCGCTTGCGCGCCCGCGATTTCTGCGGACTTCATGATCCGGGCTGAGTTAGGGCCCGTTCGGCCTGGGACTCGGCAATCGCCTGCTCGAACATCGCGTCGGTGACTTGTGTCAGGGCCGCGGCCGAGTCCTTAAGCTCCGCATGCTCGACGGTGCGCGAAAGGGTCTCAGCCGCCGTGGGCCCGCGCGGCTTGCCGAGGAAGGGCTTGAGAATCAGGTAAGCCACGTCGCGCATCGCCATGAAGCGCGTGAAGCGGCGCAGGAGCCGCACGGTCTGCAGCGGATAATGAAGCAGCTTGTAAAGGAATATTCTGCGGAAGCCCGCGCTGCGCTCGCGGTTGATCACCGCGCCCGGGATGCAGGTCGGATCGATCTCGGAGCACTTGAAAAACTTGAACCAGTCTCGGGCCTCG